>NZ_CP126145.1:3510000-4110000 GCF_030126985.1 Sagittula sp. MA-2 | reverse complement strand
CAGGACGCCGCGGACGCCGCCCAGTTCCTCGCCCCCGCCGGCGCGGCCCGGCCCGCCATGCACGAGGTGCGGCAGCGGAGAGCCATGGCCGGTCGCCTCCTTCATTGAAGTCCGGTCGGTGATGTAGAGCCGCCCGTGCCACGCCGCGCTGTCCAGCGTGAAGGCGCGCGCCACCTGCGGATCGCCCGTCACCAGCGACGCCACAAGCGACCCTTTCCCACGGTTGGCAAGGGCGGCGGCATGGGGCAGGTCTCGGTACGGCATGACGGTCGAGACCGGGCCGAACGCCTCCACGTCATGCACCGTGCGGCCCGCATCGGGGTCGGCGCAGCGGAACAACATTGGCGCGACAAAGCCGGGACCGTCCGGTGCAGTCAGGCCGTCCAGCACGTTCGTCGCCTCGGACGCGAGCATCGCCGCCTTCTCCAGCACGTCCGCCCGTTGCGCGGCAGAGGCCAGCGCCCCCATGCGCGCATCGCCCGCCGGATCGCCGATGGTCGTGCCGCGCAGCCGTGCGGCCAGCGCCTCCGTCACGGCATCCATCTGCGCCTCGGGCACGATGATCCGCCGGATCGCGGTGCACTTCTGCCCGGCCTTGACCGTCATTTCCGTGGCGGCCTGCTTCACGAACAGGTCGAACTCCTCGCTGCCCGGCACAACGTCCGGCCCGAGGACAGAGGCGTTGAGCGAATCCGCCTCGGCCATGAAGCGCACGGACTGGGACAGCAGGTTGCGGTTCGATCTGAGGGTCAGCGCCGTGTCCGCCGAGCCGGTGAAGCTGACCACGTCCTGCGGGCCGAGCTGGTCCAGAAGGTCGCCCGTGCCCCCGACGATCAGCTGGACCGCACCCTCCGGCACCAGTCCCGACTCGACGATCATGCGAAAGCAGGCCTCGGTCAGGTAACAGGTCTGGGTCGCCGGCTTCACGATGGCGGGCATCCCGGCCAGCAGCGTCGGGGCGAGCTTTTCCAGCATCCCCCAGACGGGGAAATTGAACGCGTTGATGTGGACCGCAACCCCCTGCCGCGGCACGGCAATGTGCTGGGCGAGGAAGGTGCCGGAGCGTGAGATGCGCTCGACCTCGCCGTCAAGGTAGACGTGGCCGTCCGGCATCTCGCGGCGGCCCTTCCCGGCGATGACGGTCATGGTGATGATGCCGCCCTCGATGTCCACGGCGCCATCCTTGCGCGTGGCGCCGGTCAGGGGATTCAGGGCGTAAAGCTCTTCCTTGCGGGACCCGATGTAGCCTGCGAGCGCCTTCAGCATCTTCGCGCGCTGGTGGAAGGTCATGGCGCGCAGGGCCGGTCCGCCCTTGTCCAGCGCGAAGGCCCGCATCGCCGCAAAGTCCAGGTCCGCCCCCCCGGCGCGGGCGATTTCCGACCCGTCGACCGGGCTCATGATCGGCTTGGCCGCGGTGCCCGGTCCGATCCACTTCCCTGCCACGTAGCTTTCCGGTGCGATGCGGTTCATGACCTCTCCTCCCTGATGACGTCCTGTAGGGTGGGGCTGTGCGCCACCCTCGCGCCACCCTGCGTCAAGCCGCGCCACAAATCAACATACTTGACCGACCGGTCGGGTTTGTGCATCGTTCCGGGCAGGGAGGACATCGCCAATGACACCACAGGAGCGCGCAGAGCGTTCGGCGGAGGCCATGTGGGCCACCGACGCCGCCAGTCAGGGCATGGGCATGCGGATCGAGCGCATCGCGCCCGGAGAGGCGGTGCTGTCGATGCAGGTCATGCCGCATCACCTGAACGGCTACCGCATCTGCCATGGCGGGTTCATCTTCACCCTTGCCGACAGCGCCTTCGCCTTCGCCTGCAACACCTACAACCAGGTGACGGTGGCGCAGGAGAACCAGATCACCTTCCTGTCCCCGGGCCGCGCCGACGAGCGTCTGACTGCCACGGCGCGGGAACAGGCCCGGCCCGGACGGTCTGGCGTCTACGACGTGACAGTCACCGGCGAGGACGGGCGCACTGTCGCGCTGATGCGTGGCCTGTCGCGGACCATCAAGGGCACGCTCTTCGAAGAGCCGTCAGAAACAAGCGCCGCGCGCGCGTCAGAGGAGAAACCCAATGCGTGAAGCATGGCTCTGCCAGGGCACCCGCACCCCCATCGGCCGCTACGGCGGCGCTCTGGCCTCCGTCCGCCCGGACGACATGCTGGCCCACGTGATCCGCGCCGTCGTGCCCGAAGGGCTGCCGGTGGACGAGGTCATCATGGGGTGCGCCAATCAGGCGGGCGAGGACAACCGCAACGTCGCCCGCATGGCCGCGCTGCTGGCCGGGCTGGGCGAAAGCGTGCCCGGCACCACGATAAACCGGCTCTGCGGTTCCGGCCTCGACGCGGTGGCCTTCGCCGCCCGACAGATCAAGTGCGGCGAGGCCGAGATCATCGTGGCAGGCGGCGTCGAGAGCATGTCCCGCGCGCCCTTCGTCATGCCCAAGGCCGATGCCGCCTTCTCCCGCGGCAACGCGGTCTACGACACGACCATCGGCTGGAGGTTCGTCAACAAGGCGATGCAGAAGGGCTTTGGCACCGACTCCATGCCCGAGACGGCCGAGAACGTGGCCGAGGACTTCAACGTCTCGCGCGCGGACCAGGACGCCTTTGCCTTCCGCTCGCAGGAGCGGGCCGCCGCCGCCATTGCATCGGGCCGGATGGCAAAGGAGATCACCCCGGTCACCATCCCGCAGCGCAAGGGCGATCCGGTCGTTGTCGATACGGACGAGCACCCGCGCCAGACGACCATGGACAAGCTCGCCGCGTTGAAGACGCCCTTCCGCGAGGGCGGCTCGGTCACCGCGGGCAACGCGTCGGGTGTCAACGACGGCGCCTGCGCGCTGGTCATCGCCTCGCCCGAAGCCGCCGAGAAGCATGGCCTGACACCTGTCGCCCGCATCCTCGGGGCGGCGACGGCAGGGGTGGCGCCGCGGATCATGGGCTTCGGCCCCGCGCCCGCGACCGAGAAGCTGCTGGGCCTGCTGAACATGAACATCTCGACCTTCGACGTGATCGAGCTGAACGAGGCATTCGCGGCCCAGGCCCTGGCCGTCACGCGTCACCTCGGCCTGCCCGACGACGCACCGCATGTGAACCCGCACGGCGGGGCCATCGCGCTTGGCCATCCGCTCGGCATGTCGGGTGCGCGGCTTGTGCTGACCGCCGCCCAGTCGCTGCAGGACCGGATGGAGAAACACGCGCTCTGCACGATGTGCATCGGCGTCGGTCAGGGCATCGCTCTCGCGCTGGAAGCGATCTGATGCGGCCCGGCAGCGCGGCGGCAGCACAGGAAGGATAAGACCATGGAAGACCTGTCCCCACGGCCCGGCGATCTCGAGGCGATCGAAACGGCCTCCCGCGATGAACTGGCGGCGCTGCAACTGGAGCGGCTGAAATGGTCTCTGCGCCACGCCTACGACAACGTCCCGCATTACAAGGCGAGCTTTGACGCGGCGGGTGTGCATCCGGACGACCTGACCAGCCTCGAAGACCTCGGGAAGTTCCCCTTCACGGTCAAGACCGACCTGCGCGACAACTATCCCTTCGGGATGTTTGCCGTCCCGCGCGCGCAGGTGAAGCGTATCCATGCGTCCTCGGGCACGACCGGGCAGCCGACGGTCGTGGGCTATACCGAGAAGGACCTCGACACATGGGCGACGGTGGTGGCCCGAAGCCTGCGCGCCTCCGGTCTGCGCGCCGGTGACATCCTGCACAACGCCTACGGCTACGGGCTGTTCACCGGGGGCCTCGGCATCCACCTCGGCGCGGACAAGCTGGGCCTGACCACGGTGCCGATCTCGGGCGGCATGACACAGCGGCAGGTCCGCCTGATCGAGGATTTCGGCGCGACGGGCATCACGGTGACGCCCTCCTACGCGCTGTCGATCATCGACGAATACGCCGAGCAGGGCCGCGACCCCCGCAAGTCGCCGCTGAAGGTCGGCATCTTCGGGGCGGAGCCCTGGACCAACGCCATGCGGCGCGAGATCGAGGACGCCTTCGACATGCACGCGGTCGACATCTACGGCCTGTCGGAGGTCATGGGCCCGGGTGTCGCCAACGAATGCGTGGAGACCAAGGATGGCCTGCACATCTGGGAGGACCACTTCTATCCCGAGATCATCGATCCGGAAACCGGCGCGGTCCTGCCCGACGGCGAGCTGGGCGAACTGGTCTTCACCTCCCTGACGAAGGAGGCCTTTCCCATCGTCCGCTACCGCACCCGCGACCTGACCCGCCTCCTGCCGGGCACCGCACGGACGATGCGCCGGATGGAGAAGGTCACGGGCCGGTCCGACGACATGATCATCCTGCGCGGCGTGAACGTCTTCCCCACCCAGATCGAAGAGCAGCTGATGACGGTGAAGGCGCTCGCGCCGCACTTCCAGCTGGAACTGAACCGGGTGGAGCACAAGGACGAGATGCGCGTGAAGGTGGAGTGCTTCCCCCATGCCGCCGATCAGGGCGCCGCGGCCTGCCGCGAACTGTCCCTGAAGATCAAGCAGGTGGTCGGCGTCTCGGTCCTTGTCGACCTGGCCGAACCCGGCGGCGTTGCCCGCAGCCAGGGCAAGGCGGTGCGCATCGTCGACAACCGGCCCAAGGGCTGAGCGGGTGGCGAGAGGACTGGCCCGGGACCACGCCGAGAAGCGCGACGCGATCCGCAAGGGCGCGGCGGAGTACTTTGCGAAGAACGGCTTCGACCGCGCCTCCATGTCGGGCGCGGCGAAGGCCTGCGGCGTGTCGAAGGCCCTCCTCTATCACTACTACGACAGCAAGGAATCGATGCTGTCGGACATCCTGAAAACCCATTACGATCATGTCGTCGAACGGGCCGAACTGGCGGCGCCGCATGGCCTGCGCGCGCTGATGGCCGCGCTGCTCGAAGCGTTCGAACACGCCGATGCTGAGCACAAGCTGCAACTCGAAACCCTGCACACCTTGCCCGACGACCTGCAGCAGCCGGTGCTGTCGCACCAGCGGACCCTCGTCCGGCTGATGTCCGGCGCCCTGCAGCAGCAGCGCCCCGACCTGACAGGGGACCGCCTGCGCGCCGCCACCATGACGGTCTTCGGGATCATCAACTGGGTCTACCAGTGGCACCGCCCGGGCAAGGGGCTGTCCCGCGCGGAGTTCGCGGAGCTGGCCGCCGACTTCGCTGAAGGGGGCCTCGACCGGCTCTGACCGTCTTTGCCGGTCCGCCGCCTGCCCGAAGTTTCCGATCCGCTCCAGACCCGCGCCGGCGAAAATCAAATGCGACCATCGGGCTGCATTATCCGACTTGCCGAGCCTGCGGGAAGGGCATAGACGCGTCGGCGGGACACCTCTCCCCAACGAGAGGCATCTATCTGGAAGGTTAGCAGATATGGCACACGACCATCCGGCCACGCGGCCGGCAAACCCGCGTTTCTCTTCTGGCCCCTGCGCCAAGATCCCCACGTTCACGCTCGACAAGCTCTCCGATGCCGCCCTCGGTCGTTCGCACCGTGCGAAGATCGGCAAGGAGAAGCTGAAAGCGGCCATCGAAGGCACGCGCGAGATCCTGGGCATCCCCGCCGACTACAAGATCGGCATCGTTCCCGCCTCTGATACCGGCGCCGTCGAGATGGCGATGTGGTCGCTGCTGGGCGCCCGCAAGGCCACAATGGTTGCCTGGGAGTCCTTCGGGTCCGGCTGGGTGACCGACGTGGTCAAGCAGCTCAAGATCGACGCCGAGGTGAAGACCGCGGGTTACGGTGAGATCGTCGATTTTGCCGAGGTCGATTTCGACACCGACGTCGTCTTTACCTGGAACGGCACCACTTCCGGTGTGCGTGTCCCCAACGGCGACAAGATCCCCGCTGACCGCGAAGGGCTGACCATCTGCGACGCCACCTCTGCCGCGTTTGCGCAGGACCTGCCGTGGGACAAACTCGATGTGACCACCTTCTCCTGGCAGAAGGTCATGGGCGGCGAAGCGGCGCATGGCATGTTGGTCCTCAGCCCCCGCGCCGTCGAGCGGCTGGAATCCTACACCCCGGCCTGGCCGATGCCGAAGATCTTCCGCATGACCAAGGGCGGCAAGCTGATCGAAGGCATCTTCGTCGGCGAGACGATCAACACGCCCTCCATGCTGGCGGTCGAGGATTACCTCGTGGCGCTCGACTGGGCGCGCTCGGTCGGTGGTCTTCAGGGGCTCCGGAACCGCGCCGACGCCAACGCCAAGGTGCTGTGGGACTTCTGCGACGAGCACGACTGGATCGAGAACCTCGCCGTAGACCCGGCAACGCGGTCGAACACCTCCGTCTGCCTGAAGTTCACCGATGCGCGGATCAAGGACGGCGCGGCCTTCGCAAAGGCGATTGCCAAGAAGCTGGACGACTACAACGCCGCCTATGACATCGGTGCCTACCGCGATGCCCCGGCGGGCCTGCGCGTCTGGTGCGGTGCCACGGTCGAGGCCGCGGATGTCGAGAAGCTGACGCTCTGGCTCAAGTGGGCCTTCGAGACGGAAATCGCGGCGCAGACCGAAACGGCCTGAGCGACACCTCCTTTTTCCTCAAATGCACAGGATCCGGACCCCGCAGGGGCGTCCGGGTCCGTTCCCTCACAGCATAGTGCAAGGACCAGAGAAATGGCTCCCAAAGTTCTCATCTCCGACAAGCTCTCCGACGCGGCCGTCCAGATCTTCCGTGACCGCGGCATCGACGTCGACTTCATGCCCGAAGTGGGCAAGGACAAGGAAAAGCTGGCCGAGATCATCGGCAACTACGACGGCCTCGCGATCCGGTCGGCCACCAAGGTGACGCCGTCGATCCTCGAGAAGGCCACCAACCTGAAGGTCGTGGGCCGCGCCGGGATCGGCACCGACAACGTCGACAAGGACGCGGCGTCGAAGCACGGCGTGATCGTCATGAACACGCCCTTCGGCAACATGATCACCACGGCCGAGCACGCCATCGCCATGATGTTCGCCGTCGCCCGCCAGATCCCCGAGGCCTCTGCTTCGACCCACGCGGGCAAGTGGGAGAAGTCGAAGTTCATGGGCGTCGAGCTGACCGGCAAGACGCTGGGCGTGATCGGCGCGGGCAACATCGGCGGCATCGTCTGCGACCGTGCACGCGGCCTGAAGATGAAGGTCATCGCCTACGATCCCTTCCTTTCGGAAGAGAAGGCGAAGCAGATGCAGGTGGAGAAGATCGAGAACCTCGACGACCTGCTGAAGCGCGCGGACTTCATCACCCTGCACGTCCCCTTGACCGACCAGACACGCAACATCCTGTCGAAGGAAAACCTCCTGAAGACCAAGAAGGGCGTGCGGATCATCAACTGTGCGCGTGGCGGCCTGGTGGACGAAGAGGCGCTGGCCGAACTGCTGAAATCCGGCCACGTCGCCGGCGCAGGCTTTGACGTTTTCGCCGAGGAGCCTGCGAAGGAGAACCCGCTCTTCAACCTGCCCAACGTGGTCTGCACGCCGCATCTCGGCGCATCGACCACCGAAGCGCAGGAGAACGTCGCCCTGCAGGTCGCCGAGCAGATGGCCGACTACCTGCTGACCGGCGCTGTCACCAACGCGCTGAACATGCCGAACGTGACCGCCGAAGAGGCCAAGGTCATGGGGCCGTGGATCAAGCTGGCCGACCACCTCGGCAACTTCATCGGCCAGATGACCGACGAGCCGATCAAGGCGATCAACATCCTCTATGACGGTTACGCCGCCGAGATGAACCTCGCCGCGCTGAACTGTTCGCTGATCGCGGGCATCATGAAGTCGGTGAACCCGGACGTGAACATGGTCTCGGCCCCGCTGATCGCCAAGGATCGCGGCATCAAGATCTCCACCACGAACCAGGCGCAGACCGGTGCGTTCGAAGGCTACATCAAGGTGACCGTCGTGACCGAACAGCGCGAGCGGTCGATCGCGGGTACGGTCTTCTCGGACGGGAAGCCGCGCTTCATCCAGATCAAGGGCATCAACATCGACGCCGAGGTGGGTGCGCACATGCTGTATACCACCAACGAGGACGTGCCGGGGATCATCGGTGCGCTCGGCATGACGCTGGGCGGTATGGGCGTGAACATCGCGAACTTCACGCTGGGCCGGTCGGCGGCCAAGGGCGAGGCCATCGCGCTGCTCTACGTCGATGAGCCGGTCCCGGCAGAGGCGCGCGCCAAGCTGGCCGAGACGGGCCTGTTCCGCCAGATCAAGCCGTTGTCCTTCGACGTGTCCTGAGGCAGGACAGGTGCACCAGAAATGAAAAGGCGGGGGTCAGCCCCGCCTTTTCCTTTTCGGGGGCGTTGTTCAGGCCGTCGTAGTCCGCGACCGGATGACGACGACGAGGAAAATCAGGATCGACAGGAAGGTCAGAACTGATCCGACCTTCGCCAGTACCTCGCCCTGGGATGTCACCGCCAGGACGATACCGGGCACGATGGCGCCAAGGCCCAGTAGCGCCACGAAGAAATGCACCCATGCAAGCTTGCCATGGGCGGCGGGCACGAGGTGATAGTAGATCCCGAAAATCGCGAAACCCACCCAACCGATCAGGTTCAGGTGCGCATGCGCGATGGAGAGGCTGTGGTCGCCCGAGGCGGACATCTGGATGCCCCAGGCCATACCGAGAGCACCGGAAATAACTGCAAGCACAAAGAACCAGAACGACAGTCCATTCATCTTCAAACTCCTTGATAGATATGCCCGCGACCGGAAATACAGATTGGCCGGGGCACGCCGCCATAAGCTACGTCGCGAAAACTTGGAAGCCCAAGACATCTTTGACCTTGCGTCAGATTGTGCGCGTTTTTGGGCGTGGTGTGGCGGCGCGGTGGCAGGCGGCGCAGAGCAGGCTCTGGCGGCTGGCGGGGGAGGGTGCTAGGTCCCTGTCCATGACAGAAACGATCTACGCCATCGGCGACATTCACGGTCAGCGGGCCCTGCTGGAAGAGGCCCTGTCCCGCATCGAGGCAGATGGCGGCAAGGACGCCAACATCGTGTTTCTGGGCGACTATGTCGACCGGGGGCCGGATTCGAAGGGTGTGATCGACATCCTCTGCGAGGGGCTTGCCGCGGGGCGCAACTGGACCTGTATCAAGGGCAACCACGACCGCCTGTTCGAATGGTTCGTCACCCCGCCCGCACCGCGCAACGATCCGCACCTGCTGGTCGGCTACCACTGGTTCCACCCAAATCTCGGCGGGATCGAGACGGCGGCCTCCTACGGTCTGACCGTGCCGGAACGTGTGCGGCAAAGCGAACTGGCGGAGGAGATGCGTGCGCTGCTGCCCGACGGACACCTCCGGTTCCTGCAGGAGCTGAAAACCTTCCACCGCGTCGGGCCGCTGTACTTCGTTCACGCAGGTGTCCGTCCGGGTGTTGCCCTGGAGGATCAGGTGGAGGACGACCTCGTCTGGATCCGGCAGGAGTTCCTGATGGATCAGCGGGACCACGGGGCCTTCATCGTGCACGGGCACACGCCGGTGGACACGCCGGATTTCCGCCCGCACCGGCTGAACCTCGATACAGGGGCCGGTTACGGGCGGAAGCTGACCGCTGCCGCCTTCGAGGGCGACAAGGTCTTTATCCTGACGCCGTCAGGCCGCGTCCGCCTCTGAAGACTTCGCGGCTTCGGGGTCTTGCGGCGCCGGGCTGAGGGCCTGCCACGCGTTGAACTGCGACAGGTAGACCTTGCCGGTCAGGTGGTCGAGCAGGTGGGACCGTTTCAGGCGGTCCATGACCGGGCCCTTGACCTCCGACAGGTGCAGGCGGATGCCCATGTCCTTCAGCCGGTGGTTCAGCTCTTCCAGCGTTTCCAGTGCGCTCAGGTCGACCTCGTTCACGGCGGTCATCTGCAGCACGACATCCCGGATCGGCTGGTCGCAGGTGACGCGGCCCAGAACGTAGTCTTCGAGGAAGCTGGCGTTGGCGAAGTACAGGCTTTCGTCGACGCGCAGGGTCACGAGGTGGGGCTTCGTTTCGACCTTGTGCCGCTTGATGTTGCGGAAGTGTTCGGTGTTCGGGACAAGGCCGACCTCGGCGACATGCGGGCGCGATGTCTTGTAGAGATGCAGGCCGATGGACAGAAGCACGCCAGCCGAGACACCCGCTTCCACCCCGAAACCGAGGGTCAGCAGGATCGTCGCGGCGACAGCGGCAAAGTCCACCTTCGAATATCCCCAGGCCGTCTTGAGGATCGAGAAGTCGACCAGCGACAGCACGGCAACGATGATGGTCGCGGCCAGCGTGGCGTTGGGCAGGAAGTAGATCAGCGGCGTCAGCAGCAGCGTCGCAAGGCCGATACCCACGGCGGTAAAGACGCCCGCCGCCGGGGTTTCCGCGCCCGCGTCGAAGTTCACGACAGAGCGGGAGAAGCCGCCGGTGACCGGGTAGCCGCCCGACACGGCAGCCGCGATATTCGACGTGCCCAGACCGATCAGCTCCTGGTCGGGGGAAATGCGCTGGCGGCGCTTCGCGGCCAGCGTCTTGGCCACGGAGACGGACTCCACGAAGCCGATGATCGAGATCAGCAGCGCCGGGACAAACAGCTCGCTCCAGAGCGAGGGGGAGATCGACGGCATGGTCAGCGGCGGGAGCCCCATCGGGATGTCCCCGACGACCTTCACGCCACGCTCCGCCAGGCCGAAGCCCCAGGCGATCAGCGTTGTCACGACGACGGCGGCGACCGGGCCGGCCTTGGCCGAGATATCGGCGAGCCGTGGCTTCATGCCCGACCGGATCAGCAGCGGTTTCAGCCCCTTGCGGACCCAGAACAGGAAGGCAGTCGCGGCGATACCGATGGCCAGCGTGATAAGGTTGGTATCGCCCACGTGCTCGAAGAAGGTGGCGATCTGTTCCGGCAGGTTGTCGCCGGACAGCTTGATCCCGAAGATATGCTTGAGCTGCGACACAGCGATCAGGATGCCGGACGCGGTGATGAACCCGGCGATGACCGGATGCGACAGGAAGTTCGCGAGGAACCCGAGGCGCAGGACGCCGAGCACGGTGAGGATCACGCCGGAGATGAACGCCAGCGTGCCCGCCGCGACGGCGATCTCGAGCGGATCGGACAGGCCGAGGTTGCCCACGGCGGCGGCGGTCATCAGAGAGACCACGGCAACCGGGCCGACGGCCAGCGCGCGGGAGGTGCCGAAGATCGCATAGGCCACCAGCGGCAGGATGGAGGCGTAGAGCCCCATCTCGGCCGGCAGTCCGGCCAGCAAGGCATAGGCGAGCGACTGCGGGATCAGCATGATCGTGACGATCACGGCGGCGACAAGGTCAGAGGTCGCGGTGTCGCGGTCGTAGGTCTTCGCCCACTGCAGTATCGGCAGGTATTGTTTGAAGCGGTTCAGGATGGGGGAAGCCATTGGCATAGTCCTGTAGGTCTGGGGGCAGACATGCGAGTCGCCCCGGTTGTTGACCGCTTATATATTCGAAAAATAGAATTTGAAAAGGTTCGAATGCACCTTTGCATGGAAAACTTGCCTCGGTGGCGCGCTAAAAGGGCCGGAAACATGTCCCGGCCCTTCGTGCTTCACCCTGCAGAGACGGTCTCTGGCCGGGCCATCCATTCCCGGCCGCGCAACATGGCCTTCCAGTAGATCGGCGGCAGGATCTGTTCTTTCAGGAGCCACGCCGCGCGGGTCGGCTTGGTGCCGTCGATGAACCACTTCGGGAAGGATGGCAGCATCGTCCCGCCATAGCCGAACTCCGCCAGCACGATCTTGCCCTTCTCGACGGTCAGCGGGCAGGAGCCGTAGCCGTTGTAGAGCGCCTGCGGGTTCAGCCCGCGCATGTCCGCGACCACGTTCTCGGCCACGACGGGGGCCTGGATGCGCGCGGCGGCGGCGGTCTTGGCGTTGGGCGCGTTCATCACGTCCCCAAGCGACCAGACGTTGTCGAAGGTCTTGTGGCGCAATGTCGACTGGTCCACGTCGACCCAGCCCGCCGCATCGGCCAGCGGCGACACGCGGATGAAGTCGGGGGCGACCTGCGGTGGGCAGACATGCAGCATGTCGAAGTCCACGGTGACCTCTGCCGGTTCGGTGTCCGGTTTCGCCACCCTGAAGGTCGCCTGCTTCGCCGCGCCGTCCACGCGGATCAGGTTGTGGAAGAAGTTCAGCTTGGCGTCGTACCGCTCGATGTAATTCATCAGCGCGGGCACATAGTCCTTCACCCCGAACAGCACCCCGCCGGCGTTCATGAACTGGATGTCGATGTCCTTCAGCGCGCCGTTGCGATACCAGTGGTCGCCCGACAGGTAGAGCGCCTTCTGCGGCGCGCCCGCGCATTTGATCGGCATCGGCGGCTGGGTGAACAGTGCGCGGCCCTTCTTCAGTCCCTGCACCAGCTCCCATGTGTAGGGCGCCAGGTCGAAGCGGTAGTTGGAGGTGACGCCGTTCTTGCCAAGCGTATCCACCAGCCCTTCGACGCCGTTCCAGTCGAGCTTCAGCCCCGGGCAGACGATCAGCCGGTCGTATTTCACGACCCGGCAGCCGTCGAGGATCACGGCGTTGTTCCCGGGTTCGAAGGCGGCAACGGCGGACTTGATCCAGTGCACACCCTTGGGAATGAGCGAGGCCATGGTACGCGCGGTGGTCTGTGCCTCGAACACGCCGCCGCCGACCATGGTCCAGCCGGGCTGGTAGTAGTGGATGTCGGCCGGGTCGATGATGGCGATGTCGAGCCCGGAGCGGCGCGTCATCAGCGAAGCCGCGACCGAGATACCGGCGGCGCCGCCGCCAACGATCACCACGTCGAATTTCGCGTCGCCCTCATCGGTGGGTGTCTTGCCGCCGTTGACGATACGGCGGACCACGCCCGCCATGTCATAGCCCGCGTTCTTTGCGGCACCCAGGATCGCCGAAGGCTCCATGGTCCTGGCCTGCGACAGCGACCAGAGAGTCGCCGAACGGGTGCCGGTGCGGCAGTAGGCGAAAACCGGGCCCGGCAGCTCCTTCAGCAGCTTGCCGAACTCCGCGGCGGTGTCGTCCGTCACCTTGCCGCTGACGACAGGCTGGTGGACTGCCTTGAGACCGGCCGCCTCGGCGGCGGCGGCGATCTCGTGGAAGGTGGGCTGGTCGGCGCCTTCGCCATCCGGGCGGTTGCAGATGATCGACCGGTATCCGGCGTCGGCAATGTCCTTGACGTCTGCGGCGAGACGGCGATGTCGTCAGTGATCTTGCGGAATTCCACGGTGCGCTCCTGCCTCGAGAATCTGGATTGCGTCCTTATACATTCGAATAACTGAATTCAAAACGGTCCAATGAGTCGCAGTTGCCGCTACGGGAACCACGGGGCGAGCTTTTGCAAAAAGTCCGCGCAGAACAGGGAAAATCAGTCGGATTCGCCGGTGCAGTACAGCATTTCGGCCCATTCGCCCGTGAGGCGACTGCTAATCTATTCAAGGCCCTCAGGCTGAACCAACAATAAAGACAAAAGGATAACACGGATATGACAGGGAAGTTCGTTGTCGGCTTCGACGGGAGCGAGACGGCGCAGCGTGCGCTGGATTTCGCGACCGAGCGGGCCATTGCCCAGGGTGGCACCATCGTGATCGCCTATGTGCTGGAATGGTCGCCCTATTCCTTCCTGACCCCGCAGGAGATCGAGGAACGCAGCCAGCGCCGCAAGGAGGAACTCGCCCGCGCCGAAAGTGCGATCATCACGCCGTCGAGGCGTGCGGCAGAAGCAAAGGGCGCCAAGGTCGAGACCATCATGCGCTACGGCCACATCGCCGAGATCCTTTGCGAAATCGCCGATGCACCGGACGTGGCCCAGGTCTTCATCGGACGCAACGGGCGATCCACCCTCGGCAGCCGGGTCTTCGGATCGGTTGCGGGCCACTTGGTCCAGGCTTCGCCGGTGCCCTGCACCATCGTCCCCTGACGCGCACAGAACAGGACACCACAGCATGACAACGTATTTTCAACGCGCGGCCCTGGCCGCATTCGTACTTTTCACCTCGGTGGTCACGGCCGGTGCACAGGAAGCGGAAAAGACGCTCGACCAGGCGGTGAACGACGCCTTCGCCAATGCCACGGGCTGGTTCGTCAATTTCATCTTCAGCCCGTTTCCCGGAACGACCTTCCCGTGGATCGTGGCATGGCTGGTGATCGCGGCGACGGTCTTTACCATCTACTTCGGCCTGATCCAGTTCCGCGCCTTCCCGCATTCCATCGCGCTGGTGAAAGGCGACTACTCCGACCCCAACGATGCCGGTGAGGTCAGCCACTTCCAGGCGCTCGCCACAGCCCTGTCCGGCACAGTCGGGCTTGGCAATATCGCGGGGGTCGCGGTGGCCGTCGGCATCGGGGGGCCCGGCGCGACCTTCTGGATGATCCTCGCCGGTCTGATGGGCATGGCCTCCAAGTTCACCGAGTGTACGCTGGGCGTGAAGTACCGCAACGAGTTCCCCGACGGGCACGTTTCTGGCGGACCCATGTACTACCTGACCAAGGGCTTTGCTGAGCGCGGCCTGCCGGGCGGCAAGGTGCTGGCGGTGCTTTTCGCGATCTTCTGCATCCTCGGCAGCCTCGGCGGCGGCAACATGTTCCAGTCCAACCAGGCGCACCAGCAGATCGCCGGCATCGTGGGCGAATACCCGGGCTGGATCACCGGCGTTATCTTTGCCTGTGTCGTCTTTGCGGTGATCATCGGCGGACTGAAGTCCATCGCGCAGGTCACCGAAAAGGTCGTGCCGTTCATGGGCGTGCTCTACGTTCTGGCGGCGCTGGTCATCATCCTGATGAATGCGGACAAGATCGGCTGGGCGTTCGGCCAGATCTTCGCGGGCGCCTTCACCGGTCTCGGCGTGGCGGGCGGCCTTGTCGGCGCGCTGATCCAAGGCTTCAAGCGGGCGGCCTTCTCGAACGAGGCGGGCGTCGGTTCGGCGGCCATCGCGCACTCTGCCGTGAAGACGAAGGAGCCGATCACCGAAGGCTTCGTCTCCCTGCTGGAACCGTTCATCGACACGGTGGTGATCTGCACCATGACGGCGCTGGTCATCATCATCTCGGGCCAGTTGGTCAGCGATCCGGAGACCGGCCTATACATCCTGACCGAAGGCGGGTCGATCCAGACGCTGGACGGGTCCTCGGGCGTCAGCCTGACCTCGGCGGCGTTCTCCTCGGCCTTCACGTGGTTCCCCTACGTGCTGGCGGTCGCGGTGATCCTGTTCGCCTTCTCGACCATGATCTCGTGGAGCTACTACGGCCTCAAGGCGTGGACCTTCCTTTTCGGCGAAGGCAAGACCACCGAGATCGTCTTCAAGGTGATCTTCTGCATCTTCGTCGTGATCGGTGCGGCGGCAAACCTCGGCCCGGTGATCGACTTCTCCGATGCTGCGATCTTTGCCATGGCGGTGGTCAACATCGCGGGCCTCTACTTCCTGATGCCGATCGTGAAGCGGGAGTTGGACAGCTACATGACGCGGCTGAAGTCCGGCGAGATCCGCAAGTTCAAGTAACAGCGTGGGGCGCGGTCCGTCCGCGCCCCGAACAGCACCCACGCCGGCGGCGGCACGTTCCTGCCGCCGGCAATTTCCCGGTCGCGCGGGACACCGCTTGCGGGCAGACTACTTCCCACATGGCAGGGGAGGTGCCGCGGATGAAGCTACCGAAGATCGCAGCGTTGAGCGTCCTGCTCCTGTGTCCCGCGGCGCTTTGGGCCGAGGGGATGGTGCCCGAGCCTGCGCCGCTGAAGGTCCCCGGCGAGATCACGGTCGAGCTGAGCGAAATCGACCAGAAGGCGCTGCGCCCCTATGCGCAACCGCGCATCACCCACATCACCTTCCACCACGAAGGGTTCGCCGGGACGGATGCGGCGCTTTTCCGCAAGGCGTCGGCGGCGCGTGACCGGCAGTCTATTTCCCAGAGGGTGCGCAACATCAACCACGATCACGTGGCTAATGCCGGGCTGGGAATGATCGCCTACCACTATGCCGTCGACAAGACCGGCCAGATCGCGAAGGGACGGCCCGTGCGCTACGCCCCGGCCACCAAGTCCACGGTGCATGGCGGCACCGAGAAGGCCGACTTCACCGGGCATTTCGCAGTTGTCGCGCTTGGCGATTTCAATCACGAGACGCTGACCGACGTCGCACGTCTGTCCTATATCCGGGTGATGTCGGAAGCGCAGAGGGCCTACCGCGTGCCGACCGCCAATATCCGGCCCCATCTGCACTATGCCAGCACCTCCTGCCCCGGTGAGCACATCATGGCGGAGGCGGACGACCTGCCGTTGCGCGTTCTGGTCTTTGGTCTTCAGGCCGAGCTGGCGGTGCGGGGCTGCGGGCCGGTGGAGCCGGACGGCGTTTGGGGCAAGGCCTCGGGTCGGGCGTTGGACCGCCTCGTGTCGGCCAACCGGGCCAGCTATGCCCCGGACGCCATCGACGACGCCGCCTTGTTCACGCTGCTGGATGATCCCGCCCTGCGGTGCCAATAGCGCACCGTTTCAACCAAAAAGCCGCGGCCTTAACCAAGCTTGGGTCTTTGCAGGCCCTGTTGAGCGTATAGAATTACGAAACGTAAATGTACTGAGCCCCGGTTGTAAGCGACGGCGCCGCAGAACGGCAGGTCCGCTGTCGGCTGCTCCCGGAGATGCGTGGGCGCCGGGCGTCCGGACCAACAGGGTAGATGGGTGCAGATGACAGGCACACGCCGGAACATGCAGCTTCTGTACGACGTCGAATACGGCGTCCGTCGCGAGCTGATCGCGCGGCTGGTGGCCGTGTTTCTCGGCGCGGTCCTGCTGTTCTTCTACGAGGGCAACCTGCTGCCTGCCGTGTGGTGTGCCGGATACTTCATCGGTCACGCGCTGCATTGCCGCTACATCGTCGTGCACCGCAAGACGGCAGAGCCGCGCCACCTGACGATCGCCGGTCTGTCCTACCTTGTCGTCGTCGTCTCCTTCATGTGGCTGCCGGTGTATTTCGCGATGAACGAGGCGCCGGAAAAGATCGCCCTCGGCGCGATCCTCATGGGGTCGACGATGGTCTACCAGATCCGGCGCGGCGACCGGATCCTCTGGCTGGCCTGGTCGCAGATTGCCCTGTTCGGCGTTTTCCTTCTGCTGGTGGTCGGCAGCCACATGGACAAGTTCGAGGGCCCATTCGCAAAGGCGGGGGTGCTGATTGTCGTGGTGGTGGCCCTGGCCTACACGGCGCTGGCGATGCTGTTCTCGCGCGCCTCTCGGCTGGCGCTCGAAGAGACGGCGGAACGGCTGGCACAGGATCAGAAGATGTCCGCCATCGGCCGCCTCGCCGGCGGAGTCGCGCATGATTTCAACAACATACTGACGGTTGTGCAGGGCAACCTCGAACTCTACCACCTGCTGGCGGAACGGGACGAACGCGACGCTGTGGTGGAAGAGGCGCAGGCCGCAGCGAAACGGGCGGAGGCGGTTGTCCAGCAACTTCTGGTCTATGCCCGCAAGGCGCCGACACGGGCGCGGGTGGTCGATGCGAACGTCGCCGTGGATGGGATCGTCTCGCTTGTCCAGACGCTGGTGCCGGAGCGCATACAGAAGCTGCACGTGCGCCATCCGGGGCGTTTGCCTGTCCGGCTGGACGATACGCAGCTGACGACCGCGCTGCTGAATCTCGTGAAGAACTCGGTGGATGCCATCGAAGGCAGCGGCGTGGTGGAGATCGTCACGTCGGAGGAGCGGCTGACGGAGCCGCTGAAGACCGGGGACGGACACGCGCTGCCACCCGGGCGCTATGTCTCGATCGCGGTGGTGGACACCGGCTGTGGTATTCCCAGGGACGCGCTGCCGCTGGTGGCGGAACCGTTCTTCACCACCAAGCCGCCGGGCATGGGCACCGGGCTGGGCCTGTCGATGGTGGCCGGTTTCGTACGCTCTGCAAACGGCGGCTTGAGGATCGAAAGCTCGGAGGAGGGGACCCGCATCTCCATGCTGTTCCCGGTCATGCCGCTGCAGGAACCGGTCCCCGAAAAGGCAAACGCCGCCCTGGAGGGCGGCGTTCCTGTCGGCGAATAAGCCCTTGCCGGGCTTCGGAAATATCAGAAGCCGAGGCCTTCGTACTTCTTCTTGAACTTCGACACGCGGCCGCCCTGGTCCAGCAGGCGCGAGGAGCCGCCGGTCCATGCCGGGTGCACGGTGGGGTCGATGTCGAGGACGAGCGTGTCGCCTTCCTTGCCCCAGGTGGTGCGGGTCTGGAATTCGGTCCCGTCGGTCATCTTGACGGTGACGATGTGGTAGTCGGGGTGAAGATCCTTTTTCATCCGATCCGTTCCTTACGCCTGAGCCTTCGGGGCTTTGTAATTGGTGACTTCCGCGATGCGGGCCGACTTGCCGCGGCGCGAGCGGAGGTAGTACATCTTCGCGCGGCGGACGCGGCCGCGGCGGACGACTTCGATGGACTCGATGTTGGTGGAGTACAGCGGGAACACACGCTCCACACCTTCACCGAAGGAGATTTTGCGAACGGTGAACGAACCGGCTATCCCCTTGCCATTCTTACGAGAAATGACAACGCCCTCGTAGTTCTGGACGCGGGTGCGGGTGCCTTCGGTGACCTTGTAGCCGACGCGGACGGTGTCGCCTGCCTTGAAGTCGGGGATCTCTTTCCCCAGCGAAGCGATCTGCTCCGCTTCGAGTTGTGCGATCAGATCCATCTGACCTTCTCCTTTTTCACACGCGGTTTGCCCGCGGAAATGTCAGTCAGTGCCTTGATTCCAGACAGGAATTTGCACCGCCAGCTGTTGCTTTGCTTGCGTGGGGCCCCGGGTGGGGCCGCCACGATACCAAAGGCATCCGAGTCGCCCCGATGCCTGAGATGGGGCCTTC
Source organism: Sagittula sp. MA-2 (assembly GCF_030126985.1). Classification (GTDB taxonomy): domain Bacteria; phylum Pseudomonadota; class Alphaproteobacteria; order Rhodobacterales; family Rhodobacteraceae; genus Sagittula. The sequence goes on along the minus strand of NZ_CP126145.1, from coordinate 4,091,210 downwards.
TACGCGCGGGGCCCCTGCAAATCAAGGGAATTTCCCAAGCCCCCGCAAACCCGCCGACCGCAGGGTTAACCGGGGCGGATTAACCCTTCCTTATGGCGAGTCCCGGCCGGTTGGAGGGGTCGAACCGGCCGGTTGGCAACCTTCTTTAACGCGCCAGATGGGCGATTCGGGTGGGTTTGGTGCCGGGTGGGGAAGGTTTTTAGTGTAGGGCCCGGTTTCGCGGCAAATCGCGCTCACGTTGCCGCGAGCCTGTGCCGAAATTCCGGCGTGCGGGGCCGGACCATTGCGCCAAAGGCCAGATCGCTTGCCAATCCCGGCCAATCCGGGCGGTTCCGCCCGTCAATACAGCTTAACGAGGTTCAAAGACCGTGATGCCCCGCTCCTTGCGTTAACCGTTTTCAGGTGGCGGAGGGTTCCGAGTGAACTGAGAGCCAATGGAGGCACTGTTCGACCGGATTTCCATACCGGAAGGGGCGTTACTGATTTTCATGGTCAAGATGCGGCAGACTGCCGGCGTACGTTCGGATCGAGCAAATCGGCCTTCGGCGAGGCTGAGAGCATCTTGCGTCGGCTTGCGACTGACGTGCGCCTTGGGCGTAAAGCCGATTTTTGCTGTGCCTTGGACGAACGGCATCAATGCGCAGGATCCGGACAGAAACGTATCAAAACCTCGGAGGTTTAGCCCAGGGGTTATGTCCATGCTAACGTTCTCGCGTTTCCTGAACATGCCGGGAGGGACAGAAACGACCGTTTTTGACCGCCATATGATTTATGTAACATGTAGTCTTGAGGCCCTCAGAATTTCATGTTACATATTCCATGTGAAGTCAATCCAGGGGATAGCCATAATGCCTGTCATACGCGTGAACGACGCAACTTTTGTCGATCTCAAGTCCGTAGCCACGTGGCTCGGGACAGAGACGCCTTCTCAAACCATCGACCGCCTAGTGCGGGAAAAAATGGAGCAGCTTGGCCTCGAGCGCGACGATGCGCCGGAAGAGATGATGCCGCGCGATGTTTCGAGCACAGCTTCAGACGAAGGTGATATGGAGTTCCGCTCCGCGCCCGGCCTCTCTTTCACGCGGGTGCTAGATGCCTCAGTAGGCGGCAAGACGCTCGGCAAAGCGAACTGGTCAGGTGTGCTACTGAATGTCATCACCGCGACCAAGAAGAAGAACGGAATGGATGCGAAAACACTCTGCCATGAACTTCAGATACCCTCAAAGCCGTATGAGTACGTCTCAGAAGGGTACAAGTACCAGTCTGAGTTAGGCATCTCGATCCAAGGGCAATCAGCTCAGGATGCTTGGAAGGAAATCCAACGCCTTGCTGACAAGCACCATGTAGCTGTCGACGTGCGCTTCCAATGGCGCGAGAACGACAAAGCTCAGTATCCAGGCCGGATCGGCGTCCTCCGCGCGGGGAAGTGAACTGATGCATTGTGTCGCGAGCCGCACACGCGGCTGGCGACAGCATTTCTCAGTCAAGGCTGAGCTGCCTCGCCATGTGCTTTCTTGGCCGATTCTGCCCAAGGTTTTTGACTGCGGCAGAAGGGATCGTTTCTGTCCCGCTGTCCAGCCACCCCGGCCGCATGACCTGTAGGTCCGATGTCTCGTTCGGGAAGCGCGCGCCGAACGACCGCAAGGGGCTGGGACCGGCCATCCGCCGCGCACAGCACGAATGTTGGCTTAGGGCCGATTTCGGAAACGGTCCGCTTCAGGACCTCGGGGCGATCATGTGAAGCGGCATTCGGAGGTATGCTCCCAAGCGGTAGGGGCGTGAGAAGGCAGATCGTGCGCATGGGCGAAAATCCTTGTCCGGCAATGGGATCAAGGGGGCCCTGCGCGGCGCTTCAGGGGACGTCCTTGCGGGCCTTGAGGGCGTTCCAGAGGTCGGGGCGGCGGGTGCGGGTGAGGTCTTCGGACTGCTGGCGGCGCCATTTCGCGATCTCTCCGTGGTGGCCGGAGAGGAGCACGTCGGGGATCGTCCGGCCCTGCCATTCGGCGGGGCGGGTGTACTGCGGATGCTCCAGGAGGCCGTCGGAGAAGCTCTCTTCCTCCGTCGAGTCGGCGTTGCCGAGGACGCCGGGCAGCAGGCGCACGGCGGCGTCCAGCATGACCTGCGCGGCCAGTTCGCCCCCGGTGAGGACGTAGTCGCCGATGGAGACCTCGGCGATGCGGTAGTGGTCGATCACCCGCTGGTCGAGCCCCTCGAACCGTCCGCAGATCAGGGTGACGCCGGGCCGCTGCGCCATGTCGCGGGCCATCGCCTGGGTAAAGGGCTTGCCGCGCGGGCTGAGGTAGATCAGCGGCGCGCCGGGGTGCTGCTGGCTGCGGGCGTGTTCGATGGCGGCGCCCATCACGTCGGGACGCAGCACCATGCCGGCGCCGCCGCCCGCGGGCGTGTCGTCGACGTTGCGGTGCTTGCCCTCGCCGAAGGCGCGGAGCGGGACGGTCTGGAGCTGCCAGAGTTCCTGCTGCAGCGCCTTGCCGGTCAGCGACAGCCCGAGGATGCCGGGGAAGGCCTCGGGGAAGAGCGTAATGACCTGCGCGTGCCATGCGCGGGCCAGGGCGGGCGCCTCGGTCATGAGGTCGCGCGGCTTCAGGCTGGGGCGGATGGTCTTGCGGCCATGGGAACGGGGAGCGTCGGACATGGCCGGGCTTTATCCCGTTCCACCGGCGGGCGGCAAGCGCTCAGAACGGGTTTTGCACCGGAAGGAGCGCGGCGGGGGCGTCGAGGTAGTCTTCGCGCTGCGGCTCCGTGGTGAGCTGCCCGGTGGCCAGGTCCCATGCGGGGCGCGGCCGGGGCGGGCGGCCGTCGCGGCGGGTGAAGGCCCCGGCGGGCGCGGGCCAGCGGTCGCCCGTGGCCTGTTCGAGGTCGCGCAGGGTGTCGGGGAGCCTTGGGGCCGCGTCGGTCACTGTCTGCGGCGGGTCGATGCCGAGGTCGCCGGTCTTGTAGACGCCGGCGTTCCAGCGGTCGATGGTGCCGCGGACTTCGGTCAGGACCTGCGTGTCGCCCTTGCGCGCGGCCGCGACCAGCCGTCCGTCGAGGACGATGCGGGCGAGGTAGGCGGCGACGGTGGCGCGGTCGCAGGCGGGCTGCCTGAGGCACCAGAAGGCGGCGGCGGCCTGATCGGGATTGTCCGGGTCGTGTTCGGTCACCACCCGGTGCCAGAGGTCGATGTCGGGCGGCCCGAGCTGTTCCAGCGCCTCGGCGAGGGAGGCGGACGGGGTGTCCTGCGCCTGGCGGGTCCAGAGCCAGTGGGTCGCCATCCAGATGCGCTGGTCGCGGTCCCACTCGGCGCGGATGCGGGCGAGGTTGTCGACCTCGTCGCGCATGGAGAGGACCGCGTCGGGACGGCGGAAGTGCTGCGCGATCTCGCCGGCCTGGCCCGGGGAGGAGGTCAGCAGGCGCGCCAGCAGGTACAGCGTCAGCAGGCGCGGCGCGGGCAGGTCGGTGAGCGCGGAGTCCGTGTGGCCGCTGTGCCAGGCGGAGAGCGAGCGGTGCAGGATCCACGAGACCGCCTCTTCGCGGGAGACGGGGCGGTCGTCGACGGGGCCGTCCTCTGCAGGCGAGAGCGCGCGGGCAAGGACCTCGCGCTGGCGGTTGGGAGAGGGCAGGTCGCGCGGCGTGCTGCGCAGCGGGCCGGGACTGCCGAGGGAGATGAAATTGCGGCGACCGGGGCGCAATGGACGCCAGCGGATCGTCGCGGCGACGGAGGCGACGCCGGTCATGGCCACCGACCCGCTCAGGAAGGCGCGCATGTCCCCATGGAGCGACGCCAGTGCGACCGTCAATACGGGCGCGGCGGCAAGTCCGGAGAAGATCATTCTGAACTTCTGGCTAATCAAAACGACGATCCATCAAATACGTCCCCATTGAGGCCAAAAATGGACGACAACTGTGGCAAGAAGTGGGTGACGCAGGGTGTAAATTAAGTTGATTGACGCTGAACGTAGCGCGATCACTCATTTTAGCAGCTTTTGTGTGCGGGACTGAAACAGAAAATGTGGCGAAAGCAAGGCGGCTGCCTTATTTCGGCCCCCTAACCGCAGCCCGGAGAATCGCTCAGTCGAGCAGTCCCTCGGGCGGATCGGCGACAATTCGGCGGGCCGTCAGGTCGACGGTGGGCACGCAGGCGCGGGTAAACGGCAGCAGGACCGTGCCGCTCTTGCCTGCGGTGTGCAGCTCCAGCAGGTCGGTGGCGCCGTGGTTCAGGACGGCCTTCACCTTGCCCAGTTCCACCCCGCCGGTGTCGAAGACCGACAGGCCGATCAGGTCGGTGTGGTAGAATTCGTCGTCGGGGAGCGAGGGCAGCCGGTCGCGCGGGGCATAAAGGCGGACACCCTTGAGCGCGTCGGCCTCTTCCTTGGTGCGGACGCCGGTGAGCCGGGCGGCGAAACCGTTGGCGATCTCGCGCGTGATCTGAAGGTCGAAGCTGCGCCCGTCTTCGGTGGTGAGGGGGGCGTAGTCCTCGATGGCGCGGGGATCGGCGGTGAAGCTTTTCAGGCGCGCCTCGCCCTGCACACCGAAGGCACCCGCGATGGCGCCGACGCAGATCGTCTGGTCCATGTCCGTCGTCCTCATGGCAGGGCACAAAGCCCCGCACGCATCCAGTTGCCGCCCATCGCCGCGCAGGACTCTTCCTGCTGCGCGCGCTCGTAGAAGATGCCCGCAACGAAGGCGATGAGCAACAGGATGGGGAGGCGGATCAGTCCGAACATGGCGCAGCATGTGCCACGGCGCGCGGGCGGGGGCCAGAGGGGACGGACACAGGGTGTGCGGGAAGCCGCCGGGGGCGGTTCATCCGCTGGCAGAGGCGCGGGAAACGGGCTTAGCTTGTGGCGTTTCAATGCAGGAGTGCCCGTCATGACCGTCGTTCGTCCGTTTTCGCCCGAAGATGTGGGGTCCGTCACCGGGCTGCTGTTGCAGGATGCGGCCGCGCGGCAGGCCTGTGATCCCGCGCTGTGGGCGCTGAAGCCCGATGCGGGAACGGCGGTCGCCAGCTTCATCGAGGGTGCGACACAGGGCGGGACGCCGATCCGGCATGGCTGGACCGTGGCAGAGGAAGAGGGGCGCATCACGGGTGTCGCGCATTCCATCCTGCTGCCGGTGCCGCCGATCTATGCCGGGGAGGACGGGATGCCCGGCCTTCTGATGGAGGATTGCGCCGTGGCGCCGGACGCCCCGGAGGGCACGGCAGAGGCGCTGCTGGAAGCGGCGGAGGCCGACCTGCGGGAGGCGGGGGCAAGGGTGCTGCTGGCCTCTTCCGTGCTGCCCTGTGCCTGGACTGCGGCGCTGGAGGGGGCGGGTTACGAGCCGCTGACGCTGTATTACGGCGCGCGGATGGATGCGGCGGATGGGGCTGTGCGGCTGGCCGGGGCAGAGGACATTCCCGGCCTTGTGGCGCAGAGCGCGGTGAACCGGGAATGCCTCTACGCGGTCGACCCGTTCTGGAAGCCGCATCCGGAGGCGGATGCGCGGTTCGAATCGTGGATGCGCAAGAGCCTGACGCTGACGGACCGCGACATGCTGGTGACGGAGGCCGGGGGCCGGGTGTCGGGCTATGCCATCGCGCATCCCGCCACCCCGCTGCACCTGCCCGCCGCGCACGATCCGAAGGGCATCGGCATGATCGACGACTATTTCCACGAGGGGTTCGCGGAGATCGGCGCGGAGCGTGTCGCGGGCGAGGCGCTGCGCTTGTTGCAGGCCGCCGAGGCGGCATTGGCGGCGCGGGGCGCGCGGGCCGGGATGGTGATCTGCCCGGCGGGCTGGACATCGAAGCGCGGGATGCTGGAGGCCTCGGGCCACGAGGTTGCGCTGACCTGGTCGATCCGGCGCTGAGGCGCTTCGGGCCGCGGGGGCCGGTGTGATCCGCACACGAAAAAGCCCCCGCCGGTGGGGCGGGGGCTTCTGACAAGGTCCGGGGACCGTGCCGCAGATGCGGGCCGATTATTCCTCGGCGGTCGCTTCTTCGGCGGCGGCTGCCTTGGCGGCACGCTCTTCGGCGCGATCCTGGGCTTTCTTGCCCGGCTCGCCCTTCTTGAGGTTGGCGCGCTCTTTCTTCTCGATCACGCCTGCGGCTTCGAGGAAGCGCGACACGCGGTCGGTCGGCTGGGCGCCGTGGGACATCCAGTACTGGATGCGCTCGAGGTCCATTTTCACGCGCTCTTCCGAATCCTTCGGCAGGAGCGGGTTGTAGGTGCCCAGCTTCTCGATGAAGCGGCCGTCGCGCGGCATGCGCGAGTCGGCGGCGACGATGCGGTAGAAGGGACGCTTCTTGGAACCGCCGCGGGCGAGACGAATCTTGACTGCCATTTTGTTTCTCCTTGATCTGAATGGCGATTGAAGGCCGTGTCTTGTGGCCTCAGTTCTGGTGTTCCTTGTGGTGACGGATCACCTCCTGAATGATGAAATTCAGGAATTTCTTGGCGAAATCCGGGTCGAGGTCGGCCTGGACTGCGAGGTCTTCGAGCCGCGCGATCTGCTTTTCCTCGCGCGCGGGGTCGGAGGGCGGAAGGTCGTGCTGCGCCTTGAGGACGCCCACGGCCTGGGTGTGCTTGAACCGCTCGGCCAGCGTGTAGACGAGGATCGCGTCGAGCCGGTCGATCGACTCGCGGTGGCCTTTCAGCAGCATCGCTGCGCGCTGTGTATCGTCCTGAACGTCAGTCAATGGCGAAGCCTTTCGGTTTGAAGAGCGGGTCCTGGTAGTGCGCGATTTCCATCGCGATGCCGTGCCCGGTCTGGCCCTTGAGCTGGTCCAGGGTCGGGTGGCGGTAGACCGCGTCGGAGCCGTCGATGGTGGCGGCCTCGCGGTCCTTCCAGCAGCCCAGCCGTTCGGCAAGGCGGATGGAATCGAGGTTCTTGGGGTCGATGTAGGAGACGGCGGTCTCCCACCCAAGGTCGTGGTAGAAGTGGCGGCGGACGCGGTCGGTCGCCTCCAGCGCAAAGCCCTTGCCGGAGCGGTCGGGCCAGATGATCCAGGCGATCTCGCGCTCGGGCCATTTCGCGGGGAACCAGCCGCCGGCCATGCCGACGGTTTCGCCGGTGTCCTTCAGGTGGATCATCCACATGCCGTAGCCGCGGATTTCCCAGTGGCCGATCTCGGCGGCGTAGAGCATCCATGCCTCGTACGCGTTGAGCGGCCCGCCCATGAAGCGCGAGCGGTAGGAGGCGAAGGTCGCCTTGAAGTCCGGGTAGTCCTGCGCTTCGGGCGCGCAGAGGCGCAGGCGCTTCGTCTCCAGCACGGGAATGGTCTGGCCGGGCATCACACGACCTCCTTCTGGTGGCGCCAGACGTGCAGGTCGGTTTCGCTGATCTGCGCCTCGACCACCGGATCGCGGCGGGCGCCGGAACGCTTCATCAGGCGGTTCGCCCGGTCGTTGTCGGAGGCGACGAAAGAGGCGACGCTGTCCCACTTCAGGTCGTTGAAGGCATGGTCGCGGGCCGCTTCGAGCGCCTCGAGCGCAAAGCCCTGACCCTCGGCGGCGGCGGTCAGGAAGATGCCCAGCTCCGGCTCCGGGTCTTCCCATTCGTAGCCCAGCAGCACGAAGCCCGCGGTCGGCTGGGTGGCGGCGTCGATGGTCCACAGGCCGTGGCCGTGCAGCATCCAGCAGGCGACGTAATTGGTGAAGTCGCCCCAGGCCTCTTCGCGGGTGTAGGGCCCGTCCATGAAGATGGCGCGGTCGGAGGTCATGATCTCGGCGTAGGCGTCGAAGTCGTAGACACGCGGGCCGCGCAGTTGCAGCCTTTTGGTGTCCAGGACCGGCACGCGGCCGCCCATCCGGGCCGCGGCGCGCGCGGCCGGACCGGGGCGGTGCTTTTCGCACGGTGCCTTCGCGTTGAGATCACGGGGTGTCATGGCACGATCTTCCTGTGCCGCCAGACCTGCGCGTTCTGCCCCAGAAGCGTGGTGTCGCGTTCGTGGGTGGCGCCCATCCGCTCGGCGACGCGGCGCGACGCGGCGTTTTCCGGGTGGATGTAGGAGATCAGGTGGTTCAGCCCGTGGGTTTCCGCGGCCCAGAGGCGCACGGCCTCGGCGGCCTCGGTGGCAAAGCCCTTGCCCTCGTGCCCTTCGAAGAGGTGCCAGCCCAGCTCCGGCTCGTCCCACATGATGTGGTTGACCAGCCCGACGCGGCCCACCGGCTGGTCGTCGTGCAGCACGGTGAAGAAGCCGTAGCCGCGCAGGCCCCAATGACCGATGGAGCCGAGGAACCCGCGCCAGATGTCGAAGCGGTCGGCGGTCGGGCCGCCGGTGAACTTCGACCGTTCGGAGGACATGAAGGCGGCGCAATGTTCGAAATCTTCCTCGCGCGGGGTGCGGAGGACGAGACGGTCGGTGCTGAGGGAATACGAGGCCATCATGGCAGGACATCCTTAGGTGCGGGATGGCGCCAGAGTTCTTCCTGGCCCATGTAGACGTTGTCGTATGTGCGTTCGAGCACGGCGCCCAGGCGTTCTGCCAGGGCAGCGGAGCGGGCATTGCCCGGAACGATGTTGGAGGTCAGGGCCGGAAGGCCGAGGTCCTCGTAGGCCCAGCGGCGGGCGCGGAGCGCGGCCTCCACCGCGAGCCCCTTGCCTTCGTGCCCGGCAAAGAGCGCCCAGCCGATTTCCGGTTCCGGCCAGCCTTCGGGATTCCAGATGCCGCAGATGCCTGCGACCGCGCCGGTGTCCTTCAGCTCCAGCGTGAAATAGCCGTAGCCGTGGATGTGCCAGTGGCCGACGTTCAGCGCGAACCAGCGCCACGCGTCGCCGCGGTTGTCATAGGCGCCGAAGCCGTCCGCGCGGGGGCGGTCGGTGAGGAAGGCGATGTAGGCCTCTGCGTCGGCGGTTTCCGGGCTGCGCAGGATCAGGCGGTCGGTTTCGAGGCGGGGCGCGCGGGTCAGGCTCATGCATAGGCCTCCGGCGCGCCGTCGGTGTCCGGCGCATGGCGGTAGACCACGGTTTCCTCGGGCGTCTCGCCCTCGGGCAGGGGGGCGTCCGGGTCGGGGGCCGCACCCAGCCGTTCGGCCAGCGCGATGGAGCGGTCGTTGCCCGGCGTGATGTAGGAGACCAGCGTCTGAAACCCGTTTTCCCAGGCCCAGTGCAGCGCGGCGGTCGTGGCCTCCGTGGCATAGCCCTTGCCCTCGGCCTCCGGCAGGAGGGTCCAGCCGATCTCTGCCTCCGGGTAGTGCGGCGGGCGGTTGATGCCGACCTGCCCGACGAAGGTGCCGTCGCGCGTCTCCACGCCCCAGGAGCCATGGCCGAGGATGTCCCAGCTTCCGGCCTCGGCGCCGAGGATGTACCACGCGTCGCGCCGCGAGAACGGCCCGCCCATGTAGCGCGCGTGCTCGCTCCCCAGCGCCGCGTAAAGCGGTTCGAGGTCGGCCAGGGCGTGCTGGCGCAGCGTCAGGCGCGGGGTATGCAGCGTGGGTGCGGGCATGGCGGTGTCAGGCGGTGTGCTTCTGGTCCGGAGCCGGGCCGAATCTGGGCCGGGCGGCGCGAAGCGCGGGGGCTGTCCTTTCGGGAGGGTTACTTCTTCTTGCCGAAGCCGGAGAGGCCGGGGGGCAGGGCGCTGCCGCCGCCCGCACCGGGCAGGCCGGGCATGCCGCCGCGGGCGCTCATCTGCTTGGCCGCCGCTTCCAGTGCCTTCGGGTCCATCTGCGAGGGGTCCATGCCCGGCGGCATGCCGCCCTTGCCGAACATGCCGCGCATGGCCTGCTTCAGCATCCCGCCTTTGCCCATCTTGCCCATCTTCTTCATCATGTCGGACATCTGGCGCTGCATCTTCAGCAGCTTGTTGAGGTCCGAGACCTCCATGCCGGCGCCCGCCGCGATCCGCTTCTTGCGCGAGGCCTGAAGGATCTGGGGGTTGGCGCGCTCCATCTTGGTCATGGAGTTGATCAGGGCGATCTGGCGCTTGATCATCTTGTCGTCCATGTCGGCGCTGTCGACCTGCTTGGCCATCTTGCCCATGCCCGGCATCATTTCCATCATGCCGGCGACGCCGCCCATCTTGATCATCTGCTCGAGCTGCATCCGCAGGTCGTTCATGTTGAACTGACCCTTCTGGAAGCGCTTCATCATGCGCTCGGCCTGCTCGGCCTCCAGCGTCTGCTGCGCCTTCTCGACCAGGGCCACGATGTCGCCCATGCCGAGGATGCGGCCCGCGATGCGCTCGGGCTCGAAGGTTTCGAGGGCGTCCATCTTTTCGCCGAGGCCGACGAACTTGATCGGCTTGCCGGTGATCGCGCGCATCGAGAGCGCCGCACCGCCGCGGCCGTCGCCGTCCATCCGGGTGAGGACGACGCCGGTGATGCCGACGCGGTTGTCGAAGTTTTCAGCGGTGTGCACGGCGTCCTGGCCGGTCAGGCCGTCGACCACCAGGAGCGTCTCGCGCGGGTTGGCGACGTCGCGGACCGCCTCCACCTGCGCCATAAGCTCTTCGTCGATGGACAGGCGGCCGGCGGTGTCGAGCAGGTAGACATCGTAGCCGCCGAGGCCGGCCTGCGTCTTGGCACGCTTTGCGATGGCGACCGGGTCCTCGCCCTTGACGATGGGCAGGGTGTCGACTCCGATCTGCGTGCCGAGGATGGCGAGCTGTTCCATCGCGGCGGGGCGGTTCACGTCGAGCGAGGCCATCAGGACCTTCTTGCCGTCGCGCTCCTTCAGGCGTTTTGCCAGCTTGGCGGTGGTCGTCGTCTTGCCGCCGCCCTGCAGGCCGACCATCAGGATCGGCGCGGGCGGGTTGTCGATCTTCAGCTTACCGGGTTCGCCTTCGCCCGCCAGCGTGGCGATCAGCTCGTCGTGGACGATCTTGACGACCTGCTGGCCGGGGGTCACCGACTTGGTGACGGAGGCGCCGGTGGCCTTCTTCTCCACCGCCTTGACGAACTGGCGCGCCACGGGCAGCGACACGTCCGCCTCGAGCAGGGCGACGCGCACCTCGCGCAGGGCTGTCTTCACATCGTCCTCGGAGAGCGCGCCCTGCTTGGTCAGCCGGTCGAAGACGCCGCCGAGGCGTTCGGAGAGATTTTCGAACATGGGCCCTTGGCCTTTCTCTATGTCTCTGGTGGTCGCCTGAGAGGTAGGGGGCGGCGACCGGCTTCGCAAATCCTGTGGCGCCGGGGCGCCGGTGAGTTCCATGGCGCCGGGGGCGCCTTCTTCCGTGGCGCCGGAGCGCCTGTGCCATGGGGCAATGCGGAAATGCCCCCGTGGGCGCAACGCGCTGACGGAGGTCGATCCCGGGCCATGCCCATGGGACCGGAAGACTCTGCGGACTTCCGGAAGTGGCTGGTCCATGCCGCATCACGCGCCCGGAGTCAATGATCTATGTTCTGGAAAGGCGGGCGATCTGTGGTAACATTCCCCATCCGGAGGGGGATGACCATGGTCGGTTACCGGGTTTTCGACAAGCTCAAGCTGGTGCGCTTTGCGTGGGTCGGCCGGGTCGACCCGGAGGAACTGGCCCAGGTGTCGATCGAATACGCGCTGGGGCCGGACTTCGATCCGGAGTACCGCATGTCCATGGACCTGAGCGGCGGCTGGCTGACCTCCGTGAAGGAGGTGCAGCTGCTGATCGACCTCTGCCGCCCCTATTACCGCGCCCACAGCGCACCGACCCGCAGCGCGCTTTTTGCGCCCGACGACCGGTCGTTCCGCATCGCCACGGCCTATGCGACGCTGGCCGCCCCCGGAGCGGGCTACCCGATCACCATCTTCCGCGACGCGGCCGGGGCGCTGGGACACCTCGGGATCGACCCGGCGAACTGGCGCGCGCAGGAGGTCTTCGACCCGGCTGCGAGGGCGCAGAGGCCTGCGCAAGAGGGGAGGGGCAACGGGCGCCGCCTGCGGAAAAATCCCGCTCGTGTGCAACCCGCACCGGCCTTTCATCGTTGAACCCACAACAAATCGTTCAGGAAAGCGTGCGCGGCCGCTAATCCGAAAACCCGCCGCGCAGATGGCCCGAGGGGGCCCGGGCGCCGCGAGGAGGCGCGATTGACGCCATGCCAGTCGACTACACCGTTCACCCGGATCTCAACATCGTGCTCGTGCTGTTCCACGGGCTGGTGCGGTCCGAGGAAAACATCGAGGCCTTCCTCGACTACCAGCAGCACCCGGACTTCGACGGTCTGCAGAACGTGCTGATGGACCTGGCCCACTGCCGCTTTCCCGACAACTTCTTCGTCGAGATGCGTGCCTTGGCCGAAAGGCTGCGGCCCTACTACCAGACCCGCGATCCCCGGTCCCGGACGTCGATCTACGCGCCGGGCGACGTGGCCTACGGCGTGTCGCGCCTCTACCGGTCGCGCATCAATCCCGACGCGCCCTATCCCATCGGCGTGTTCCGCACGGCGGAGGCGGCGCTGGACTTTGCCGACCTCGACCCCCGGTCGCCCGACGTCCGCGGCCTTCTGCGCCCGGCCTCCGCGCAGGGCCGGGTCGCGCCCTGAGGTTCGTAGGTTCCCTTCATCCCGGCGGACATGCTGCCGAATGGCGTGCATTTCCGGCTCTTGGTGTCGCACTCTCTGAATGTTGCCAGGGTGCCGTACCAGGCAATTCCGGCCCGGATGCCAGGCATTCCTGACCCAAACCGGACCTTGGTCAACTTGCTGATTTGACATAGTGTCTAAGCACTCGTCACGCATTTGGTCGGGAGATCGGGAAGTGAGCGAAGTCACAATCTTCGGGCTCGGGCTGATGGGATCGGCGCTTGCCAGAGCTTACCAGAGAGCCGGAGTTTCCATAACCGTCTGGAACCGCACGATCAAGAAAGCAGAGGCGTTGGAGCCCGAGAATGTCGTCGTCGCTCCAACGATTTCAGACGCGATTGTTGCGAGCCCGGTCTTAATCATCTGTGTAGACGATCCTAAATCAGTTCTTACCCTCTTTGGGCACAGCCAAGTCGGGCGGCTGCTCGATGGTCGAACGATAATTCAACTCAGCACCAGCCTGCCCAAACAGGTAAGGGAAGACCAGAAATGGCTGGCTGCAAGAAACGCCGACTTTCTCTACGGTGCCATTCACTGTGGCCCCCAGTATCTGGGAACGAAGGACGGTAACATCCTGATTTCCGGACCCTCTGACAGCTACAGGCAGGTTGAAAAACTTCTGGGCCATCAGGGCGGGAAGATAGCGCATCTCGGCGACGACATTGCAGCCGTATCCGTGCTTGACCTGGCATGGCTGTCGATCCGCTTCGGCGAGTTCTTGGGAATGCTGCACGCTTCGAACATATGCCAGGCAGAGGGAATAGACCTGCAGAAGTTCATTTCGATGTTTCCTGACAATGAACGCATTCAGCATCATGTCGGAACGATACGAGACGGCACTTACGATCAAAGAACGGCCACGTTGTCCGTTTGGCAGGCATCGCTGGAACTATTGAAGCGGCAAGCCATGGACGTAGGCATTGATGCCGGGTTTCCGAACCACATTGGCACCCTTTTCGACAAGGCAATCAAGGCCGGCTACGCCGAAGAGCATGTGATGGCGTTGTTCAAGGTCCTGAAAGGCGATGGCGGAACGACATATTGACAGTTCGGGCCCGATCCTGCCGTTCGCTGCATCTTGCACGAATGATCGCTTGGCCCCGGCCTTGGCCTTCGTACGCAGCGCCGCGCTCCGGGGCTGCGATGTGATGCAAGAGCCACTGATGCCTGGCATCTGACGCGTACCCCGGAACGGGTCCGGGGAGGGCAGCGCCCTCCCCGGTGGGTCCTGCCGGGGGGCAGGACACGGCAAGTCCGGTCGGCGGTCAGGCCGCCAGTTCGGCGAGGTCGGCTTCGGCGCGCGCCTTCGAGGCCTCGGCGTCGAGGTTCTGCAGGTCCGAGCGCACCACCTGGATGTCGGTGATCCCCATGAAGTTCAGCATGTGGCGCACCCAGGGGGTGGCAAAGTCGATCGGGCTGCCGACCTCGGTCCCGCCGGTGGCGACCACGAGGATCACGCGCTTGCCCTCGAGCAGGCCTTCGGGGCCCTTCTCGGTGTAGCGGAAGGTGATGCCGGCACGGGCGACCATGTCGAACCAGGCCTTCAGGCTGGCGGGCACGTTGAAGTTGTAGATCGGCATGGCGATCAGCAGGGTGTCGGCCTCCTGCACCTCGGCGATCAGCCGGTCGGACAGGGCCAGCCGGTCGTGCTGCTCGGGGCTGCGAGCGTCGGTCTGGGTCGACATGGCGTGCAGCCAGCCCGCGTCGAGCTGCGGGATGACCTCCTGGCTCAGGTCGCGGGTGACGGTCTTCGCCGGTTGCAGGCGCTCCGCCACGCGGTCGGCCAGCGTCCGGGTGGTGGAATTCTCGTGGCGGGCAGAGGCGTCGATGCGCAGCAAGGTATGTGTCATTCGGTTTTCCTGTTCGATATCCGGTTTGTGAACTCTGCCGTTCATTTTGGTTCTTGCATCCGTGAACGCAATCGGAGGAAATGGACAGAATATGTTTGCAGATGCACATGGTGAGACATGGACAATTGGGATGAGATCAGAACCGCCTTCCAGGTGGCGCGGCTGGGCACCGTCAGCGGTGCGGCCGAGGTTCTGGGCGTGCACCACGCCACGGTGATCCGCCATATCGACGCGCTCGAGGGGCGGCTGGGCGTCAAGCTGTTCCAGCGCCACGCCCGCGGCTACACCGCCACGGAGGCCGGCACCGACCTGTTGCGGGTGGCACAGACCACCGCCGACCAGTTCCAGCAGCTCGAAGGACGCATCCGCGGCCGCGGCTCCGACGTGTCGGGCGAGCTGCTGGTGACCTCGCTTGTGGCCTTTGCGCCGCTGATGGTCCCGGCGCTGACCTCCTTCCGCGAGGCGCACCCGGAGGTGGTGGTCCGCTTCCTGACCGGCGACCGGCTGTTCCGGCTGGAATACGGCGAGGCGCATGTGGCGCTGCGCGCGGGCAACGCGCCGCAGGAGCCCGACAACGTGGTGCAGGCCTTTGCGCGCCAGTCCATCGGGCTTTACGGCCACAAGGACTACATCGCCCGGCGCGGCCGCCCCTCCGGCGCAGCCGACCTCGTGAACCACGATTTCGTCGGCCACGACGATCCGGAGAACCGCGCGCCCTTCTACCGCTGGCTGCAGGCGCAGGTCCCCTACACCGAACGCGTGGTCTTCCGGTCGGAGGACAGCCGCGTGGTGCAGCAGGCGCTGCTGGCAGGCGCCGGGCTGGGCTTCCTGCCGACGCGCGAGGCGAAGAACAACCCCGACCTCGAACTGGTGATGGGCCCGCAGGAAGACTGGGCCTCGCCGCTGTGGCTGGTGACCCATGTCGACCTGCACCGCACCGCGAAGGTGCAGGCCTTCCTCGCCCATCTGAAGGCCTTCGTCGGGGCTGAAACGGAGTGCTGAACCGGACGGGCGCGGCGGAGGGGCGGCTGGGCGAGGCCGGCAAGGGCCACCTCGCCATGCTGGGTTTCGCAATGATCGTCGCCCTGAGTTTTCCGTTCGGGGCGATGGTCGGGCCGTACATCGACCCGGCGGTGCTGACCGCGGTGCGCTTCGCCGTGGCGGCGGCGGTCATGTGGGCGCTGGCGCTGGGCGCGGGGCAGGCGGAGGTTCGGGTCTTCCGCGCCCCCTGGCGCTACTTCGCGCTGGCGGGGCTTTTCGCGCTCTACTTCGTGACGATGTTCGAAGGGCTGAAGACGGCGGAGCCTGTCAGCATGGCGGCGGTCTTCACCCTTAACCCGGCGCTGACCGCGGTCTTCGGCTGGCTGGTGGTGCGTCAGGCGACCACCGCGCGCATGGCGCTGGCCATCGCCATCGGCGGCGCGGGCGCGCTCTGGGTGATCTTCCGGGGCGACCCCTCGGCGCTGGCCCGGTTCGAGATCGGCCGCGGCGAGCAGGTCTACTTCTGGGGCTGCATCGGCCACGCGCTCTACTCGCCGCTGCTGCGCCGGCTGAACCGCGGCGAACCGGCGCTGGCCTTCACCGCGGCGATCCTCACGGCGGGTGCGGCGATCCTCGGCCTCTGGGCGGCGCCGGACATCCTGGCAACCGACTGGGCCGCGCTGCCTCCGGTGGTCTGGTGGGTGATCCTCTACACCGCGCTGATGGCGACCGGCGTGACCTTCCTGATCATGCGCTTCGCCACCCTGCGCCTGCCCTCGGCCAAGGTCATGGCCTACACCTACCTCGTGCCGTCCTGCGTGATCCTCTGGCAACTGGCGCTCGGACAGGGCGCGCCCGCGGCGGCGGTGCTGCCCGGCGTGGCGCTCACCGTGATCTCGCTGCTCCTCCTGCTGAAGGACGAGGACGCCCACCGCAGCTGATGCGCTTCCTCTTCATCTTGGCGCAAATACCTCGGGGAGTTTGAGGGGCTGGCCCCTCAACCCGTCGCCTCCGCCCGCGTCCGGAGCCTCGGCAGACGCGCCCCGGCCCACGTTGCGGTCCCGCCGCAACCGGGGCAGGATCGGGCACGACCGGGGCGGGGCTGCGCCTGTTTTCGGGAGGGCCCTTCGGGCGCTGTTCAGGCCGCGTCGGGGTTCTGTGGGCCGTCGGGGATGTCGTCGCGGGGCGCGAGTTCCATTTCCAGGAAACGCTCGAAGGCGTCGAGGTTGACCGGCTCGAACAGGCCGAAGCCCTGCATCCAGACCGTCGCCTCGCGCAGGGCGTCGGGTTCCAGCTTGCACCACTTCAGGCGGCCGCGCTTTTCCTGGCTGATAAGCCCGGCGTTGGTCAGCACGGTGAGGTGCTTGGAAATCGCGGCCAGCGACATCTCGAAAGGTTCGGCCACGTCGGTCACGGCCATGTCGTCCTCCAGCAGCATCGCGAGGATGCGGCGGCGGGTCGGATCGGCGAGGGCCGCGAAGGTGGCGTCGAGACGGGCGGTCATGTTTCCCGCGATACATGCTTTCCCGGGATTTCAAAAGCGCGGCGGTGTCGCCTCCCGCTGCCGGTAAAGATAGATCTGCTGGCGCGACAGGCCGATGTCGCGCAGGTGATGGTCCCTGAGGCCGGTCGGCAGGCCGTTGACGGGATCCACCTGAGTTGAAGAAGAGGCAAGGACGCGGGTGAGCGCGCGGCAGGCGGCCCAGACCCGCGCCAGCGGAGCTGTGCGGTTCTTGTGCATGTCTACGTGTCCGAATGACGTGGGTTTCCCTCAATATCCCGCTCATGGCGGGCTCGATCAACGCGAGTTGCTTGACAGAACCTGTGCAGAAACCGCACATGACGCCATGCCCCGCAGCCTGCCTCCGCTGAATGCCCTGCGCGCCTTCGAGGCGGCCGGGCGGCATGGCAGCTTCAGCGCCGCCGCGGCGGAACTGGGGGTCAGCCACTCCTCCATCAGCCGCCACGTGCGCGGGCTGGAGCTGCGGCTGGGGGTCAACCTGTTCCGTGACGCGGCGCGCGGGGTGGAGCTGTCGCCGGAGGGGCGGGCCTACCTCCGGCAGGTCTCCCCGGCCTTCGATGTGCTGGCGGAGGCGACCGAGACGCTTACCGGGCGGGCACCGGGGGTCGTCACCGTTTCCTGCGAACCGACCATCGCGGCGCACTGGCTTCTGCCGCGGCTGGGGCGGTTCCATGCGGCCTTTCCGGGAGTCGAGCCGCGGATCACCGCCTCTTATGCACTGGCGAACCTGACCGGCTTCGAGGCGGATGTCGCCATCCGCTCCGTGGTGCGCACCGTGCCGGATGTGCCCGCGTCGCTGGTCAGCAACGCGCCGATGTATCCCTTTGCCCGGCCCGAGGTCTGCGCCGGGATCGCCGGTCCGTCGGACCTGCTGCGGCTGCCGCGATTGCAGGACCGGCGCGGCGATCCGTGGCGCGACTGGTTCATCGCCGCCGGTGTCGATCCGGGCGGGCTGGAACCGCCGGAGTGGCGCCTGCTGGCCGATCTGGCGCTGCCCGCCGCCGTCGCGGGGCAGGGGGTGATGCTGGTCAGTGCCGAGGTGGCGGAGGTTCACGTGGCGCGGGGCGATCTGCAAAGGGCCTGGGACGTGCCGCTCTGGGGCGGGTCCTACATGATCCTGACCGAGCCGCAGGCGGCGCGGCGGCGCGCGGTGCGGCAGTTCCGCGACTGGGTGATCGCGGAGGGCGCGCCCTGGCGGTTCGACGAAGGGCCTGGGGTCGACGGCTGATCACGCGCCCCGATGCCCGGAGGAGCGGGGCGCAGGCCCGGTTCCATGCATTGTCAACTGATGGGTTGAATATGGGTTTTGGCCCTCTTGGGGCGCTAACGGAGGTGCGGCATCCTGTGCCGTCCCGCGCCGCCTTTGGAAATTATTAATGATTTCAGATACCTGCGGACCGAATTCCGGGGCTTAACCGGACATTGACTCAGGCCGCCCCTGCACCTAATCCCTAGCGCGACACTGATGGAACCGACCCGAGCATGAGCGCGCCCGATCCAAAGCGGCAGCTGAACGACCTGGATGCGAAGCTGGCGGCCTTCAAGGCCGGGCGGAAGCTCGAGAAGAAACATCAGGAAGAACACTACAGCCAGGCCAACATCGCCTGGCGGATGGTGACGGAAATGGTGGCGGGACTCGGGATCGGGTTCGGCCTTGGCTACGGGTTGGACATGGTGCTGGGCACCGCGCCTTTCCTGATGGTCATCTTCGCCCTCCTGGGCATCGTCGCGGGCATCAAGGTGATGCTGAGGACGGCGGCCGAGGTGCAGGCGACACAGATGGCGGTCACGCCGGGACACAACGGGGCGGACGCGCCCGAAGCAGACAAGGGCGCCCGGTCGGGTGCGAACGAGGGGAACAGAGATGGCAGCTGAAACGCAAGGTGCAGAACAGGCAGCCGAGGCAGCCCACGGCGCAGCCGAGGGCAGCAGCCTCGTCTTCCACCCGATGGACCAGTTCATCGTGAAGCCGCTGTTCGGCCATGGCGATGTCGGCATGTTCACCATCACCAACGTGACGCTCTGGCTGTTCCTGTCGATCGTCGCCATCGTGCTGCTGATGGTCGTGGGCACCTCGCGCCGGGCCATCGTGCCGTCGCGCTCCCAGTCGGTCGCCGAACTGGCCTACGGCTTCGTCTACAAGATGGTCGAGGACGTGACCGGCAAGGACGGCCTGAAGTACTTCCCCTACATCATGACACTGTTCCTGTTCATCGTCTTCGCCAACTTCCTCGGGCTGATCCCGATGTCGTTCACCACCACGTCGCACTTTGCCGTGACGGTGGTCTTGGCGCTGGCGGTGTTCCTGACCGTGACGATCCTCGGCTTCATCAAGAACGGCGTGGGCTTCCTGTCGCTGTTCTGGGTTTCGGCCGCGCCGCTGGCGCTGCGCCCGGTGCTGGCGCTGATCGAGCTGATCTCGTACTTCGTGCGCCCGGTCAGCCACTCCATCCGTCTTGCAGGCAACCTGATGGCGGGCCACGCCGTGATCAAGGTCTTCGCGGGCTTTGCGGCCATTGCCGCCGTCTCGCCGATCTCGGTCCTGGCGATCACCGCGATGTACGGTCTGGAAATCCTCGTGGCCTTCATCCAGGCCTACGTCTTCACGATCCTGACGTGCGTGTACCTCAAGGACGCGCTGCATCCGCATCACTGACGGCTGGGCGCCCCGGCGCCCGCCCCCGACACACCCGAACATACAACTTCCAATCGTAAGGAGATAGGACATGGAAGGTCTTCAGTTCATCGGCGCAGGTCTCGCAGCTATCGGTTCCGGCGCAGCCGCAATCGGTGTGGGCAACGTGGCAGGCAACTTCCTGGCAGGCGCCCTGCGCAACCCGTCGGCAGCTGCTTCGCAGACCGCCACCCTCTTCATCGGCATCGCATTCGCGGAAGCGCTGGGCATCTTCGCCTTCCTCGTTTCGCTGCTGCTGATGTTCGCCGTCTGATCCACGGAACTTAACGATCCTTACGCGCGGGCGGTTCGCCGTTTGACGGACCGCCCGATGTAGAGACAAGTTCCGACGGAGAACGACATGGCGACAGAACCCATCACGGAAGAGCTTGCGGGCGCCTGCGTCGACGCAAACGGCAGCGCGATCGGCATGCCGCAGCTGTGCGGCGAGTGGATCGGCAACCAGGTCTTCTGGCTCATCATCACGCTGGTGGTGATCTATTTCATCCTGGCGCGTGTCGCCCTGCCGCGGATCGCGTCCGTCCTGGCCGAACGCCAGGGCACCATTACCAACGACATCGCCGCTGCCGAGGACCTCAAGTCCAAGGCCGAGGAGGCCGAGAAGGCCTACGAGAAGGCGCTGGCGGATGCCCGGGCCGAGGCCCAGACCATCGCGCAGAAGACGCGCGACGAGATCAAGGAAGAGCTCGACGTTTCCATTGCGAAGGCCGACGCGGAGATCGCCGCGAAAGCCGCAGAGTCGGAGAAGGCGATTGCCGAGATCCGCGCCAGCGCAATGCAGCACGTCGAGGTCGTCGCAAAGGACACCGCGCAGGCCATCGTGGCGGCGTTGGGCATGTCCGCTGACGAAAGCCGCATCGCGGCCGCCGTCGACAATCAGCTGAAGGGGTAAGGGACATGAAAAAGATCGTTCTTCCCCTCGCCCTGCTGGCCGCGGCCCCGGCGCATGCCGCAACGGGTCCGTTCTTCTCGCTGCACAACACGAACTTCATCGTGCTGCTGGCGTTCCTGCTGTTCCTTGTGGTGCTCGTGTACTTCAACGTGCCGAACATGCTGGGCAAGTTGCTGGACAAGCGGGCAGAGGACATCCAGTCCGAGCTGGACGAGGCGCGGCGCATCCGCGAGGAGGCGCAGACCCTTCTGGCCAGCTACGAGCGCAAGCAGCGCGACGTGCAGGACCAGGCCGACCGGATCGTGGCACACGCCCGCCAGGAGGCCGAGCTGGCCGCCGAGGAGGCGAAAGCCAAGATCGCCGAGTCGATCAAGCGCCGCCTGGCCGCCGCCGAATCGCAGATCGCGTCGGCAGAGGCTGCTGCGGTGAAGGAAGTGCGCGACACGGCGGCCACCGTGGCCATCGCAGCCGCGCGCGAAGTGGTGGCAGAGCAGACGGATGCGGCGAAAGCCAAGCAGATGATCGACTCCTCCATCACGGAAGTCGGTGCCAAGCTGCACTGAGCCTTCGCAAGGTTTAAGGCAAGGACCCGGCCATGGTGCCGGGTCTTTCCGTTCGTGGGGCGGCGTTGCGCCCGCCCTGCCTTGTGGCCCGCGCGCCGCGGCCTGCTTTCGCCGTGCACGGGTTCATCTTTCCTTGACGGTCTCTACAAGATACTGTTGGGGATACCAAACCACAGGCAAACATGTGGTAAGATTTTGGGGGTTCGGGCGTGGCACACATCATCGTGGTCGGGAACGAAAAAGGCGGTGCGGGGAAATCCACCGTCTCGATGCATCTGGCGACGGCGCTCGCGCGCCTCGGCCACCGGGTAGAGACGCTTGACCTCGACCTGCGGCAGCGCAGTCTGGGCCGCTACCTCGACAACCGGACGGCCTTTCTGCAGAAGTCGGACCTGACGCTGCCCTCTCCGGGGCACACGCAACTGCCCGACGCGGACAAGGACGGGCTGACGGTCAACGAGGCGGCGAACGAGGAAAAGCTGAGCGAGGCGGTGGCCGGGCTGGATGCGGCGTGCGACTTCATCGTCATCGACTGCCCCGGTTCGCACACCCGGCTGGCGCAGGTCGCGCATTCGCTGGCGGATACGCTGGTGACCCCGCTGAACGACAGTTTCATCGACTTCGACCTGCTGGCGCGGATCGACGCGGACGGCGACAAGATCCTCGGCCCCTCGGTCTATTCGGAGATGGTCTGGTCGGCGCGGCAGGTGCGCGCGCAGGCCGGTCTGCCGCCGATCGACTGGGTGGTGCTGCGCAACCGGCTGGGCGCGCAGCAGATGGTCAACAAGATGAAGATCGAGCGCGCGCTGGAGCGGCTGTCGAAGCGGATCGGTTTCCGCGTGGCGCCGGGCTTTTCCGAACGCGTGGTGTTCCGCGAACTCTTTCCGCGCGGGCTGACGCTGCTGGATCTGAAGGACGTGGGCGTCAAGCAGCTCAACATCTCGAACGTGGCGGCGCGGCAAGAGCTGCGGGAACTGATCAAGGCGCTGAAGCTGCCCGGGGTCGACGTCACGTTCTGAGGTTCGGCGGTTCCGGTACGGACGGCAAAGCCGGGGCGCATGGCCCCGGCTTCATCGTTTCCGGCAGGTGGGTCACTCGGCCGGGACGGCGGCGATCTGCGTCCGGGCGAAGTGCTGGCGGTTCAGGCGCAGGACCAGTGCGATGGCGACCACCTGGAAGGCGATGGCGATGGCGGTCAGGCTCCAGTACCCGGTGCCGAACTTGTCGATCACCTGCGCGGCCACCAGCCCCTTGTTGATGAAGAAGTGCATCATCACCGAGAAGGCCACGAAGGGGCAGACCAGCGCGTAGGACCCGGGCGAGGTCTTTGGCCCCGTCACGAAGTCGGAGAAGTAGCCCTGCGCCTTCAGGACAACCGCGCCGAGGCCGAGGAAGGCCACCTGGATGGCGAGCAGCCGGGCGAGGAAGACCATGGTTTCACCGGCGGTGGTGTGGCCCTCGAAGGTGGTGTGCAGCCCGTGGTCCTGACGGACGAACATGATGCCCAGCACCGTGACGATGGGCACGACGATCATCAGCGTCGGGCCGGCCTCGCGCGCCGTGCCGTGCTGCAGCATGGAGGCGAAGGCGGTCGTGGCGGCAAGCACCGTGTAGAGGATCGCGATGGTGCCGAGCAGGGTGGAGATCACCAGCGCGGTGCCGACGGTCAGGGCGTTCGTGCTCATCGCGGCGGGGGCAGAGAAGCCCACGGCGATCATGGCGAGCGCGAAGGCCGGGGTGAGCTGCGCAAAGGAGTTGTGCGCGGTCACGTCGAAGACGCCGCCCTTCGACAGCACGCGGCCGAGGAAGTCGCCGATCAGCCGGAAGGCCATGACGGCGATCAGGCCGAAGGCGACCATGGCGAGCGGGAAGAGGTATTCCACCACGCCCCAGAGGCCGGGCACGAAGACGAGGCCGAGGATGAAGCCGACGTTCACCGTCATCGCTAGCGCGAGCGGCATGGCGAGCAGCGTGGTCTCGGCGTTCGAGGCCTTGAGGCTGGCGTAGCCCTCTGTCCGCTTGAAGGCGCTGTAGGCGGAGAGGTTCCAGATCAGCGAGCGGATGTTGAGGAACGCGAAGAACGCGATCCCGGCCAGCGCCACGGCGATCCCGGTCTGCATCCACGGGCTGCCGGTGGACCATGCGGCCATGATGTCTTCGAAGATCGGGACGGGCTGGCCCTTGTGGGGCACCCAGAACATCAGGAACATGAAGAAGGTGACAGCGATCCCGCCCGCGCCAAGCGACGCGAGGAAGTAGACGGGCGAGTAGCTGTCGGCGGGACGATGAGTCTGTGCCATGTCGGCCTCCGTGACTAAACAAATTCCGATATTGGAATGTAATATACATTCTGAACTTGGAATGTAAAGCATGAAAGCGCGGATTGTCCGGACGGGTTAACCTAACGGTAAGGAAGGTGAGCGATACTGTATCCATGCGGACGTTACCCGTGGTTTCTCTCATCCTCGGCCTCGCTGCGTGTGACGCGGCGGGGCCGGGGTTCTCCGGGGCGGAGAAGGCGATCCGGGAACAGGACGGCGCGCGTTTCACGCTCCGGCGGCGCGGCGATCTGGTGGAGGCGATTCGCACCAATCCCGAGGTTCTTCCCCGATTCCAGGCCGTGGCGCCCAAGGCGGGCATCGCCGCGCAGCTTTGGACGGGTTGCCGGGCCGAGTGGGTGATGGGCGATCCGGCGATGATGGTCGTGGGCATGGCCTGCCCCGGGCGTACCCCGCCGAAGCTGCCGAAACGCCGCCACACCATGTATTGCGAGCTGTTCACGGGCATCGGAAACAGCTTTGAAATGGAGTGCCACAAGACCTGACGTAACGTGCTATATCTTGTGGAAAGTTGATCGCAGCCCCGCCATATCGGGCGCCTCCAGATTGACTCTCGGGGGTGGGGACAGGCAGACTGCACGTCTCAGGAGGACCTGCCCGTGCACTTTTCCCGTCTGCGACTCACCGGCTTCAAGAGCTTCGTCGATCCGACCGACCTCATCATCTCGTCCGGGCTGACGGGTGTCGTGGGGCCGAACGGCTGTGGCAAGTCGAACCTGCTGGAGGCGCTGCGCTGGGTGATGGGCGAGACGCGCGCCAAGGCGATGCGCGGCGGCGGCATGGAAGACGTGATCTTTGCCGGGGCCTCGTCCCGGCCTGCCCGCAACTTTGCCGAGGTGGCGCTGACCATCGACAACGGCGACCGGCTGGCGCCCGCCGGGTTCAACGACACCGACCAGCTTGAGGTGGTGCGGCGGATCACGCGCGACGTGGGGTCGGCCTACAAGGTCAATGGCAAGGACACCCGGGCGCGCGACGTGCAGATGCTGTTCGCCGATGCCGCGACCGGGGCGACCTCTCCGGCGCTGGTGCGGCAGGGGCAGATCTCGGAACTGATCAACGCGCGGCCCGCGAACCGGCGGAAGGTGCTGGAGGACGCGGCGGGGATCGGCGGCCTCTACCAGCGGCGCCACGAGGCGGAGCTGAAGCTGAAGAGCACGGAGGCCAACCTGCTGCGCGTCGACGACGTGGTGGAGCAGCTGGCCGGGCAACTGGCGCAGCTTGCGCGGCAGGCCAAGCAGGCGGCGCGCTACCGGGCCATCGGCGAGGAACTGCGCCAGACCGAGGGGATGCTGCTGTATCGCCGCTGGAAAGAAGCGGACCTGACCCGCGCGCAGGCGGAAGAGGCGCTGCGCGCCATGGTCGCCGCGGCCCTTGCCGCAGAGCGCGAGGCGCGCGAGGCGGAGGCCCGGCGCGGGACCGCAGAAGAGGCCCTGCCGCCGCTGCGCGAGGAGGACGCCATCGCCTCTGCCATCCTGCAGCGGTTGCTGGTGCAGCGCGATTCGCTGTCCGACCAGGAGCGGCAGGCGGCGGAGCGGATCGAGACGCTGAAGAAGCGGATTGCCCAGCTCGATCAGGACATGGCCCGCGAGGAGACTCTGAACCGCGATGCCGGCGAGACAATCGAACGGCTGGAGTGGGAAGCGCGCGAGCTGGAAAAGGCCGGAGAGGGCCACGACGAAAAGCTGGCGGAGGCGCAGGCGGCGGCGCACGAGGCATCCGACGTGTTGCAGGCGCGCGAGGCCGACCTGTCGCAGATGACGGAGGACGTGGCCCGTCTGGCGGCGCGGCACCAGTCGGCGCAGCGCTACCTTGCCGATTGCCAGCGCACCGTGGCGCGCGGCGAGGCGGAGGCGGAGAAGGCCCATGCCTCCGTCGCGGAGGCGAAGGGGCGGCTGGCATCGGCCCGCGAGGCGGCGGAGAATGCGCGCGGCCGCCAGATGGATGCGACCGCCATGGCGGAGCGGGCCGAGACCCTGCTGACCGATTCGGAGACCGCGCGGGCGGAGTGCCAGTCGCGCGAGGCGGAGGCCCGCGGCGAACGGTCCGAGGCGGAGGGCGTGATGAACGCGCTGCGCGCCGAGGTGACGGCGCTGGCGCGCCTGCTGGAGCGGGACACGGCGGAGGGCGGCCAGATCCTCGACCGGCTGCAGGTCCAGCAGGGCTTCGAGAAGGCCCTGGGCGCGGCGCTGGCCGACGACCTGCGTGCTCCGGAAGTGGGAGAGGACGGGCCGTCGGGCTGGCTGGTGCTGCCCGCCTACGACGTGACGCAGCCCCTGCCGCCGGGCGTGACCTCTCTGGCGCAGCACGTGTCGGTGCCGGACGTGCTGGAACGGCGGCTGTCGCAGATCGGCCTGGTGGAGGCCGAGGACGGCGCGCGGTTGCAGCAGCTTCTGAAGCCGGGGCAGCGGCTGGTGTCGGTCGAAGGCGACCTCTGGCGCTGGGACGGCTTCCGCGCCTGGGCGGAGGATCAGCCCTCTGCCGCGGCGCTGCGGCTGGAACAGCTGAACCGGCTGGAGGCGCTGAAGCAGGAGATGGCGGAAGCCTCGGCGCATCTGGACGGATGCCGGGCGGCGCATGACGCGCTGGTGGCGCGGCTGGCGGAACTGACCCGCGCCGACAAGGAGGCCCGCGTGGCCCGGCGCGAGGCCGACCAGCAGGTGACGGAGGCGACCCGCGCCCTGTCCCGCGCGGAGGCCGAGCGCGACATGGCCGAGGGCAAGCTGGAAAGCGCCGCGCTGGCGGTGAAGCGGTTCGAGGACGAGGCGGGCGCGGCCCGGGCGCAACTGAAGGAAGCGGAGCGCGCGCTGGAGGGGCTCGACGATCTCGACGAGGTGCGCGGACAGGCCGAGGACGTCAAGATGACGGTGGAGGCGGCGCGGATGACGATGATGGCCCGCCGGTCCGCCGCAGACGAGCTGCGCCGCGAGGGCGAGGCCCGCAAGGGGCGCGCACAACGGGTGACGCAGGAACTGTCGGGCTGGCGGCACCGACTGGAGACCGCCACGGTCCGCGCCCGCGAACTGGCGGAGCGGCGCGACGAGACCGAGCAGGAGCTGTACGAGGCCGCCGAGGTGCCGGAGGCGCTGTCGGTGCAGCGCGAGGAACTGTCCGAAGGGATCGCCGCCGCCGAGGAGCGGCGCGGCCTGGCGCAGGACCGGCTGGCCGATGCGGAGACCCTGCTGCGCGACGCGGTGACGGCGGAACGCGAGGCGGAGCGCCGCGCCGGCGAGGCCCGTGAGGCCCGCGCCGGGGGCGAGGCCCGTGCGGAAGCGGCGCGCGAGGGCGTGCAGGCCGCGGCCCTGCGCATCGAGGAGGTCATGGAAACCACGCCGCAGGCCCTGCTGGAGGCGCTGGACGCCGACCCGGACGAGATGCCCGACGCGGAGAAGATCGAGATCGAGGTGGCGCGGCTGAAGCGCGCGCGCGACGCGCTTGGCGCGGTCAATCTGCGCGCCGAGGAGGACGCCCGCGAGGTCGAGGCGGAGCACGACGGCCTGGTGAAGGAGAAGTCCGACCTGGAGGAGGCGGTGAAGACGCTGCGCACCGGCATCGCCTCGCTGAACCGCGAAGGGCGCGAGCGGCTGCTGACGGCCTTCGAACAGGTGAACTCCAACTTCTCGATGCTGTTCAAGCACCTGTTCGGCGGCGGCGAGGCGAACCTTGTCATGGTGGAATCGGACGATCCGCTGGAAGCGGGGCTGGAGATCATGTGCCAGCCGCCGGGCAAGAAGCTTTCGACGCTGTCGCTGATGTCCGGGGGCGAGCAGACGCTGACCTGCCTCGCGCTGATCTTTGCGGTGTTCCTGGCCAACCCCTCGCCGATCTGCGTGCTGGACGAGGTGGACGCGCCGCTGGACGACGCCAACGTCACGCGGTTCTGCGACATGCTGGACGAGATGTGCCGCCGCACCGACACGCGGTTCCTGATCATCACCCACCACGCGGTGACGATGGCGCGCATGGACCGGCTGTTCGGCGTGACCATGCAGGAACAGGGTGTGTCGCAGCTTGTCTCCGTCGATCTGAAGCGGGCGGAGAAGCTGGTGGCATGAGGGGTCTCACCCGGCGTGCGCCGGGCGATCCGCCGGGGCTCTGCCCCGGACCCCGAGGTATTTTTGCCAAGATGAAGGGGGCGGCATGAGGATCTTTGCGTGGGTCGCGATGGTGATGGTCGCCTTTGCGGCCAATTCCGTGCTGAACCGTGCTGCCGTCGGGGCCGGGCTGATCGAACCGGTGGCCTTCGGGGTGATCCGCCTGTGGGCCGGGGCCGCGATGCTGGCGGTGCTGGCCTTCGCGCTGCGCGGCGGGCTGCGGCTGGGCGGCGCGGGCCGTGTCGCGGGGGTGCTGGGGCTCCTGGCTTATATCTTCGGGTTTTCATGGGCTTACGTCGACCTGCCGTCTGGTTTGGGGGCGCTGATCCTGTTCGGCATGGTGCAGGTGACGATGTTCGCGGGCAGCCTTCTGGGCGGGGAGCGGCCGCCGCTTCTGCGCTGGGTCGGGGCGGGGCTGGCGTTTGCCGGGCTCATGTGGCTGGCCTGGCCGTCGGGGGGCGCGTCCGGCGGGCTTTGGGCGGTCATGAGCATGGTCGCCGCGGGCGTGGGCTGGGGCGTCTATTCGCTGGCCGGGCGGAAGGCTGCGGATGCGCTTGGGTCCACGGCGGCGAATTTCGTGATCGCGGCGCCGCTGGCGCTGTTGCCCATGGGGGTCGATCCGGGTCCGATGACCGGAGGCGGGATCGCGCTGGCGGTGCTGTCGGGGGCGGTGACGTCGGGCGTGGGCTACGCGCTCTGGTACGCGGTCTTGCCGCGGCTCGACGGGGCGGTGGCGGCGGTGGCGCAGCTGACGGTGCCGATGATCGCGGCGCTGGGGGGCGTGCTGCTGCTGGGCGAGCCGCTGACGGCGACGTTCCTCATGGCCTCGGCGGTGATCCTGGGCGGCGTCGCGCTGTCGGTCCTTGGGCCGCGCTATTTCGCGAGGAGTTCCAGCGGATCGTAGGTCAGCCCCTCCTGCCAGGGCAGGGTGCGGAGGCTGTCGGGCTTCATGTGCAAGTCAGCGAGTTCGGCGCGCGTGAAGAAGCGCCGGGTGTGGACGATGCCCTCGGGGTCCTGCCAGTCGTCGGTGATCTGTCCCGCGGTCACGGTGCAGCGGAAGAAGACCTCCACCTGGTGAAAGCCGGTGTCGGGGTCGTGGTATTCGTTCACCAGGCAGGGGTCGCCCACGTCGACGGTCAGGCCGGTTTCCTCGTGCACCTCGCGGGCGAGGTTGTCGGGCAGGGAGGCGCCGCATTCCGCGCCGCCGCCCGGCGCGCACCAGAGCGTCGAGGTGCGGCCCGGCCAGGCGTTCACCAGGAGCAAGCGGTCGTCGTGCATGATGATGGCGCGGCAGGCGAGGCGAGGCGAGGTCATGGTGCCTTTTCTATGCGCCCTCTCCCGGCTATGCCAGCGCCATGAGCCTCGAGATGACATGGACGGGCGCGCGCGTGATGACGCCCGCCGGATGGGACAGCGGCGCCGTTTCGATGGCAGGCGGCGTGATCGCCGACGTGCCGGTCGGGCGGCGCGTGGACCTGTCGGGGTACGACGTGCTGCCGGGGATCGTGGACGCCCATGGCGACGGGTTCGAGCGGCACATGGCGCCGCGGCGCGGGGCTCTGCGGGAACGGGACGCGGGCATGGTGGCCGTGGCGGCAGAGCTTGCGGCCTGCGGGGTCACCACGGCGATGCTGGCGCAGTTCTGGTCCTGGGAGGGCGGGATGCGCGGGCCGGAGTTCGCGGAGGAAGTCTTTGCCTCCGTGGCGGCGGTGGCGGGGACGGTGCCGGTGGACCTGCGGCTGCAGTTGCGGCTGGAGACGCATTACCTGGACAGCTTCGCGCGGGCGGAGGCGGCGGTGGACCGCTGGGGCATCGGCTATGTTGTGATGAACGACCACCTGCCGCACGACCGGCTGGCGGAGGGGCGCAAGCCGCCGCGGCTGACCGGGCAGGCGCTGAAGTCGGGCCGCAATCCGGAGGCGCATTTCGCACTGATGATGGGCCTGCACGCGGCGGCGGCGGAGGTGCCTGCGGCCATGGACGGCGTGTGCGCGCGGCTGGCGGCGCGGGGCGTGGCGATGGGCAGCCACGACGACCGGACGGCGGCGCAGCGGGCCGGGTGGCGGGCGCGGGGCGTCCGGATCTCGGAATTCCCGGAGACGCTGGAGGCGGCACAGGCGGCGCGCGACGGCGGCGACAAGGTGGTGCTGGGCGCGCCGAACGTGGTGCGGGGCGCCTCGCACGCGGGCAATGTCGCGGCGCAGGAGGTGATCGCCGAAGGGCTGTGCGACGCGCTCGCATCCGACTATCACTACCCCTCGCCCGCGCGGGCGGCCTGGCGCTGTGTCGAGCTGGGGCTTCTGGACGAGGCGGCGGCGTGGCGGCTGGTCTCCGACGGGCCTGCGCGGTTGCTGGGGCTGGAGGACCGGGGGGCGATCCTGCCGGGCAAGCGGGCCGACCTGCTGGTCATGGAGCGCGAGAGCCGGCGAATCGTGGCGACCGTGGCGGGTGGACAGGTGGCCTGGATGAGCGGTCCGGTGGCGGCGCGGTTCATGGCCGGGTGAGTCCCGCGGCGGTCCGGTTGTAGCCCGGTTTCGGCTGCCACATTTTCGCCACAATCTGCCTTATTCCGGACACAATGGCCTCAATAGTTGGGGTTGTGCGGACAACCCCCAAGATGTTGGTAACACCTGCCCGGAAAATGTGATGCAAATCAATGCACTGCAGGCTTTTCCACAAGCCCTTTCCGTGTTAGCAATTGTTTAACCATGGTGCCCGCAGAATGGTACCAGGACAAACCCCACCGAAACATCGGGGGGAAAGAGGCAGAAAGGCGGAACAGGTGACGGGACGTCGCAGGAAGTGGGGCCGGACAGGCCTCCGTTTACTCACATTCGTTTGGCTGGTGGCTCTGCTGCCGATGGCAGTGAAAGCCGCGCCCTACGCAGCCATGGTCATGGACGCGCGCACCGGCAAGGTGCTGCACGCACAGAACGCGGACACCCGGCTTCACCCGGCGTCGCTGACCAAGATGATGACACTCTATATTGCCTTCGAGGCGGTGCAGAACGGCGAGCTGACGATGGACACGCTCGTCACCGTTTCGAAGAACGCGGCGGCGGAACCGCCGTCGAAGCTTGGCCTGCGCGAGGGGCAGAAGATCAAGTTGCGCTACCTGGTGCGTGCGGCGGCGGTGAAATCGGCCAACGACGCGGCCACCGCGATCGGCGAGGCGGTGGAAGGGTCGGAGGCGGCCTTTGCCCGCCGGATGAACCGCACTGCGCAGGCGATGGGCATGACGCGGACCACGTTCAAGAACGCCCACGGGCTGACGGCGGAGGGGCACCTGTCCACCGCGCGTGACATGTCCATCCTCGGGCGGCACGTGATCTACGACTACCCGGAGTACTACAACCTGTTCTCGCGCGTGACGGCGGATGCGGGCGTGCGCACCGTGTCGCACACCAACCGCCGCCTGCTGCAGAGCTACAAGGGCGCGGACGGCATCAAGACCGGCTACACGCGTGCGGCGGGCTTCAACCTTGTCGCATCGGCCGAGCGCGGGCAGGAGCGGGTGATCGCCACGGTGTTCGGCGGCCAGTCGACCGCGTCGCGCAACGCCAAGGTGGCGGAGCTGCTGGACCTCGGTTTCCGCGAATCGCCGAGCCGCGTGGCCTTTGCCGCACCGGGCAAGCCGCCCTACCTGGGCCGTGGCGCGGGGACTGCGGGCATCGTGGTCGCCAACACCTCCGATCCGGCACCGGGCACGCGGGCGAAGTCGATCCGCGTGGCCAGCGCAGCCGTTTCGCGCAGCCTGCGTCCGCTGGCGCGGGCGGGATCTGTGGCCCCGGCCGTGCCCGCGGGCGAGGTCGCGCCGCTGGTTGCGCAGCTCGAGGACGAGATCGAGACGGTGCTGAAGGAAGTGCAGGCCACGTCATCCGCCGCCGCCGCGGCGCCGGTCGGGTCCGCCGTGGTCGCGGCCTCGGCCGTGGCGCCGTCGGCTTCGGCCAAGCCGATCCGCAGGCCGCAGGGCGTGACTCTGGCCAGCGCCGCGCTGCGCGACACGCCGACGCCCGCGCGTGAGGCGGAGGTCGTCACGCGGCTGTCCACCAACGACGCGCGGCACTGGGGCATCAACGTCGGCCGCTTCCCGAGCCGCTACGCCGCCGAGAAGATCCTGCTGAAGACCGCCCTTGCGGAGACCGCGACGCTGGACGGATCGCTGCGCAAGGTGGTGCAGGGCAACCGCGGGTTCGACGCGAACTTCATGGGGCTGACGCGGGACACCGCCGAACTGGCCTGCAAGCGGCTGCAGGCGCGGCAGGTGAACTGCTTCATGATCGGGCCGAGCTGAGCTTTCGGGTGGGGCGGTGGACGCCCTGCCCTCCGCTGACATGCCATACTGGGCCGGCTTCGTGCCGGCCCTTTTCCTTTGCGGGACAGGGGAGGGGCTCCGCCCCTCGGCCTGCGGCCTCACCCCGAGGTATTGCTGGCCAAGATGAAGGAGGAGGGCGTTTGGGTGGCGCCGGGGGCGCGGCAGGTGTGGGCTCGCCCACCTGCGGCTGGGGCCAGTTCAAGGGGGCTGGCGGCTTGAGCACATGAAAAACCCCCGAAGGCGGGTGCCCCGGGGGTCGATCGTTTGTTCAGTGCCGAAGAACGGCTGAGCCTCAGAGGAGACCTTCGCGCTGGGCCTTTTTACGAGCCAGCTTGCGGGCGCGGCGGATAGCCTCGGCCTTTTCACGGGCCTTCTTCTCGGACGGCTTCTCGAAATGCTGCTTGAGCTTCATTTCGCGGAACACGCCTTCGCGCTGCAGCTTTTTCTTCAGGGCGCGGAGCGCCTGATCGACATTGTTGTCACGAACACTGACCTGCATGTGGTTTTCACCACCTTTCTAAGTCTGGAGTTGCAAGGAAGTTTTGCAGGAAGTGGCCCTATAGCAAGGGGCGGCCTATTTGTCTACCCTGATGCGCGATGCAAGAGGAGAGGTCCCATGCCCGATACCGCTGACCGGCTGCTGGATGCAGCCCTGACCCACGTGCCTTTCGACGGCTGGTCGGAGACCACGTTCCGCGCGGCGGTGCAGGATGCGGAGGTCGACCGCACGGTGGCGCGGGCGCTGTTCCCGCGCGGCGCCGTGGACCTGGCCGCGGCCTATCACCGGCGGGGCGACGCGCTGATGCTGGAGCGGATCGAGGCGGCCGACATGGAAGGCATGCGGTTCCGCGACAAGGTGGCCTTTGCCGTGCGGGCGCGGATCGAGGCGGCGGAGGACCGGGAGGCGGTGCGGCGGGGCACCACGCTCTTTGCGCTGCCGATGTATGCCGCCGAGGGCGCGAAGCTGATCTGGGGCACGGCGGATGCGATCTGGCGGGCGTTGGGCGACACCTCGGAGGACGTGAACTGGTACACCAAGCGGGCGACGCTGTCGGGGGTCTATTCCTCGACCGTGCTGTTCTGGCTGGGCGACGATTCGCCGGGGCACGAGGCGACATGGGCCTTCCTCGACCGGCGCATCGAAGACGTGATGCGGATCGAGAAGATGAAGGCGGGCGTGCGGGACAGCAAGGTGCTGAGCGCGCTGGCTGCCGGTCCGGCGCGGATCCTCGACATGGTGAAGGCACCGAAGCGCGACGATTTGCCGGGGGGCTGGACCCCCCGCGGCTGATGTCGGGGTGTTGCCCGGGGCCGGTGCGCTGATAGCGTTGCCGGACGAGACAACAGGGAGGGCCCCATGGCCGACATGCGCGCGATCGAGATAACCGAGGCCGGGGGGCCGGAGGTGCTGAAGCCCTGCACGCGGCCCGTGCCGGAGCCGAAGGCCGGGCAGGTCGTCCTGAAGGTGGCCTATGCCGGGGTGAACCGCCCCGACGCGCTGCAGCGTGCGGGCAGCTACGCGCCGCCGCCGGGCGCGTCGGACCTGCCGGGGCTTGAGGCCTCGGGCGAGGTGGTGGCCGTCGGGGCGGGCGTGGACTGGCCCGCGGTGGGCGACAAGGTCTGCGCGCTGCTGCCCGGGGGCGGATACGCGGAATACGTGGCGACGCCCGCCGCGCATTGCCTGCCGGTGCCGGAGGGCATGGGCATGAAGGAGGCCGCCTGCCTGCCGGAGACCTTTTACACCGTCTGGTCCAACGTCTTCATGCGCGGCAGCCTGCAGGCGGGGGAGCGGTTCCTGATCCACGGCGGGTCCTCCGGGATCGGCACGACCGCGATTCAGCTGGCAAAGCACTTCGGGGCGCGGGTCTTTGCCACCGCCGGGTCGGCGGAGAAATGCGCCGCCTGCGAGGCGCTGGGGGCAGAGCGGGCGATCAATTACCGCGACGAGGATTTCGTCAAGGTCATGAAGGACGAGGGCGGCGCGAACCTGATCCTCGACATGGTGGGCGGCGACTACATACCGCGCAACGTGAAGACGCTGGCGGAGGACGGGCGGCTGGTGCAGATCGCCTTTCTGCAGGGGCCGCAGGTGGAGCTGAACTTCGCCATGGTCATGGTGAAGCGGCTGACGATCACCGGCAGCACGCTGCGCCCGCAGAGCGACCTGGCCAAGGCGCGCATCGCGGATGAGCTGAAGGCGAAGGTCTGGCCGCTTCTGGATGCGGGCAAGATCGCGCCGGTGATGGATTCGGAGTTCGCCCTGGACGACGCCGCGCAGGCGCATGCGCGGATGGAAAGCTCCGGCCACATCGGGAAGATCGTCCTGAAGGTCGGCTGAGCCGGCGGGTGGGGGGGGGGGCGGGACGTCCCGGCCCCTGCCGCCTTCAGTGGATTGCGCGCCGGTAGAGGTGCCACGTGGCGTGGCCCAGCACCGGCAGCACCACCACGAGGCCGATCAGCATGGGCAGGCTGCCGAGGATCAGCCCGGCGGCGATCACCGCGCCCCATGTCAGGACGACCTTCGGATTCTCGCGCGTGACCTGGATCGAGGTGGAGACCGCCACGGGCAAACCCACGGGGCGGTCGATCAGCAGCGGGAAGGACACCAGCGATATGGCGAGCACGGCAAGCGCGATGGTGAACCCCAGGCCGCAGCCCACGACGATCATCGTCCAGCCCGCGGCCGTGCCGAAGACCTGATCGGCGAAGGCGGAGAGGGAGGCGGGGGCGTCGCCCAGCAGCGCGCTGTGCAGGCCCGCGGCGATCAGCATCCAGCCGATGAACAACGCACAGAGGTAGAGACCCAGCATCACCACCGCGCTGAAACGCGGGCGCTGGACCACCTTCAGCGCGGCGAAGAGGCCGGTGTCCTCGCCACGTTCGCGGCGGCGGCTGATCTCGTAGACGCCGACGGCGGCGACCGGGCCGAGGATGGCGAAGCCGGCCATCAGCGGGAAGATCAGCGGGATCAGGTTGCGGTCGAACCCTATGGCCATCAGCACCAGACCGATCACCGGGTAGATGAGGACGAGGAACATCACGTCGGTCCGGCAGGCCTTGAAATCCGCCCATCCGGCGCGGAGGGCGTCGCCGATGTCCCCCATGTGCAGCCTGCGCGTTCGGGGGGCTGCGAGATGGGCGATGCCGCCCATGCGGCGCGAACTTTCGACCGCGTGGTGCGAGGCGCGTCCGAAGGCGCCGGCGAGCCAGCTTGCGGGATTTCCGATGGTTTGGGTCATGTCGATCTCCTCCCGGCGTGGCGCCCGCCGGTGGAAGAGGTCGATCTTTGCGCCGGCCTCGACCGCGGGCGCTTCCGAACTCAGCGTAACACGGAAGCGGGGCCCGGCATATCACCTCTGTGCGAGAGGCGCGCGGTCAGAGGGGCGTCAATGCCAGTCGAAGAAGCCGTCGCCCGCGCGGGCCAGGAGGTCGTCGGCGAGGGCCCGGCCGAGGGTCGCGCCGTCGGCCGCGGGGCCGCTGATCTCGCCTGCGTGGGAGATCGAGCCGTCCGGTTTCAGGATCTCGCCCCGGAGCCTCAGGTTTTCGCCGTCGAGTTCGGCCAGCCCGGCAATCGGCGTCTCGCACGAACCGTCGAGCTGGGCGAGGAAGGCGCGTTCCGCCGCAAGCCGCAGGCCGGTGTCGTGGTCGTGGATGGCGGCCAGCATCTCTTGCGTGGTGGGGTCGTCGATGCGGCGTTCGATGCCGATGGCGCCTTGGGCTATGGCGGGCAGCATGTCCTCTTCGGCGATGGGGAACATCGGCACGCCGGGGATCTTCATCCGGTTCAGACCGGCGCAGGCGAGGAAGGTGGCCGTGGCCACGCCGTCCGAGAGCTTCTTCAGCCGGGTCTGGAGGTTGCCGCGGAACTCCACCACGCTCAGGTCGGGGCGGCGGTGCAATAGCTGCGCGCGGCGGCGGAGCGAGGAGGAGCCCACAACGGCGCCCATCGGCAGATTGTGGATCGAGCCGTGGTCGTGGCAGATGAAGGCGTCGCGCGGGTCCTCGCGCGGGAGATAGCAGTCGAGGATCAGCCCGTCCGGCTGTTCCGTCGGCATGTCCTTCATCGAGTGCACGGCGATGTCGATGCGGCCCGCGATCAGCGCCTCTTCGATTTCCTTGGTGAAGAGGCCCTTGTTCCCGATCTCCTTCAGCGGCCGGTCCGCGGCGATCATCGCGCGGTCGTCACCGGTCGTCTTGATGATGCAGATCTCGAAGGCTTCCTCGGGCAGCGAGAAGGCGGCCATCAGCCGTTCACGGGTCTCGAAGGCCTGCGCCAGCGCCAGCGGAGAGCCGCGGGTGCCGATCTTGAGCGGGGAGTTGGGCGTGGGCATCGTCATGGCCCAGAGCTTTATGCGGCAGGCTGACCGCTGGCAACCACCCGCGTTTTGCCCTAAGTGCGGCAAAACACCGATGGGAGCCAACATGACCAAGACCCTGCTGCGCGCGCTTGCCGGAGAGACGCTTCCGACCCCGCCGATCTGGATGATGCGGCAGGCGGGACGTTACCTGCCGGAGTACAAGGCCACACGGGCCGAGGCGGGGGACTTCCTGTCGCTGTGTTACAACCCTGACCTGGCCGCCGAGGTGACGCTGCAGCCGATCCGGCGCTACGGTTTCGACGCGGCGATCCTGTTCGCCGACATCCTGCTGCTGCCGCAGGCGCTGGGGGCGGACCTGTGGTTCGTCACGGGCGAGGGGCCGCGGCTGTCGACGATCACCCGGGATGCGGACTTCGACAAGTTGGGCCGTGGCGAGATGATCCACGACACGCTGTCGCCGGTGTACGAGACGGTGAAGATCCTGCGCAGGACCCTGCCCGAGGAAGTCACGCTGATCGGCTTTGCCGGGGCGCCCTGGACGGTCGCGACCTACATGATCGCCGGGCGCGGCACCCCCGATCAGGGCCCGGCGCATGCGCTGAAGGCCGAGAACCGCGCGCTGTTCGAGAAGATCATCGACCGGCTGACCGAGGGCACCATCGACTACCTGACGGAGCAGGTGAAGGCCGGGGCCGAGGTGGTGAAGATCTTCGACAGCTGGGCCGGGTCGCTGCAGGGCGAGGACTTCGACCGCTATGCGCTGGAACCTGCGAAGATCATCACGCAGGAACTGAAGTCGCGCTTTCCCGGTCTGCCGGTCATCGCCTTCCCGCGTCAGGCGGGCGACAGGTACATCGACTTCCACGCCGCAACGGGCGCCGACTGCGTCGCCATCGACGACAGCGTGACGCCGGAGTGGGCGGCAGAGCATGTCCAGCCCCATGGCTGCGTGCAGGGCAACCTGGCCAACACGCATCTCGTCACCGGCGGCGACGCGCTGGTCGAGGAGACGAAGCGCGTGGTGCGGGCATTCTCGAAGGGGCCGCACATCTTCAACCTCGGCCACGGGATCACGCCGGACGCCGATCCGGAGAACGTGCAGATCATGATCGACGCGGTGCGCAGCGCCTGAGCGGGTCCACCGTCAGCGGCGGCCCCAGCGCGACCGGCGGCCGGGCAGTGGCCGGTTGCGCGCCTGTTCGCGCAGGAAGACGAAGATGCCCGCCCCGATGATCAGCGCGCAGCCGATCCAGGTGGCGATTTCCGGCCATTCGCCGAAGATCGTCCAGCCCCAGAAGATCGCCATCGGCAGGCCGATGTATTCGAAGGGCGCGATGATCGCCGCGTCGGCCAGCCGGTAGGCCGAGCTGAGGCAGTATCCCACCACGCCCGAACACAGGCCAAGGCCGATGAACACCGGCCAGTCCTCGGGCGTGGGCCATGTCCATGCGCGCAGGAGGAAGATCAGGCTTTCGTTGCTGACGCCTTCCGCGAACCGCCCGTCGCCCGCGATCAGGAAAAACGCGGTGGAGACCAGCAGGAAGGCGCCCTGCGTGTAGACCGCCATGGCGGAGGCGGCCGTCGTCGCGCCCAGCTTGCGGGTCAGCACCTGCATCAGCGCATAGAACAGCGCGGCTGCCACGGGCAGGAGCATCACGATCCGCGAGACCTGCGCATCGGTGTTCCACGGCTGCTGCATCACCAGCACGCCGAGGAAGCCAACGATCACCGCGCCGAGCCGGAGCGGCCCGACCTTTTCGCCGAGAATCGGGATCGACAGGAGGGTGATGAACAGCGGCGCCACGAAGAAGAGCGCGGTCGCCTGGCCCAGCGGCAGCACGGCCACCGCGGCGTAGAAGGTCATGTTCGCCACGACCACGAGGAAGCCGCGCAGGGCGTGGATGCCCGGCGTCCTGCTGCGGAGGAGCCCGAGCCCGCCTTCCCAGAACAGGAAGCCGAAGGTGAAGCAAAGCCCGATGGCGGAGCGGGTGAAGACCATCTGGTGCAGCGGGTATCCGCCCGACAACCACTTGATGAGCAAGTCATTTACCGAGATCGCCAGCACGCCGAGGCAGATGAGCACTATTCCGAGGGCGGGGTTGTCGAGGCGGTCCTTCATGCCCTGCCCATACGGCAGGGGGCTGCCCCCGTCCTGTCAGAAAGCGACATGAATAGGCAGTATGCGCGTTTGCACAATTGCAATCCGAACCGGCGAGTTTAGGTTCCGCTTGCGTAAACGGAGGGGCTCTGACCATGGCCATGGTAGAAATTGACGGCGTGAAGAAGCGCTACGAGGGCGGGTTCGAGGCCCTGAAAGGGGTCGACCTGACCATCGAGGAAGGCGAGATCCTCGCGCTGCTCGGACCGAACGGGGCAGGCAAGACCACCCTGATCTCGGCCATCTGCGGCATCACCATTCCGACCGAGGGCACGATCCGCATCGGCGGGCACGACGTGGTCACCGAATACCGCGCGGCGCGGAGCCTCGTGGGGCTGGTGCCGCAGGAGATCAACCTCGAACCGTTCGAGAAGGTCATCAACACCGTGCGCTTCTCGCGCGGGTTGTTCGGGCTGAAACACGACGAGGCGCTGCTCGAGGACATCCTCAGGAAGCTGTCGCTCTGGGACAAGCGCGACTCGGCGGTGAAGGAACTGTCGGGCGGCATGAAGCGCCGGGTGCTGATCGCCAAGGCGCTGAGCCACGAACCGCGCGTGCTGTTCCTCGACGAGCCGACCGCCGGTGTCGACGTGGAGCTGCGCCGCGACATGTGGGAGGTGGTGGCCGACCTCAAGCGGCAGGGCGTCACCATCATCCTGACCACCCACTACATCGAGGAGGCGGAGGCCATTGCCGACCGCGTGGGCGTCATCAACAAGGGCCGCATCCTGCTGGTGGAGGACAAGGACGCGCTGATGGTCCGCATGGGCCAGAAGGAGCTGCGCATCGAACTGGGCGAGCCGCTGTTGGCCATTCCCCCGGCGCTGTCGGACTTCGGCCTGACGCTGGCGGAGGACGGCACGTGGCTGGTCTACCAGTACGATTCCAACGCCGAACGGACGGGGATCGGGCGGCTCATGTCTGCCATATCCTCGGAGGGGCTGGTGGTGCGCGACGTGGCGACCGCGCAGAACTCGCTCGAAGACATCTTCGTCGGCCTCGTGCAAGACGAGCAGGAGGACGCGGCATGAACTTCCGCGCAGTCGCATCCATCTACCGGTTCGAGATGGCGCGGTTCTTCCGCACGCTGTTCCAGAGCTTCATCTCTCCGGTCATTTCCACGTCGCTCTACTTCGTGGTGTTCGGCGCGGCCATCGGGTCGCGCATCGACGAGGTGGAGGGTGTGTCCTATGGCGCCTTCATCGTGCCGGGTCTCATCATGCTGTCGGTGATGACGCAGGCGCTGTCGAACGCGTCCTTCGGGATCTACTTCCCGAAGTTCATCGGCACGATCTACGAACTGCTGTCTGCCCCGGTGAACTTCCTCGAGGTGGTGGCGGGCTATGTCGGGGCGGCGGCCACCAAGGCGCTGTTCATCGGCGTGGTGATCCTTGCCACCTCGGCGCTGTTCGTGGACCTGACGATCCTGCACCCCTTCGCGATGCTGATGTTCATGATCCTGACCTGCGTGAGCTTCGCGCTGTTTGGCTTCATCATCGGCATCTGGGCGAAGAACTTCGAACAGCTTCAGCTTGTACCGCTGCTGGTCGTGACGCCGTTGGTGTTCCTTGGCGGGTCTTTCTACTCGATCTCCATGCTGCCGCCGATCTGGCAGAAGATCACGCTGTTCAACCCGGTGGTCTACCTGATCTCGGGCTTCCGGTGGTCGTTCTTCGGCACGGCGGATGTGCCCATCGGCCTGTCGCTGCTGGCGATCGGCGGGTTCCTGTTCCTGTGTCTGGCGGTGATCTGGCTGATCTTCCGGACCGGCTGGCGGATCCGGAACTGAGACTGCGCGGGCGGCCTTCGGGTCGCCCGCAGCTTCTTGCGGCGGGTCAGACGTGCGCGGGCTGGCCGCGGCCGCCGAGGATGACGTCCATGCTCATCCCGCCGATCCACATGCAGAACAGTGCCAGCCACGCGGTTCCGGCAAAGATCGAGCCGCCGGAGACGCCCGCGCCGATGGCGCAGCCGCCGGCCAGCATCCCGCCGAAGCCCATCATCACCGCGCCGATCATGGCGTTGCGCATCGGGGTCGAGCCTTCGAACCCCTGAAACTTCAGCTCCTTCGCCAGAAGGGCCGACAGGAACGACCCCAGCACGACGCCCGGCACCAGACCCACGTCGAATTCGAGCACAGAGGTACGGTCGAGGAAGAACATCAGCGTGTTGGCCGAGGGGCCGGTGAAGGTCAGGCTTTCGATCTGGACCGGCTCGAAAGCGGATTGCGACAGCATGTAGGTCAGCCCGTAGCCCACCGCCGCGGCAAAGCCCACGCCCGAGGCGAAGACCAGCCGTGAAAACCCGATGCGGTTGCGGCGGCTCAGTTCCAGCGCGACGAGCGCGATGGCGAGGCCGATCACAAGCCCGGCCTCACGCGGCAGGTGCAGGGCCGTCAGCAGGTCCATGTTGCGCCCGCCGGAGGTGATCCAGAGCGCGGCGATGCGGTCGCGGATCGGGGCGAGCCAGCCGGTCAGGCTCATCTGTGCGGTGACGGCGAAGATCAGCCCCGACACGACGGAGCGCAGGTTGCCGGTCGCCGCCAGCACCAGAAGGCGGCCCGAGCAGCCGCGCGCCAGCACCATGCCTGCGCCGAAGATCAGCCCGCCGACGATGGCGCCCGACCAGCTTCCCGGGACGGCCATCATGCGGGCCTCGGTCGTGTCGAGCAGGCCCAGTAGCTGCGCGCCCTGCACCCAGACAAGCGCCGTGGAGAAGGTCAGCAGCCAGACCGCGACCTTGTCCTGCATCATGCCGCGGGCGAATTCGACCGTTGCGGCGCGCAGGCAGAAGCGGGAGCGTTGCGCCGCGATGCCGAAGATCACGCCGGTCACCAGCCCGAAGAGCGCGGCGGTCGGGGATTCTCCGATCCGGTCGATCAGCGGAACGATGTCCATGGCCTTCCCTCCTGCAGTGTGACGCTGGCCGGGGTTCTGCCGGAGAATCGGAAAAGGTGACTTGATGCAGATCATTAAATTCAATTTTCCGCATGAATGGCCGGTCGCGGCGCGGTTTTTTGCCCGTCACAGTGTCATGCGCGACATGCGCGTCGTTTTCCGGGCAGCGGTGGAGGTGTCTGAAATGCAATGGGCGGATCCAGAGACACGCTTTGCCGGGAGGCGCCCGCGATGAACGAGACCGTCCAGTTCGACCTGACCGCCGCGACGATGGCGGCCGTGGCCATGTCCGCGCTTCCGGTGGTGGCCAATGCCGACCACGCGCCGCTGGAAGGCGGCGAGGACCCGGCGTTTGGCACGGTGCGCTGGAAGACCCTGTTCGACGGCGACAAGACCGCGACCTCCTCCATGGTGCTGGGCGTGGCGGAGTTCGGCCCGCAAGGCACGCTGTTGCCGCACCGCCATGCCCCGGCCGAAATCTACTTCGGCCTGTCGGGCACCGGCATCGTCACCATCGATGGCGTAGCACATGAGATCGCGCCGGGCGTTGCGCTCTACATCCCGTCGGACGTGGAGCATGGCACGGTGGCCGGGTCTGAGGGGCTGCGCTTCCTCTACGTCTTCCCGCGCGACCGCTTTGCCGAGGTGGAGTACCGCTTCTCCGTGGCGTGATCTTTTCGCGGGGCTGTGCGTTTTCGCACGAAAAGCGGACTCGCCAAAGTGTTTGCCCGGGCGTAAAGCATGCTCATGACACCTATTCCGCTCTCCGAGGCACGTTCGCTGCCGATCTGGCGCCGGCCCATCACGCTGCTGTTCCTGATGTCGATTGCCATGCCGCTGTCGTTCGCGACGTGGTCGGCGCTGCTCAACAACTTCGTCATCGAGGTGGCGCAGTTCGACGGGGCGGACATCGGCTGGCTGCACACCGTGCGCGAGATCCCCGGCTTCCTTGCCATCGGGGTGATCCTCGTGATCATCGTGATGCGCGAACAGGTGCTGGCGCTGGTGTCGCTGGCGCTGCTGGCGGTGGCCACGGCGGTCACGGCGTGGTTCCCGACGATGGGCGGGCTGCTGTTCATCACGCTGATGTCGTCCATCGGCTTCCACTACTACGAGACGGTGAACCAGTCGCTGCAGCTTCAATGGCTGAGGAAAGACCGCGCGCCGCAGATCCTGGGCTGGCTGATCGCTGCCGGATCGGGCGCGACGCTGGTGGCCTACGGGCTGATCGTGCTGACCTGGGACCGGCTTGGCCTCAGCTATGACACGGTGTTCATGGCCTCGGGCGGCCTGACGTTGGTGATCGTGATCTATTGCGCCATCGCCTTCCCGCAGTTCGAGAGCCCGAACCCGCAGGTGAAGAAGTTCATCCTGCGCAAGCGGTACTGGCTGTACTACGCGCTGCAGTTCATGTCGGGCGCGCGGCGGCAGATCTTCGTGGTCTTCGCGGGCTTCATGATGGTCGAGCGTTTCGGCTTTGACGTGCACGAGGTGACGGCGCTGTACCTCATCAACCTCGTCGCCAACATGGTGATCGGGCCGGTCTTCGGGCGCGCCGTCTTCAGGTTCGGCGAACGCAACACGCTGGTCTTCGAGTACATCGGCCTGACGCTGGTGTTCACGCTGTATGGCGGGATCTACTGGTTCGGCTGGGGCGTGGTGCTGGCGGCGGTGCTGTATGTGGTCGACCACCTGTTCTTTGCAATGGCGCTGGCGCTGAAGACCTACTTCCAGAAGATCGCCGACCCGGGTGACATCGCGCCCACGGCGGCGGTGGCCTTCACCATCAACCACATCGCGGCGGTCTTCCTGCCGGCGCTGCTGGGCTACCTCTGGCTGACCTCGCCGGGGGCGGTCTTCGGGCTGGCGTCCTGCATGGCGATGACCTCGCTGGGGCTGGCGCTGCTTATCCCGCGCCACCCCGCGCCGGGGAACGAGACCCGGTTCAGCGCATTGGCCCCCGCCCCGGCGGAGTGATCCGTCAGCGGCAGAGCGGCGAGACGTCGAAACCGACGATCTGTTCGTTCAGCAGCTCGAACTTCAGGACCGACATGCAGCCGTCGGCGGTCGTGGCCGTGCCTTCGAGGACGGTCGGCTTGCCGGTGCCGGTCGAGACGCTGGAGAACGAGACCTTCTCGTAGGCTTTCGCGCCCGCGAACATCTCGGCCATCTTGTCGGTGCTGAGCTGATCCTGAAGGCCGGGATGGAGGAGGGCGCGCGCCTCGGCGTGACCGCCGGTGGTGCTGAGCGTGACGAACTGCCGGGCGATGTCGCGCGACCCGGAGGTGAAGAAGAACATGGCACCGGCGAACAGCGCGACAACAAGAACGAGGCCGCCAAGGACCTTGAGAACGGTTTTCATAAGAATGGACTCCGAAAGAATACGCCGTGAGCGTGGCGCAGTTTCGCGAGTCTGGCAATGCTGGCGTGTGCCCTCCGGCTGGTGTAAGGCGCGGAAGCACCCGATGGAGACCCGATGATGCCGACCTGGACCGCCTTCACCAAGATCGACGACAAGACCCGCGCCGAGGCGTTGGGCGAGGCGATGGAAGAGCTC
The DNA here is from genome assembly GCF_030126985.1 of Sagittula sp. MA-2. GTDB lineage: Bacteria > Pseudomonadota > Alphaproteobacteria > Rhodobacterales > Rhodobacteraceae > Sagittula. Next base: position 4,047,555 of record NZ_CP126145.1, on the reverse strand, counting down.
GAACCGGAACCGACAGGCGTCGGCGTTTTCGAGATCGAGGACGGATCGGGCCTGTGGGAAATCGGCGGCTACTTCATCGAAGCGCCGAACGAAGTGGAGCTTGCGCTTCTGTCCGCGGCCTACCACGCGCAGGGCTTTGTCGTGTCTGAAGTGCCGGACACCGACTGGGTCGACAAGGTGCGCCGCGAATTGACGCCGGTGGTTGCGGGGCGGTTCTTCGTCTACGGCAGCCACGATGCGGACAAGATCCCGGAAGGGTCGGAGCCGCTGCTGATCGAGGCGGCGATGGCCTTCGGCACCGGGCACCACGGCACCACGCAGGGCTGCCTTGAGGCGCTGGACCGGCTGGCGGGCGAGGGCTTTGTCGGCCGCAGCGTCGCGGACATCGGTTGCGGCACGGCGGTTCTGGCGATGGGGGCCGCGCGCATCTGGCCGGAGACCGTGGTGGCCTCCGACATCGACGAGGTTGCGGTCGAGGTGGCCGAGGCCAACGTGCGCGCCAACGCGCTTGAGGGCAAGGTCATCTGCGTGGAGGCGGCGGGCTTCGAGAACGACGTCCTGCACGAACGCGCGCCCTATGACCTCGTGTTCGCGAACATCCTCAAGCAGCCGCTGATCGACCTTGCCCCGTCGATGAAGGCGCATCTGGCCGACGGCGGCTATGCGATCCTGTCGGGCATCCTGACGCGTCAGGCCGACGAGGTCGCAGAAGCCTACGCGGCAGAGGGAATCGCCGAGGTGAACCGCACCACGATCGGAGACTGGGTCACGCTGCTCCTGCAAAAATGAGGAGGGTTCATGCCGTTTTTGGGTAAAACCTGCGGCAAGTGCCCAATTCTCGCCACATTCCTTGGCTAAAAATGTGTCCAATCGGTGGGGGCCGGTATTTCAGAGGCTGCCATGGAAGAAGCGCTCTCCAGCTATAAACGTCGCGAACAGGCCCTTCGTCGCAAGCACGAGCGCCTGGCGCGGGGCTATGTGACGAAGCTCGACAAGAAGACAGGGAATTACGTGCAGGTGCCCGCCGGCAAGACCGGCGGAGTGGGACTGCGTGTCATTCTGGCGGCGGTGGCAGGCTTCATCGCCTTCAAGACGCTGGTCCTGACGTACCTCGGCAGCGGGGATTACCAGGTCCACGTCGATACCCTGGCCAGCGGCTCCATCTTTGAACGGGTCGGCGCGTGGCTCATGCAGATCGACCCGCTGACCGCGAAACTGGCCGAGCTCGGATCACTGCTTGTTTCGTAAAGACTGACTATCTCTCGTTGCGCTCACGTAAAAAGGGCCGCGTCTTTGCCAGACGCGGCCCTTTTTCTGTAGCGCCCCATGCGCTTAGTAGCGACGGGCTACGGCGTCGATGTCGCCGCGGTGCAGGCCGATGTCGTCGAGTTCGCGGTCGGTCAGCGATGCAAGTGCCTTGCGGGTCTGACGGGTGTCATTCCATGCGGCGAACGCGCCGACGGCAGTGGTGAACATGGTGCCAATGCGGGCAGCGGAGCCCGTGGCGGCGTGGTGGCGGGTGGTGTCGTATGCGGCCATCTCGATCTCCTGGATGATGGGGGGGGTGCATGTTTACAAAGCGCACGTAAAATGTGCGAAGCGCACAAGCAAGGGGCGGAAATTGCATGGGACATCTGCATTTTCTGCATGGCAGCATTCGCGGTTAACTGCCTATAAAAACTGGCAAAATTCCGCCTGAAATCGTGTCGCTTTCCACTCCGCAACCGGCGCAAACCGACACCGCCTGCCGCGCGATGTCGCCTGTGGATAAAGGGGTGTCGCTTTTGGGCTCCGCCGCTTTAACCTTGGCGTTTGTTCGCGTTTCGTGCTAACTGTGGCCGCATAACAAGAAAAGTGGGCGAGGATGCGGGTATTGGGCATTGATCCGGGGTTGCGACACCTCGGATGGGGGGTCATCGAGGTCGACGGCAGCCGCTTGCGGCACGTGGCCAACGGCATTTGCGATTCGGAAGGCACCGATCTGGCGCTGCGGCTGTTGTCGCTGCACGGCCAGCTGACGCGGGTCTTCGATACGCATGCGCCGGACGAGGCCGCCATCGAGAAGACATTCGTCAACAAGGACGCGGTGGGCACGCTGAAGCTGGGCCAGGCGCGGGGTGTCGCGCTGCTGGTGCCGGCGCAGTTCGGGCTGAGCATCGGGGAGTACGCGCCGAACCAGGTCAAGAAGACCGTGGTCGGCGTGGGCCATGCGGACAAGAACCAGATCCTGCACATGGTAAAGATGCAGTTGCCCGGCTGTCAGCCGGTCGGCCCGGACGCGGCGGACGCGCTGGCCATCGCGATCTGCCATGCGCATCACTCCGGCGTGCAGCGGATGAAGGTGCGGGCATGATCGGGCGGATTGCCGGACAGATCGTCTATCGCGGCGACGACCACGTGCTGATCGACGTGCGCGGCGTGGGCTATGTCGTCTATTGCACCGACCGGGTGCTGGCGTCGCTTGGCCGTGCCGGGGAGTTCGCAGCGCTTTATACTGACCTGCTGGTGCGCGAGGACCTGCTGCAGCTGTTCGGCTTTCCGACGCTGGTGGAGAAGGAGTGGTTCCGCCTGCTGATGTCGGTGCAGGGCGTGGGGGCCAAGGCGTCGCTTGCGATCCTCGGCGCGCTTGGCGCGGATGGCGTGTCGCGGGCGCTGGCGCTTGGCGACTGGAACGCGATCAAGGCGGCGAAGGGCATCGGTCCCAAGACCGCGCAGCGCGTGGTGAACGAGCTGAAGGACAAGGCGCCGATGGTCATGGCCATGGGCGTGAGCGCGACCTCGGTGCCGCTGTCGGATACGCCCGACGACGTGATCGAGACCGTCCCGCGCGCCCCTGCAGCGGCCCCGGCACCCGTGGCCTCGGCCCAGGCGGAGGCGCTTTCCGCGCTCGGCAACCTCGGGTATGGACCGGGCGAGGCGGCAGGCGCCGTGGCGCAGGCCGCGGGTGAGGACGGATCGCTGGACACGGCGGGCCTGATCCGCGCGGCGCTGAAGCTGTTGGCGCCAAAGGGGTGAGGCGGGTCGCGCACCCGACCGACCGGTAAGGAAGAGGCATGGAACCTGATCCGACGATGCGGCCCGAGCCCCTGCCCGAGGACCGCGACCGCGCGCTCCGGCCGCAGATGCTGGTGGATTTCGTCGGCCAGGCGGAGGCGCGGGCGAACCTGCGGGTGTTCATCGAAAGCGCCCGGTCGCGCGGCGAGGCGATGGATCACACGCTGTTCCACGGCCCGCCGGGGCTGGGCAAGACGACGCTGGCGCAGATCATGGCGCGCGAACTGGGGGTGGGGTTCCGCATGACCTCTGGCCCGGTGCTGGCCAAGGCGGGCGATCTGGCGGCGATCCTGACCAACCTCGAAGCGCGGGACGTGCTGTTCATCGACGAGATCCACCGCATGAGCGCGGCGGTGGAGGAGGTCCTCTACCCGGCGATGGAGGACTACGAGCTGGACCTCGTGATCGGCGAGGGGCCGGCGGCGCGCACCGTGCGGATCGAGTTGCAGCCCTTCACGCTGGTGGGGGCCACGACGCGGCTGGGGCTTCTGACGACGCCGCTGCGCGACCGCTTCGGCATCCCGACGCGGCTGAACTTCTACACGGTCGACGAGCTGGAGACGATCGTCGCTGGCAACGCGCGCAAGCTGGGCGTGCGGGTCGAAGGCTCCGGCGCGCGGGAGATCGCGCGGCGCGCAAGGGGCACGCCCCGGATCGCCGGGCGGCTGCTGCGCCGGGTCGTGGACTTTGCCGTGGTCGAAGGCGGCGGGGTGGTCACGCAGGCGCTGGCGGATTCCTCGCTCACTCGGCTGGGCGTGGATGCGCTGGGTCTGGACGGTGCGGACCGGCGCTACCTTCAGCTGATCGCGCAGAGCTATGGCGGCGGTCCGGTGGGGATCGAGACGCTCTCGGCCGCGCTGTCGGAGAGCCGCGACGCGCTGGAGGAGGTGGTGGAGCCCTACCTGCTGCAACAGGGCCTGATCCAGCGGACGCCACGCGGGCGGATGCTGACGCAGTCGGCGTGGAAGCACATCGGCATGGCCCCGCCGCGCCCGGACACACCCCCCGACCTGTTCGGGAAGTGAGACAAAACGCCGGGATTGCCCGCAGGGGGAGTGGCGTGTAACCCCGCCCCACATCCTGTTGCGCCGGCCCCGGTGGCCGCACGCGCGCCCCGAGACATGGCGGAGGGCCCATGACCCAGACCGACACCATCACCCCCGAGGACATCGCGGCCCTGTTCACCCGGTCGGACGGCAGCTTCTTTTGCGCCCGCTGGGGGCGGCCCATCGCGCCCATCGTCTTTGGCGTGGAGGACGCGACACTAAGCGTGGTGAAGGGGGCGTTCGAGGCGGTCTGTGCGCTGGCCGGTCACGGCATGGCCGAAACGGACACGGAACTGGGCAGCAACTTCATGGTGTTCTTCTTCCGCGACTGGCCGGAGCTGCTGGACGTGCCCAACCTCGACCGGCTGATCGACGGGCTGGGCGCACTGGTCGCGCGGCTGGACGCGGCGGAGGCCAACCAGTACCGGGTCTTCCGCTTTGACGAAAGCGGCGCGATCCGGGCCTGTTTCGTGTTCCTGCGGATGGACGATGCGCTCTCGAAAGTCCCGGCAGAGGAACTGGCCCTGGGACAGGTGGCGCAGAGCATCCTGTGCTGGTCCGACACGGCCTTTTCGGAACGCTCGCCGCTGGCGTGGGCGGGGGCGACCACGGTACTCCGGCCCGACATTGCCGGTGTGATCCGCGCCGCCTACGATCCCGTGCTGCCCGCCGTGTCGCAGGATCCGAGCCACGCGCTGCGGCTGTTCGCACGCATGGCCGCGCAGTTGCCGGACGCCTGAGGCGCGCCGCCGGGGCCCGCACACCACGCGGCGTGTGCCGCCGCTAGCGGACCAGCACCACGGCGCCGGTGTCCGAGTCGGGGTTCTCCTTCGTGGGGTGCACCTCGACCGTGATCGCTTGGCCGCGATGCTCGCCGCTGACCGTCTGGGACGTGCCGGATTCCAGCACCTCGTCGATCACCGTTTCGAGGGCGGTGAATTCCAGCCGCGGACCGACCACGTGGAAGGTGCGGCCGATGTCGTGGGTTTCCAGCTTGAACCGTTCGGAGACCAGTTCGCTGAACCGCTGGATGCGCCCCTGCTTGTCGAGGAAGATGACCCCGGTGCCCAGCAGTTCGAGCACCTGTTCGGTGTTGGCGTTGAGCTGCGACAGGAGTTCGATCTTGCGCTCGTGCTCGGCGCTGACGGAGACGAGTTCCTCGTTCACCGCGTGCAGTTCCTCGTTGGAGGACTGGAGTTCCTCGTTCGCGGCCTGAAGCTCTTCGTTGGAGGCCTGCAGCTCCTCGTTGGAGGCCTGAAGTTCCTCGCCGCTGGCCTCGAGCCGTTCGGTCACGTGCTGGAGGGTCTGTTCGGTCAGGCGGAGGTCGCGTTCGAGTTCGTGGATGCGGGTGGTGACGACGCTTACGTCCTCGTCGCTGATCGGCTGGATCGCGGCAGCGGAGTCCTGCGGAGCCTCTTCCTTGGCGAGTTCCAGCCCGACCAGCATGACCTTGACGCGCGACACCTGGTCCAGCGCCTCGATGCGGACGTTGCAGGTCTGGACCTCGCCATCGGTCAGCGTGACCTTGGTCTTGCGGCTGTAGGACTCGAGCTGGCCCTGGCGCAGTTTCTCGAGGGCGACGTTGATGGTGAAGTGCAGGTCGTGGTGCACGATGTTCTCGACCGTCCAGTCGGTGAGGTTGTTCATCGTGTCGATGAACAGCCGCGCCATGCCGAACCAGCCCAGCACCGACCCGTCCCCGGTCACGAGGATCGACGGCGGCGCATAGCGCTTGAGCAGGGCGTCGTACCCCTTGATCAGCGTCTCGCGGCTGCGGATGTCGGCAATGTCCGAGGCGACGGAACGGTCACGCGGACGCTTTGGCGCGGCGACGGCGGTTTCGTGCAGCGGGCGGGCGCGGAACTTGCCGGTCATCACGCTGTGGTCGAGCACACGGCCTTCGGAGGCCTTCTGGAAGATGCGCCAGCGCGAGTCGATGGTGTCGAATTCCTGGCTGAACCGGCCAAGGCTTTCGGAGGGGCCGAGGAACATGTAACCGTTCCGCCGCAGCCCGAAGAGGAACATCGACAGGACACGCGCCTGCGGGCGGTCCTGAAGGTAGATGAACAGGTTGCGGCAGGAGATCAGGTTCAGGTTCATGAACGGCGGATCGCTCAGCACGTCATGGGCGGAGAAGATGATCTTCTGGCGCAGGATCGGATCGACCACATACTTGTTGTTGCGCTTTTCGAAGTAGCGGCCGACGATCTCGGGCGGCAGGTTCGCGACGGCCTGCGCGTCATAAGCCCCGGCAGAGGCCCGTTCGAGCGAGCCGCGGTGCATGTCGGTCGCGATGATGCGGAACTTGCGGGCGGCCCCTGCCTCGGCCAGCGCCTCGGACATCTCGATGGCGAGCGTATAGGCCTCTTCGCCGGAGGCGCAGCCCGGCACCCAGATACGCAGGGGCGAGGTTTCGTCGTCGTTGCGGGCGAGCTTGTTCAGCACCTGCTTGCGCAGGACGGTGAAGGCCTCCGGGTCGCGGTAGAACTCCGTCACGCCGATCAGCAGGTCGCGGTAGAGCTCGTCCAGGGCCGACCGGTCGTCGGCCAGCAGCTTGAAATAGTCGGCCGGATCCTCGATGCCGCGCAGGTGTTGCCGCCGTTCCACCCGCCGCCGGACGTTGGCCGACTTGTAGGAGGAAAAGTCGACGCGGAACCCGTCTTCGAGCAATTGCAGGATGCCGTTCATCGTGCCGGAAAAATCCTTGTCTTCGCCGCTATCGGGTGCCCGTCCGGCAAAGATATCGCGGATCGCATCGGGCATGTCGGCGGCGCGCAGCACGCGGTCGACGGCGCCTGCGGCGATCACGCCCATCGGCATCGAGTTGAAGCCGGCCTCGTTCGGAGACTGGGCGATTATGGCGCCTCCGGCCTCGTGCAGAACTTTCGCCCCGCGCGAGCCGTCGCTGCCCGATCCGGAAAGGATCACCCCGACCACGGGCTGTTTCTTGCGCTTGGCGACTGACCTGAGCAAAGTGTCGATCGGCAGGCGGGGCAGCTTGTCCTGGCTTGAAAACGATTGGACCCGGAAGATGTCGTCCTCCAGTTCGACGCTGATACCGGGACGGTTCAGGTAGATCGTGTCGGGCCGCAGCCTCATGCCGTCTTCGATGTGTTCGATCTTCATGCGCGACTTCCGCGACAGAAGTTCGTGCATCATCGACTTGTAGTCCGGCGAGAGGTGCTGGATCACCACGAAGGCCCAGCCGGAAAGATCCGAAGCGGCTTCGAAGAAGTCTTCGAGCGGTTCGAGCCCGCCGGCAGATGCGCCCACAACGACGAGAGGGACACTCTCAGAGCTGCCTTTCGCGTCGGCCATACCAGATCCTTCCCGGTTTAAATGTGCCTGAACTCTTGGTAACACAGAAGAAGGCGTTTTCAATCGAACGTGGAGCCGAGCTTGGTCCGTATTCTGCTTGCCGACGACGATCCGGAGTACCGCATCGCCTTTGCAGAGGCGATGGAGGCGGTCGGACACTCAGTGGCGGCCTTCGAAACCGTGGCCGAGACGCTGGAGGCGTTGCAGGCAGATCCCTTCGACATCGTGTTCCTCGATGTCATCATGGACGGGGGCGGAGCGATCACCGCGGTCCACAGCGTCCGCGCACTCAAGCCGGACATTCCGGTGGTGGTTATCACCGGGCGGCCCGAACTGATCGACTCTCCGCTGTTCACGCAGGGGCTGCGGTCTGCCGATGCGAAGATCAGGAAAACGTCCACGCTGTCGGAGCTGGCCGAGGTTGTCCGGGTCCTGACCAAAGGCTGAGGCGGGCTTCGGGCCTGCGTCTCGCCGTCTTGCGGAACGCCAAGCTTGGCCGGAACACGGCCGGAGGACAGGAATGCGCGCAGCGGCAGCCCACATGGACCAGAACGGCGAACGGCGGCGTGCCCGGGTGCGCCGCGCCGCGCATGTGCTGAACGCCGCCGCCTTCGCGGTCGGGTTTCTCAACCTCGTGACGCGGCTGACGGGCGGCGGGCTTGCCTTCGATCTGGGCCCGGCGATGGTGCCCGCCACCTCGGTCTGCGTGATGCTGCTGTCGGCGGGCTTTGCGCTTCGGCACGTTGCGCCGCGCCTGGCGCCGCTGGCACTTGGGCTGAAGGGTCTCTCGGTCCTGATCGCCTTCTGGGGGCTGACGCTGGGCCGGGTCGGGGCAGAGCCCACGGCATGGATGTCGACCGCCACCGGCTTGGGCGTCGTCCTTGCCGCGCTGGTCGCCGCGATGCCGGAGCGGCACGACGCCAAGGGCTACGTGGCAAGCGCCGGGCTTCTGCTGGCGCTTGTCTCGCTTGTCAGTTTCGCCTTCGACCTTGGCGGCATGCAGGGCACCCCAGTCCTGACAGGACTGTCACTGCCGACCGCGTTCAGCCTGACACTGATCTTCCTTGCCCAGATCCTTTCGCGCCCGTCGCGCGGCTGGATGGCGGTGCTGACCGGCGAGGGATCGGGCAGCCACATCGCCCGGCGGTTCCTTCTTCCGGTCGTCATCGGGCCGGTTGTGCTGGCGTGGCTGGCGCTGAAGGCCACCGAGCTCGGGTTCATCACACCCAGCGTCCGGCTGAGCGCGCTTGGCATGTTGCTGGGCGCGCTCGGGGGCTACGTGATCCTGCGGGTGGCGGCGTTCCAGAACGAGCGGGCGCAGGCCGCGCGGCAGCGGCTGGAGGAACTGGGGACGATCCTTGGGGCGGTGCCGCTTGGCGTCTTCCTGCTGGACGCGGACATGAAGGTGATCCTGACCAACCACAGTGCACGGGCGATGATCGGCGATGGCGAAACGGCGGACCGCTGGCTGCGCGAGGCGGAGTTTCACGAACTGGAAACCCGTCGGCGGCTTGTGGGGGAAGAGCATCCCTTTGCACGCCTGACGGGCGAAGAGGCCGTCCGGTCGGTCTTTGTCGGGCATCTCGGCCCCGACGGCAGCGAACAGGCCTTGCAGTTCGTCCTGACCCCGCTGGAGCCGGTTCCGGGCACTGCCGGGCGTCACGTGCTGACCGTCTGGAACGAGACCGAAAGCTGGGTCGTGCGCACCAACATGGCGCGCACCGAACGCTTCGAGGCGATGAGCCAGCTTGCCTCGGGCGTGGTGCACGAGGTCGCCAACATCTTCGGGGTCATCCGGCTGTCCACCGACACGTGGTCGCTGCGCAAGACCGATCCGTCGATGGACGGGGTGATCGGCACGCTGCAGAAGGTCGTCTCGCGCGGGGTCTTGCTGATCGACCAGCTCATGGCGCTGACGCGGGATTCGCGCCCGGACCTCCGGACGGAACTCGTCCGCCTGATCGAGGAGACGGTCTCGGTCGTCCGGCCCTCCCTGCCGACGGACATGATCCTGGAGGCGGACCTGCCAGAGGGGCCGGTGTCGGTGCCCGGTGGGCCTGCGGACTACGAGACGGCGCTGGTCCACCTGATCCTGAACGCCCGCGACGCCTGCATCGCCTCTGGTCCCGGCGGGCGGATCACGGTGCGGCTGACCGGGGGGGCAGAGGGCGACCCCGTCGTGCTGGAGGTGCGCGACACCGGGCCCGGCATGTCGGCGGAGTTGCTGGCGCGGTTCAGTGAACGGCAGGCCGTGAAGCGCCCCGGGGTGGGCGACACGCCGATCGGACTGTTCGCCGTCCGCGCTTTTGCCGACCGGACGGGCGGACGGCTGGAGCTGTCGAACGTGCCCGGTGCGGGCCTCTCGGTGCGGATGGTGCTGGAGCCGGAGCCCGCCGCCGCCGGACAGACGCCCGTCGAGCAACCCGTCCTGTCCGGCGTGCGCGTGCTGCTGATGGACAAGCGTGTCGACACGAGGGCCCTGTCGGCAGAGGCGCTGGCGGCCATGGGGGCCGATGTCATGACCGCCGCGACCGCCGCCGCGGCGCGCGACAGCCTGAAGGGCGACGCCCGGATCGATCTGCTCATCACGGACGTGCAACTGGACGACGGCAGCAGCGGCGACGACCTTGCCAAGCTGGCCCGCGGGCGCAATCCGGACCTCAGGGTGATCTACTGCTCGGGCTATGCCGAGATGGTCGACCCCGCGCTGCGCCATGTTCCCGGCCTCGGGCTACGCAAGCCGGTGTCGATCATGCTGCTGAAGCGGACGGCTGCGCTGGCACTTGGCCGGGTAGGGCCTACCAGTCGTCCCGGCTGTTGAGCATGTCGAAGTCGATGGTCCTGAGGCTGTCGGCCAGGCCGGAAGCGGGCAGCGCCGCCGCGAAGAGGTGGCCCTGACCCTTGGCGCAGTTCATGCTTTGCAGCGCCCGAAGTTGTTCCGGCGTCTCGATCCCCTCGGCGATGACCGTCAGGTCCGAGCTTTCGGACAGGTGGAGGATCGACTCGACAATTGCGCGGTCGATTTCGCTGTCCAGCATCCGCCCGATGAAGTGGCGGTCGATCTTGAGGATGTCCACCGGCCAGCCGCTGAGATGGCGCAGCCCGCCGTACCCGGTGCCGAAGTCGTCCAGCGCCACGCGCGCGCCGCGGCGGCGCAGTTCCTCCAGCGTGCGAAAGACCTGCCCCTCGGCGGCGCCGAGCATGATCTTCTCGGTCACCTCGATGATGATCTGCGACCACGACAGCCCGTGGATCTCGGACAGGTGGGATTGCAGTTCGAAGGCGAATTCCCGGTTCATCAGGTCGAAGCTGGTGACGTTGATGGCAAGCGTCAGGTCCCGGGCCCGGCTGGGGCCGAGATCGGCCAGCGCCTTCAGCGCGGAACCGGTCAGCTTCTGGGTCAGCCGCTCCGCGTTTTCCGGATCGTTCAGAATCGGGATGAAATCGTCGGGCATCAGGACGCCGCGGTCCGGGTCTTCCCAGCGGGCCAGCACCTCGAAGCCCGTGCAGTCGCCGGTGACGAGGTTGTGGACCGGCTGGAAATACGGGCGGATCTGGTTGGCGGACAGCGCGGCATTGAAGCGGCGCGTGATCTCGCGCGGGTTCGGGCGCCGGTCCATGCCGGGGGCAAAGACGGTGGACAGGCCGCGGCCGCCGCTCTTGGAGACGTGGAGCGCGCCTTCGGCCAGTTCGAACAGGGTGTCGTAGTCCACGGCGTCGTTGGGATAGGTCGCGGCGCCTGCACTGGTCCGCCCGAGGTTCGGACGCCCCAGCGTGGCGGTGCTGCGCAGGATGCTGTCGCGGCAGCGGGACAGCACGTCGCCGAGGTAGCTGTTGTAGCGTTCAGGCAGTTCGACCAGCGCCCCGAACTGGTCGCCGGCAAGGCGCCCGACGATGGCGGTATCGGGCAGGGCCGCCGAAAGTGCACCCGCCACCAGTCCGAGGTAGCTGTTGCCGAACTGGTAGCCGAAGAGATCGTTGACGTTCTTGAGGTTCTCCACCTCGAACAGGATCAGCGCGCAGGCATCCGCGCTGTCCTGCAACCGTTTTCGGACCTCGCGTTCGAAGGCGCCGAGGGTCTGCGCTCCGGTCAGCGGGTCGGTGCGGGTCTGAAGCTCTAGCCGGGCAGAGCGGCGTTGCGCGGCAATCAGCTCGATCTCCAGCTCGAAGCTGGTGGTCACCGCCTTCAGCATCGTCGACACCATGACAGAGATAGCGTCGAGCCGTGCCTTGTGCGGGGCCGTTGCAGCGTCCGCTTCCTGCATGCGCACCGCGAGGCAGCCGCAGACGCTGTAGTCCCCGTCCAGGAGGATCCGGCAGATGATCTGGTCCGACCCGTGCCGCCCGTCCACGGGATACGGCATCGTCCTGACTGTCGGGATGCTGGTGCCGGTGGCGCGCTGGATCAGGTAGTCATCGAGAAAGCGGGTCGCGGCCTCTTCCAGTTGGGACGACTGCACCTGGCGCAGCACGTGGACATCGCCGTGCTTGGAGCTCGCGCGCGGGATCAGCACGACCTCCGCCGCCCCGAGCGAATCACGGATCAGAGTCTCTGCACCTTCGACGATGCGCCTGACTTCCTCTTGAAAGGCGGCACCGGATTCAACTGCGTTACTTTCCCAGAGGTCGCTCAACTTGCCATCTTTCCATCGGTCAAACCTGTAACGGGCCCGCCTGGGTGACCGTACAGTGGCCTGCCCTACTTTGGTAGTCGCCGGGCCGTCCACGCCACGACCTCCTGTCTGGATCCTTAACACCGTGAAACCGCATCGGCCTGGCGTTGAAAGACCCGGCCCGCGCGCTTCCAGAAAACTGATCTATGTTAATAATGTCCTAACGCGGTAAACGCCGCACGCAGTGTGCGCCGATTCGTTGCTTTTCGACACCAAAAACATTCGGTCCTGACAGGCGGCACGAGCCGTAAACAGACGGGCTGTGGATACCCTCCGACAACCGGGGCGGCAATGCGCCCCGGCAAGATCGTTACGTCATCGTACCATGCCGACGATTTCGAAGGTGCGGTCGATGATCGGCGTCGCGATCTCGCGCGCACGCTCGGCCCCGCGGGCGAGGATGGCGTCGATTTCCGACGGGTTCTCCATCAGGCGGGCCATCTCGCCGGAGATCGGCGACAGTTTCGCCACGGCAAGCTCGGAGAGCATCGGCTTGAACTCCGAGAACTGACGCCCGCCGACATCGCGCAGCACCTCGTCCACCGTCATGTCCGCCAGGGCGGCGTAGATGTTTACGAGGTTGCGCGCCTCGGCCCGGCCTTCGAGCCCCTCCGCCTCGGAGGGCAGGGCTTCCGGGTCGGTCTTCGCCTTGCGGATCTTCGAGGCGATGGCGTCCGCGTCGTCGGTCATGTTGATGCGCGCCATGTCCGAGGGATCGGACTTCGACATCTTTTTCGTGCCGTCGCGCAGGGACATGACACGCGTCGCCGCGCCCTCGATCACCGGCTCGGGGATCGGGAAGAAGTCGACGCCGAAGTCGTGGTTGAACTTGATCGCGATGTCGCGGGTCAGCTCGACGTGCTGCTTCTGGTCCTCGCCCACCGGGACGTGCGTCGCGTGGTACAGGAGGATGTCGGCGGCCATCAGCGCGGGATAGGCGAACAGGCCCAGCGAGGCGTTCTGCTGGTTCTTGCCGGCCTTGTCCTTCCACTGGGTCATCCGCTGCATCCAGCCCATGCGGGCGACGCAGTTGAAGATCCACGCCAGCTCTGCATGGCCGGAGACCTGGCTCTGGTTGAAGAGCACGGACTTCTCCGGATCGACACCTGACGCCATGAAGCCGGCGCAGAGTTCGCGAGTGGCGCGCTTCAGGCTGGCAGGGTCTTGCCAGACGGTGATCGCGTGCATGTCCACCATGCAGTAGATCGACTGCACGCCGGTGTTCTGGCTCTGCGCGAAACGCTTGAGCGCGCCAAGATAATTGCCGAGCGTCAGGCCGCCGGAAGGCTGGATGCCGGAAAAGACGCGGGGCGCGAAAGCGGGAGAGGTTTGGACCCCCTCGGTCATGGCGGTGTCTCCGTCTGGAAATTGCTGCGCGGCTGGCTTACCCATGCCCGGACACCCCGTCAAGGAAAGGCCCCGCATGACCCATCCGCACAACGAAGCGCCGGTGAACCCGCTGCCCCCGGTCGTGGCCGCGATGTTCCTTGTCCTGCTGGGGATCGAGGCGTTCTTTTCGCTGGCCGACATGGGCATGATCGGCGGCCGCGACGCCGTGGGCCTGCGGTTCGGCTACATCGAGCGGTTCGGATTCTCGGGGCAGGTCTTCGACTGGATGCTGGACAACGCGCGCTACCCGCCCGAGCACCTGATCCGGTTCGTGTCCTACCCGTTCCTGCACGGCAGTTTCTACGAGGCTCTGTTCAGCATGGTCTTTCTGCTGGCCATGGGCAAGATCGTCACGGAGTCGATGGGGGCGCTGGCCTTTGTCGCCATCTTCTTCGTCAGCGCCGTGGCGGGCGCGCTGTGCTTCGGCCTGTTCAGCAACGATCCGTGGCTGGTGGGCGCCTACCCTTCGGACTTCGGCCTGATCGGAGGTTTCACCTACCTCTTGTGGCTGCGGCTGGGACAGGAGGGGGGCCCGCAGATGCGGGCTTTCGGGCTGATCGGCATGCTCATGGGCATCCGGCTGGTGTTCGGCCTGCTCTTCGGGACGGACGACACATGGATCGCCGACCTCGGCGGTTTCTTCGCCGGGTTCCTGCTGGCGGTCGTGATGGTGCCGGGCGGCTGGCGCCGCTTCCTGCACCGCGTGCGCGGGGGCCGGGGCTAGAACGCCTTGTCCGGCAGGCGCATGGGCCGGGTGCGGCGTGGCGCCGGGGCCTGGGGTTTGAAAGTTTCCAGTGGCGCGGGCGCCGTTGCCCATGTTTCGGCCCGGGTCGGATCCTTGTTGTCTGCCTCCGGTCCCAGCCATTTCCGCGCCCGCTGCGCCACGAGGTCCTGCGCAAGGCATGTGTCCCGGATCAGCACGGAGGCTTCGGTGTCCAGCCGCATGGAGCGCAGCGTCAGGCTGTGCGAGCCGAGCACGATGGTGGTGCCGTCCACGACGATCACCCGCCCGGCCGTCCCGTCCGGTCCGCGCTGCGCCACCGTGTCCCGGCCCTGCGGCGCGTGTTTCAGGAAGGTGGCCTGCCGACCGAAGGCCCGGGCGAGCAGGGCGAGCGTGTGGTCGCGTGCGTCCTCTGCCCGCGCCACCGTGTCGGGCAGGGCGCCGCCGAAGGGCAGGATGTCCGCGTCTGGATGCAGCACGACCGTCAGTTGCAGCTCCGGCGTGGCGCGTGCGGCGCTGGCCAGCGCGTCTGCAAGCGCGGGATGACGGAAGGCGGGCGTCTCGATAAAGACGTGCTGCCGGGCCGCCCCGAAGGTGCGGAGGAGATGCGTCTCAGCATCGCGGGCCTTCGTCGTGCCGGTGAAGGCGAGCGGGCCGGAAGACGGGTCAGAGAGCGTGCGGAGCAGGCGCAGTTCCGGCCGGCTCTGACGGCGGGAGACCGTCGCGAAGGGGCGCGGCTCCGACGCGAGGGTGGGCGCGCCGGTGGCGATCGCGGCACTCCAGCAGTCGGCGAAATGCGACCGGAGGGCCCCGGCGAAATCCGCGTCCTCGATCAGGGCGGCGACGTCGTGCCAGTCTTGGCCCTTGTGCCGCATGTCGATGGAGTAGCCGCCGATCAGGGCCCGTTCGCCGTCCGCCACTGCGAAGGACTGCGCGATCCGCTGCGGTCTTGGCGTCGGCCCCTTGGCGAGTGCCGCGCGCTGCGGCAGGGTCAGCCGCCGGGCGTCGTCAGTGGCAAGCTGCCGGAGCGCGGCGCGGATCGGTCTGCGAAAGCGCAGCGTCCATAGCCTGCCTATTGTCTGCCCGTGCGGGGCACAAAAGATCTGCGCATTGCCCTGGTGCACGTTGGCAAAGGCCGAGGCCGCCAGCCACACCCGCCGGTGACGGTCCGCGTCGAACAGCGGATCGTCGTCCCCGAACGCCATCAGCAGGCGGACGCCGCGGCGCGTGACCCAGGCGATCAGGTCGCTCCAGGTGTTCAGGCCACGCTCGGTCAGTGCCTCGGTCAGCAGGGGCGTGCCTGGCGACAGCGTCCGCACGGCGAGGATCAGCTCTTCTGTCGCGGAGGCGGCGAGCGTTTCCAGCGCGGCGAGGGTTTCGGACCGGGTGTGGAGGAGGCGGGTCATGCGGGCTTGCGGCGGCGCACGATGGAGCGGAACTCCGACAGCCGGAAGGCGCCCAGAAGCTGCCCCGAGACGCCATAGACCGCGACGCCCACGGCGATCAGCAGGAGCAGGGCCAGCACGCGCAGACCGGCGGTCGCCAGCCACGGGGCCAGCAGCAGTTCGGCCCCGAAAAGCGCGGCGCCCATGATCGCCGACGCGGCGACGATGCGACCCGCGCGCTTGTAAAAGCGGGTGTCGAAGCGCGCCACGTCGCCCATGCCCCGGGTTCCGCGTGCCAGTTGCCAGACCATCGTCCATCCGGCGAGCGAGGTGGCGATGGCGGGCGCGAGCCAGCCGATCAGCGGCGCAAGCCCGATGGCGGCCACGGCGTTGACGACCATCGACCAGACCGCGAAGCGGAAGGGCGACCGGGTGTCCTCGCGCGCGAAATAGACGGGTTGCAGCACCTTCTGGAGGACGAAGGCGGGCAGACCCACCCCGTAGATCGCGACGGCTATGGCCATGGCGCGGCTGTCCTCCGGCCCGGTGCGACCGTGTTCGAACAGCACCGAGACCAGCGGCAGCGGCATGACCACAAGTGCCACGGCGCAGGGCACGGTCAGGGCCAGCGACAGTTCGCCCGCGCGGGAGAAGGCCATGCGCCCACCGACGTGATCCTCTGCCTTCAGGCGGCGCGAGAGGTCGGGCAGGAGCACGATGCCGATGGCGATGCCGACGACCCCCAGCGGAAGCTGGTAGAGACGGTCGGCGTTGTAGAGCCACGATACCGCCTTTTCGAAGTGCGAGGCCACCTGCTGGCCGACCAGCAGGTTCACCTGCATGACGCCTCCGGCGAGGGCCGCGGGAATGGCGATGCGGGTCAGGCGCTTCATGTCGTCGGTCAGGCGCGGGCGGCCGGGGCGGATCTTCAGCCCGGCGCGCTCTGCCGCGACCCAGACGAGTGTCAGCTGTGCCAGGCCCGCCACCGGGATCGTCCAGATCAGCCACTCGATATGGGCACCGCCGAACAGGCCCTGTCCGAAGGTCAGGCCGGACACGATCAGGATGTTCAGCAGGACCGGCGCGGCGGCGGCGGCGGCAAAGCGGCCCACGGCGTTCAGTGCGCCGGACAGGAGCGCCGCCAGCGAGATCGTCAGGATGTAGGGGAAGGTGATGCGCCCGAAGGCAGTTGTCAGGTCGAAGCGTTCGTCGCCTGCAAATCCGCCCGCCGTGGCCCAGACCAGGAGCGGCATGAAGATCATCGCCAGCGCGGTCAGGATCAGAAGCACGAAGGCAAGCCCGGAAAAGGCGTCGCGGGCAAAGCCCTGCGGGTCCTCCCCGGCTTCGAACTTCTTGGAGAACATCGGCACGAAGGCGGCGTTGAACGCGCCCTCGGCAAAGAACCGGCGGAACAGGTTCGGCAGCCGGAATGCGGCGACGAAGGCATCCATCAGCGGGCCGGGGCCGATGACGGTGGCGATCAGGATATCGCGGACAAGGCCCAGCACGCGGCTGGCGAGGGTCCAGAATCCGACAGTGAGGATACCGGAGATGAGGCGGATGGGTTTCATGGCTGCTCGCAGCAAGGGGTCTGGATGCAGTTACCGCGAAAGATGTGCAGGGTGAACCCCGCCTTCGTGCAGGTTTCGTGCAGTCAGAGCAGCGTGGTCGCGGCGACAGAGATCAGCAGCGCCGCCGCAAACCCGTAGTTGATGGCCCGGGCAGTGCGCGGATTGCCCGCCAGGCGGGTCAGCAGAGTGCCGATGACCATCCATGCCGCGTTCACGGTCAGGATCACCGCGAAGGCCACGAGGGTCTTCGTCAGCGCATCGGGCAGCGGCTCCGGACGCAGGGTGAAGCCCGAGAAGAGGGCGGCCATGGCGGCATAGGCCTTGGGGTTCATCATCGACAGAAGCGCACCCTCGTGCCAGCGCGGCGGGCGGCGACCGCTGTCTGCCGGGCCGATGGGCGGCGCATTCGCGATCCGCCAGGCGAGCCACAGGAAGTAGAGCGCGGCGAGTCCGGTGATGACCGGCGCGGCGCCGGGGACAGCCAGCAAAAGCCCCGCCGTGCCCGTGCCGACCAGCGCGATGACCCCGAGCATCCCGAAGCTCAGCCCCAGCAGGTAGCCTATCGCATCGCGGCGGCCGAAAGCGGCACCGACCGCTGCCATCGACAGCGTGTTCGGCCCGGGGCTGCCCGCAAGGGCGAATCCCGCAAGCAGGAATTGCGGAAGGTCGTTCATGCGTTTGAGCTACCGCGCCATATATTCAGTTGCAACAATGCAAAAAGGTGCTAAGACAGTTTACCAGTCAACTTTCCTGACGCTCAGCGGGGGCAGCTTGGGAATTGGATACCGCATACACAAGAGTCTCGGGGCGGTCGTAGTCACGCTGAGAGGCGACGTGGATCCGCTGGAGCATCTCGACTCCATCGCGGCGTATGCCCATGACCCCGATTTCGAGCCGAGCCAGAACATCCTCTTCGACCTCGACGGATGCCGCTTTCCGAACCACGGCTACGCCGAGATGCGCGCCGTCGCCATGAAGTCGCGCCGGACCTTCCTGGCGCAGCCGGCAAACGTCCGACACGCCTGTTTCGTGACCGATGACGTGACCTACGGCATGTGCCGGATGTTGCAGATGCTGCTCGACGATGCGCCGTGGGAGACGGAGATCTTTCACAGCCGGGCCGAGGCGCTGGATTTCATGCAGCTCGACCACGGGCATCCCGACTACGCCGCCTTTGCAGACCGCTGGCTGGGTTATCTGGGGCCGGCATGGGCCGCGAGGGCGCAGCAGGCCGGGGCGCGCGCGCTTCAGCCGTAGGCGCGTTCCGCCCCTTCCGCCATCGCCAGCCGCAGCTTCTTCTCGATCATGTCGCGTTTCGTCTTGGAGTGCAGCTTCAGCCCGAACATGTCCTTCACGTAGAAGGTATCGACCACCTGTTCGCCATAGGTGGCGATGACGGCGGAGGCGATGTAGATGTTCTGGCTCGCCAGCACACGCGCCAGATCGTAGAGCAGCGAAGGCCGGTCGCGGGTGTCCACCTCGATGATCGTGAAGATCTCGGACCCTTCGTTGTCGAAGGTGATGTGGGTCGGCACCTTGAACGCCTTTTCGCGCTTCTTGTACTTGTCGCGCGATTTCACCGCCTCGCGGGCCACCACCTCTCCGGTCAGGGTCTTGCGGATGGTTTCGCGCAGGCGGGGGATACGCACTTCCTCGTAGGGAGCGCCGTCCGCATCCTGTATCCAGAAGACCGCCGTGGCATAGCCGTCGCGGGTCGTGAAGGTCCGCGCGTCCACCACATTGGCGCCCGACAGCGCAAGCGCGCCAGTCAGGCGGGAGAAGATGCCGGGATGATCCTGAAGCGCAAAGCAGACGCGGGTGGCGTCGCGGTCGTCGTCGGGATGGATGTCCATCCGCACCTCGTCGTCCGTGAGCCCGCGCAGCAGGTTGGCAAAGATGACATGCGCGGTGACATGCAGGCCCTGCCAGTAGGGTCCGTAGTGCCGCGAGGTTTCGTGCGCCAGATCGGCCTCCGACCAGTCGGACAGTTTCTCGCGCAGTTCCTGCTTGGCCACGGTGCCGCGCTTTTCGCGGTTCAGCTCTTCCATGCCGCCTTCGAGCGCGCGGCGGGTCTGTCGGTAGAGGGCGCGCAGCAGCGCGGCCTTCCAGTTGTTCCACGTGCCGGGGCCCACGCCACGTATGTCGCAGACCGTCAGCACCGTCAGCAGGTTCAGCCGCTCGACCGTCTTCACCGCCTTGGCGAAGTCGCGCACGGTGCGCGGGTCGGCGATGTCGCGTTTTTGCGCCATGTCGGACATCAGCAGGTGGTAGCGGACCAGCCATTCCACCGTCTCGCATTCTTCCTTGTTGAGCCCGAGGCGCGGCGCCACCGTGCGGGAGATGCGGGCGCCGATGATCGAGTGATCCTCGTCCCGGCCCTTGCCGATGTCATGCAGCAGCAGCGCGACGTAAAGCACCCGGCGGTTCACGCCTTCGTCGAGGATCGAGGAGGAGACGACCAGCTCTTCCTTCAGGTGCCCGTGCTCGATCTCCGACAGGTGCCAGATGCACTGGATGGTGTGTTCGTCCACCGTGTAGTGGTGGTACATGTTGAACTGCATCATCGCCACGATGGGCGCGAATTCGGGGATGAAGGCGGCAAGGACGCCAAGCTCGTTCATCCGGCGCAGCGCACGTTCCGGGTTTCCGTGGTTCAGCAGAAGGTTGAGGAACAGCTCCTGCGCCTGGGGGTTCTTCCGCATGGCGTCGTTGATGAGGTGCAGGTTGGCCTTGATCAGCCGCATGGCGTCCGGATGGATCAGCAGCCCGGTGCGCAGTGCCTCCTCGTAGATTCGGAGCAGGTTCAGCGGGTCGGCGAGGAAGGCCTTGTCGTCGGCAATCGCCAGCCGCCCGTTCACCACGCTGTAGCCATCGCCCGTCTCGGGGGCGCGCTTGAAGAACCGTTCCAGCAGCGGCGGCCCCTTGGAATGGTCGGCCTCGAGCGAAGTCAGAAGGATGCGGGTCAGGTCGCCCACCGCGGTGGCGTGGCGGAAATAGTCCTGCATGAACCATTCCACGGCACGTCGCCCGCCGCGGTCGTTGTAGCCCATGCGCGCCGAGACCTCGACCTGCATGTCGAAGGTCAGTTGCTCCACCGCGCGGCCCGCCAGCAGGTGCAGGTGAATCCGCACCGCCCAGAGAAAGCGTTCGGCCTGAACGAAGGTCTCGTATTCCTCGGGCAGGAAAACGCCGCTGCGGACGAGCTGGCCGACATCGTCGGTGTGATGCACGTATTTCGTGATCCAGAACAGCGACTGGAGATCGCGCAGGCCGCCCTTGCCCTCCTTGACGTTGGGCTCGACCATGTAGCGCTGGCCCTGCTTGCCGTGGCGGGCGTCGCGCTCCTCCAGCTTGGCCTTCACGAATTCGCGCTCCGTCCCTTCGAAGAGGTCGGACCAGAGCTTTTCTTCAAGGTTGTTGGCCAGCTTCTCGTCGCCGATCAGGTAGCGGCTTTCGAGCATGGCGGTCCGGATGGTGAAATCCTCGCCGCCGAGGCGGACGCAATCCCGGACGGTGCGGGAGGAATGGCCGACCTTCAGCTTCAGGTCCCACAGGATGTAGAGCATCGATTCGATGACGCTCTCGGCCCAGGGGGTGATCTTGTAGGGGGTCAGGAACAGCAGGTCGACGTCGGAATAGGGCGCCATCTCGCCCCGGCCGTAACCGCCGACCGCGAGAACGGCGATGCGTTCGGACCGGGTCGGGCTGGGGTTGGGGTGGATGACCTGCGTCGCGACCTCGAAGGCCAGGGTGACCAGCCCGTCGGTGATCCAGGTGTAGGCCCGTGTGGTGCGGCGGGAGCCGAAGGGTTCGCGTTCGAAGGCGGCCTGCACCGTGTCGCGCCCGTGCTTTGCCGCCGCCGAGAGGACCGAAACGGTGGCCTTGCGGACACCGTTCTCCGCGCCGGTGGGCAGGGCTGCGAACAGCTCTGCCCTCACGGCCGGAAGGTCGAAGATATCCGCTGCCGACGCGATCAGGTCGGTCGGCAGCGTACCCGGGTCTGCGTCAGAAACCTGCGCCGGAGAGGTTGCGGGGGGCAGGGTCAAGGATCACCATCTGGTTGTTCTGTACCGTCGCGACGGCCAGCGCGCGCTCGTTCGTGCCGTCTTTGAGCAGCCGGAATACACCGCCGGTGCCGGTAAAGCCAGAAGATGTGAGGGATTTTCCGGTCAATGCGTCGCTTCTGCCTTGCTTGGCGAGAAGCGCGATGGCGGAAATACCGTCATACGCCAGTCCGGCGAGCGGATGTGCCGCGGAGCCGAAGGTGGAGGCGTAGCGCTGGTTGAACGCTTCCTGCCGCTGGGTGTCGGGGATGGCGAACCATGCGCCCTGCGCGCCCGGCAATGCGAAGAGATCCGGCCGCACGTCCCAGCGGGTCAGGCCGACGTACTGGATCTGGCCCGGGGTCACGCCGTTCTCCGGCAGCTGGTTCAGCAGCATCGGCATGGCGGCGTTTGTCGCATCGGTGGTGATGAAGACCGTGTCGGCAGCCCCGGACTTCACCGTTGCGCCCGCGCGCTGCGCCGCGGCCGAGACACCGGCGACGGAGAGCGAGTAGGGCTCTGCCGAGACGACGCGGATGCCGTTTGCGGTGGCGGCCTGCTCGATCGCGGCCTTGCCGAACTGGCCGGGCACGTCGTCGGAGTAGACGATGACGATGCTCTTCTTGCCGCGCTTGCGGGCATGGGCCATCAGGCGGTCCGCCGTGTTGGCGAAGGTCGGCCCGAGGATGAAGACGTTGCCGCCGGCGATGGCGGTGGTGTTCGAGAAGCTCAGGACGTTCACGCCCTCGTCGGCAACGGCGGCACCGGCGGCATTGGCCGCTTCGGAGAACAGCGGGCCGAGAATGATCTTCGCGCCGTCGTCCACGGCCTTCTGCGCCTGCGCGGCGGCCTGCGCCGACTGCCCGCCGGTATCATAGACACGCAGGTCGATCTGTACGCCGGACTGCTCCCGGATGGCGAGGCGGGCGGCGTTCTCCAGCGACACGGCCACCGGACCGGCGCCGGAGTCGGATTTCGGCACCAGGAGCGCCACGGGGATCGGGGCGCTGGCGTCGATGCTGGGACCGCCAGTGCTGGCGCCGGATCCGCCAAGACCGCCGACCATCGTCGGGTCGCAGGCAGACAGAAGGGCAGCCGCGGTGAGTGCGGCAAGCGGGCGCAACGCCTTGCGAAGGCGGGGCAAAACGGTGAACATGGAGACTCCCTCGTCGTGTCGTGGTGCGGGGTGAGTGACCCGCACGGGTTTGACACGATCATAGGCGAGCACGAAAGGCGGGGCCAGTGACTTATCCGGATAAGACCGGGATCGGCGGCAAATTGGCCGCGGGCCTGTACCTCGTGGCCGTGCCCATCGGGAACGCGCGCGACATTACCCTTAGGGCACTTGATGTCCTGCGCGATGCAGACGTGCTCGTGGCAGAGGACACGCGCTCGCTTCGGCACCTGATGGACCTGCACGGCATCCCGTTGCGGGAACGGCAGCTTCTTGCCTATCACGATCACAGTGGCGAAAGGACCCGTCATCGGGTGCTGGACGAGATCGTGGCGGGCAAGGCCGTCGCCTATGCATCCGAGGCCGGGACACCGATGGTCTCAGACCCGGGATTCGACCTTGCGCGGGAGGCGACGGAGGCGGGTCTGGCGGTCACGACCGCGCCCGGGGTTTCTGCCGCCATCGCCGCGCTGACGCTGGCGGGCCTGCCGACCGACAGGTTCATGTTCCTCGGGTTCCTGCCGAACGCCGGTGCGGCGCGCCGCAAGGCGCTGGACGAGCTGACGGGCATCGCGGCAACGCTGGTGTTCTACGAATCGCCAAAGCGGGTGGCCGCGATGCTGGCCGACGCCGCCGACCGGCTCGGCGATCGCCCGGCGGCTGTCTGCCGGGAATTGACGAAAAAGTTCGAGGAAATCCGCCGGGGAACTCTGTCAGAACTGGCGGCACACTACGCGCAATCCGCTGCACGCGGCGAAATCGTGGTGGTGATCGGCAAAGGGGATTCAGGAAACATTAGGGAAATCGACATAGAACAGGAGGTGAACGCGGCGCTTGAGACGATGACCGTGCGGGACGCAGCCGACTATGTCTCTACCCGGTTCGGCGTGAAGCGCCGGCCGGTTTACCAGATGGCGATGCGGTTGGCGAAGGAACACACAGACGGGGATGGCGGCTGACGCTGCGGTTCCTGCGTGTTGGCGAAGGAAGAACACGATGGCTCATCGGTCGGGGAGTGTGGATACGAGGCAGATGTCGCTCTGGGACTGGTCTGCCCCTGCAACGCCTGACCGTGCGGTAGAAGTGCCAAAACAGGATACGGTGCGACGCGCCAAGCGGGACGCCGGGCGCACCGGTTACGAGGCGGGTGCATCCGCGGAACTGCGCGTTGCCCAGGATTACGAGCGGCGCGGGTTTCCTCTGGCCCGTCGGCGGTGGCGCGGACAGGGCGGCGAAATCGACCTCATCGTGCGGGACGGCGACGGCCTGATCTTCGTGGAGGTCAAGAAGAGCCGGTCCTTCCAGCGCGCCGCCGAACGGCTCTCGCGCCAGCAGATGAACCGGATCATCAGCGCGGCGGAAGAATTCCTTGGAACGCAGCCGCGCGGATCGCTGACAGATGTGCGTTTCGACCTCGCTATGGTCGACGGGTACGGGCAAATCCGGGTGATCGAGAACGCAATCGGCCACTGCTAGCCCTGCGCACATCGTCGGTGCATTGCCTCTGGCGAGCCCATGGGTCATCTATGGGGCGAACTGCCAGGGTATAGCCATGAAAATCGCCTTCCAGATGGACCCGATCCTCGGGGTGAACATCAACGCCGACAGTACATTCCGCATCGCCGAGGAAGCTCAGGCGCGCGGACACGAGCTGTTCTATTACGGGCCGGATCAGCTGGCCTTCGACGAGGGCCGGATCACCGCGACCGGCCACTGGATGACGGTCCAGCGTGTCGAGGGCACGCCTGCCATCCTCGGCGAACGGGTAACCGTCGATCTGGCGGATATGGACGTGGTCTGGCTGCGCCAGGATCCGCCGTTCGACATGCACTACATCACCACCACCCACCTGCTGGACTGGCTGAAGGGTGACACGCTTGTCGTCAACGACCCCTTCTGGGTGCGCAACTTCCCCGAGAAGCTGCTGGTGCTGAAGTTCCGCGACCTGACGCCGCCGACCATGATCGCCCGCGACCTGCTGGCCATCAGACGCTTCCGCGCCAAGCACGGCGACATCATCCTTAAGCCGCTTTACGGCAACGGCGGCGCGGGCGTGTTCCGCCTGACGGCCGACGACCGCAACCTCAGCTCGCTGCACGAGCTGTTCACCGGCTTCTCGCGCGAACCGCTGATCGTACAGAAATACCTGCCGGCGGTGACGAAGGGCGACAAGCGGGTCATCCTCGTCGACGGTGAGCCGGTCGGTGCGATCAACCGTGTCCCCGCTGAGGGCGAAGTGCGGTCCAACATGCACGTCGGCGGGCGTCCTGAGAAGGTCGAGCTGACCGACCGTGACCGCGAGATCTGCGCGGCCATCGGACCGACGCTGCGGGAAAACGGCCAGATCTTCGTGGGCATCGACGTGATCGGCGACTGGCTGACCGAGATCAATGTGACCTCGCCCACGGGCATCCAGGAGCTTGAGCGCTTCGACGGCATCAACGTGGCGGAGCGGATCTGGCAGGCGATCGAGGCCCGCATCTCATGAGCTGGCAGCTGCGGCTGCTGAACGCGCAGTTGCGGCTGTTGGTCAAACCCCGGATCGGGCGCACGCGCGCCCCGGAAGACGCGGCGCGCAGCGTGGATCGCGGCGCGCGCCTTGCCGTCCATCCGCCGTTCCTGCGGTTCCAGGAACGTCCTGGCGGCCTGTTCTGGATATCCTGCGGCAAATGTGCGCCGCGCCGAGTCATCCTCTATTTCCACGGTGGCGGCTACGTGTCTGGCAGCCCGCATACCCACCGTGCGATGCTGGGCGTCCTGTCCGGCATGGTGGCGGTGGAGGTCGTGGCGCCGAAGTATCCGCTGTTGCAGGAGGAACCTTTCCCCGCGCCCTTCGACGCGGCACTGGCCGCCTGGGATCGTCTGATGGCGCTGGGGTACCGTCCGGGCGATGTCGTGCTGGGGGGCGACTCGGCGGGGGGCGGGATCGCGCTGGCCTTGCTGTCGGCCCTCTGTCTGCGGCGGGAAGCCCCGGCGGGGGCCGTGGTCTTTTCCCCGTGGGTGGACCTTGCCATGACCGGGGCGTCGCTCCGCTCCAACGCCGCGCGCGATCCGTTGTTGCCGGCAGACAGGGTTGCCGAACTGACCGGCATGTTCCTTGCCGGGGCCGATCCGCGCGACCCGAGGGCTTCGCCGCTCTACGCGGAATTCCCGGACTGCCCGCCCGTGATGCTCACGTCCTCCCGTACCGAAATCCTGTTCAGCGAGATCGGCGAGATGGCGAAACGGCTGGAGGAAAGCGGCGCCGAGGTCTCGCATGAGATACACCCCACCGCCCCTCACGCATGGCCGCTGTTCCAGGGCTGGATCCCCGAAGCGCGGGACACGTTGGCACACGCGGCGCGCTTCGTTCAGGCGTCGTTCGAGGATGGCATCCGGTAGCTGAGCGCCTCGGCCACGTGGGTGCGCAGTACGTCCGCCGCGCCGTCCAGATCGGCGATGGTACGCGCGACGCGCAGGACCCTGTGGTAGCCGCGCGCGGAAAGGCCGAAGCGGTCGGCGGCGCGTGTCATCAGTTCTCGGCTGTCGGTGTCGAGCGTCGCGATCCCCTCCAGCAGGTTGCCTTCCGCTTCGGCGTTGGTACGCAGCTCGGGATAGGCCGCGAAGCGCGTCTCCTGCACAGCCCGGGCCTGCGCGACTCGGGCTGCCACCTCGGCGGATGTGTCGCCGGAGGGCGGGAGGTCGAGGTCGGAATAGGCGACGGCAGGCACGTCGATGCGCAGGTCGAAGCGGTCCATCATCGGGCCGGAGATCCGCCCGAGGTAATCCTCCCCGCAGTTCGGCGCCTTGGAACAGGCGCGGTCCGCATCCGCGAGGTGCCCGCAGCGGCAGGGATTGGCCGCCGCCACCAGCAGGAAACGGCAGGGATAGCGGATGTGGGCATTGGCCCGCGCGACCATGACCTCTCCGGTTTCGACCGGCTGGCGCAGGGTTTCCAGCACCGCGCGCGGGAACTCCGGAAACTCGTCCATGAACAGCACGCCGTTGTGGGCGAGACTGATTTCGCCCGGCTTCGCCCCGCGCCCGCCGCCGATCAGCGCCGCCATGGAAGCGGTGTGATGCGGCTCGCGGAAGGGGCGGGTGCGGTAGATGCCGCCATCGGTCAGGAGCCCGGCGATGGAGTGGATCATCGACGTTTCCAGCGCCTCAACCGCGGTCAGCGGCGGCAGGAGAGAGGGCAGGCGGGCGGCCAGCATCGACTTGCCGGACCCAGGTGGCCCGATCATCATCAGGTGGTGGCGCCCGGCGGCGGCGATTTCCAGCGCGCGCTTTGCCCGTTCCTGCCCCTTCACGTCGCGCAGGTCGCGCGCGGACGGGTCGGTGCGGACCTCGCCGGGTTTGGCCGGTTCGAGGATCTCCTGCCCGGAGAAGTGCCGGATGATCTCGAGGAGGTTGGAGGCGCCGAGGACATTGCAGGCCTCCACCCAGGCGGCCTCCGCACCGGAGGCGCGGGGACACAGCAGAATGCGGTCCTCCTCGGCGGCGGCCATGGCGGCGGGCAGGGCGCCAAGAACGGGGACCAGACCGCCGTCCAGCGACAGCTCGCCTAGCGCGACGGTCTGCGCCACGGCGTCCTTAGGCACGATGTCCAGCGCGGCCAGCAGACCCAGCGCGATGGGCAAGTCGAAGTGCGACCCCTCCTTCGGCATGTCGGCGGGCGACAGGTTGATGGTGATCCGTTTCGACGGGAGCGCGATGGAGAGCGATGTCAGCGCGGTGCGCACGCGGTCCCGCGCTTCGGAGACCGCCTTGTCGGGCAGGCCGACGATGGAGAAGGCGGGCACGCCCGGGGTGACGGCGCACTGAACCTGGACGGGCCGCGCCTCGACGCCTTCGAAGGCGACCGTGTATGCAACGGCAACCATGACTCCCTCGCGCTGTGCCCGACACGCAGATTGCCGCAAGATCGGTTAGCGCCGGGTTAACGGCGTCGTTGTTCCTGTGTCGGGCGGGAATGTGAGGGGGCTTTGCCGCGAAGACAGACAAGTGGCGATCCCTGAAGGACTCGAACCCTCAACCTGCTGATTAGAAGTCAGCTGCTCTATCCAGTTGAGCTAAGGGACCGCTGCGACGTCTTTAATCCGATTGCGCAGGCAAACTCAAAGCGAAATCGATAGGGAGATGGACGATATGTCGTTCCGCGCCGGGCGCCGTCAGAAGGCGTGAAGCGTGGTGCGGGCGGGCTCCGTCCGGGCGACGACCTTGCCGTTCGAGATGACGGCCAGCCGGACGGGGCGCAGGCGCAGCGCCTCGACCGGGTCGGGCGCGTCGAGCACGACAAGCGAGGCGCGTTTGCCCGTCTCAAGGCCGAAGTCGAGGCCCATGATCTCTGCCGGCGTGTCGGTGACCATGGTGAAGGCCGCGCGCATCTGGTCCGGCGCGGTCATCAGCGCGACGTGCAGGCCCATGTGCGCCACGTCGAGCATGTCGCCCGATCCCAGCGGATACCACGGGTCTTTCACGCAGTCCTGCCCGAAGGCAACGGTCACGCCGGCGGCGCGCAGCTCCGGCACGCGGGTCAGGCCGCGCCGCTTCGGATAGCTGTCCATGCGACCCTGAAGGGTGATGTTGATCAGCGGGTTGGGGATCGCGGCGACCTGCGCCTCGGCGATCAGCGGCAGGAGCTTGGCGACGTAGTAATTGTCCATGGAGTGCATGGAGGTCAGGTGGCTGCCCGCGGTGCGGCCCTGCAGGCCGAAGCGGATGGTCTCTGCCGCCAGCGTCTCGATATGGCGGGAGAGGGGATCGTCGGATTCGTCGCAATGCAGATCCACACGCAGGCCCCGTTCGGCAGCGAGCGTGCAGGCGGCGGTGACGGAGGCCGCGCCATCGGCCATGGTGCGTTCGAAATGCGGTATGCCGCCCACCACGTCGACGCCCGCGTCCAGCGCGCGGACGACCTGATCCTCGGCACCGGGGGTGCGGTACCAGCCGTCCTGCGGGAAGGCGACCAGTTGCAGGTCGAGCACGTCCTTCACCGTCTCGCGGACCTCCAGCAGCGCCTCGACCGTGTTGAAGGTTTCGTCGGTGACATCGACGTGGGAGCGGATGGCGAGGACGCCCTTGCCCACCGCCTCGCGGCAATAGGTGAGGGCACGGGTGACGATGTCCTCCTTCGACTGGAGGCGCTTCAGCTCACCCCAGAGACCGATGCCTTCCAGCAGCGTGCCGGAGGCGTTCACCCTTGGCCGCCCGTAGGACAGCGTGGCGTCCATGTGGAAATGCACGTCGCAGAAGGGGGCGGAGACCAGCTTGCCGGTGGCGTCGATGACGTCGCCCGCCTCGGCGGTGATGCCGGGTTCGATGGCGGTGATGCGGTCGCCGGTGATTGCGATGTCCGCCTGCGTGCCGTCCGGAAGGGTGCCGCCCCTGACGAGAATGTCCATCGCCGTCTCCTTATGCCGTGATCGTGTGGGCCGCGTCCGACGGCCAGCTCAGCCAGAAGCGCTGGCCGGGTTCGGGGGAGAGCCGTTCCAGCGCCTCCTCCGTGACCTGCGCTTTCAGCTCCTGACCTTCCGCCCCTTCGAAATAGCAGATGATGCCGGTGCCCGCGAACTCCTCCGACAGGAATTCGGCAGGGATGGCAGGCGCGTCCGGTTGTGTCGCGCTGACCTGCATCCGGTCGGCGGCGACGACGATCTCCTGTCCCGGGGCGTCGCCCGGCAGGATGTTGTTGCGGCCCACGAACTCTGCCACGAAGCGGGATTTCGGCGCGCGGTAGACCTCTTTCGGCTGGCCGATCTGGGCGATCTCGCCGTGGCCCATGATGACCACGCGGTCGGCCATGGCGAAGGCTTCGGACTGCGAGTGGGTCACGTAGACGAAGGTGATGCCGAGCTCGCGCTGCAGCCGGGTCAGCACGCCCTGCATCCGGATCACGAGGTGCGCGTCGAGCGCCGAGAGAGGTTCGTCCAGGAGCAGGATCTTCGGTTCGGTCACGAGGCTCCGGGCAAGGGCGACGCGCTGGCGCTGGCCCCCGGACAGTTCGTCGATGCGGCGCTTCTCGAACCCTTTCAGACCCATCCGGTCGAGCCAGAGCATCGCGCGCCCGTGCCGGTCCTGCGCGGTGACGCCCCGCATCTTCAGCCCGAACTCGACGTTTTCCTTCACGTTCAGGAAGGGAAACAGCGCCAGCGACTGCCAGACCATCGGCGTGTCGCGCTCGTGCACGGCCACGTCGTTCATCACCTGCCCGTCGATGGTGATCGTGCCCTCGGTCGGGGTCTCCAGCCCGGCGAGCATCCTGAGCGTCGTGGTCTTGCCACAGCCCGACGGCCCCATGATGGCGACGAACTCTCCGCGGCCGATGTCGAGATCGATGCCTTTCACCGCCTCGAAGTCCTTGTAGGATTTGCGGACGCCGGAGAAGCGGACAAGCGGATCGGTGGTCATGTGCGGCTTTTCTTCAGGATCAGGAGCTGGGCGGCGATCACCAGCGTCATGGAGGTCAGGAAGACCACCGTGCCGACGGCGTTGATCTGCGGATCGACGTTGCCCTGCAGAATTTCGAGGATCATGACCGGGACGGTCTTGTTCAGGCCCGAGACGAACCATGACACGACGAATTCGTCGAAGGACACGGCGGCGGTCAGGCAGAAGGCGGAGATGAGCGCAGGCAGGCAGAAGGGCACGACCACGGTCTGCATGGCGCGCCACGGCGAGGCGCCTAGGTTCCACGCTGCGGATTCGAGCGCCGGGTCCATCTGTTGCAAGCGCAACCGGCAGATCGCCATGGCAAAGGGCGCGCCCATCACGGTGTGGGCGATGACGATTCCGGGAAGTGTGCCCGACAGTCCCATCCGCCCGAGCCACGCCAGCATCGCCAGCCCCATGATGACAAGCGGAATGGTCGGCGGCAGCAGGGCGAGGGCGAGATAGGCGGGTTTCCAGCGGAAGTTGTAGCGGAAGTCGGTGTAGGCAGTGGCGAAGCCGAGGACGGTGGAAAGCGCCGCGGCGGACAGCGCCACGATCAGCGAGTTGCGGAAGGCCGTCCAGACCTCGGGCCGCGAAAACGCCGTCTCGTACCAGTGGGTCGTGAAGTGGCCCAGCGGCACGGTCGGGAAGCGGTCCGAGTTGAAGGAGAAGATCATCGAGGTGACGATCGGCGCGAAGACGAAGGCGAAGAGCGCCGCGAGGTAGAGGCGGGAAAGGATGTCGCCGGGCTTCATTTGCGCCTCCCGTAGGCGGCGCCGACCGCGGCGAAGGCAACGGTGAACAGCGTGACGATCATCATGATCGCGACAACGGCGGCGCGGGGCCACTGCTGGCCGGACTTGGTCGTGTCGATGATGAGGATCGACAGCGTGGGCGGCTTCGATCCGCCGAGGTAGAACGGGCTGACGAAGTCGCCGAACGACAGGATGAAGGCGAAGACGGCGCCGACGATCATGCCGACCTTCGCAGCAGGCAGGATCACCTGTGTCAGCGTCGCGCGGGGCGACGCGCCGAGGTTGCGGGCGGCTTCGATCAGGTTGCGGTCGATGGCGGCCAGAGAGAAGGTCTGCAGGATCACCACCAGCGGCAGGACGAGCGTGAGGTATCCCACCATCGCGCCGAAGCCGGAGTTGAGCATGGTGAAGGGGCCAAGGCCAAGCCCGCCGATGATGGCATTGAGCGGCCCGCTTTCCGCCAGCAGCACCTGCCACGCGTAGACCCGCACGAGGTAGGAGGTGAAGAACGGCACGATCAGGAAGAAGACCGCCCACCTGCGCGTCGTCTCCGAGACGCGGAAGGCCAGCGCGAAGGCCGCGGGGAAGGCGATCAGCGTGGAGAGGACCGCGGCGAGCGTCGCCCTCCAGAGCGTGACCCAATAGGCGTTCCAGAAGTAGTCGCGGCCCAGCATCCGCTCCCAGTTGTCGAAGACGAAGGCTGGCTCCATCCGGTAGTTGCGGACCAGCCAGAACGACATGGCGACCATCAGGATCAGCGGGCCGAGGAAGAACAGCCCCTGCCAGATCAGCAGCGGCAGGCGCCAGACGTAGGGATAGACTGCGGGTTTGGACATGGGGATCAGGGGCCGGTTCCTGTGGCGGGCCGCGGAGGGGGCGCTGCCCCCGCCCTTCGGGCCCCCCGAGGTATTTCGGCCAAGATGAAGGCCGGGAGGTGTGCGACGGTCGGGTGCGCGCGCCGGGAAGGAGAGACCGGCGCGCGCATGCGGCCTTGCGGCCGCGTGGTGGTCAGGCGGTCTTGTATTCCGACCAGAAGTCGTTCCAGTCCTCGAGACTTTGCTGACGCGGGATGTCGCGGAAGAACAGGCGGCCTTCCTCGAGCAGCCGGATCGGCGACTGGTCGGAGCCCTCGACCAGGCCGGAGCGCTCGGCCTCGGCCATGTTGGCCTCCTGGATGGCGGTCCAGCCGGATTTCGTCGGCGAGAGGCCGGGGTAGGCGGCCATCTGGATCGACTTCACCTGACCCTCGGGCGAGAGCATGTACTGGATGAACTTGTTGATGATGTCGTGCTTCGTCGTGCCCTTGCCGATGGAATAGCTTTCCGTCCACTGGATGCCGCCCTCTTCGGGGATGACGGAGGCCACGGGGGCGCCGTCCTTTTCCAGCACGCCGGTGATCCAGTCGCCGATGCCGCACATGGCCAGCATCTCGCCGTTCTTCAGGGCCGCGAAGGTGCCGCCGTAGTCGAAGTAGCCGCCGACCTGCGGTTTCAGGGAGAGGGTCTTTTCCTGCACCGCTTCCCAGGCTGCCTCATCGATGTCGTAGGGCGAGGGAGCGCGGTTGCCGTTCAGCAGCGAGATCTGGCCGAGGCTGGGCAGGTGCCAGTCGAAGTGGCCGACCTTGCCGGTGACCTTGGGGTTCCAGAAGGCATTGTAGGACATCGCCTCTTCGCGGGTCAGCGCCTCGGTGTTGTAGGAGACGCCGAGCAGGCCGTAGCGCACCATCACCGACCAGAGCGTGTCGTCCGTCCAGTGGCCGGGGAATTTCTGGTAGGCGGGCCAGAAGTCGTCGAAGGGGTAGAGCGAGGGGTCCATTTCCTCGATGTAGCCGGCGGCGTTGAGCTGCTGCACGAACTCGGCGTCGGAAAGGATCAGGTCGTAGGTCCCCGGGGGCGACTGGGAGATCAGGGCCAGCATGTTGTCGCCGCCCGCGTAGTATTTCGGCACGAACTTGACGTTGTTGGCGGCCTCGAACTCGGCCACGATGTCGGGCTCTGCGTGGCCATACCATGCGAGCATGTTGATCGTCGTCGGTTCCTGCGCCCACGCGCGGTTCAGCATCGGCGCGGTCAGGGCAGCCCCGGCGGCGGTGCGCAGCAGGCTCCGGCGCGTCAGGGTGAGTGGTTTGGACATGTGTGACCCCCTTGTCGACAGGCCTTTGCGGCCGTTCTGGTGGGGAAAGCATAGGGCCGCCATTTTCGGCTTGGGAAATTTCCAGTTGGTATGGCTGCATTTGCCCGGCTTATGGAAAGCCGTTCTGACCCGATTTCCGGATATGCTCCATGAGGTGTTGGGCCAGCCCGTGCCCGGCCTTGCTGAGGGCGGCGTGTTTGTAGAACAGCCCGATGCGGAGGGGGGCGAGCGGCGGAAAACCCTCGTCTTCGCGCGCGATGCGCATGCCGGGCAGGAGGGTGGCGGGGGTCAGGGCGGTGGCGCCCAGGCCTGCGCGCACGGCGGTCTGCAGCCCGGACACGTCGCGCGATACGAGGGCGGTGCGCCAGCCTCGACCCGAGACCCGGAGGGCATTGCGCATCCGCGCGGCGTATTCGCAGGGGTCGGGGTGGCGGACGATGGGCAGCGGCGCCTTGCGGTCGGACTGGAAGGTGTCGCGGACTACCCAGAAGGGTGTCACGGCGGTGCTTTCCACGAGGTAGGGCACGTCGCCGTCAGGCACGATGGCGGTGCAGATGTCGAGGCGGTCGGCGGCCAGTGCCTCCCGCAAGTCCTTGGACAGAAGGCTTTCAAGCTCGATCCGCACGTCCGGATGGCGGGCGGCGAAGTCGGCGATCGCGTCGAGCAGGAAGGCATGGGAGAAGTCCGTCGGCACGCCCACTCGGATCCAGCCGCTGAGCGCCGCTTCGGCGAAATGTGCGAGGATGTCGTCGTTGAGCCGGAGCATCTGCCGCGCGTAGGGGCCGAGCGCCACCCCGTCGTCGGTCAGCGCGAACTGGCGGCCCGAGGTGCGGATCAGCTTGGTTTGCAGAAGATCCTCCAGCCGCCGGATCTGCAGCGAGATGGCGGGCTGGGTGCGTCCCAGCGCTTCGGCGGCGCGGGTGAACCCGCCGAGGTCGACCACGGTGACGAAGCTGCGCAGGAGGTCGGTGGGGATGTTGCGGGCCATGCCGACATTTTCAATCCTTATGCAGGCATTGCCAGAATGAATTTCCCCAATGCTCGGGCTGTGCCTATCCAAGCGTAAATAAATCGGAGGATCGGCATGGATCGCCCAAATTTTGATCGACTGGTCAAGGACGGCCTCCCGGTGGTCACGCCGGTCATTCACGTTCTGGATGTGGGGCAGGCGCTCCGCAATCTCGATACGGTCAAGGGGGCCGGTTGCCCGGGTGCGTTCCTCATCAACCACGACTTCCCGATGGAGGACTTCCTGCCGGTCCTGCGGGAGGTGCGTGCCGCGCGACCGGATCTCTGGCTGGGGGTGAACTTCCTTGCCCAAACGGGCGGCGTGGGGTTTCCGGTGCTGGGGCAACTGGCGCAGGAAGGCTGCCGGATCGACGCCTATTGGGCCGACGACGCCCGCATCGACGAGCGTGAGGAGGCGCAGGCGGAGGCGGAGCAGATCGCCCGAATCCGCGCGCAGAGCGGTTGGGGTGGCCTCTACCTCGGCGGTGTCGCCTTCAAGAAGCAGCGTCCAGTGAACCCCGAGGATCATGCCGAGGCCGCCCGCAAGGCGCTGCCCTACATGGACGTGGTCTGCACGTCGGGCATCGCCACGGGGCAGGAGGCCGACCTCACCAAGATAGACACCTTCCGTGCGGCCCTGGGGGATGCGCCGCTGGCGCTGGCCTCAGGGATCACGCCGGAGAACGCGCATCTCTATGCGCCGCTGGTGGACATCTTCCTCGTCGCGACGGGGATCAACTTTGACGGCGATTTCCACAACATCGACCCCGCGCGGCTGAACGCCCTGCTGGAGGTCACGCGCAACGCCCGGAAAGGAGCGCACCCATGACCGATCTGAAAGGCCCCCGTGACGACCGCTGGTACCTGTCGCTTATGTCGCCCAACACCAAGGGGCCGAAGTTCGCATGGCTCGACCCGACCTCGATCTACATCAACGCCGCGGCCTTCGGCGACCTTCTGGACGATCTCTGCGCAGAGATCGACGCCAATGACGTGGACGTTGTCGCGGGGCTGGATGCCATGGGCTTCGTGCTCGGTGCGGCGCTGGCGGCCCGGCTGGGGCGTGGCTTCCTGCCGATCCGCAAGGCAAACAAGCTGTGCGTCGACACCGACAGCGTGAGTTACGGCAACTACTCAGGCCGGACGCAGGACATGGAGATGCGGACGCCTGCCTTTGCGCCGGGAACGCGTGTCCTGCTGGCCGATCAATGGGTCGAGACCGGCGGCACGATGGACGGTGCCGTGCGACTGGTGGAGCGGCAGGGCGGCAAGGTCGCCGGGATGGTCGCCATCGCCATGGAGGAGAACGCGGCCACCGACGCCTACCGCTCTGCCTACAAGGTGGTCACTGCCGTTGTGCAGGGATCGAAATGGCAGGCGGAATGCAACGCGCAGACGCTTTCCAGCTTCAAGACCTACCGCGCGGACCGTACCTTCCCGACGGCGGGCGTGACGGCGCCTGTCTGAACGGAAAGGCCCCACCATGTTGCTGAACCCCTTGCCCTGGCCCGACGGAAAACGTCTGGCCGCCGCGATCACCTTCGACGTGGACGCCGACAGCCTGATCCGCAATGCGCGGCCCGAGGACGGCCACCTGCGGCTCGCACCGGTCAGCATGGGGCGCTACGGGCCGACGGTGGCGGTGCCGCGTATCCTCGACACCTATCGTCGGTTCGGTCTGACCCAGACCTTCTTCATGCCTGCCTGGGTGATGGAGACCTACCCGGCCGCGGTGGAGGCGATCCTGAAGGACGGGCACGAGATCGGCCACCATTCCTGGCGCCACGAGGACCCGATGGGGCATTCCGACGAGGTCGAGGCCGAGTTGTTCGGGCGTGCGATGGAGGTGCATGTCCGGCTGACGGGGCAGAAGCCGCGCGGCTATCGCGCGCCGGTCTACAACGCCACGCCGGGCGTGATCGGGCGGCTGATCGACCAGGGGTTCCTGTACGACAGTTCGCTGATGGCGGACGAGATGCCGTACCTTCTGAAGGCGCCGCAGGGCGACCTGCTGGAACTGCCGCCGCATTGGGGCAACGACGACTGGCCGCCCTTCGCGCATTTCGAAGAGATCGGCTACCTGATGCCGGTGCGCGCCCCTTCGGACGGCATCCGCGGGTTCATCGAGGAATACGAGGCGGCGCATTCCGTCGGCGGGTTCTGGATGCCTGTGCTGCATCCCTTCCTCACCGGGCGACTGGCGCGCTGGCAGGTGATGGAGCGCTGGCTGGAGGGGGTGCTGTCGTCGGGCGACGCGTGGTTCGCCCCGCTGGAGGAGATCGCCCGCCATGCCCTGACCCACAAGGACCGGCTTCGGGTCGACGAGATCTAGCGCGTCGTGACGGTCGGGATGCGCGGCAGCCCGGCCCCCGGCTGGGACCGCGCAGCGACCGCGACCATCAATGCCTGCGCCAAGCACATCGGTGCCGCCAGAGAGCGGGAGAAGGTGTAGTCATGCTCTGGCACCGCGAACAGCAGTGTCGCGGGCTTGTTCAGCGGTGAAAGCGTGCTGTCGGAGATCGCGATCACCGGGGTGCCCTTCCGGGCGGTCTCTTCCACGACGTTGACCACCTCGTTGGCGTAGAAGCGGAAGGCCACGGCGATCAGAAGGTCGGAGGCGGCCATGTTCCGGGCCATGTGCGTCGCCAGCCCGCCGGAGGCATCGAGCAGCACGCAGGGTTTGCCCAGCATCGTCAGAATGTATCGCAAAAGGACGACAACCGGCTCTGACCGCAACTGGCCGATCAGGTAGACGGTCTGGGCGTTGTCGATCATCTCGGCGGCGCGGGTCATGGCCTCCGGGTCGGTGCGGTCCAGCAGGTCCTGAAGGGAGGCGATGTCGCGCACCACGAGGTCCTGCAGCGCGTCGGGCGCCGTGCCGCCGTGCTGGCGCAGGTCGCCTTCGAGCGCCCGCTTGCGCGCCTCGAACCCCGGTGCGGCGGTCGACAGGCGCCGCTGGAACAGCGCCTGCAGGTCCTTGAAACCGGAGTAACCGAGCGCCTGCGCGAACCGCACGAAGCTGGAGGCATGTATCCCGCACTGCGCCGCGCTGGCGTTGACCGACAGGACGGCGACCTCGTTTGGGTTCTGCGTGAGGTACTCCGCGATCTGCTGGTAGGTCTTGCTCATGCCGTCGAACCGGTCGTGGATCAGGCGGATGAGCTCCTCGTAGTCTGCCGGGGGCGCGGTTGCCGTCATCGTCCGATCTGCGCCCGGTTGACGATCAGTGCCGGGTCGAGCGTCCCGGCAAAGAAGTCGAGGACGTTCTGCGCCGATGAGACCGCCATGCGCTGCGCCGCGCCCTCGGTCACGCCCGCGATGTGGGGCGAGAGGATCACCTGGTCGAAGCCCTTCAGCGGGTGGATCGCCGGCAGCGGTTCCGCTTCGAACACGTCGAGGCCCGCGGCAGAGACCTTGCCCGATTTCAGGTGCTTCGCCAGTTCCCGTTCGTCCACGATACCGCCGCGGGCGGTGTTCACTATCACCACGCCGGGCTTCATCGCCTCGAACTCTGTCGCGCCGATCAGCGGCCGGTCGCCCTTGGGCGCGCTGACAGAGATCACGTCGGCCCAGCCCAGTGCCTCCCCCAGGTCCTCGAACGCGGGAATGCCGCCCTCCGGCCAGCCGTGACGGTGCAGGTAGGGGTCGTGGGCGCGGATGTTCATGCCGAAGCCCGACATCATCCGGGCGGTGTTCTGGCCGATCCGCCCGAAGCCGAGGATCAGCAGGTTGCGGCCGCGGATGTCCTGCGATTCGAGCTGGTTGCGCCAGCCCCACGGCCCGCGCCGCACCGCCACGTCGGCCCGCAGCGCGCGCTTGAAGGCGGCGAGGATCAGCATGCAGGCGTGTTCGGCGACTGAGGTGGAGTTCACGTCGCCGCAGACGGCCAAGGCTATCCCCCGTTCGTTCAGGGCCGCGACATCGACGGCGTCGTAGCCGACCCCGTGCCGCGAGACGACCTTCAGCCGCTCGGCCCGGTCGATGGTCGGCGAGGTCAGCGCCTGCGTGCGGATCAGCAGCGCATCGGCTTTGGCGATGTGGGGCGTGTAGCTGTCTTCCGAGATGTCGTCGATGTAGGTGGCCGTGATGTCCGGGGCGGATTCGAGGATATCGCGCCCGAGCTGGTGCAGCTTTCCGGCGACAAGGACGTGGGGCATCAGTAGGCTCCTTCGTTGCCATCTGCGCCCGCGCCGGTCAGGTCGCGGAACCGTTTGACGGAGGCGCTGGCCGCAGCGGCCAGCAGCCGCGAGTCGCCGCCGACGGTGGTCAGGTCGTAACCCCAGCCGATGGCCTGCGCCGCGTAATCCGGTGTCCCGCAATGCAGGCAGGCCTTGATGCCGTTGGCCTTGCAGACCTGCGCGATGCGCTTGATGAGGTCGATCATCTCCGGTTCCTGCCGGTCGAAGCCGGGGGGCAGCCGCCCGCCCTGCGTGCCGAGGGTCAGGTCCGCCGGTCCGACGTAGATCCCGTCGAGGCCGGGGGTGGAGGCAATGTCCTCGAGGTTGTCGACGCCGCCCTGCGTTTCGATCATCGCCAGCGCAAGCACCTCGTCGTTCATCTGCGGGCCGTAGCCGGGCATGGCGAAACCCGCCCGTGTCGGGCCGAAACTGCGCTGGCCGTGCGGCGGATAGCGCATGTAGGAGACGAAGCGCTCCGCCTCTGCGCGGGAGTTGATCATCGGGCAGACGATGCCCATGGCGCCGGCATCCAGCGCCTTCATGACCGCCGCCGGATCGAGCCAGGGCACGCGGGCCATCAGCGTCACGCCGCTGGCGCGCATCGACTGCAGCATCGCCAGCATGTCGGCGTAGCCGATCGCGCCGTGCTGCCAGTCGACAGTCACCGAGTCGTAGCCCTGCGCGGCCATGATCTCGGCCGTGAAGGGATTGCCGATGGAGCACCAGCCGTTCAGCGCCGGTTTGCCTTCGGCCCAGAGGGCCTTGAGCTTGTTCTTCATGTCAGACGTCCTTTACCGCGATTGTCCGGGCTTCGGCGATGGAGCGGAAGCAGGCCTCGGCCAGCGCCAGCGCCTTCACCCCGTCGTCCAGCGACACCTCGGGCGCGGCGGTCCCGGCGCAGGCGTCGACGAAGTTGTCGATCTCGGCGATGAAGGCGGCCCGGTAGCGCTCGATGAAGAAGTGCTGGAGCGGGGCGGCGTGGCGGGTGAAGCCTTTGCCCCAGACCTCTGCCGCGTTTTCCCGGTGGTTGTCGGACAGCGCCATGCCGCCCGATCCGAACAGTTCGACCCGCTGGTCGTAGCCGTAGACCGCCTCGCGCGAGTTGGTGATGATCGCCTGCTTGCCGGAGGCGGTGGTCAGGATGACCGTCACCGTGTCGTAGTCGCCGCAACGCTCCATCAGCTCGGGCGCCACCAGACGCGCGCCGGTTGCAGTGACGTGGGTCACCTCCTCGTCCAGCATGAAGCGGGCCAGGTCGAGGTCGTGGATCGTCATGTCGCGGAAGATGCCGCCGGAGGTCTCGATGTAGCCGTCCGGCGCCATGCCGGGATCGCGGGAGGTGATGACAACCTGATGCAGGTCGCCAAGCTGGCCGTTGCGGTGGGCGGCACGGGCGGCGCGGTGGCCGGGATCGAAGCGGCGGCAGAAGCCGATCATGATGGGGGCGCTGGCCCCCTTCACGTCCTCGGCGCATTGCCGCGCGCGGGCGAGGTCGAGGTCCACGGGCTTTTCGCACAGCACGGCCTTGTTGGCGGCGACGGCGGCCTTGATGAAATCGACGTGGGTTGCGGTGGGCGTGGCGATCAGCACGGCATCGGCGTCGGAGGCAAAGGCGGCCTCGGGCGAGTCGTACTGCAGCACGCCCAGCCTGACGGCGACCTCCTCCGAGCTGGGCGAATGCGTGTCGAAAACCCCGGCAAGCGTGGCGCGCGGGTGGGCCGCGATGATCTCGGCGTGCATGCGTCCGATCCGGCCGCAGCCGAGCAATGCGATTCTGGTCATGGGGTCCTCCCGACGTTTCTGCAATGATCGTTGCAAGGGCGTTGCATTGTCAATGATCGTTCCGTAGGTTTTTCCCCAAAGAGGAGGAGGAATCGGTATGACGGCAACAGTCCGCCTGACCATGGCGCAGGCGCTGGTGCGCTGGCTTTGCGCCCAGCACACCGAGATCGACGGCGAGCGCGTTCCGCTGTTCGCGGGTGTCTTCGGGATCTTCGGCCACGGCAACGTGACCTGCCTGTCGGAGGCCCTCGAACAGGTCCAGGACCGGCTGCCAACATGGCGCGGCCAGAAC
This sequence comes from Sagittula sp. MA-2, assembly GCF_030126985.1. GTDB lineage: Bacteria > Pseudomonadota > Alphaproteobacteria > Rhodobacterales > Rhodobacteraceae > Sagittula. The sequence continues at coordinate 4,007,620 of NZ_CP126145.1, read as the reverse complement.
GAGCAGTCCATGGCCCTTGCCGCGGTAGGCTTTGCCAAGGCGAAACGCCGCCGACAGATCATGGTGGCGACCTCTTCGGTCGGGCCGGGGGCGACCAACATGATCACCGCGGCGGGCGTGGCCCATGCCAACCGGCTGCCTGTTCTGCTGTTGTCCGGGGACACCTTCATCAACCGGCTGCCCGACCCGGTGCTGCAGCAGGTGGAGCACTATGGTTGCCCCTCCACATCGGTGAACGACGGCTTCCGGGCGGTGTCGCGATTCTGGGACCGGATCGTGCATCCGGCGCAGATCCTGTCGTCGCTGCCGCAGGCGGTCACGACAATGCTGGACCCCGCCGATTGCGGCCCGGCCTTCATCGGCCTGCCGCAGGACATCCAGGAAATCGCCTACGACTACCCCGAAGCCTTCTTTGCCGAGAAGGTCTGGACCATCCCGCGCCCCCGTCCCGCAAGGTCGGAGGTCGCAGCGGCGGTGGAGTTGCTGAAGGGGGCGAAGCGCCCGCTCATCATCTCGGGTGGCGGGGTGCGCTACTCCGGTGCGGGCGAGGCGCTGGCCGATTTCGCCGTGCGGCGCGGCATCCCGATGACCGAGACCATCGCCGGGAAGGGCGCCGTGGTGCACGACCACCCGGCCTACACCGGCGCCATGGGGATCGAGGGGACGGATGCCTCGAAGGAGTTGGCAGAAACCGCGGACGTCGTGATCGCCGTCGGGACGCGGATGCAGGACTTCACGACCGGATCCTGGACGACCTTTGCGCCCGACGCGCGGTTCCTGAACATCAACGCGGCGCGGTTCGATGCGTCGAAACACTTTGCCCTGCCGGTGGTCGGCGACGCGCTGGAATGCATCACCGAACTGGACGAGGCGCTGGGAGACTGGGCTTGCGATCCGGCGCGGATGGCCCGCGCGCAGGAGCTGTATGCCGACTGGAACCGCGCGCTGGACGAGGGGCAGAAACCCACCAACGCGGCGGTGCCCTCCTATGCGCAGGTGATCGGCGTGGTGAACCGCAAGGCCTCGCCCGACGACACCATGGTGACCGCAGCGGGCGGACTGCCGGGCGAGACGGCGAAGAACTGGCGGGTCAAGGCGCCCCACACCTACGACCTCGAGTTCGGCTTTTCCTGCATGGGCTACGAGATCGCGGGCGGCTGGGGGCACGCCATGGCGAAGAACGGCAAGGGGGTGCCCATCGTGATGGTGGGCGACGGGTCCTACCTGATGATGAACTCCGACATCTATTCGACGGTGCTGACCGGCCACAAGATGATCGTGGTGGTCTGCGACAACGGCGGGTTCGGCGTGATCAACCGGCTTCAGACCGGCATGGGAGTGCCCGGCTTCAATAACCTGCTGAAGGATGCACGGGTACAGAACCGGGATGCGCCCTTGCACGTCGACTTTGCCGCCCACGCGCGGGCGATGGGGGCAGAGGCGCGGTTCTGCGAAAGCCTCGCCGACTTAGAAACCGCGATGGACTGGGCGCAGACGACCGACCGAACCACCGTTCTGGTGATCGAGACGGATGCCCATGTCTGGACCGACGGCGGCGCCGATTGGTACGTGGGCGTGCCGGAAATCAACGAACGGGAGAGCGTCCGCAAGGCGCGCGACGGACAGGAAGCATTGCGCCGCAGGCAGCGGCAGGGGGTATGAAGATGAACCGCATAGATGGAAAGATCGCCGTCATCACCGGAGGCACACAGGGTCTGGGTGCAGCCATCGCGCGGCTGTTCGCAGAAGCGGGTGCGGCGGGTATCGCGATTGTCGGGCGCGGCGTGGACAAGGGCCGGAAGGTCGCCGCCGCGATCACCGAGGAGACCGGCGTCCCGGTGGAAATGATCGCCGCCGACCTTGCCAATGTCGAGGACGTGCAGGCCATCATGTCCGCCGTGGACAAGGCGTTCGGCCGGGTCGACATCCTGGTGAATGCGGCCGGTCTGACCGACCGGGGCAATTTGCTGAACACCACGCCCGAGATGTTCGACCGCATGTTCGCGGTCAACACCCGTGCGCCGTTCTTCCTGATGCAGGACGCGGTCAAACTGATGGAACGCAATGGGGTGAAGGGAACGATGGTCAACATCGGCTCCACCTCCGAACACGCGGGGCAGCCGTTCATCGCGCCCTATTGCGCGTCCAAGGCGGCTTTGGCCACGCTGACGCGGAACTCCGGCTTTGCGCTGATGCGCAACGGCATACGGGTGAACCAGCTCGATATCGGCTGGATGAACTCCGACAACGAGCGCGCGCTGCAGGAGGCGGAGCAGGGCGATGCAGGCTTCATCGACCGCATGGCGGCGACGATGCCTTTCGGGCGGCTATTGGAACCGGCAGAGGTCGCCAAGGCGGTCTTGTGGATGGCGTCGGACGACAGCGGCATGATGACCGGCGCGGTGATCCACTTCGATCAGTCGGTCTGGGGCGGTTACGACGGGCAGGCGCCCGCACCGGCAGAACCGCTGACGGCGTGACCTTTGCCCGGGGCGGCGCTAGGCTGGCCCCGGACCCAAGGGGGAGGTCAACTTGCTGAACCGTCTGAGGATGCGGCATGTCCGCTGCTTCCTGACCATCGCACGCTGCGGGTCGATGACTGCCGCTGCGAAAGAGATGAACTCCTCCCAGCCCGCCGTCTCGCGGTCGCTGGCCGAGCTGGAGGCCCTCGTCGGGCAGCCGCTTTTCGAACGCGGCGGGCGCGGGCTGACGCTGACGGAGGCGGGCGAACGTCTGCGCCGGCACCTCGACCCGGCGGTGTCGCAGATGGAAGAGGGTGTGCGCCTGGCGGGTGGCACGGCGGCGGTGCCGCGGGTGTCGGTGGGTGTGCTGCCGAACGTGGCGCGAACCCTCGCCATGCGGTCGTCGGTCATGTTCAAGGCGGATACCCCGGACGTCGATCTGGAACTGCACTGGGCCAACGTGTCGGAACTGATCACGCGCCTGAACCGGGGCGAGATCGACATGCTGCTGGGCCGGCTCCTGTCGCTGGAACACATGGAGGGCGTCAGCTTCGAACACCTGTACCCCGAGGACATCGTCTTTGCCGTGCACCACACCCACCCTTTCGCGGCGCGGCCCGGGGAGGTGACGCTGTCCGAGGTGGGCGCCGAACTGGTGGTGGTGCCGCTGGGCGGGACAATCATCCGGCGGGAACTGGACAAGTTCATGACGGCGCGGGGGCTGGCACGGTTCCGCAGGCAGATCGAGACAGTGTCTTTCGAGTTTACCCGCAGTTTCCTGCGGGAGACGCCCTCCGTCGCCGCCATTCCATTGGGCGCGATCCGGCGGGAACTCGCGGAGGGCGAATTGGTAAAGCTGGGCCTGTCGGGCGAGGAACTGGCCGGGTCGGTCGGCATCTCCTTCCGCACGGGGCGAGCGCTGTCGCCGGAGGCCGCGCGCTTTGCCGATGCGGTGCGGATCGTGGCACGGGACTATGCCTGACAACCCCGATCTATATCCGATCCGATATAGATAACGCGCAGAATCGATTTCATGTTTCCGGGGCCGGCCGGTAGTTTGATGGTATGGCGCCGTCAGAGCGCGACAGTCCAAGGGGAGGGGAACGGCGCGCATGGCGGCTCCGAAGAATATCCTGTTCATCATGTTCGACCAGCTCCGCTGGGATTACCTGAGCTGCTACGGCCATCCGCATCTGCAGACGCCGAACCTCGACCGGCTGGCGTCGAAGGGGATGCGCTTCGACCGCTGCACGATCCAGTCGCCGCTGTGCGGACCGTCGCGGATGTCGACCTACACCGGGCGCTACGTGCATTCGCATGGCGCATCGTGGAACAACGTGCCGCTCAAGGTCGGCGAGCTGACGATGGGCGACCATCTGCGCGATCTGGGCATGGGCTGCTGGCTGGTGGGCAAGACCCACATGGCGGCGGACGCCGAGGGGATGCGCCGCCTCGGGCTGGAACCGGACAGCGTGATCGGCGCGCGGGTCAGCGAATGCGGCTTCGACATCTTCGAACGTGACGACGGGATGCGCCCGGAGGGGCCGGACGGGCTCTATGACGAGGGCGGCGCGCTGAAGTACAACGAATACCTGCGCGGCAAGGGCTACGACAGCGACAACCCCTGGCACGACTATGCCAATTCGGGACTGGACGACGACGGCAACGTGCTGTCCGGCTGGTTCCTCGAAAACTCCGACCGGCCCGCGAACATCCGCGAGGAGGACAGCGAGACCCCGTACCTGACGCGCCGCGGCATCGAATTCATCGAGCAGGCGAAAGGACCGTGGTGCTGCCACCTGTCCTACATCAAGCCGCACTGGCCCTACATCGTGCCGGAGCCCTATGCGTCGATGTACGGGCCGCAGGACTTCCTGCCGCGCATAGCCTCGGAGGCGGAGCGCGAGACGGATCACCCCGTGTTCAAGGGGTTCCAGAACGCGCCCGTCGGCAAGGCGCTGGCCCGCGACGAGGTGCGGGAGAAGGTTCTGCGCGCCTACATGGGCCTTATCAAGCAGTGCGACGACCAGATGGGCGTGCTGTTCGACTTTCTCGAGCGAACCGGCCGGATGGAGGACACGCTGATCGTCGTGACCTCCGACCACGGCGACTTCATGGGCGACCACTGGATGGGGGAAAAGACCTTCTTCCACGAGGCGTCGGTCAAGGTGCCGCTGATCGTCTACGACCCTTCGCCGGAGGCCGATGCCACGCGCGGCACGTCCTCTGACGCGCTGGTGGAGTGCATCGACTTCCTGCCGACCTTCGTGGAGGTGGCTGGCGGCGATCCGGCAAAGCTGGATCACATCCTCGAAGGGCAGTCGCTGCTGCCGATGCTCCGCGGCGGCGCGGCGCCTGAGCGCGAGGTGGTGGTCTGCGAATACGACTATTCCAGCAGTCCGCTGGCCGGCCGGCTGGGGCTGCATCCGGATCAGTCGCGGATGTTCATGGTCGCGGACCACGACTGGAAGATGATCCACTTCGAAAGCGGTCACCGGCCCATGTTGTTCGACCTGAAGAACGACCCGCATGAGATGGAAGACCTGGGCGCGAGCGAGGCCCACGCAGATGTCCGGGCGCGGATGTACGACCGCCTGCACGCCTGGGCGCGGCGCCCGGCGGCGCGAACGACCATGTCGAACGACTCCTTCGTGAAGGAGCGCACTGCAGGGCCGGGCCGTACCGGCGTGCTGATCGGGATCGTGGAGGAGACCGAGCTGCCGCAGGAAATCACGGCCAAGTACACCGGGCGCAAGGCCCGGGACATGCGCGGCGGGAGGCCTGGCGCACCCGGCGAATGACAAAGGAAACCATGTCTTGGGGAGGAGAACCATGAAGACATTCTTGAAGACGGCTGCCGTTGCAGGCGCCCTTGCGGTGACGGGTGTCACGGCGCAGGCGCAGGCCAACCTGAGCGCCGAAACATCGAGCGCGGGCAACTCGCCGCACCTGATGATGATGCACCTCGCCGATGTGCTCGCCCGCGAGGGTGTGGCCAACGTGCAGGTGCAGGAAGGCCAGACCGCCACCAACTCCATGGTCAACGTGGCCGAGGGCAAGTCCGACATGGTGACGGCGCCCACGATCCTCTACTTCCTGCTGGAAAACGGGCGCGGGCCGTTCTCCAACATCGGTGAGGGCGGCAAGGACCTTGTGCAGAACATCCGTGCCATCGCGCCCTTCAACGCGGGCGCCTACGGGCTGTTCGCGCCGGTCGCGTCGAACATCACCTCCTACCAGGACCTGAAGGGGCGCACGGTATGGAACGGCCCGCCGCGCGGTGCGGCGTTGACGCTCGGACGGCAGACGATCCTGCTGGGCTCGGGCGGGTTCAAGGACGGCGAGGACTACACCGGCTACCAGACCAACTGGGGGCAGCTGCCGACCGCGCTGGTCGACGGCTCTGCCGAGGCGTTCCTCGTGCCGATCACCTTCCCCTCCGACCGCGTCGTCATGGCGCTGTCCGCGGGTGACGTGAACATCGTGTCCTTCCCGAAGGACATCTGGGAAAGCGAAGGAATGCAGAAGTTCCTTTCGGCCCCCGGCAACAGCCCGGTGGAGGTCAAGATTGCGGACATGGGCTATGGTCCGGACCAGGGCGTGAACGTGATCTCTGAGGACGACACATTCCGCTCGCCCGGCGTGCCGTTTGCCACCTACGTGCGCGCCGACCTGCCCGAAGATCTGGTGAAGGAGGTCACGGCGGCCTACATCGCCTCGATCCCCGAACTGGAAAAGCGCGCGCCCTACGCGGGCAACGTCAACTTCGACGTGCTGGATCAGCGGATCACCGGGTTCTGCGGTGCGCTGACGCTGAAGTATCACCCCGGCGCCATCGCCGCATGGGAAGAAGCCGGGTACGAAGTCCCGGACTGCGCGAAGTGACCTGACAGGGCGGGCCGCGTGGTCCGCCCCCTTTGCCGGGAGATCCTGAGATGTCGGACAAGATGCCGTTCCTGAAACGTGCCGCGCAGGCGCTTGGCCTGATCCTCGTGGTCATCGGGATGCTCAACACCATTCCGTCCATCCCCGGGCTGGACGCCTGGGCGCAGGACGTGACCGGCAACCCGGCCTTCGCGATCCGGAAATTCCCCTACGAATGGCTCTATCCCATCGCCTTCGTGCTGATGATGCTGACGGTGGCGTGCAACCACTCGTTCTGGGCGGACTGGACGGTTCGCGGCTTCGGCCCGGGCCGCCGCCGCTTCGGGGCCTTCATGGACATCGCGCTGGTGACGATGGCCGTGGCATTGTCCGCCGCCTACCTGATCGAGATCGACTCGGTCTGCATGATCGACCAGTTCACCGGCGAGCGGGCCGAACTGATCGCCCGCGCCCTGCAGGATGAAAAGGAATTCGCCGAGCTCTATGGGCTGCCCGCACCGACCTCGGTGGATGACCCCGCCTGCATCCGCACGCTCGGTGTCTGGATCTTCGCCATCGTCGGCGCTGGCATCGCGGTCTTCCTTGGCTACAACGTCCGGGTCTGGGGCTTCCCGCTGGTGGCCGTGGCGATCCTGATCTTCGCCTACACTCTGATCACCGTGGGCATCTGGTACTTCTTCGGGTCCGAGGACATGAACAAGTACCTCATCACCAAGCTGGGGGGAGAGCCGCGTTCGCTGATGGATGGCCGCCCCAACGTGGAGGACATCCTCGTCAACAACGCCCAGGGTCTGCTGGGCCGGTTCATGGGAATCCTGCTGTCGACGGTCTTCCCCTATATCGTGCTGGGGTCGCTCTTCGGAATCTCCGCCGGGGGCAAGTCGCTGATCAAGCTGGCGTTCCTCTGGACCCGGCGGTTGAAGGGCGGGCCCGCCCACGCCGCCATCGTGTCGAGCGCACTGTTCGGCACCATCTCGGGCGGGCCGGTGGTGAACGTGCTGTCGACCGGCGTCCTGACCATCCCCATGATGCTGCGGCGCGGGTTTTCGAAGACCTTCGCGGGCGGGGTCGAGGCCGCCGCCTCCTCCGGCGGGCAGATCATGCCGCCGGTGATGGGCGTTGCCGCCTTCGTCCTGTCGGCCATGACCGTCGTGCCCTACCGGGAGGTCATCATCGCCGCGGTGATCCCCGCCGTCGCCTACTTCGGCTGCCTGTTCCTGACGGTCCACTTCCAGGCCCGCAAGCAGGGCATCGAGGCCGTCGGCGACAAGACACCCGAGATGATGCTGAACGGGCAGGACCGGCTGAACCTGCTGATGATCCTGCTTCCGATCCTCCTGATCCTGATGCTGCTCATCACCCCCAAGGAGGCGGTGGGCTGCGGAATCTTCGGTACGCTGCTGGGCGTCGAGCGCAGCGGTGAGGGGGCCGCCTGCGTCGCGGAGAGCCTGCCCTTCCTGCTCCAGATCATCCAGAACTCGGCCGGCGACGCCGGTTCCGCGGGCTGGTGGGCCGTGCTGCTACTGGTCGCTCTGTTCTGCCTCGACCCCGAGTTCCGCAAGGCGCCGCGCGCGCTGATCGGGGCCTTCGCGGACGCGGGCGTGCTGATCGCCACCCTCTACCTGATGTTCCTGTCGGTCTCCGTCATCGACTTCTGCCTGAACTTCACCGGGCTGTCGGGATTTGTCGCACGGGACGTGCTAGGCCTGCTGCGCGCCTTCGGAGCCGAGGTGCAGGGCGGCGGCGTCTTCCTCTTCGCGGCGCTCTTCGTGACGATGCTGCTGGCGATCCTTTTGGGCATGGGGATGCCGACGGTGCCCGCCTACGTCAACGTGGCGTTGCTGATGGGGCCGCTGGTCGTGGGGCTGGGCATCGCGACCTTCACCGCGCACATGTTCATCTTCTTCTTCGCGGTGGCGAGCGCGATCACCCCGCCGGTTGCCGTCGCGGCCTTCGCGGCGGCGTCGATCACCAAGGCGGACGCCATGGCCACGGGCTTTGCCGCCGTGCGCGCCGGTGTGGTGATGTTCGTCCTGCCGTTCGTCTTCGCCTTCTACCCCGAGCTCCTGCTGATCGATTCGGCAAAGCTGGACCCTGCGACCTCGACAGGTGCGCAGGTCTACATCGAGGGCTACGGACCGGGCATCGACTGGCTGGGCCTCGCGTCGGTCGGCGCGCGGCTGGCGCTCGGGCTCTACCTTATGGCGGGGGCGCTGGCGCGATTCGACATGCGCTCCATCGGACTGCCCGAAGCCATCCTGCGTCTCGTGCTGGCCGTGGCCGTGATGATGAAGGCAGGCGCGATCTTCCTTCCGGCGCTCGGGCTCGCCGCCGTCTATCTCTTGTGGCACGGCAGCAAGGCCATGCGTGGCGGACCCGTCCGGGTCTGACACATATCCATTCGTGGCCTTGGCCTTTGGCGGGCTTTCGTGCAAACGTCTATGTGGAGTGGTCAATTACCGGAGTGACGACATGCACGACGTCGTTATCCTTTCCGACGAAAGGTTGGTCGGGTCCCTGGTGGAAGCCCAGGGCGCCAAGTGGCGTGGCCAGAAGGTACAGCCGCTGGCCGCCTCCGGCGCGGACAACGCGATGTTCCGGCTCGGGGACAAATGGGCCGTGCGCCTGCCGCGGCGGCCCGAAGTCGTGCAGATGCTCGAAACCGAAGCCACTTGGCTGCCGCGCCTTGCCGATCTGCCGCTGGAAGTGCCGGTTCCCCGGTTGCTGGGCGCGCCGACGCAGCAGTTCAACTGGCCGTTCACCATCGTCGACTGGATCGACGGCGTGGAGGCGGAGGAGACCGAGGTGTCCGACATGGCCGAGGCGGTCCAGACCCTCGCCACCTTCCTGAAGGCGCTCTGGAAGAAGTCGACCCGGGACGCGCCCCTCGCCGGGGAGGCCAACAATTATCGCGGCGTCAACCTGAAGGAAGTGACACAGCAGGTGCTGACGTGCTTCTCGAAGATGGACGACGAGATCGAGCCGGAATCCGCGCGGGAGGCTTGGCTCAGCGCGCTGGACGCAAGCCCGGTGCGCAAGCCGCGCTGGCTGCACGGCGACCTGCGCGCGTCGAACATGATCGTCCGCGACGGCGAACTGGTCGGCGTGATCGACTGGGGCCGCGCGGCGGTGGGAGATCCCGCGGTGGACGTGGCCGTGGCGTGGCGCTGGGTGCCCGAATGGGAGATGTCGAACTTCCAGGAGGCCCTTGGCGCAAGCGACGACCTTTGGCGCCGGGCACGCGGATGGGCCCTGTACGACGCGGTTGTCACCCTGGCCCACTACAAGGAGCAGCAGGGCTTCGAAGGCATCTGCGACGAGAGCCGCTGCGTGTTGGGCCGGCTTGGACTGGGCGCCCCCTGCTGACGGCACCTGTGATGGCGTTCAGCTGATGGTGTCGATGGCCTTCTGATGGCCATGCAGGATGCCAAGATTATCCCCCCGCACCATGCCGCGCTTCGCCGTCCAGTGGAGCGTGCCTTTCCGGGACATCACCCGCGCGGCGATGTCCCGGTTCCTGCCCGCGCTGCCGACCGCCGGCACGTCCCGGTCCAGCCCGATGTGCAGGGCGTCCCTGTCTTCCTCGGGATCGTTGCCCACCGCTTCGAGGTAACGGGTCAGGAGTGAGATGTAATCCGAAAGCTCGTCGCGCCGCGAGCGCATCGTCTTGACCCGGGCCTGCAAAAGCTCGGTCTGCTGCTCTGAAAGCCCGTGTTCGAGGATGTGATCGAAGGCCTCCAGCGCCGGGCACAGCAGTTCCTGCAGCACGGGAAGGGCCATGTCGCTCAGGCTGTGGTCCGCAGCCGGGTCGGTGCGATAGCTCTTCTGGAAAATGGCGGAGCTGTCGCCGACGCTGCGCACGAAACGGATGTTGGCAGAGGCGTGGCCGTCCCGGTTGAAATGGGTCAGCACACGCAATCCGTGCAGAGCCAGACCGGGTATCCGGACCTGGAAATCCGACTGGCTGAACACCGCCGTGTCTTCGACGCACTGAAGGTGTCCCAGAAGGATCTGCACGATCACCGGCTGGAAAACCTCCTCCAGCGGCACTGGCGCGTCGGGGACCATCCGGTTGGAGTGCATCCGGCCGCGAAGACGCGCATTTGCCAGGTGCCAGATCTCGTCCGGGTCCGAGCGCAACAGCCAGAGTTCAATCGTGCCGCAGTCGTTGGGGGTGAATCCATTCATGGTTGCAACGATTCCATGCCATTCGTTGTCTTTTTCCGGCGCGCGCCCGCGTCCGAATTCGTCACGTTAAGCATGTGTAAACGATGATAGGTGAAGAATAGTTTAACGGCGATCGGAGGGCTCGGCGCGCCGTACCGGGGACACTGAATGAGCGAGACTGAACAACAGCAGACCGTGGTCGGCATCGCCGCTTCGGCCGGGGGGCTCGAAGCGATGTCCCTGCTTGCCCAGCATCTGCCGACGGATCTCAACTGCGCCTACATCCTCGCGCAGCACATATCGCCGCATCATGCCAGCGTCCTGCCCACCCTGATCTCGAGAGAGACGCGCCTGACGGTGAAGGCTGTGCAGGAATCCCTGCCCATCGAGCCGAACACTATTTACGTCCCGGTGCCGAAAAGCGACTTGGTCGTGGAAGACGGCATGGTCCACCTGCGCACGCCGTCCGGCCTGCCGGCAGAGCCGAAACCCTCTGCCGACCGGCTGTTCAGGTCCATCGCCGAATCCTACGGAGAGCATAGCGTCGGCATCGTCCTGTCGGGCACCGGCAGCGACGGCAGCTATGGCGTTCAGGCAATCCGCGAGGCCGGCGGGATCACAATTGCGCAGGACAGCAGTTCGGCGAAATACGGCACGATGCCTGCCTCGGCGGTGGAGACAGGAGCAATCGACCTCATCCTGTCGCCGCGCCAGATCGGCGAGCAGCTGAAGACCATCCTCGCGCATCCGCGCGACTTCTCCGAGCTACAGGCGCTTGTCGAGCAACCGACGGAATACGACGACCTGTTCCACATGCTGCAGGCGCGGACCAAGGTCAATTTCCGCCACTACAAGGAAATGACCGTCAGCCGCCGCATCCAGCGCCGGATGATCGCCATGGGGTTCGACGATTACGGGCGGTACGTCAGCTTCTGCCGCACCAATGTCGAAGAGCTGGACGCGCTGTTCCGCGACCTGCTGATCTCGGTCACGCGGTTCTTCCGCGATTCCGAACAGTTCGACGCGCTGCGGCGTGAACTGGGCCGCTATCTTGCCGAGGTCGGCAACCGGCCGATCCGTGTCTGGGTGCCGGGCTGTGCCTCGGGGGAAGAGGCGTATTCCATCGCGTTCCTGATTGCCGACGCGCTGAAGCTGACCGGCAAGGAGCGCGAACGCGGCGTCCAGATCTTTGCCACCGACCTTGATGCCGCGGCGCTGGCGCGCGGGCGGGCCGGGGTCTATCCGGCGTCGGCCTCTGCGGGCATCCCGGAATCCATGCTGTGCCGCTACTTCACCCTCAGCGACAACCTCCTGCGTGTGAGGCCGGAGATACGGAAGATGGTGCTCTTCTCGCACCACAACGTGTTTCAGGACCCGCCGTTCTCGGAGATCGATCTGGTCAGCTTCCGTAACACGCTGATCTACTTCGAAAGTTCGCTGCAGGAAAAGGTCATGTCGCGGATCCTCTACGCGCTGCGGCCCGGCGGACTGCTGTTCCTCGGGACGTCCGAAAACGTGGGCGAGATGGCACCCTATTTCGAACAGGTCGCCGAGCGGATGCGGCTGTTTTGCAAACGGACAAGCGCGTCGTTCGATCACAAGGCGCTGGTGCGTTTCGGTGTCCCGCCCCGCCGTCAGAAGCGCGACAAGCGCAAGGAGTATGGCAACGGCGAGTTGAACTCCAGCAGCGAGGAAATGTTCGAGGTGCTGGCGTCGTCGGTCGCGCCTGTCGGGTTCCTCGCCAACGAACAGAAGGACCTCGTGCGGATCTTCGGAGACATCAGTGCCTTCACCAAGGTGACCGACGAGGTGCGCGGACGGCTTACCACGAACACCCTGAAGGAGGCGCTGGCCTCTGAGGCGGCCAGCCTCATCCCGCTCTGTCTCAAGTACAACAAGGCCCGCGACGGCCTGTGGCGAGAGATCCTCGGCCAAGGGTTCAACCGTGCCCGCCTGCGCTGCTATCCCATGACGCTGCCCCCGCACGGCAAGACGCGCTACGTCCTCGTCTCCATCGAGACCGACCTGGTGGAGATCAGTTCGGAACGCGAAAGCCACGGCGACAACAAGGAGACCTCGGGCTATCTCGCCTATGTCGAGAACGAGCTGGCCGATGCGCGCGAGGCCCTGCAGATCACGATGGAGGAGCTTCAGACCTCCAACGAGGAGTTGCAGTCGACCAACGAGGAACTGCAATCCACCAACGAGGAGCTGCAGTCCACGAACGAGGAACTGGAGACCTCGAACGAGGAACTGCAGTCCACGAACGAGGAACTGATCACCGTCAACGAGGAACTGCTGATCAACACCGACGAGCTGAACAAGCTGGTCGTCGAACAGGTCGCGATCCTCGAGGCCTTGCCGCTGCCCCTGCTGGTGCTGGACCAGATGCTCAACATCAAGAGCGCGTCGAAGCGGGCCATCGAGATCTTCGGCCTGTCCGAACGCGCCGCCCACCTTGGCCACATCAGCCAGGTGCAACTCCCGAACGCTTCGTTTCCCCGCCTCATCGACAATTGCAGCGAGGTCCTGAAGCGGCGGGAGACGGGCAAGGTCCGGTTCACCGTCGACAATGAGGAAATGTCGCTGGTGATCGCGCCGTACTTTATCCAGGACAACGAACTGATGGGGCTGACGGTCGTCCTTGAACGGGCGTCCGATACGGAGATCGTCTAGGTCGGGTCGATGACCCCCATGGTCAGCATCCTCAGCGCCGTGATCGACGGGATGAAGAAGTAGTCGCCGCCGCGGCACTCCACCACCGTCTTGAGCTGGCTCATGGTGTAGGGGCAGCCACCGCCCTGCGGATCGGCGGGCAGGGCCATCCGGCGGTGCTTGTCATGGTTGCCGAGGATCGGGCAGGTGTCGTTGCCCTGATGGAAATCCAGCCCGTACTGGATCCATTGCTGCTGGATGAATTCGAATTGCCGGAAGAGCGAGGCGCAGATGATCATCATCGTGACGCCCTGCTCGGTCTTATCGGTCTGCTGGTCGGGCGGCAGCGCGCCGTAGGGCAGGCCGCGCCGCATGATCCGGCGCCGCTTGTTCAGCGCGGTCGTGGCCTGCGGGTTGTCGCCTTCGGGCGCGTTCAGCGGATCGAGGTAATCGCGCGTGTTCACCCGCCGCATGTGCGCGCCCGGCGGTGTCCTGTACCCCTTCATGTCATCGGCGTAGCGGAAGTCGGAAGATCTTGTACTCTTTATGTATGCAATCTGGTTCTCGTAGGCCTTCAGCGGATTCGGGTCGTCCATCCCGGTTTCCGCGCGGGCCGTCTGCCAGTCAGAAAACGTGGGGGCATGCGCCAGCGGAATGCCGTCCGGCCAGCGTCCGACCATCCGGGCGCGCAGGGTCACCTGTGCCTCGTCCGGCAGGATGCCCTGCACACGGGCGTAACGGTCGGCCTCCGTGGCGATGACCTCCCGGAAGCTGCCGATGTTCTCGTGCAGCTTGCGGTATGCCATGAAGCTGCCATTGCGCATGAACTCAGGCGGTTTTGCGGTGGGCGGCAATTCCTGGCTTTCGTCGGGATGGCCGAGGATGAATTCCCCGGGGTTCAGCGGCTCCCACCCTTTCCCCATGCGCTTGCCGCGCCCGATGACGGCTTCCTTCTCGTCCTTCTCCGGCAGTTGCCCGGCAAAGATCGGGTCGCCAATGCCATCGGTGAAGCCGAAGTGCTCCTTGGGCGTCGGCAGCCACACGTCACCGAACCTGTCGAAGACCGCTTGCGCCGGGTGGAAATCGGCGCTGCCGTCCTGCCCGTTGCCCGGCAGGATGCGCACGCCGCCATTGGCCGCGCAGAGGTCGCGCAGCCATTGCGTCGTCTCTTCCAACTCCGGCACCGGATCCATGCGGGTCAGCTTGGGATCGGGCTTGCCGTCCAGAGTGTGTTCGGGCGTTATGTCACGCAGCGCATTCAGCGAAATCCAGATGTGTACGTTGTCGTCATCATACCCGTCGCCGCGCCGGTTGCGCTGCCAGATCGGGTCCCAGTGGCCGTCCCAGTTCTGCCGATCGGCCTGATCCTCGGTCATCGTCTGGTCACGGTCGCCCAGCAGGAAGGCCCGGTCCTTCATACCTGCGATGAACTCTTCGGGCAGCGCCTGCAATGTGCGGGTCGGGACCTCCAGCCGGAACAGGCCGAAGAAGGTGAAGCCGATGTTCAGCGTGCAGCGCGGCCTCGCGTCCGGCGTTGGCCAGCGGGCGGCGGTTGTCACGCGTTTCGACACCTCTCCGACGAACGCCCGTCCCTTCGCCGGGTCGGATATGTTGAGGAAGAAGTAGCGCGCGAACGGATATGAATACTTTCCGTATGCACGCACGACATTGCCCTGGATGTCATCGAGGTCGAGACGATAGCTCATGCCGCGCCCTCCGCCGGTCTGGCGGCGCGCGGTGTCTCGATGATCCCGGGCGGCTGGCTTGGCCCTGTCACATCCGCGGGACGGTGCGCGGCGGACCATCTGCCGTAGGCGGCGTGGATTGCCTCGGGCGAGGCGCCCTGCATGTCGATGACCAGATCGGCAAAGCTTTGCTGCACGTAGAGCGCCTTCAGAACGGAACGCAGATCGTCGTAAGGCCCGGGCGGCAAAGGTTTCTCTCCGTTCGCGATGGCGTATCTGACCGACGCCACGAAGGCGCCGAAGGTGAGCGCCCCGCCGATCAGCGCCGTCCAGATGGGATTGCTGCCGACCACCGGCATGGGCGCGCTGGTGAAGAGCGCCCAGAGTAGGGCCAGCAGCGTGACGACGGCCGGAATGCCGACGACCGCGGCCAGCGCCTTGAGCGGCAGCCGGTGAAAGGCGCCGGACGGGTCGTCGATGTAGTAGTCGTGGAACGGCATCGTCGTTTCGACGTGGCAGCGGTCGAGGTAATCGGCGAACTTTTCGGCCGTGTCGATGTCGTCGAAGCCCACGCAATTGGAATAGATCGCGCTCAGCTCCTCCCCCATGGTGCGCCACAGCTCCATTGCATACGACTTGCGTACATCCCTTTGCTCGGCTGCGGTCAGCGTGGTCGGAAGCGGCGCGCCGTCCACTATCACCGCGTCGATGTCGGCACAGAAGACGAGGTATGAGCAATTGAGGAAGTCGGTGTGCTGCGGGATCGCGGGATTGCCGGCGTCCTTGTCCCCGGTCAGGCTGCGCAGGGTCGATGCGATGGCGTCGTGCCCCTCGCGCCCGTTGTAGACCACGTCATCCAGCACGAACATGCGTGCAAGGTGCGTGCGCATGTTGCGCGCAAAGGGGCTGGTCATGCCGGACTTGATCGTCGCGGGGCTCTGCTGGGCGGTGGGCAGTTCCATCAGCGCGTTGCGCACCCGCTGCCGCCACGATCCGTGTCCGTCGGCACAGGTGCCGTCGCGGATCGGTGCAAGCGTCGTCAGGAAGATATGGCCCGAGTCGAGATCCGGCATGGCTCAGTTCCTCGCACGCCGGAGGTCGAACGTCGCCTGCGCCTTGCGGACATAGGCCTCGCGGTTCTGGTCCGCACGTTCGGTGTCGAGGCTAGCGACCGGGCCGAACCCGGGCTCGCCGAGGTTGCCCTGTACCTTCGTCATCGCCGCGCGCCAGCTTTCGGCGAACGCCTCCGGCGACTGGTCGGCATGTGCCTTGTCCAGCGTCAGGACCGCATCATAGACCTTAAGCGCCGACTTGATGTCGCGCTGCGCAGAGCCCGGCGTGGCGTTGTAGTAGTGGTCGGTGAAGATCTGGTTGTGGGTGATGTAGGTCTTGAACGGCGTGATCGGGATCGACAGCGGATACTTGGTGGCGGAGTACCAGAACAGGTCCAGACCCTTCGGAATCCCGTCCGAGAAGGCGTCGATGTACTGGTCCCAGGTGCCGTTGAAGTTCGACAGGAACAGCACGTAGTCATTGTCGAGCTGATGCTGTTCGCCCTGACCGAGGTCCGGCCAGTCCTTGCGACGGATGATGACCCAGCGGGCGAAGTGGATCAGCGACAGGCCCAGCAGGCCGGCGAGGTTCTCGGGCAAACCGCGGGCCGCCATGAACAACAGGCGGTTGACCCAGGTGATGCG
Source organism: Sagittula sp. MA-2 (assembly GCF_030126985.1). Classification (GTDB taxonomy): domain Bacteria; phylum Pseudomonadota; class Alphaproteobacteria; order Rhodobacterales; family Rhodobacteraceae; genus Sagittula. The sequence goes on along the minus strand of NZ_CP126145.1, from coordinate 3,991,069 downwards.
GGGATGGCTGGGCGTCACCACGTTCATGGCATAGGCCTTGCCGGCAATGTTCGACATGAAAATGCCCCGGTGCTGAAAACGAATTGACGTTACGGTAACACGGGTGGGCGATTTTCCAATAGTGTTTTCATCTTATAGGGGAGTCGGGGTCAGAGCAGCAGCGGCTCCTCGGTCTCCTCCGGGGCCGGATCATCCGGCGCTTCGGCCAGCATCATCGCCTCGTAGGTGCCTTCGTGGGTGTACTCGCTGCGCACGTATTCCCGCAGCACCCACTCCGTGTAGGGCTCTGCAATGGCGCCCTCGGGAGTCGTGACGGCGGAGTCATGGGCGGCGTAGGCCTCGAACACCTCGGTCACCAGCGCCTGCTGTTCGGGGGTGAAGTTCTCTTCGAACCCCCAGGATTCGTAGCCGACGTGGCTGGTGACGAGGATGTCGCCGGGATGGTCGGCAATGGCCGCTTCGGCGAAGTAGGCGCTGTGCACGTGGTCGGGATGCTCGATGTCGCTTTCGGTGTCCTGAAGGTGCACCTGCCCCGGCTGGTGGGTGTCGAGCAGGCCGGACAGGACGGACACGAGGTCTTCGCGCGAATAGGTCGCCGCGTCGTCGACAGAGGTAATGGTGGCGATCTCCCCGTCCCACAGTTTCGGGAGGCTCTCGCCGCCGTAAAGGTCGGAGCCTGTACCCGAGAAGCCGTCCGGCAGGCGCAGGAAGTAGAGGTTGAGGTTCGGCTGATCAGCGAGCGTGGCGTGGTGAAGGTCGAAGCCCTGGCCATCGTGCGTGACGGTTGCCGTCCCCTCCTGCCACGCATCGGAGCCGGTCATCACGCTGTAGGCGTCCTTGATTCCCTCTTCGCGCCCGCCCCAGTACGCCTCGTCCTGCCCGGCGTCGCCGGCGGTGAGGTAGATCGTGGTGACGTCGTGACCGGCGGCGAGGTGGTCCGCGATCGTCGGGTTCATGAACAGGAGGTCGTCGTCCTGGTGCGCGACGATGAACATCTGCCGGGTCAGGTCGACGGGACCGGGATCCACGGGATCGGTAGGGTCTGTCGGATCGGTGGGGTCAGTGGGATCGGTCGGATCAGTTGGGTCGGTCGGATCGATTGGATAGGTCGGGTCCATGGGATCGCTCGGGTCTTCGGGGGCGGTGCCGTCCATGCCGAAGGCAATCACCTCTCCGATCAGCGGCGTATCGTCGGGCCAGTTCGATTCTCCGATCAGCAGGTTGATGCGTGGCCCGGGATCGGGCACGGCTCCGTCCGCCTCGGCCAGCAGCACGCCGTCCTTCTCGATCCACATGGTGCCGTCTTCGTCGATGCCGGCACCCCATGTGGCGGTTTCGCCCTGCACGATCGCGCCCTCGGCGATGACGCGGTAGACCGTGCCACCCTGATGCAGTTCCAGCACCATGTCCGAGGTGTTCTCGACCTGCGACAACAGGATGTTGTTGCTGTTCGGCCCATCGCCGAAATCGAAGACCCGCTGCCAGTTGCCGCCCTGTATGTCGTCAAACCGCACCGTGGCCGCGATGGCAAAGGCGCCACCGATCTGGCCGATGTCGTAGGGATCCGTTGGATCCGTGGGATCGGTTGGGTCAGTCGGATCGGTTGGGTCTGTCGGGTCCGTGGGATCGGCCGGATCTGTCGGGTCAGTCGGATCGGTGGGCTCTTCAGGCGGCAGGGTGCCATCGGCGGTCACGGTCAGCCCGAGGATGACCCCGTCCAGATCGTCGGCGACGGAGACCGGCTCCAGAACGACAGAGGGAACCTCTGCCGCCACCTCGCCCAGCCGCACGCCGTCCTGAGCCAGCCACAGCGTGCCGTCCGTATCCAGACCTGCGGAAAGGGAGGTAAGCTCTCCCGCAACCAGCGCGCCGGGGGCGGTGACGGTGTAGCTGGCCTCTCCGACCGTCAGCTGCAGGACCAGCCCGTCGGACGCGCCATCCTGCGCCAGCACGAGCGACGCGCTGCCGTCCGCAGAGCCGTAGGCCACAAGCCCCTGGTCCGCCCATACGGAGACGTCATCGACGCGAGCGGCCAGGTCGATCCGGAACGACCCGGCAAGCGCGCCGTCGTCGTTGTCCGCAGGCGACAGCCCGTCGTCGCCGGGCTGCACCACGTCGATGCCCATGACCGCGCCGATCAGGTCGTCATCGTCCGCCCAGTTCGACTGCCCGATGTATTCGTTGATCCGGGGCACATTGGCGGGCAAGACGGCCTGTATCTCGTCCTCCAGCACGCCATCCTTCTCGATCCACATGCGGCCGTCGGGGTCTATGCCGATGCGCCACGTCGCCACTTCTCCGGCCACGATGGCGTCTGGCGCGATCACCCTGTGGACCACGCCGTCCTGATAGAGTGCGAACATCATGTCGGAGGTGTTCTCCACCTGCGCGAGGATAATGTTGCCGTTCTGCGGGCCGCTCCCGAAATCGAGGATCCGCTGCCAGTAGGCACCCTGTATCTCGTCGAAACGGGCAGTCACTTCGAGCGCGAAGGCGCCCGAGATATCGTCGATGTCGAAAACTGTATCGGCTGAAGGAACGGGCGGCATGATGCCTCCGGATTGACGGCAAGAGTTAATGAGCGCGAAGGTGGCCCCGCGATGAATCGGCTTTCCCGTTCACGATACACGAATTGCCGTAGCGTCATCCTTTGGATTTATCTGCAAATGGAAACTTTGCGTTTCCCGGAGGTGAGATGGCCGGACTGGTGATACACGGGCGCAAGACGTCCTCGAACGTGCAGGCGGTCATGTGGGGCGCTGCGGAACTCGGGCTCGAGGTCGACCGGCGGGACGTGGGCGGGCGCTTCGGCGGAACCGACACCGCGACATTCCGGGCGATGAACCCCATGGGCCTTGTACCCGTGATGGAGGACGGCAAGCACACGCTCTTCGAAAGCGCCGCGATGCTGCGCTACCTCGTGGCGGCCTACGGGCCGGGGCCCTTCGCAGAGGGGCCAGAGCAGGACATGTGGGCGGAATGGGCGAAACACACGTTGTGCGCCGCGTTCACGATGCCGGTTTTCTGGGGCTTCTACCGGACGCCGGAGGCAGAGCGCGACATGACCGCGGTGCTGGGTGCGCTTGAACGGTTCGAGGATCTGGCGGGCATGGCGATGACCCTGCGCGGCGCCGGGTCTTGGCTGGTCGATGGTCGGTTCAGCCGGGCGGACATCATGGCGGGCCACGTGCTGTTCCGGTACTTCACGCTCGACCTGCCGCGGCGACCCCCGGCCGGGCTGGAGGACTACTACGCCGCGCTGACGGAACGCCCCGCGTATCGGGAGCACGTCATGGTCGATTATTCGGAATTGAAGGGCTGACCGCGACCTGAAGTTCCGTCTGGTCAGGCGTGGCCGGGGCGTATGTCCCCGGCCACGCCAAGTCTGGAAATCAGCCCCCCAGGACGTCGCGGACCGCTTCGCCGGTCTTTGTCGCGACTTCTTCCGCTTCTGCCGGGGTCAGGCACAGCGGCGGCGCAAAGCCGAGGATGTCGCCCTGCGGCATGGCGCGTGCGATGACGCCCTTGGACATGAGGGCAGACGCGATCTGCGCACCGACCTTCTGCGACGGATCGAAGAAGGTCCGGTTGTCCTTGTCGTCGACCAGTTCGACGGCGCAGAGCATCCCTTCCCCCCGGATATCGCCGACCTTCGCGTGGTCGCCAAGCGCATCAGTCATCGCCTTGCGGAAATGCGCGCCGGTCTCGCCCGCGTTGGCCACGAGGTTCATGTCGTCGATCAGCTTCAGGTTCGCGACACCGGCCGCGGCCCCGATGGGGTGCGCCGAGTAGGTCCAGCCGTGGCCGATCGGGCCGTTCTCGTCGGTACCCTGCTCCAGCACCTTCCACATCTTGTCGCCGACGATGGAGCCGGAGAGCGGCGCATAGGCCGAGGTAAGGCCCTTGGCGATGGTGATGAGGTCGGGCTTCAGGCCGTAATGGTCGGAGCCGAACATGGTGCCGAGACGGCCGAAACCCGTCACGACCTCATCCGCGATCAGCAGGATGTCGTGCTTTTCGAGGATCGGCTGGATCGCCTCCCAGTAGCCTTTCGGCGGGGGCACGATGCCGCCGGTGCCCAGCACGGGCTCACCGATGAAGGCGGCGATGGTGTCCGCGCCCTCGCGCTCGATCAACTGCTCCAGCTCGGCGGCGCAATAGGCGCTGAACGCCTCTTCGGACATCGCGATGTCGGGGCGGCGGAAGTAGTAGGGCGCCTCGGTGTGGATCACCTGCGCCAGCGGCAGGTCGAACTTCTTGTGGAAGAGTTCGAGCCCGGTCAGCGAGCCGGTCATCAGGCCCGACCCGTGGTAGCCGCGCCAGCGCGAGATGATCTTCTTCTTCTCTGGGCGGCCGAGGATGTTGTTGTAGTACCAGATCAGCTTGATGTTTGTCTCGTTCGCGTCCGAGCCGGACAGGCCGAAGTAGACCTTCGACATGTGGGCGGGCGCACGGTCGAGGATCATCTTCGACAGGGTGATCGACGCCTCCGTGCCGTGACCGACATAGGCGTGATAGTAGGCCAGTTCCTTTGCCTGCGCGGCGATGGCATCGGAGATCTCGGTCCGCCCATACCCCACGTTCACGCAGTAGAGCCCGGCGAAGGCGTCCAGCAGTTTCGTGCCGTCGCGGTCCTCGATGTGGCAACCCTGCCCGGTGGTGATGACACGGGTCGCGGACTCGCCGCGCGCGTGCTGGGCAAGGTGGGTAGAGGGATGGAAGAAGTTCTCGCGGTCCCATTGGGACAGCTGGTCGTTGGTCAGCATATGGCTCTCCTCTGATGCGGCAGCGCGCCGCCATGGAACGTTGCAAACCGGAGCCGGGAGGTCAGCGCGTCTGGCCGGGCCCGAGGCTCCGCTCTCCTCTGCAGCAGCGCGCAATGCCTTTATTGCCGAGGGTGCCTATTGGGTAACCGATCCGTCGCGGGATGACCAGTACGGGTCGGCGGGAGCATTGACCGTGCTTCCCCGGCAGGTCATTTCATGGGCAAAGGCCCGGTTTCCCGGGTGAAAGGAGCATCATGGAGCTGCTGGCACGGACCGAAGCCCTTCTGGGCGATCTCATTGCGTTTCCGACGGTGTCGTCGGACAGCAACCTCGAACTGATCGCCTGGGCGGCGAACTATCTCGAAGGATTCGGCGCCCGATGCGAGATCATGTCGGACGTGACGGGGCTGAAGGCGAACCTGCTGGCGACCTTCGGGCCGGAGGGCAACGGCGGCCTCGTTCTTGCGGGTCACACGGATGTGGTGCCGATCGGCGAGGAAAGCGACTGGAGCGGCGATCCCTTCTCCATGCGGGAGGAGAACGACCTGCTCTACGGGCGCGGCACCTGCGACATGAAGGGCTTCATCGCCTGCGTCATGGCCCTGGCGCCGGAAATCGCCCGTTGGCACCTGAAGACCCCGGTGCATGTGGCGCTGACCTATGACGAGGAAGTGGGCTGCTTCGGCGCCCGCGCGCTGGTGACGGAACTTCTGGGACGCGGAATGCGGCCCGGGATGGCGATCCTGGGCGAGCCGACGCTGATGAACGTCGTGGACGGGCACAAGGGCTGCTACGAATACACCACCCATTTCTGCGGCTGCGAGGGGCACGGTTCGGCGCCCGACCGCGGGGTGAACGCGGCGTCCTGCGCCACGCGCTATGCGGGCCGTTTGCTGGAGCTGGAAGCCGCCCTGAAATCGCGCGCTCCGGAGGCCAGCCCGTTCGAGCCGCCGTGGACAACGCTGAACATCGGCCGCATGTCGGCCGGCACGGCGCGCAACGTCATCGCCGGCCTGGCCGAGATCGAGTGGGAGATGCGCCCGGTCTCTTTCGAGGATGCGGCCTGGGTCCTGTCGGAGATCGACGCATACGCGGACCTGCTGTTGCCCGACATGCGCCGGGTCACGCCGGATGCCTCCATCGTGCGCGAAGTGATCGGCGAGGTGGCGGGCCTGATGCCGGAACGGGACAACCGCATCGCCGAACTGGTCTGCAGCCTGACGGGGGCCAACGGGACGGAGGTCGTGTCCTTCGGCACCGAGGCAGGGCTTTTCCAATCCTTGGGCACGCAGTGTATCGTCTGCGGTCCGGGCTCCATCCAGCAGGCGCACCGGCCCGACGAATTCGTGGCGCGCAGCCAGCTTGACGCCTGCCTGACCATGCTCAGGGGCATGGAAGGCGCGCTGCACTGAGGTTCGGGTCGTCGCCGGGGGCGGTCCCGGCGACGATGCGGTCGTCAGACCAGCGCCATGAAGGCGGGCCATGCCTCCGGATCGGCGACGGTCTTGTCGCGGCAGGTGGCGTTGCAGAACCCGAAGGTCCGCCCGTCCATCTGCATGAGGTGCGTCGGCGCCTTGCCGGAATATGGGCAGGCGTCGTTCTCGGGCTCGCCGCTCTCCACCGCCTGTGCCGCGCGCACCGAGGGGCCGGGCCATGGCGCGGTCTGGAGGTCCTGAGCGTACCACGGCAGGGTTTCCCCCTGAACGAGGCCAAGCGCCCGCCAGCGCCGGAAGGACGGGTCGGCCAGATGCGCCGCCACATAGTCGCGGCACACATCGCTGACCGGGATCGAGAAGCCGGCAATACGGGCCGCCACGGGCGCAAAGAACACGTCCGCCGCCGAATAGCTTCCTGCCAGCCAGGGGCCGCCCGATCGTTCGAGTGCATGTGTCCAGATCGTTTCGATCCGTTGAATGTTGGCCACCACGTCCTCAGACGGGCTGAACCCGACATAGGCGGTGCGCAGGTTCATCGGGCAGGCCGACCGGAGCGCCACGAAACCGGAGTGCATCTCGGCGGCCAGCGACCGGGCGAGCGCGCGCATCGCGGGATCGGACGGCCAGATCCCCGCGTCGGGATGACGATCCGCCAGTTCCTCGGCGATGGCGAGGCTGTCCCAGATAACCGCGCCGTCGTCTTCCGTCACGAGGGTCGGTACGGTGCGGGCTGGGGCAATGTCCTGCATCTGCTCTGCGACACCGGCTTTCATGAAGTCGACCAACCGGCAATTGACCGCCAGTCCGAAGCGGTCAAAAAGCAGCCATCCGCGCATGGACCAGCTTGAATAGGCGTAATCTCCAATAAAAAGCGTATCGGGCATCCCGTTTCCTCTCGATTCCGTGAGCGGAAGCTAACCTATTGCCATGGATGCAGGAAATTCCGGTTCGTGACGCATGCCATAAGCGATGCACATGATCCTTGCAGGCATATAGCCCGAAAAATCATTCATCCAAATGAACCAATCACCCGTCTGACGCGTAGTACTCACAAATCCCGCTTCAAGGGTAACGCATCGACAGGGGAGTTTTCATGCCATTAGACGGATTCAACGATCAGACCCTTTCGCGTCGGGCCATGAAGGCGGAACTTCTCGATGCGGAAACCGAACTGAAGCTTGCCTACGCATGGCGCGACGAAAAGGATGAGGCCGCGCTGCACCGCCTGATCCAGGCCTACATGCGGCTGGCGATTTCCATGGCGGCGAAGTTCAAGCGCTACGGCGCGCCGATGAACGACCTGATCCAGGAGGCGGGACTGGGCCTGATGAAGGCCGCCGACAAGTTCGACCCTGACCGTGGCGTGCGGTTCTCCACCTACGCCGTCTGGTGGATCAAGGCGTCGATCCAGGACTACGTGATGCGCAACTGGTCGATGGTGCGCACCGGGTCCACCTCTTCCCAGAAAGCTCTGTTCTTCAACATGCGGCGCGTGCAGGCGCGGCTGGAGCGCGAGGCGCAGGCCACCGGCATGCAGCTCGACAGTCACCAGCTTCGCCACATGATCGCGTCCGAGATCGGCGTGCCCCTGCGCGACGTCGAAATGATGGAAGGGCGCCTGTCCGGCTCTGACTTCTCGCTCAACGCCACGCAGTCCGTCGAGGACGAGGGCCGCGAGTGGATCGACACCCTCGAAGACGACAGCGCACACGGTGCGGAGATCGTCGAGAATTCGCATGACACCGAATGCCTGCGCGGCTGGCTGGTGAAGGCGATGGGGTCGCTGAACGACCGGGAACGGTTCATCGTGCGCGAACGCAAGCTGCGGGACGAGCCCCGCACCCTCGAAAGCCTCGGCAACGAGCTGGGCCTGTCGAAAGAGCGGGTCCGCCAGCTCGAAGCTGCGGCCTTCGGCAAGATGCGCAAGGCGCTTGAGGCGCAAAGCGGAGAAGTGCAACACTTCCTCGCATGAAACATGCGCTGGTCCTCGCCGCCCTCATGGTCGGCTTAGCAATCCCCGCGGCATCCGCCGACGGGGATTTCGACGCTGATGTGCTTTTTCTCGGCGAGATCCACGACAACCCCGCCCACCATGCCCGGCAGGCCGAAATCGTCGCCCGGGTTCAGCCGAAAGCCGTGGTGTGGGAGATGATCTCCGGCCCGGTTGCGGTCGGCCTGACACCCGAGATCGTGCAGAGCGAACAGGTGCTGGAAGCGACGCTGTCATGGGAGGAAAACGGCTGGCCCGACTTCTCCATGTACTATCCGATCTTCAAGGCCGCAGAAGGTGCGCAGCACTTCGGAGCGGCCCTCCCGCGGGAGGAGGCGCGCCGGGGCATGGGGGAGCCGCCGCTCATGGTCTTCGGTGCCGACGCCTGGCAGTACGGTCTGGATCGTCCTCTGCCCGCCGATCAGCAGGCTGCCCGCGAAGCGTTGCAGAAGGCGGCCCATTGCGACGCGCTGCCTGACGACATGCTGGCCGGGATGGTCAACATCCAGCGTCTGCGCGATGCCCGGCTGGCGGCGGTCGCTCTGGAGGCGCTTGGCGTAACGGGTGGCCCGGTGGTGGTGATCACCGGCAATGGCCATGCCCGCAAGGACTGGGGCGCGCCCGCCGTGCTGGCCTATGCCAAGCCGGAGGCACGGATCTTCGCCCTCGCACAAGGGGAGGAAGGGCATGCCACGCCGGAGGGTGGCTTCGACCGCACGGAAACCTCCCCCGCAACAGAGCGGGAAGACCCCTGCGCGGCCTTCAGGAAATAGCCCAACCTCTCATGCGACGACACCGCCTTCTGTTCCGGGGCGGTCAGACCGGGAGGGGCTTCCCGCGCCGCTGCGATCTACTGGGGGTAACCGTCTACAGGGGGCGCGACAGCGTCCCTGCCCATGCCGTGGGTTTCGATGCTCACCGATCCTGCCATGGGGCCCTTTCCATTGCCTCGGGGGCGAGGGTAGGGTGCACCCGTTAATGAAGGATCAGGCCGCGCAGGCGGCTCACGACATCGGGAAGGGACTGGGATGCTGGCGGGCAGACGGATCCTGTTGATCATCGGCGGTGGCATTGCCGCCTACAAGTCGCTGGACCTGATCCGGCGCCTGCGGGAGCGCGGCGCCGCCGTGACACCTGTCATGACCCGCGCGGCCTCCGAATTCGTGACGCCGCTGAGCGTGGCCGCCCTGGCCGGGGAAGACGTGCACGCCGACCTCTTCGACCTCACGAGCGAGGCGGAGATGGGCCATATCCAGCTGTCCCGCGTGGCGGACCTCGTGGTGGTTGCACCGGCGACCGCCGACCTCATGGCGAAGATGGCAGGGGGCCACGCGGACGACCTGGCGTCGACCCTGCTGATGGCCACTGACACGCCGGTCATGATTGCCCCTGCGATGAACGTGCGCATGTGGGACCACGCGGCCACGCAACGCAACCTGGCCACGCTGCGCGGTGACGGCATCATGGTGGTCGGTCCGAACGAGGGCGACATGGCCTGCGGCGAATACGGGCCGGGCCGCATGGCCGAACCGCTTGAGATCTTGGCGGCCATCGACGCCGCGCTGGCGGACGGACCGCTGAAGGGGCGCCGGGTGCTGGTGACCTCCGGTCCGACACATGAACCCATCGACCCGGTGCGCTATATCGCCAACCGCTCGTCCGGGGCGCAGGGCACGGCAGTGGCCGAGGCGCTGCGCGATCTGGGGGCAGAGGTCGTCTTTGTCACCGGCCCGGCGGACGCCCCCCGGCCCACGGGTGTGCAGGTGGTCGAGGTCGAGAGCGCAAGGGAGATGCGGGAGGCCGTCATGGCCGCGCTGCCCGTCGATGCGGGGGTCTTCGCGGCCGCGGTGGCCGACTGGCGGGTAAAGTCCGCCTCTGCCTCGAAGATCAAGAAGACGGCGGGGCAACTGCCCGTGCTGGAGTTCGAGGAAAACCCCGACATCCTGCGCGACGTGTCTGCGCTGAAGGACGGGCGTCCCTTGCTGGTCGTGGGCTTCGCGGCCGAGACGGATGACGTGGTCGCCAACGCCACGGCGAAACGCGCCCGCAAGGGCTGTGACTGGATCGTGGCGAACGACGTCTCGCCCTCGACGGGCATCATGGGCGGCACGGAAAACGCGGTGGTTCTGATCACCGCCGAGGGGGCCGAGGAATGGCCGCGTGCTGCCAAGCGTGACGTTGCGCGCAAGCTGGCGGATCGGATCGCCGAGGCACTGAAGCAGGTGCAGGCATGAGCGCGCGGGACGTGGACATCGTGTTTGCGTGGGAACCGGAGGCGGACCGTTCGCTGGGCCTGCCTTCCTACGCGACGGCAGGCGCCGCCGGTGCCGACCTGCGCGCCAACCTGCCCGACCGGGGCACGCTGACGCTGGAGCCCGGCGCGAGGACGCTGGTGCCGACGGGTCTGCGCCTTGCCATTCCCGATGGCTACGAGGTGCAGGTGCGGCCGCGTTCGGGCTTGGCCCTGAAACACGGGATCACCCTGCCCAATGCGCCCGGAACCATCGACAGCGATTACCGTGGCCCCCTGGGCGTCATCGTGATGAATGCGGGCGACGTGCCTTTCGTGATCGCCCACGGCGACAGGATCGCGCAGATGGTCGTGGCCCCGGTCGTACGCGGCCGCTTCAGCGTGGCGGAGGACCTGCCCGACACCGCGCGCGGCGCGGGCGGCTTCGGTTCGACGGGGCGCGGCTGATGCTTCTGGTTCTCAGCATCGGCGTCTTGGTCTGGGGGTTCGGCCGTCTCGTGGGGGCCAGCCGCGAGGCGCGCGCTTACATGGTGGCGCTGCTTTATGTCGGTGTCCTCGTGGTTCATGTGGTCCTGCCATTCGGCCATCCCCTGCGGATTGCCACCGGCGAAAGCGCCGCGCCCTGGCTGATCCTCGGCGGGATGCTCCTGTTTGGCCTTGCCTACGCATGGGGTGTTCGCCGGCTGAAGGAGCGCGCAGAAGTCAGGGAGGCGGACGAGGCTCCGGCGCAGGACCCCGGCGCCTTCCGGCCCGGCGAACTGGAACGCTACGCCCGCCACATCGTGCTGCGCGAACTGGGCGGGCCGGGGCAGAAGCGGCTGAAACAGTCCCGCGTGCTGGTCGTGGGCGCCGGGGGGCTCGGGTCGCCCGCGCTTCTGTACCTCGCGGCGGCGGGTGTCGGGACCATCGGCGTGATCGACGACGACACGGTCGACAGCGGCAACCTGCAGCGGCAGGTGATCCACACCGACGCCCGGATCGGCACGCCCAAGGTGTTCTCGGCACAGGCGGCTATGGAGGCGCTGAACCCCTATGTCACCGTGCGCCCCTACAAGCGCAGGCTGGACGCCGCGACGGCAGCGGCGCTGCTGGAGGACTACGACGTTGTCCTCGACGGGACCGACAACTTCGACACCCGCTACCTGGTGAACGCGGCTTGCGTGGCGGCAGGCAAACCGCTGGTTTCGGGCGCGCTCAGCCAGTGGGAAGGACAGGTCAGCGTGTTCCATCCCAAGGGTGGCGGCCCGTGCTACCGCTGCATCTTCCCCGAGGAACCGGCAGCCGGTCTGGCCCCGTCCTGCGCGGTGGCGGGCGTGCTGGGCCCTCTGCCCGGCGTCGTGGGGTCGATGATGGCCGTCGAATGCGTGAAGCTGATCGCGGGCGCAGGGCAGCCCCTGATCGGCGAAATGCTGATCTATGACGCGCTCTGGGGCGAGACCCGCAAGATCGGGCTGAAGCCCACGCCCTGTTGCCCTGACTGCGGGGGCAAGGCGGCGTGAAACCCCGCCCTACCTGTGCGGCGCCCTGCGCCACGCGGGGGCCGATGACTGCACGTACGGCAATACCCCGCCCCGGGCCGGTTCGCGGCGTCCGATCCGACGGAACGGATTGAAGCGGTCCGCCCGGGCGCATAGCTTTCCTGCAAACGTCTGGAGACCGATATGACCAATCCGCTTCTGAAGACCTGGGACACGCCCTATGGCCTGCCGCCCTTTGCAGAGATTTCCGATGCCGACTTCGGCCCCGCTTTCGATGCCGCCATGGCCGAGGACCTTGTCGAGGTCGAGAAGGTGGCCACCAACCCGGAACCGCCGACCTTCGAGAACACCATCGAGGGATTGATGCGGACGGGGTCCGCGCTGGATCGCGTGGCGGGGGTCTTCTACAATCTCGCCGGTGCGGACAGCAACGACGCGCGCGAAGCCCTGATGCGCGACTATGCCCCGCGGCTCTCGGCGCATTCCTCGGCCATCTTCTCCAATAAACCGCTGTTCGAACGCATCCAGGCGGTGTGGGAGGCGCGCGACGCGCTGGATTTGACGCCTGAACAGGCGCGGGTGCTGATGCTGACCCATCGCAACTTCGTCCGTGCGGGCGCCGCTCTGGAAGGGGAAGAGGCCGCGCGCATGACGGTGGTGAAAGGGCGGCTGGCCGAGCTGGGCACCGCCTTTACCCAGAACGTGCTGGCGGACGAACGCGACTGGTACATGGAGCTTGCCGAGAAGGACCTCGAAGGGCTGCCGGCCTTCGTCGTCAACGCGCTGCGCGGGGCGGGCGAGGAGCGAGGCAAAGGCCCCTGCGTGACGCTGTCGCGGTCCGTCATCACGCCGTTCCTGCAGTTCAGCCCGCGCCGCGACCTGCGTGAGAAGGCCTTCCGCGCCTGGGCGGCGCGCGGCGCCAACGGCGGCAAGACCGACAACCGCGGCATCGCCGCCGAAACCCTGAAGCTGCGCGAGGAACGCGCGGCGCTGCTGGGGCACTCGGACTTCTCCTCCTTCAAGCTGGAAACGGAGATGGCGGGCACCGCCGACAACGTGCGCGAGCTGCTGATGCAGGTCTGGACCCCGGCCCGCGCCGCCGCCCTGAAGGATCAGGAGGTACTGGAGGGCATGCTGCATGCGGACGGCATCGACGGCCCGCTCGAGCCATGGGACTGGCGCTACTACGCCGAAAAGCGGCGCAAGGCGGAGCACGATCTGGATGAGGGCGAGATCAAGCCGTACTTCCAGCTGGACCGGATGATCGACGCGGCCTTCGCCTGTTCGGAGCGGCTGTTCGGCCTGACGTTCGAGCCGCTCGACGTGCCGCTGTACCACCCGGACTGCCGGGCATGGACGGTGCAGCGCGAGGGTGAGACGATTGCCGTCTTCATCGGCGACTACTTCGCGCGCGGATCGAAGCGGTCGGGCGCGTGGTGTTCCGCCTTCCGGGCGCAGCGCAAGTTCCCCGACGTGCAGATCCCGGTGGTCGTCAACGTGTGCAACTTTGCCAAGGGATCGCCTGCGCTCCTGTCCTATGACGACGCGCGCACCCTGTTCCACGAATTCGGCCACGCGCTGCACCAGATGCTGTCCGACGTGACCTACGAGATGGTCTCGGGGACCAGTGTGGCGCGCGATTTCGTCGAACTGCCCTCGCAGCTTTACGAACACTGGCTCGAAGTGCCCGAAGTGCTGGCGGAATATGCCACCCACGCCGACACCGGGGAGCCGATGCCGAAGGACCTGCTGGACAAGGTGCTGGCGGCAGCGACCTACGACATGGGGTTCCAGACCGTCGAATACGTGGCCTCCGCGCTGGTCGACCTGGAATTCCATGCCGGTCCCGCGCCCGCCGATCCGATGCAGAAGCAGGCGCAGGTGCTGGAAGAGATCGGGATGCCGCGCGCGATCCTCATGCGCCACGCGACCCCGCATTTCGCCCATGTCTTCGCGGGCGACGGCTATTCCTCCGGCTACTACAGCTACATGTGGTCCGAAGTGATGGATGCCGACGCCTTCGCCGCCTTCGAGGAGGCGGGCGATGCCTTCGATCCGGCGATGGCGGGCCGTCTGGAAGAGTTCATCCTGTCCAAGGGCGGATCGGTGGAGGCCGAAGACCTCTACACCGGGTTCCGGGGGCGGATGCCCGGCGTCGATGCGCTGCTGAAAGGCCGCGGGCTGGCGGCCTGAACCGGGCGGCGCGCGCCGGGGCTTTGGCTCAGAACGGCGCGCGCTCCAGCTCGAACCCTTCCTCCGCCAGGAGGTTCAGCACCCCTTCCTCGCCGGACAGGTGGGCGGCACCGAAGGCGGCGATCACCGTCCCATCGGTGCTGTCCAGCGTGTCGAGGATCACGGGAATCCACGCGCGGTTGCGGGCGTTTATCATCGCGCCGTTCACGGTGTCGAAAACCGTGTCGGCCTCGGCTTTGCCCAGCGGGGTCAGGCGAGGTGACAGGACTTCCAGAACCACTTGGCTTTCGGCGTGGGCTTCTTCGAAGTACGTGCTGATGATGGTCTCGAACAGATCCTCGTTCACGTCCGCCGGCGCAAGCGCGGAGCGGATCATGGACAGCTGCGCCTCCATCGGGACGGCGGCGAAAAGCGCGAGACCCGTGTCCCAGGGCTCCAGCGACCGGGTGGGCACGCCCTTTTCCTCGGCGAGGGCTTCGAGCCGGACGTCGAGGCCGTCGTCCTGCTCCAGCAGGTCCTTCATACAGGCGGGCACCGACAACAGCATCGAGACATACCACGGCTGCATCCGGGCGCCGACGAAGGCGGGCATGCCGCGCGCGGCCATTGCGCCCGACAGTTGCTGCCACTCGTCCTCCGACAGAAGGTCGGGAAGGCTGCCGTCCGACAGCATGAACATGGCCGGATCGCTGGCGATGCTCGCTTCCATGGCTTCCCGGTCGGTGCCCGACATCTCGAGCAGCAGGGTGGCGGCGTCGTCCAGAAGCGGCGCGATCCGCTCGACCGGCGCGTCGAGGCGCGGGTCGGACAGGTGGATCGTGCCGACGAGGTGGATGGTCTCGGTGCCGCGCCGCGCGATCCAGTGGTTGCCGGTCGGGTAGGGCATCGCGGCCACGCGGGCGTCGACCTCAGCCCTTTCCTCGGGCAGCAGGGCGGGACGCAGGTCATCACCGCTGCAACGGGCATGCGCAAGCACGGGAAGCGCGGTGAACGCCAGTCCCATGACGAGGGACAGTGCGGTTTTTACAAGGGACATACAGGCTCCTTCGGTTGTCCCGCACTTTCTGCGCATGGGCGGCGCTGGACAAGGGGCAATGCCCGGGAAACACTGTGATCATGGAACGGGAAAGCGAGCTTTATGCACCCGTGAAGGCTTTGCTGGAAAAGCAGGGCTACACGGTAAAGGGGGAGGTCGGCGCGGCCGACTTGATGGCGGTGCGCGGCGACGATCCGCCGGTGATCGTGGAGCTGAAGCTGCGGATCACCCTGTCGCTGTTCCACCAGGCCTGCGCACGCCTGAAGCTGACCGACCATGTCTATGTCGCCGTCCCCAAACCCTCGGGCAAGACGGCACGGCGGGCGCTGAAAGACAACCGCGACCTCTGCCGACGGCTGGGACTGGGTTTCATCGTGGTGCTGCCGGACGCGCGGGTGGAGGTGCTCTGCGATCCCGGGCCATACGCGCCGCGCAAGAGCCGGAAGAAATCCGACCGCCTGCTGCGGGAGTTCGAGGCGCTGCGCGGCGATCCGAACGAGGGTGGCGCGACGCGGCACGGCATTGTTACCGCCTACCGGCAGGACGCGCTGGCCTGCGCGGCCTTTCTGGCGGAGGCCGGCCCGAGCCGAGGGCGGGATGTGGTGGCAGCGACCGGCGTGGCGCGGGCCACCGGGCTGATGCGCGACAATCACTACGGCTGGTTCGACAAGGTTGCGACGGGGGTCTACGCCCTGTCGGAGGCCGGTCGCGACGGGCTGGTGCACTGGGCCTATTCGTGGGAGCCGGGCGGCGCGTAGCCCCGCCCTACAAACCGTTCTGCGGCGTTGCGGCGGCTTCGTCCGCTCGTGCCCGCGCGGCGGCGGCCCGGCCCTCTCGCGCGGCGATACGCTCGCGGTGAAGGGTATAGAGGCCGGACGCCACGATGATCGCGCAGCCTACCAGCGTCCAGAGATCCGGCAGATCGGCAAAGACGATAAAGCCGTAGAAGGTGCTCCAGATGATGAGCGAGTAATGGATCGGGGCCAGCGCCACCGCCTGTGCGATGTCGAGCGCGCGGATGACCAGCACCTCGCCCACGCCCGCCGTCGCCGCGAGGCCGAAGATCACGAGCCAGAGCTGCAGCGTGTCGGGCGTCTTCCAGACGAACGGCAGGGCGAGCGCCACAAGGACCGTCGACGTGATCGAGGTGAAGGCCACGGTCGTCATCACGTTGTCGGCGCCCGACAGCGTCCGCGACAGGACCTGCCGTGTGGCAAAGAAACAGGCAGCGAGCACGATGAACCCGATGGCGGGGTGGAACACGCCCAGTCCGGGCCGGATCACGATCAGCATCCCGACAAAGCCCACTGCCACGGCGGCCCAGCGGCGTGCGCCGACGGGTTCGCGCAGGAACAGCGCCCCCATCAGCGTCACGAGGAAGGGCGCGATGAAGGTCACGGCGACAGCGTCGGCCAGCGGCACGTAGGTCACCGCCAGCACGAAGCACAACGCCGAAGACGCTGCGCAAATGCCGCGCAGGATCTGGATCGCGGGCAGTTGCGACCGCAGCAGATGTGTGCCCTTCACGGCCAGCATCACGATCACGCCCATGAACAGGCCGATCTGGCGGAAGAACACGATCTGCGCGGCCGGCAGAGAATCCGTCAGGAACTTTGCCTGCACGTCGCAGGCGGCGAAGGCGAAGAACCCCAGCGCCATCAGGAGAATGCCACGCATGTTCTGGCTTTCGGGGCCGCGGTTCGGGTTGGGCTTGACCGACAGAAGCGGCGTGGCCTGAGGAGAGGGCATGGCAGACTCGAATGGTTGACCGCCAGACCCTAGACGCCGCGTCGCAGAATGGAAATGGCAGGCGGCGGGCATCTGCCTTGCATATCTGCAAGGACGCTGTCTCTGCCGCGCATTTTGCCATTATTCGCCCACCGGTCCCGGCGCCGCGACGGGGCCGGAGACGGCAACCGTGTCACCTGCACGCATTGCCATGCCCCGGTCGGCTGTCCAGACTGGGACGCGGCGGCAGCGGTAAGGAGCGGTCACATGAGACGACTTTGGCGGGAAGCGCCGTACCTGACGGCAGGGCTGGCCCTGGCGCTGCTGGTCGCGCTCATCTTCGCCGCGCGTCTCGCCATGGGGATGGCCTACTGGTCTGATCCCGGGCACCAGGATCAGCCCATTGCGCCGTGGATGACGCCGCGCTTTGTCGCCATGTCGTGGGATGTGCCGAAGGAGGTGGTGATGGAGACGCTGGACCTCTCGCCGGACAGTTCCGGGCCGCGGCGCCTGTCCGACCTGTCCGAAGCGCGTGGCGTGCCGGTCGAGGACCTCATTGCCCAGCTAGAAGCCGCGATTGCCGCCTATCGCGCGAGTGCGCCGAATGACTGAGACGGTCTTCGAACTCGTCTCGACCTACGGGGTGTGGGTGGTGGCCATGTCGGCTTTCGTGTCCTGCCTTGCCGTCCCGGTGCCGACTGCGCTGGTCATGCTGGCGGCGGGGGCCTTTGCGGCCTCCGAAGACCTGTCTTTGTGGCAGGTCTGGCTGGCTGGATGGCTTGCCGCGCTGGCGGGCGACAACACCGGCTACCAACTGGGCCGCTGGGGCGGGGCGCCGTTCCTGAGCTGGCTGGGCAGCCGGACAGGGCGCGCGGCACTGATCGCGCGCGGCGAGGCGCTGGTCCGCGACCGTGGCGGGCTGGGGGTGTTCTTTTCCACCTGGCTGGTGGCGCCGCTCGGGCCGTGGGTCAACGTGGTGTCGGGCGCCATGGGGCTGCCCCGCTGGCGCTTTGCGATCTGGGACACGGCGGGAGAGACCATCTGGGTCAGCGGTTATGTCCTGCTGGGCTATGCCTTCGGCGCGCAGGTCGACACCGTCGCCCGTCTGGTCAGCGACTGGGCCGGGCTGGTGGCGGCGCTGGCTGTGGCGCTGGGGTTCGCGGTGGCGCTCGTCCTGCGCCTGCGTCACCGGCACTCCGGTCAGAGCGACAACTGATCGAAGGTATCCTTGAGCAGCATGGCGGAGGCTTCGAGCGCGGCGTTCTCCTGCCGCGAGATGTCCGGCATCAGTTCGGCGGTCACGCCTTCGCGCCCCACCACGCGGGGGAGGGAGCAGGCGACGCGGCGCACGCCCGCCACGTCCGACAGGGTGGAGACGGTCAGCACCACCTGTTCGTCCGATCCGATGGCAGAGACCAGACGGGCCAGCCCGGCGCCGATGCCGTACCACGTCGCGCCCTTGCCCTCGATGATCGTGTAGGCGGCGTTGCGGACGCCCTTGTCGATGCGCTCCCGCACCTCGGCGGTCAGCGGCGCACGGATCTGCGCCGCGAAACTCTCGATCGAGACGGACCCGGCACGGGCGGCGGTCCAGGCAAGCACCTCCGTATCGCCGTGTTCGCCCAGCACATAGGCATGGACGGAGCGGGGAGCGATGTTCAGGTGCCGGCCCAGCAGCCAGCGGAATCGGGCCGTGTCGAGGATCGTGCCCGACCCGATCACCCGGCCCGCCGGCAGGCCGCTCAGCGCCTGCGTGACATGGGTCATAATGTCGACGGGGTTGGAGGCGATCAGAAGGATCGCGTCGGGGGCGGCACGGGTCACCTCCGCCACCACGGAGCGGAACACCTCCGCGTTGCGGGACAGGAGTTCCAGACGGCTTTCCCCGGGCTTCTGCGACACCCCGCAGGCAAGGATCACCACGTCGGCGCCGGACAGGTCGTCATAGTCGCCCGCTGCAACCCGTGCCGAGCCCGAAAAGGGCACAGCGTGGGCGATGTCCTCTGCCTCCGCCTGCGCGCGTGCCTTGTTGAGGTCCACGAGAACGATTTCAGAGGCGGCGCCCCGCATGACGCAGGCGAAGGCCGCTGCCGATCCGACCATGCCTGCGCCGACTATTCCGAGCTTCATCAAATGGTCCCTGCGAATGGTTTTACCCGAGGATAGGTCCGTGATAGCGGCGCGGGCAAAGAACTTCGACCTCTCGCGCCACGCCAGTGATGAAAATGGCGCGGGATTGTGCGTCCGGACTCCGGATACTTCACGAGTAAACAAAATCAATGGCTTAACATGGCGCCTTGGCTGCGCCTCGGTAGGATGACTTGGAACGGTTCGGGCAGTCTGCGCAGCGCTTTCCGGCCCCTACGCGAGCCGTTGGGTTGTTATCGGACGCATGTGCAACGATCCTGATCCGGCGGTGTTGTCATCAGGATCTCCAGACAAAAAGGCCTTTCTCATGCTCATGTCGATACACGTCACGATGCACTACCGGTTCGCCAATCCGAACATCGCCTTTCTCGCGCTGGAGGCGGCACGGACAGACGGGCAGACCATCCTGTCGGAGAGCCTCTCCACCGGGGACGCGGAGCTGACCCGGATCGCGGGCGATGCAGACATCGGCGAGCGGATCTGGGCCCGTATTCCCGGCGGGGACCTGAAGCTCGACTACAAGGCGACGCTGGAGATCACGCGTCCCGCGCCCGCGCTCCAGACCCTCAAGGCCGCCCCGCTTCCCGAGATCCCGGCAGAGCCCGCGCCCTACCTGCGGCCCTCCCGCTATTGCCAGTCCGACAAGTTCACCGCTTTCGTCGGCAAGCGGTTCGGCAATCTGGAAGGCGGTGCAAAGGTCGCGGCGATCCGTGACTGGATCGAGGACGAGCTGGATTACGTGCCCGGCAGTTCCGACGCGGACACCAACGTGCTGGAAACCTTCGCCGGACGGCAGGGAGTGTGCCGCGACTATGCGCACCTTTTCTGCACGATGGTCCGTGCCGCCGAGATCCCGGCACGCTGCGTGGCCGTCTACGGCCCGGACGTCACCCCGCAGGACTTCCACGCGGTGGGGCAGGTGTGGCTGGACGGGGCGTGGCACCTTGTCGATCCGACGGGCATGTGCACGGCGGATGCCCTGGCTGTCGTGGCCGTGGGTCGGGACGCCTACGACATCGCGTTCCTCGGCTCGCAGGCCCCGGCAGAACTGATCGAGCAGACCGTGAACGTGACGCGCGGGTGATGTTCAGGCGGGCGATCCGGCCTTGCCTCCGCCGCTCGGTCCGGTAGGCCTGCTGCACGCCGAAGCCTCGCCGGAAGCCAGACCCATGAGGACGACCCGCGACCGCATCCGCCACGCGGTCCTGTTCGAGATCACCGCCCTGATGATCGTCGCCCCGCTGGGCGGCGCGGTCTTCGCCGTGCCGGTCGGGCATTTCGGGGTGGTTGCCGTGATCAGCAGCCTCATCGCGATGGGCTGGACGTATCTCTTCAACCTCTGGTTCGACCACATGCTGGTGCGGACAGGGCGCCCGTTGCGCAAGACCGTGCCCATGCGGATCCTTCATGCGGTGGCCTTCGAGGTCGGGCTGACGGGCCTGCTTGTCCCGTTCATGGCGCTCTATCTCGGGGTTTCCCTTGGCGAGGCGCTGCTGATGGACATCGGTCTGACCGCTTTCTACTTCGGCTTCACGGTCGCCTACAACTGGGCCTATGATGCGGTCTTCCCGATCCCGGCGGACATCCGGCGCCCTTGATCTGCGCGGTCTTCCGCCGCACGGGCTTGGTTCCGCGGGCGGTTCTGCATATGTCCCCTGAATGCGATGACACAGGCTCGCCCGCCCGGTAATCGCACAAAAAATCTCTTCACCTCATGTTGACACGACTCGGCAGGTTCCTTACTTCAGCGCCGTTAGCACTCTCTCCACTTGAGTGCTAACGGCCCGCTCGAAGACGAGGGGCCAAGGTTGTAACTTTGAGCTAGGAGACTCGAAGATGGCATTCAAACCGCTTCATGACCGCGTGCTGGTTCGTCGCGTAGAATCGGACGAAAAGACTGCTGGTGGCCTGATCATCCCCGATAGCGCCAAGGAAAAGCCGGCAGAGGGCGTGGTTGTCGCGTGTGGCGAAGGTGCACGCAAGGACAGCGGCGAGCTGATCGATATGGCCGTCAAAGAGGGTGACAAGGTCCTCTTCGGCAAGTGGTCGGGCACCGAAGTCAATGTCGGCGGCGAAGAGCTGCTGATCATGAAGGAAAGCGACATCCTGGGCATCATCACCGATGACGCGGCTGCCAAGGCAGCCTGAACGCCGGTTCTGATTTCCAACGACAACTTCTGACACAGGAGACTTTCGAATGTCCGCAAAAGACGTGAAATTCAACACCGACGCCCGCAGCAAGATGCTGAAGGGTGTGAACATCCTCGCCGACGCCGTGAAAGTGACGCTTGGCCCGAAAGGCCGGAACGTGGTTCTGGACAAATCCTTCGGCGCGCCGCGCATCACCAAGGACGGTGTGTCCGTGGCCAAGGAAATCGAACTGGAAGACAAGTTCGAGAACATGGGCGCGCAGATGGTGAAGGAAGTTGCTTCCCGCACCAACGACGAAGCCGGTGACGGCACCACCACCGCCACCGTTCTGGCCCAGGCCATCGTCAAGGAAGGCATGAAGGCCGTTGCAGCCGGCATGAACCCGATGGACCTGAAGCGCGGCATCGACATGGCAACTGCCAAGGTCGTCGAGCACATCAAGAACGCGGCCCGCACCGTCGAGAATTCCGACGAGGTCGCACAGGTCGGCACCATCTCCGCGAACGGCGAGGCCGAGATCGGCCGTCAGATCGCCGACGCGATGCAGAAAGTCGGCAACGAGGGTGTCATCACCGTCGAAGAAAACAAGGGCCTCGAGACCGAGACCGATGTCGTCGAAGGCATGCAGTTCGACCGCGGCTACCTGAGCCCCTACTTCGTGACCAACGCAGACAAGATGATCGCAGAACTCGAAGACTGCATGATCCTGCTGCACGAGAAGAAGCTCTCCTCGCTCCAGCCGATGGTTCCGCTGCTCGAGCAGGTGATCCAGTCGCAGAAGCCGCTTCTGATCATCGCGGAAGACGTGGAAGGCGAAGCGCTGGCGACCCTCGTGGTCAACAAGCTGCGTGGCGGCCTGAAGATCGCAGCCGTGAAGGCACCGGGCTTCGGTGACCGTCGCAAGGCCATGCTGCAGGACATCGCGATCCTGACCGGCGGCCAGGTGATCTCCGAAGACCTCGGCATGAAACTCGAGTCGGTGACCATGGACATGCTTGGCAACGCCAAGAAGGTCTCCATCACCAAGGACGAGACCACCATCGTCGATGGCGCTGGCCAGAAGTCCGAGATCGAGGCACGCGTTTCCCAGATCCGTACGCAGATCGAAGAGACCACCTCCGACTACGACCGTGAAAAGCTGCAGGAACGCGTTGCCAAGCTGGCAGGCGGTGTGGCTGTCATCCGCGTCGGCGGCATGACCGAAGTCGAAGTGAAAGAGCGCAAGGACCGCGTGGACGACGCTCTGAACGCGACCCGCGCAGCCGTGCAGGAAGGCGTTGTCGTCGGTGGCGGCGTGGCGCTGGTGCAGGGTGCGAAGGCGCTGGACGGTCTGGAAGGTCAGAACGCCGACCAGAACCGCGGCATCTCCATCGTGCGCATCGCACTGGAAGCGCCGCTGCGTCAGATCGCGCAGAACGCGGGTGTCGACGGCTCCGTGGTGGCTGGCAAGGTCCGTGAATCGACCGACCTGAAGTTCGGCTACAACGCGCAGACCGACGAGTACGGCGACATGTTCAAGTTCGGCGTCATCGACCCGGCGAAAGTCGTCCGCACCGCGTTGGAAGACGCATCTTCGATCGCAGGCCTGCTGATCACCACCGAAGCGATGGTGGCCGACAAGCCGCAGAAAGAAGGCGCAGGCGCCGGCGCAGGCATGCCCGACATGGGCGGCATGGGCGGCATGATGTAATCTGCCCGCTGCAGATGAATTCAGGGAAGGGCCGGTGTTTCACCGGCCCTTTTCTTTTCCCGGACGCATTGGAGAAGGCGCGTGGCCCTTGCACCAGTGCCCTACCGAAGATGGTTCGGGGCGCTCCCCTGCTTTGCCCAGCGTTTCGGATTTGCGTGACTGACAAACCTGAGGGGAATTCCCCTCGCGAAACCTGCGCCCTCTGGCTATCCTGCTTCAGCACTGAATGGGACGCGTTCATGAGTCGTCGGGATAGCAGGAAAGCGATGGAGCTGCGTCTTCCGGACGAACTCCGGAAGCGTCTGGTGTCCACGTCCGGGCAGTACCTCCCCCTCGCCTATCTCGCGCGACAGGCCCTGCGCCGCGCCCTGGACGGTGAGGCGGGCTGGGAGGTCGATGTCACCCCCGGCAATAGCCGTCCCATCCTCCTGCAGCTGTCCACGGAGGAGCAGGCCCGGCTGGACATCTGGATGACTGCACGCGGCGTGAACGCAGAGGTTGCCGTGCTCTCGCTGATCTCAGCCGTGGTCTGAGGGTCAGCGCACGTCCGGCGCCACGTCCGAAAAGCGGCCCTCGGGGATCGGGCGGGCCGTGCTGACGTCCCAGGTGTAGAGGTAGCACTCGGCGTCGTGGCGCGTGCCATCGTGCAGAATGACCTCGATGGTGCGGCGCACGTATTCATGCGGCTCGGGCCAGTCAGGAGAGCAGCCCTCGAAATCGTCCAGCGGGCCGAAGACCGCGTCCGGGTTGTGGATGTGGTGCAATTCGCCATGCACCCGGTCGTCAGGATCCGGAGAGGGCAGGGCGCCGGGATAGGCGTTCTGGCCGGGATCGTCCGGGTCGTCGATCAGGTAGAGCCGCGCGCGGATCGTGCCCTCGCCGACAGAGGACGCGTGCCGCCGCAAGAGCGCGCCCATCGGATGGTCCGCGGTCGTGGTCAAGGTGCCGTATACAAAGAGTAGGGTCATCGTCTGGGTTCCGTCCGCCTGGGTCCCGCTTGATAGGAAATCGGGGGCCATGGGTGAAGCCCCGTTTGCCTTTCCTTACGCGACGGTGCGCCTTTTTCGTACCGGCCGATGCGGATCGAGGCGCTTGCCGCAAGGCTCATCATGCGCTTTGAACCCCAGTATGGAGATGAGATTCGAAGAAGCGCTTTGGGCGCAGGGCATGGATCGTGTGGCCGGCGTCGACGAGGTCGGGCGCGGGCCACTCGCGGGGCCGGTCGTGGCAGCGGCGGTGGTTCTGAACCGGGCGTCGATCCCGGACGGGCTGAACGACTCGAAGAAACTGTCGATAAAACGGCGGGAGTTCCTCGCGCCACTCCTGTGGCAAAGCGCCGAAGTGTCCATCGGCCAGGCGTCCGTCGAGGAGATCGACGAGATGAACATCCTGCAGGCCAGTCTGCTTGCGATGCGGCGGGCCGTCGAAGGTCTGCCCAAGGCTCCGGACCATCTTCTGGTCGACGGCAACCGCGCGCCCGGCGGCATTCCATGTGACGCGACTTGCATCGTCGGCGGCGACGGCCGCAGCCCGAGCATCGCGGCGGCCTCAATTGTGGCCAAAATCTGGCGGGATGATGTCATGAAGAGGGCCGCGACACAGTACCCGGGTTATGGTTGGGAAACGAACGCCGGATATCCGACCAAGTGTCACAAATCTGCCCTCCGAAATCTTGGGGTTACGCCTTTCCATAGACGTTCCTTCAAGCCGGTGCGCGATATCTTGTGACAAGTCAAAACTGCAACCTACTGATTCAATAAATAAATTGACCGCGAATCGGTTTGGACTCAGATTCGAAGCCAACAACTGAGCGTGAAAACACGCCGGGGACAGAGGCAGAGAATGACAACGATGACACGTGCGAAGAGCGCCGCCGCGCTCCCGATCAATCAGATATTGGCAGGTGACTGTATCGAGGTGATGGACAGTCTTCCGGAGGCGTCTGTCGACCTGATCTTTGCAGATCCGCCTTACAACCTGCAGCTCAAGGGAGAGCTGCACCGTCCCGACAACTCCCGCGTGGATGCGGTGGACGACCATTGGGACCAGTTCAGCAACTTCGCCGCCTATGACGCCTTTACCAAGGACTGGCTGCGTGCGGCGCGCCGGCTGCTCAAGCCGGATGGCGCGATCTGGGTGATCGGTTCCTATCACAACATCTTCCGTGTCGGCGCCGCGTTGCAGGATGCAGGCTTCTGGATCCTGAACGACGTGGTCTGGCGCAAGGCCAACCCGATGCCCAACTTCCGCGGCAAGCGCTTCACCAACGCCCACGAGACGATGATCTGGGCGTCGAAGTCCGAAGGCGCGAAGTACACCTTCAACTACGAGGCGTTGAAGTCCCTGAACGAGGGCATCCAGATGCGCTCTGACTGGGTTCTGCCGATCTGCAACGGCGGTGAACGCCTGAAGGACGCCAACGGCGACAAGGCTCATCCGACGCAGAAGCCGCAGTCGCTGCTGCACCGTGTGATCGTCGGCTCGACCAACCCGGGTGACGTTGTGCTGGACCCGTTCTTCGGCACCGGCACGACCGGCGCCGTCGCCAAGATGCTGGGCCGTGACTGGATCGGCATCGAACGCGAATCCGCCTACCGCGAGGTCGCGCTGAAGCGGATGGGTGACGTGCGGGCCTTCGACAAGGGCGCGCTGGAGGTCAGCACCTCCAAGCGGGCAGAGCCCCGCGTGCCCTTCGGCCAGTTGGTCGAGCGCGGCATGCTGCGGCCCGGCGAGATGTTGATCAACGGCCGTGGCCAGATGGCCAAGGTGCGCGCGGACGGCACGCTGGTGGGCGACGGCGTGACAGGCTCCATCCACCAGGTGGGGGCCAAGCTCGAGGGCGCGCCCTCCTGCAACGGCTGGACCTACTGGCATTTCCGCCGCGACGGCAAGACAGTGCCGATCGACGTTCTGCGCCAGCAGATCCGCTCGGAGATGTAAGAACACCCCCAGAGGGTTTCCCCTAATTCAAGAACACCGCCGGTGCACTGTGGGCTGCCACAGGCACTGACTTGCCCCGTCTGCCCTGCAGACGGGGCTTTTTTTGTGGGTGGGTCCGGTTATCCTGACCCGAAAGGGAGGGCTGCCCATGCGGTTGAGAGCGGATTTCACCCGACGCGAGGTGGTGCGTCCGGAGGATTACGAATGGCGGTCGTCTCCGGCGAGCGGCGTGGACCGGATGATGCTGGACCGGATCGGCGAGGAGGTGGCCCGCGCCACCACCATCGTGCGCTTCGCCCCGAACAGCGCCTTCGATCCCCACACGCATGGCGGCGGCGAGGAATACCTCGTGCTGGAGGGCATCTTCTCCGATGAGTTCGGCGACTATCCGGCGGGCACCTACGTGCGCAATCCCATCGGCACGCGCCACACGCCGCGCATCGGCCCCGAAGGTGCGACGATCCTCGTGAAGCTCTGCCAGTTCGACGAAAATGATACTGAACAGAAGGTCATCGACACCCGGACGGCGCAGTTCCAGCCGGGCAGGGCGCCGGGTGTGAGCGAGCTTCTCCTGCACGATGTACCGGGCGAACGGGTCCGCATGGTGCGGTTGGCGCCGGGTGCACGGCTGGACACTGCGGACAAGGAGCCATCCGAGGAGATCTTCGTGGTGGAGGGCGTCCTGGACGACGACACCGGGCGCTGTCCCGCGGGGACCTGGCTGCGCAGTCCGGACGGCGCGGGCAAAAGCCGGGGATCGCAGGACGGCTGCCTGCTCTATGTGAAGACTGGCCACCTTCCGGTCTGAACCATTGCACGTGGTGGCGCATAGCCCCACCCTACGGACCGTCGGGACACCCTGTAGGGCGGGGCTGTGCGCCGCTCCGGCGCGGGACCTGCGCGGCGGGCCTTTCCCTCGGTCGGCGCAGGGCCTAAGCCTTGGCGCCATGGACATGCGAGCAATACTCATGGGACTGGCCTTCGCGGCGATGTGGTCCTCTGCCTTCACTTCCGCACGGATCATCGTCGCCGCCGCCCCGCCGCTTACCGCACTGGCTCTGCGCTTCCTGATTTCGGGCCTCATCGCCGTCGTGATCGCACTGATCATGCGGCAAAGCTGGCGGCTGACGGCGGCGCAATGGCGTGCGACCATCGTTTTCGGCATCTGTCAGAACGCGCTCTATCTCGGGCTCAACTTCGTCGCCATGCAGACCATCGAAGCATCGCTGGCCGCGATCATCGCGTCGACCATGCCGCTTCTGGTGGCGCTTGCCGGGTGGCTCTTCCTGGGCGAAAAGCTGGTGGGGCAGGCCGCGCTGGGGCTGGTGGCCGGTGTGCTGGGCGTGGTGATCATCATGGGCGCGCGCTTCGGCGGGGGGCTCGACCTCTTCGGCGTGACGCTCTGTGTTCTGGGGGTGCTGGCCTTGACCGTAGCCACCCTGTCGCTGCGGGGGGCGACCTCCGGCGGGAACTTCATGATGGTCGTGGGCCTGCAGATGCTGATCGGCAGCGCGGTGCTCTGGGTGCCTGCCCTCGCGCTCGAGACACCAGCGATCACGTGGTCGCCGCGGCTGATTGCGGCCTTCGCCTACACGACGCTGGTGCCCGGTCTTGCGGCCACCTTCGTCTGGGTGCTGCTGGTCAACCGCATCGGGACCGTCCGGGCGTCGACCTTCCACTTCCTCAACCCGTTCCTCGGCGTGGCCATCGCGGCCGCGCTGCTGGGTGAGAAACTGCGCCTGCTCGATCTGGTCGGCGTGGCCGTGATCGCGGGCGGTATCCTCCTGGTGCAGCTTGCGAAACTGCCCGCCGCCTCTGCCCCCGTGCCGCGCGAAAACTAAAAAACCTGCGAAAACCACGGCAGTTTGCCGAAGCCGGCGGCAGGTTTTGTTTACCCATCGCATCTAGGGTCGCGCCAAGGCCGTGGGGCGGAGTTTTCTGTCCCCGCGCGCCAGCCATCGACGCGAGGTACAGCATGAGCCGGCTCTCCATTCGACTGCAGATCTTCCTCCTGGCCGCGGTTCTCGTCGGGTCGCTGCTGGCGGTGTCCGGACTTGGCTGGGTCACCCAGCGCCAGCTGGGCGCCGTGATCCAGAGCGGCAACAACACTTCCGAGGAGAGCGCGGCACTGAATGCCCTGATGGAAGAAATCGACGAGTCCGTGTCCAACCTTCTGCTGTTCGGAGTAGCGCCGGACGGCAATTGGGAAACGTTTGCTGAGGGGTATGCCGCGTCGCTGACAAACCTCGCCGCGGCGGAGGCGCTGTTCACCAAGCCGTCGGAGAAACACACCTTCGCCCGCTCGCAACTGGAAAGCGTCCGGATCGCATTGGAGCAGATCCCGCAGTATTTCGAAGAGGCGCAGAGCGAGGCGCTCTTCGGTCAGCTCGACACGATCCGCCGGGACATCCTGCCGAAACTCGACACCGCCGAGGAGCATGTCGGTGACCTCATGGACTCGATCAACGACGCGGCGGCCTCGGCCCGTGCACAGGCGGAAACGACGCTCGAGTCTGCCGAGCTGCGCATCCTGCTGGCGAACAGCTTTGCCGCCGCCGTGGGCATACTCCTCGCGTATTTCTTCGGGCGCCAGCTTTCCCAGCCGATCGAGCGTGCGCGGGAACGGATCGGCCGCCTGGTCGAGAAAGATTACGACAGCCCGATCGCGGATCGCGACCGCGGGGACGAGGTTGGCGCCATTGCCCGCGCGCTCGAGGACCTGCGCCGAAAGCTGGTCGATGCAGAACGCGCCGAAGAGCGTACGCGGGCCGAAAACGGGCGCAGGATCGACCTCTTCCAGGCGCTCGGCGTGTCCATGAGCCAGCTGCGCGGCGGCAAGCTGGGGCAGCGGATCGAAGCGGAGGACTGGGAGGATCTGGGCGAGAGCTACGTCAAGCTGTGCCGCGATTTCAACGACCTGGCGCAGGCGCTCGAAACGTTGGTCGCTTCGCTGCGAGACAGCACCCAGACCGTGCGGAGCAACGCAACCGAGCTGTCCGGCATGTCGGAGGAGATGTCGCGCCGGGCGGAGGTGCAGGCCGCCACGCTGGAAGAATCCGCCGCGGCCCTCGACGCCTTGTCGAGCGGTGTGCAATCGGCGGCGGACAAGGCCAGGGACGCCGACGAAAAGGTCGTCGAGGGCCGGCGGCGCGCAGAGGAAGGCGGCGAAGTCATGGCCCGCGCCCTGCAAGCCATGAGCTCCATCGCGAAAAGCTCAGAACAGATCAGCCAGATCATCACGGTGATCGACGACATCGCCTTCCAGACCAACCTGCTGGCGCTCAATGCCGGGGTCGAGGCGGCGCGCGCGGGCGAATCGGGCAAGGGTTTCTCCGTGGTCGCCTCCGAAGTGCGGGGACTGGCGCAGCGCGCGTCCGCCTCCGCGGGCGAGATCAAGGAGCTCGTCATGAACAGCGTCGACCAGGTCGAGGACGGCGAGCGGCTCGTGCAGGAAACCAGCCAGACCCTGTCGCACATCGTGGACAGCGTGTCGGAGGTCTCCGGCCTCGTGTCGTCGATCGCACGGATGGCGCGCGAACAGGCGGGCGGCGTTCAGGAGATCAACGTTGGCATCGCCGAACTGGACAAGGTGACCCAGCACAACGCCGCCATGGTCAACCAGACCAGCGCATCGAGCCAGCAACTGACGGTCGAGGCGACGCGCCTGTCCGACCTTCTCGCGCAATTCACTGGCGGGACGGAAGTATCCGCATCCACCTCCGTCCCGCCGGGTGTGCCGGAACTCTTCGGAATGGATTTCACGCTTGAGACCCCTTTGGAGACCCGGGTTGGCACCGGGGCCCGTCGCCCTGCCATCAAGTCTGAGGCCGTAAGCTCCGATGACACAGCGGACGCCGGTGCGGGCACGTCAGGCGCAAAGGGCGGCGCATCTCGTGGCCGTGACAGGGCCGACGACGGGACCTCTGCCGAACAGAAAGAACGCCTGCTGCATGGCAGCTGGGAGGGGGAGAACGTCGATCCCCGCCCGGTCGAAGTGGCAGAAGAAAAGATGGCGGTCAACGCGCCCGCCGCGGCGCGGTCCCCCGCACCGAAAAAAGTGGTCTCTGCCGCCGCCGGCCCGGTCAGCTGGGACGAGTTCTGATCCGGCGGTTCAGCCGCCGATACGTCCGCCCGCGTCGCCGATCTGGCCGCGGTGCAGCAGCAGGTGGTCGAGGAGGACACAGGCCATCATCGCCTCGCCCACCGGGACCGCGCGGATGCCGACGCAAGGGTCGTGACGG
Organism: Sagittula sp. MA-2; assembly: GCF_030126985.1. Taxonomy (GTDB): domain Bacteria; phylum Pseudomonadota; class Alphaproteobacteria; order Rhodobacterales; family Rhodobacteraceae; genus Sagittula. The sequence continues at coordinate 3,961,021 of NZ_CP126145.1, read as the reverse complement.
CCCTTCGTGACGATCTCCGTCTCCTCGCCGGTCAGCGTGATGGTCTTGCGCGGCGTCAGGATCGACGAGGTCGGCTTCACCGCGAAGCGCACGACGATCTCCTGCCCCGTCGAGATGCCGCCAAGGATGCCGCCCGCGTGGTTCGAACTGTAGCGCGGCCCGGTGTTGGACATGAAGATCTCGTCGGCGTTCTGGGATCCGGTCAGCGCCGCCGCTGCCATGCCCTCGCCGATCTCGACGCCCTTCACCGCGTTGATCGACATCATCGCGGCGGCCAGATCGGTGTCGAGCTTGCCGTAGACCGGCGCCCCGAGACCGGCGGGCACACCGCGTGCCACGACCTCGATCACTGCACCGACGCTGTCGCCGGATTTGCGCAGGTCGTCGAGGTAGCCCGCCCAGTCTTCCGCCGTCTCGGCGTCCGGACACCAGAACGGGTTCTGCTCGATCTGCGCATCGTCGTAGCGGGCGGGGTCCGCCTTCCGCGGGCCCATCTGCACCATGTAGCCGCGGATCTCCACATCCGGGGCCAAGGCGTTCAGCGCCGCCCGTGCCAGACCGCCCGCCGCCACGCGCGCGGCCGTCTCCCGCGCGGAGGACCGGCCGCCGCCGCGATAGTCGCGAATGCCGTACTTCTGGAAATAGGTAATGTCGGCGTGACCGGGCCGGAACTTCTGGGCAATGTCGCCGTAGTCCTTCGACCGCTGGTCGGTGTTCTCGATCATCAGCTGGACCGGGGTGCCGGTGGTGCGCCCCTCGAACGTGCCCGACAGGATGCGCACGGCGTCCGGTTCGCGCCGCTGCGTGGTGTACTTGTTCTGCCCGGGCTTGCGCTTGTCCAGCCAGCGCTGAAGCATCGCCTCGTCGATCTCCACCCCCGGCGGCACGCCGTCGACGGTTGCCCCCAGCGCGGGGCCGTGGCTTTCGCCCCATGTCGTGACGCGGAAGATATGGCCGAAGGTGTTGAGGCTCATGGGCGGTCTCCTTTGGGCGGTGTCCTAGGGCAGGGCGCGCGGGCGCTCAAGGGGTTTCGCCTTGCCAGCCGGAGCGCACAGCCCTAGGGTCCGCCCTACCTCGGGGTGGCGGAGCACGATCCGCCTGAGATTTGCGTAGCCGCATCAACCCGTTGAACCTGAACCGGTTAGCACCGGCGGAGGGAAGGTATCGGTCTGACTCCGAATCTTGCCCTCTCGTGAGCGAAACTTGGAGGAAGATGATGAAGACCTTCACTTTTGCAGCGGGATTGTTTCTTGCCACCGGCGCCGTCACGGCTGCCGCTGCGCAGGAGGTTCTGACTGTTTATGCCCCGGACTACTTCGTCTCGGAGTGGGGCCCGGGCCCGAAGATCGAGGAACTGTTCGAGGCCCAGTGCGGCTGCGACCTGCAGTTCACGCCGGGCGAGCTGCTGCCCCGCATCATGCTGGAAGGCGACCGGACCGAGGCCGACGTGGTGATCGGCCTGAACACCGATGTCACGCAGAAGGCGCGGGAAAGCGGCCTCTTCGCGCCGCACGGGGTCGACCTGTCGCCCCTGACCCTGCCGCTCGACTGGACCGACGAGGTCTTCCTGCCGTTCAACTACGGGCATACGGCGTTTGTCTACGACGCGACGAAGATGGAGCCGCCGGCCTCGCTCGAAGCGATGGAGACGCTGCCCGAAGACGTGCGCATCGTCATCCAGGACCCGCGCACCTCGATCTCCGGCCTTGCGCTGGTGCTGTGGATCAAGTCGGTCTACGGCGAGGAGGCAGGCACCTTCTGGGAGGCGCTGGCGCCGAACATCGTCACCGTGACGAAGGGCTGGTCGGAAAGCTACGGGCTGTTCACCGATGGCGAGGCCGACATGGTGCTCAGCTACACGACTTCGCCCGCCTATCACATCATCGCCGAGGGCGACGAGACAAAGAAGGCGGCGATCTTCCCCGAGGGCCATTACTTCATGGTCGAACTGGGTGCGAAGGTGGCGGGCAGCGACCAGCCGGAGCTGGCGCAACAGTTCATGGACTTCATCCTCAGCCACGATTTCCAGTCGATGATCGCGACCGGCAACTGGTCGATCCCGGCCGCTCTGCCGAAGGACGAATGGCCGGAAGGGTTCCAGCAGCTCGACCTGCCGGAAGAGGTGATCTTCTATTCCGAGGACGAGGCCGCGGCGCTCAGGGACGAGGCTATCGAGGAATGGCGGCGCGCGCTCTCCCGCTGATCGCGGGCGCGGCCCTTGCATCGCTGACGCTGGGGCCGGTCGCGGTTGTGCTGCTGCGGGCCGGGGGGCTGGGTGCGCTTGCGCCCGGCGACCTAGCCGCGCTGCGCTTCACGCTTGTGCAGGCCGCGATCTCGGCGGCGGTCAGCGTGGCCTTGGCCGTTCCGGTGGCGCGGGCGCTGATGCGGCAACGCTTTCCCGGACGTGCGGCGCTGGTCGCGCTGATGGGGGCGCCGTTCATCCTGCCGGTGATCGTTGCGGTGATGGGCCTGATCGCGGTCTTCGGCCGGAACGGACTGGTGAACGGCCTGCTGGGTGTCCTCGGCCTGCCATTGGTCGATGTCTACGGGGTCCATGGCGTGGTGCTGGCGCATGTGTTCTTCAATCTGCCGCTCGCCGTCCGGATGCTGCTGAACGGCTGGCAGGCGGTGCCGGGAGAGCGGCTGCGCCTTGCGGCCTCGCTCGGCCTGTCGCGCGGAGCGATGTGGCGGGTGATCGACGCGCCGGTCGTGCTGCGCGTCGCGCCGGGCGCCTTCGTGGTGATCTTCGTGATCTGCCTGACCTCTTTTGCCGTGGCGCTGACGCTTGGCGGCGGACCGCGTGCGACGACCGTCGAGCTGGCGATCTACCAGGCGATGCGCTTCGATTTCGACCTCGGGCGGGCGTCGGTCCTGGCGCTGGTGCAACTGGCACTCGGTCTGGTCGCCGGGCTGGCGGCGCTGAAGATCGCGCGGGGCGAAGGGTTCGGCGTGGGCCGCGACCGCATCGTGCCGCGCAGCGACGGCAGGGGCTGGGTCCGGGGCGTGGACTACGCCTGGATCGTGGCGGCGGCGCTGTTCCTGCTGGTGCCGCTGGGAACCGTCCTGACACGGGGGGCGCCGGGGCTGCTGCTGCTGGGGCCGGACACCTTTCGCGCGGCGGGGCATTCGATCGCCGTGGCGCTGGCGTCCACCGTGCTGTGCATGGCTTGGGCCATGGCGCTCGCCAACCGGCGCGGAGAGCTGCTGGCGCTGGCGGCCATCGCCGTGTCGCCGCTGGTGCTGGGCACCGGGCTGTTCCTGATGCTGCGACCCTTCGTGAACCCTTTCAGCATGGCACTGCCGGTGACGGCGCTGGTCAATGCGCTGATGGGGCTGCCCTTCGCGCTGCGGATCATCGTCCCGCAGGCAGAGGCGGTGGAATCCGGCTTTGGCAGGCTGCGCGCCTCGCTGGGCATGACGGGGTTCGCGTGGTGGTGGCTGGTCTGGCTGCCCCGCCTGCGCCGTCCGCTGGGGTTCGCGTCGGGGTTGGTTGCGGCCTTGGCGATGGGCGACCTGGGGGTCATCGCGCTTTTCGCGGACCCGGACCGGGCGACGCTGCCGCTGCAGGTCTACCGGCTGATGGGATCCTACCAGATGGAGGCTGCGGCGGGCGCGGCCCTGTTGTTGCTGGGGCTCAGCCTTGGCGCGTTTGTCATGCTCGACCGGGGAGGGCGCCTTGCTGACGCTTGAAGCACTGCACGCCGACATGGATGGCACCACGCTGTCGGCCGATCTGTCATTGTCGCCGGGGCGGCGTGTGGCTGTGCTGGGGCCGTCCGGCGCGGGCAAGTCCACTCTGCTCGACCTCTTGGCCGGGTTCCGGACGGCACGGAGCGGCTGCATACTTTGGGACGGGCGCGACCTGACGACGGTGCCGCCCGAGAAGCGCCCGGTGTCTATCCTCTTCCAAGACGGCAACCTCTTCCCGCATCTCGACGTGGGGCGGAACCTCGGGCTGGCGCTGCGCCCGGACGGGCGGCGCCCCGGCCCGGAGGACACCGCGCGCATCGAAGAGGCGCTGCGGCGCGTAGGGCTGGAGGGCATGGCGGCGCGCAAGCCCGGCACGCTGTCGGGCGGGCAGCAATCGCGGGCAGCCCTTGCGCGCGTACTGCTCATGGCCCGGCCGATCCTTCTGCTGGACGAACCTTTCGCCGCGCTCGGTCCCGGCCTCAAGCGCGAGATGCTGGCGCTGGTGGGCGAGGTTGGCGCAAGCCTTGGCGCGCTGACGATCATGGTCACGCACGACCCGGGCGATGCGCGCGCCTTTGCCGAGGAGGTCGTGCTGGTGGCGGACGGTAGGGTGCATGCACCGGTGGCGACGGATGCCTTCTTTGCCGCGCCGCCGCCCGCGTTCCGGGACTACCTCGGGGAGTGAGGGGTTCCTGTGCCGTTGCCGGTCCGGTTATCCTCGAGCCGACAAAGGTGCGGGGGTGAGAGCATGCACAGACGGACTTCATTCCGGCTTTCCGAGCGGGTGATGGGCATGGACGCGGCCACATGGGCGCGCCATGCCAACCCGTGGAGCGCGTGGTCCCGCGTCACGATCCTGCCGCTGCTGGCGCTGGCCATCTGGAGCCGCGTTTGGATCGGATCCTGGGCGCTTCTGCCCATCGCCGCCGTGCTGCTGTGGGTCTGGCTGAACCCGCGGCTGTTCCCGGTGCCCCGGACCACGGACGCCTGGATGACGCAGGCGGTGTTGGGCGAGCGGGACTGGCTGGCGCAGGGCGACGCGCCGGAGGTGGCGCATCACCGGACCATGGTGCGCCTTCTGACCGGGGCCAGCGGCATCGGGAGCGTGGTGCTGATTGTCGGGCTGGTCTGGCTGAACGTCGTCCTGACGTTGGCGGGCCTTGTCCTCGCCATGGGCGGCAAGTTGTGGTTGATGGACGTGATGGTGCGCGCCCGCCGCGATCTGCAGGCAGCGGGGCGGGAGACGGTCAGTATTTGAGACCCGTGTCGCAGAGCACCGTCACCACGGTCGCGTCGCGCGCCAGACGGCCCGACGCCAGCAGCTTGGCCGCCGCGCAGACATTGGCTGCGGCGGAGTAGCCAACGTAAAGCCCCTCCTGCGCGGCAAGACGGCGGTGCCAGTCGGTGACTTCCGCGTCGGTGACGGTCATCCCGAAGTCCATCAGCGCCGCATCCCAGTGTGGCGGCACGAGGCCGTAGCCGGTGCCCTGCAGCATGTGCCGGGTCTTCACCACGGGTTTGCCTGCGAGCGGTTCGCTCCCTTCCGGTTCGACCGGCGCGCAAAGGGTCGCCGGGTTCGCGGTTTTCAGCGCCTTCGCGATGCCAACGTATGTGGACCCGGTGCCCACCGCCGCGACGAAGGCATCCACCGGGCCGTCTGCCTGGGCGAGGATCTCGGCGCCGGTGATCTCGTGGGCGGCGATGCCCTCGGTTGAGTTGAACTGGTCGACGTAGAAGGCGCCTTCGATGGTGGCGAGGCGCTGCGCCTCTTCCGCGGCGGCGGCGACATCGGCGCCCGTGACCTGCCCGGGGACGCCGTCGACCTGCGGCACCAGCACGACACGCGCGCCAAGGCCCTCCATCATGCGGGCACGGGCGGGGCTGTTACCGGCCGACATGGTCGCGATGAATGGATGGCCGAGGGCGGCGCAGACGACGGCCAGACCGGCACCCATGTTGCCGGAGGTCATCTCCACCACCGGCATACCGGGCTGCAGGCGTCCGTCGGCGCGGGCGGCGCGCAGGATGGCCAGCGCGGCGCGGTCCTTGACGCTGCCGCCGGGCATCAGGAACTCCGCCTTGGCCAGGATACGCCCCGGCCCCTCATGGCAGCGCGTCAACTCGACAAGGGGGGTGTTGCCGATGAGGTCGAGGACGGAGACGGGCATGGGCGGGCCTTTCGTGGTTTCCCGATGGGTAACGGGTCGCGCGGCCAGAGGCAAAGGGCCACAAGCGGCGCACCGCCCCAAAAGCAGAAAGCCCCGCCGGTTGGGGCGGGGCTTTCCGTTTCACTGTCCGATCAGGATCAGGCGTGCGGCTTGCGCTTGATCGGTGCCCAGATGCGCTTGTTCACGAGGTAGAGCAGCGCGGACATGATGATCAGGAAGAACACGCCGATGAAGCCTGCTTCCTTGCGGGCCATCATCTTCGGTTCCGCCGCCCACATCAGGAAGGCCGCGACGTCCTGCGCCTCGTGGTGCAGGGAGTTGGAGTGGCCGTCGTCAAAGTCGACGTCCTCGCCGTACAGCGGCTGCGCCATGCCGATCCAGCTGCCCGGCACGGTGTGGTTGCCTTCCTCGTCGAGGCACTCTGCCGGGTAGCCGCCCGCGGTGAAGACCGTGTTGTAGCTGCCGGAGAAGTCCTCGGGCGCACATTCCGGTGCTTCGTGGTAGCCGGTCAGCAGCGAGGCGATGTATTCCGCGCCGCCCATGCCCTTGAGGAACTGGTTGATGCCGAGGCCGTAGGGACCGTGGAAACCGGCCCGTGCCTTCGCCATCAGCGACAGGTCGGGTGCGCCGGCCGACGTGACACGCGGGAAGTTGTCCGCGGGACGGGCGGGACGGAAATCGCCGTCGCCATCGGCCAGTTCCTCGTCCCAGACCTGGAAGTTCTCGGCATAGGCGAAGACCTGGTCCTCGTTGTAGCCGAGCGCCGACAGGTCGCGGATCGGCACGTACTGCAGGCCGTGGCAGGCCGAGCAGATCTCCGTGTAGACCTTGAGGCCGCGCTGGAGCTGCATCTGGTCGTAGGCACCGAAGGGGCCTTCGAAGGAGAACGCGAAGTCCTCGACGTGGGACTCTCCCCCGGCGGCATGTGCGCCGGAGGCAAGACCGATGGCCGTCAGGGCCGCGAAGGTGAGCTTCTTGAACATCTCTTGCGATCCTTTCGAGGTCATTCCGCCGGAGCGTTGGCGGTTTGGCCGGAAGTGTCGGATTTCGGCGGGTAGTGCGCGTCGAAATCCTCTTCGATGGTCGTCGGGCGCGGCAGCGGCTTCTCGATCACGCCAAGCAGCGGCAGGATCACGAGGAAGTACGCGAACCAGTAGGCCGAGGCGATCAGCGAGAAGGAGGCGTAGGGCTCCTCTGCCGGCATCGCGCCGAGCCACATCAGCGCCATGAAGTCGATCACCAGCAGCCAGAACCACCACTTGAACATCGGGCGGTACTTGCCCGAGCGCACGGAGGAGGTGTCGAGCCAGGGTGCCAGTGCCATCGCGAGGATCGCGCCGAACATCGCCAGCACGCCGAAGAACTTCGCATCGACGATGCCGCCGGTGATGAAGCTGGCAATCTGAACGACCCAGACCTCGGACGTGAACGCGCGCAGGATGGCGTAGAACGGCAGGAAGTACCATTCCGGCACGATGTGCGCGGGCGTCGAAAGCGGGTTCGCCTCGATGTAGTTGTCCGGGTGGCCAAGGTAGTTCGGCATGAAGCCGACGATGGCGAAGAACACGGCCAGGATCACCGCGAGGGCGAACAGGTCCTTGATCACGTAGTACGGCCAGAAGGGAACGGTGTCCTTCTGCGCTTCGGCCTTCGACCCGCGACGCACCTCGACACCGGTCGGGTTGTTGTTGCCCGTGGTGTGGAACGCCCAGATGTGCACGGCCACGAGGGCGGCGATCACGAAGGGCAGCAGGTAGTGCAGCGAGAAGAAGCGGTTCAGCGTGGCGTTGTCCACGGCGGGTCCGCCCAGCAGCCAGGTCTGGATCGGCTCACCGATGAACGGGATGGCGCCGAACAGGCCGGTGATCACGGTCGCGCCCCAGAAGGACATCTGACCCCAGGGCAGGACGTAGCCCATGAAGGCGGTGCCCATCATGCAGAGGTAGATCAGCATGCCGATGATCCACGTGATCTCGCGCGGGGCCTTGTAGGAGCCGTAGTAGAGACCGCGGAAGATGTGCGCGTAGACCGCAACGAAGAACAGCGATGCGCCGTTCATGTGCAGGTAGCGGATGAAGTGGCCGCCGTTCACGTTGCGCATGATGTGCTCGACCGAGGCGAAGGCCAGGTCGACATGCGGCGTGTAGTGCATCACGAGGATGACGCCGGTGGCGATCTGCAGAACGAGGCAGAAGGTCAGGATGATGCCCCAGATCCACATCCAGTTGAGGTTCTTGGGGGTCGGGATCATGATGGTGTCGTAGAGCAGGCCGATGATCGGCAGGCGCGAATGCACCCAACGCTCGGCGCCGGTCTTCGGCTCGTAATGATCGTGCGGGATTCCAGCCATGGTGCGCGCTCCTTAACCCAGCAGAATGGTGGTGCCATCGACCCAGGAGGTCGGCGGGATGTGCAGGTTCTGCGGTGCGGGGCCTTTGCGGATCCGGCCCGACAGGTCGTAGTGCGACCCGTGGCAGGGGCAGAACCAGCCGCCGAAATCGCCGGAGTCGCCAAGCGGCACGCAGCCCAGGTGGGTGCAGACGCCCATCTGCACCAGCCAGCTCTCGGCGGCCTCGTCCGAACCCTCGGGGCTCGGCATCGTGCGGTTCATGTCCGTCGCGGGAGCGTTCGGATCGATGTTCTCGTTCCGGGCCAGCGGGTCGACGACGCTGACGCCTGCCGCAAATTCCTCGTCCTGCGCCTTGGCCCGCTCGATTTCCGCTTCGGTGCGGTGGCGGATGAAGACGGGCTTGCCCAGCCATTTCACCGTCAGCTGCGAGCCCGGAGCCACGCCGGACACGTCGACGCGGATGGTCGACAGCGCCCGCACGTCGGCGGAGGGGTTCATCTGGTTGACCAGCGGCCAGACCGCGGCGCCCGCTGTGACGGCCCCGGCGCCGGCAGCGGCGTAGTAGAGGAAGTCCCTGCGGGTGGCATCATGATCGTCTGCGTGAGACACGATTGTCGCTCCCTTGTTTCGGGCCCGAGGAAGCGCCCTCCGGCCGAGATACGTCCAATGAAGGGAACGAGTCGGTCGACTCTCCCGTACATTTCAGAGCGGTATCTACCCGTCACCTTTCAGGTGGTAAAGCGTGCAAAAGCCACAGATTGCCGTTCGTGCGCATGTGTCGCGGTTGAAAGCCCGCTTTCAGGGGTTTAGATGAGGACCCGAGCAGAGGGAGAACACCCCATGAAGCGTCTGATTCTCGCCGCGGGGTTGTCCTGCGCAATGGCTGCCCCGGCAGCGGCCGAAACCGAGCTGTCCTTTTACCTGGGGTGGCAGACCCTCCCGCACAGCCGCATTTCGGGCGACCTGCCCAACGGCGGCGGATCGTATGACGAGCTGGTCGGCTGGGAAGGCAAACCCTTTGAAATGCCGCCCTATTACGGTGCACGCGCCACGTGGTGGCGGGCCGATAACCTGGGCTTCGGCGTGGAATACACCCACACCAAGGCCTATGCGCCCGACGACACGATGGATGCGCTCGGCTTTTCGCGGCTGGAGTTCACCGACGGGCACAACGTGGCGACCGTCAACGTGATGAAACGCTGGCCGGAGCTGTGGGGCAAGACGACGCCCTATGTCGGCGGCGGTCTGGGTGTGGCTTTCCCGCATGTGGATGCCAAGCACGACTCCGGCTCCCGGACCTACGGGTTCCAGGTGACCGGCCCGGCGGCGCGGCTGATGGCGGGTGCGAGCTATCCGATCAACGACCGGTTCTCCGTCTTCGGGGAATACCAGTTCACCTATTCGTCGAACGAAGGTGAGTTCGACGAGGGCGGCACCTTCGAGACCGACATCAAGACGAACGCGCTGAACGTCGGCGTCTCGATGAAGTTCTGAAGGATTTCGAAGGGCGGGCGGCGCATAGCCCCGCCCTACGATAATCCCGTTTCTTTCCAACAGCTTTCACACGACCTGACGGGCCTGCAAGGCGGCGCGCAGCCCCGCCCTGCGATCCGTTCCGCCGGTCAGGCGGTGGGTTGCGTGGCCTTCATCGACTCGCGTTCGGAGAAGCGGGCGTACCACTGGGCCAGCGCGTCGTGGCCGGTGCGCCAGCCGCGGACGTCGTGGCGGAAGTCGAGGTAGCCCAGAGCGCAGCCGACCGCGATCTGGCCCATGTCGAGCGGGCCGTTCAGGTGGCTCATCCAGCGGGTTTCCAGCGCGTCGAGGGCGCGGGAGACCTTGCCCCACTGGCCTTCGATCCACTCCATCGACGCGTTTTCGGGCGAGCGGAAACGTTCCTCGTAGATGATGAGGAGGGCGGCTTCGAGGATGCCGTCGGCGGTCGCCTCAAGCGTCAGCGTGTCCCAGATTCTGCTTTCGGGATAAAGGTTTGCCCCGGCCTTGGCGTCGAGATAGCGGCAGATCACCCGGCTGTCGTAGAGCGCGGGGGCGTTTTCGCGGATCAGGGCGGGGATCTTGCCCACCGGGTTGGCGGAGGTCAGGGCCGGGTCCGGCGCCATGGGCGAGGCCACCACGTCGATCTGTTCGACATCCCCGATCTGTCCTGTCTCGTGCAGGGTCACGACGACCTTGCGCACAAACGGCGACGGGCCGTGCTTCAGAAGTTTCATGGGGGTTCTCCGCAAATTGCCTGCGCCCATGATTGGCAGAGCGCCCCCGGGGTCTCAAGGGCCTCCGCGCGGCATGGCGTTAACCCGCCCTGCCGGGGTCTTGCCGGTTAATGCGGCGCGCGCCGGGGTAACGGGGCGCACGGTGCGGACAGCCGCAGCATGTGGCGTCAGCGGACACAGCCCACCACAACGGTTTAACGGAAGTTTACCGATGGCCCCGGGGCATTAAGGGACGAACCGGCCGATTGGACCCCGATTCCCGGCCGGTTGTTAACCTTTGGCAGATTCGGCCGCCGCAAAACCGTTGCGCGGCGATTTTTCCTGTTAACCTGCCCCGGAAAGCCCCTGAACGCCGCCCAAGGCGCGGGCCACGCCACCTTCACGATGGCGTTGGATCGGCGCGGGACCCGTTCCCTTCGGCGCGGAATGACCCATACTCCCTTGCAGAGGTGACACACGCGGGCCGCGCGTCTGCCGCGCGGCCGCACCGACCGACAGGAGGCACCGCCATGACCCCCCGCCCCAGGGCTTTCGGCCCGATGACCCGCCGCAGCCTGATCCTGACCGGAGCCGCCGGACTGCTGTCCGGCCTGAGCGTGCCCGCCCGCGCGGCGGGTGTCGCGCCGACCCCGTCGATGCGGGGCGGGGCGAACAACTATCGTCCCGGCGCGCCCATAGTCGAGCGGATCGGCGGGGGCGGTTTCCTGATGTCCGGCACGGTGCGCCGGGCCGGGGACGGCGCGCCGCTGAAAGGCGTGCGCATCCAGATCTGGGCGCACACCACCGAAGGGCACGAGCGCGACCCGCAAAGCCACGGCGCCACGCTGACCGACGAAAACGGCGTGTTCCGGATGGACATGCCGCAGATCGTGCCGGCCTTCGGCCAGCCGCACGGGCACCTCGCCTATGACAGCGGCGATTTCGAGACGGTGTTCCTGCGGCCGGTGATGCGCAGCGCAGAGGAGACGAGCCTGACCGCCGACTTCGTGCTGCAACCGGCGTGACGCGCGCCTTTCCATGACACGATACCTGATCTGGGGCGGGCTGGGCCTGATCGCCGTGGCCGCGATCCTCGAGGCGGCGTTCAGCCCGCTGCTTCAATGGCGGCAGCCGGTCTACATCGCCGCGGGCTTTGCCGGGATCGTGGCCATGCTGCTGGTGCTGGCCCAGCCGTTGCTGGCGGGCGGTCTCCTGCCCGGCGTGCGGATGCAGGCGGGGCGGCGGGTGCACCGCTGGACGGGCGTTGCGCTGCTGGTGGCCGTACTGATCCACGTGGGCGGGCTGTGGGTGACATCGCCGCCGGACATGGTGGATGCGCTGACCTTCACCTCTCCCACGCCGTTTTCGCCCTGGGGCGTGGTGGCGATGTGGGCGCTGTTCGCCACGGCGGTTCTGGCGCTTTTGCGCGACCGTCTGAGCGCGCGGGGCTGGCGGTTGGGCCATTCCGCGCTGGCGGTGGCGATCGTCACGGGCAGCGTCGTGCACGCCCTGCTGATCGAGGGGACCATGGGCACCCTGTCGAAGGTGGCGCTGTGCGCCGTCACCGTGGCGGTGCTGATGCGGGTGCTGATGCGGCTTCGGGTGTGGCGGCTGGTGGCGCGCTAGGGTCAGCCCGCCTTTGGATGGCAGGCATCGTAGATCTTCATCAGGTGGACCTGGTCGACGGCGGTATAGGCCTGCGTGGTCGAGAGGCTGGCGTGGCCCAGCAGTTCCTGGATCGCGCGCAGGTCGCCGCCCGCGTGCAGCAGGTGCGTGGCAAAGCTGTGGCGCATGGCGTGCGGCGTGGCCGTGGCGGGCAGGCCAAGCTGCATCCGGGCCTGTTCGGTGACCTTGGCGATCTGGCGCGGGTTCAGCGGGCCACCGCGTGCGCCCCGGAACAGCGCGAGGTCCCGTTCCGGCTGATAGGGGCAGAGGCTGAGGTAGGTCTCGACCGCGCGGCGGGCGACGGGCAGGACCGGGACGATGCGTTCCTTGTTGCCCTTGCCGACGATGCGCAGGCTATCGGTCAGCGGCAGGTGGCGCCCGGTGAGCGAGAGCGCCTCGGAGATCCGCAGGCCGCAGCCGTAGAGCAACGTGACCACGGCGGCGTCGCGGGCGCCCTGCCAGCTTGTTGTGGACTGAAGCTCTACCGTGTCGATCATGGCGCGGGCGGCGTCCTCGGACAGCGGGCGGGGGAGCTTCTTCTGGAACTTTGGCGCGCGGGTGGCGAGCACGGCGGTCGGTTCGAAGCCCTCGCGTTCCGAGAGCCAGCGGTAGAAGGTCTTTACCGCCGAAAGCTTGCGGGCCATGGAGCGCGAGCTGATCTGGGTGCGCCGCAGGTGGGCCATCCATGCGCGCATGTCAGCGGTGGTGACGCGCGCCAGCGGGGCGAGGCCCTGCGGTTCGGCGTGGTGCTGGGTGAGGAAGGCGATGAAGTCGACGACATCCGCACGGTAGGCGGTGATCGTGTTGTCGGAGGCATCGCGCAGCGCCTTGGCGTGTTCGAGCCAGTCGGCGAGCGCGGTGCGGGCGGCGGGTGAAATCTCGAGCGTCATGGCGCTGCCTTTCGCATCTGTCCCCCGGGGTACTGTGGTCAGGCTGGCAGCGCCTGTGGTCGTGCGGGCGGTGTGCGCCCGCGGTGCGGTCAGTTCAGCCAGCGCCGCATGGAGCGTTCGAAGACGCCCGCGAAGAAGGCGAGCAGGTCGGTGCCCTGCTGCGGCGTGAACTGGTGCGGGTCCTCGGAGCCCATGACCAAGAGGCCGGGCAGGCGGCCGGGGCCGAAGTCGAGCTTCAGGCAGGCTTCGGACCGGATGAACTCTGCCCGGGTGCCGTAGACCCGGCCGTCGCCGTGGCTGACCTGGCGAAGCGTGACCGCGCGGATCGGTGCCTCTCGGCCTGAGGCGATGAAATCCTCGACAAAGCCCGGTTCGGCGACCGACAGCACCTCGCCCAGGCGGCGGATCACCGGCTCGCGGTCGTTCTGCTTGCTTTCGAGGACCAGCTTGATGACGTCGACGCGCAGGATCTGCGCGACCTCGCCGCCGAGGTCCTTCAGGAAGGGTTCGAATTCCAGCGGGTCGAGCATGCGCAGGATCGCGCGGTGGATCTGGTTGGTGCCTGCGAGGTTCTCGTAGGCGGCGGCGATGACGGAGCGGTGCGTGTCCTCGAGCCGGTCGAGCCGGGCCTCAAGCCGTTCCATGGCGATGCCGCGCAGGTCGACGATGTTGCCGCCCATGGCCCGTTCGTTCGCCGCAATCAGGGCGTGCATGAGATCCTTGTCGTCGAGGATCATGTCGGGCCGCGAAATGATCGTCTCGCGGAGCGACTCCTCGATTCGTGCAATGCTGCTCATGCTGTGCCTGTCCCGTGATGCTGCCCGTGGCGCGTTTGCCGCGCCGGTTTTGATGGATTGCGGGTTTTGTGTCCCAAGGGCGCCGCCGCTGTCAAGATTTTAAGGGATAATCCGGGGTGTTAACCGGGTGACGGGACACTTGGGACACGGCGCGTGCTGTGCAAAGCTGGGGGCAGGAGGACCACACCCATGCCCGAGATCAGACAGACCACCGACCGCCAGACGGTCATCACCACGTTCGAGACCAGCCCCGGCAATTGCGAGGACCTGCTGGACGCCCTGAAGGAGGCCTATGCCGGCTTCATCTCGAAGCAGCCGGGGTTCGTTGCGGCGGCGCTGCACGTCAACGATGCGCAGACGCGGATCGCCAACTATTCCCAGTGGCGGCACCGCGAGGACTTTCTCAAGATGCTGCGGTCGGAGGAGATGCGCGCGCACAACAAGCGGTTCAACACGCTCTGCCGCAGCTTCGAGCCGGTGCTTTACGAGGTGGCGGCGACGTTCTGACCTTTGCCGCAGCGGCGGGCCGGGTCAGCCGTGGGAGGGCCAGGCGCGGTGTTCGTCGTCGATGACGAAGACGTGCCGGTGCCGCTTGTGTCCGTAGGCCTTCAGGTGCGGATGGTCGGGCGGCAGGTCCGGGTGGTCGTGCGCCAGTTCGGACGGGTCGCCTGCGGGCCAGACACGTGCGCCTGTCAGCACGCCTGCGGCCGCCAGCCCGCCCAGCAGCAGAAGCGCCGGGGTCATGCCGAAGGCGTCGCCGACCCATCCCGCCAGCGGGTAGGTCAGCAGCCAGCAGGCGTGGGACAGGGCGAATTGCGCGGCGAACAGCGCGGGCCGGTCGCCGGACGCCGAGGACCGGCGCAAAAGCCGCCCCGAAGGCGTCAGGATCGCGGAGTAGAGCATCCCGTTTACCGCCCAGAGCGCGAGGAGGGCGGCCCAGGGCACACCGCCGCCGGTCAGGCGCCAGAGACCGTGGCCCAGCGTGACCGCCGCCAGAAGCGTCGCCGCCGTCATCATCACCGGGCGGTCCGCCAGCCGGTCGAGCAGGCGCGGCAGGGCCAGCGCGGTCAGCATCGACCCCGCGCCGAAGGCGGCGAGCGCATAGGCCACGTCGGCCTCTGTCCCGGCATAGGCGGCGCGGACGATCACCACGGTGTTGACGATGACGAAGGCGCCGCCCGCCGCCGCTGCGAGGTTCAGCGCCAGGAGCCCGCGCAGCCGGGGCGTGGCGAGGTAGATGCGCGCGCCCCGGGTCAGCCGGTCGGCAAAGCTGCGGCGGGTGGTCTCGCCGCGCGCGGGCAGCGGCGTGACACCGACCAGCAGCGCGGAGGCGAGGAAACCCGCCACGGTGCCCGCGAAAAGGCCGTGGTAGCTCATCACCAGCAGGAGCAGGCCCGCGATGGTCGGGCTGACGAGGTTTTCGAGATCATAGGCCAGCCGCGACAGCGAGAGGGCGCGGGTATAGGCGGCCTCTTCCGGCAGGATGTCGGGGATCAGCGCCTGGAAGGCGGGGGTGAAGGTGGCAGAGGCGGCCTGAAGCACGAAGATCAGGACATAGACCTGCCAGACCGCGTCGATGAAGGGCAGCGCCAGCGCCACGGCGGCGCGCAGGAGGTCGGCGCCGATCAGCACGGCCTTGCGGGGCAGGCGTTCGGCGGCGGCGTTGGCCAGCGGAGCAAGGCCCACGTAGGCGATCATCTTGATGGCGAGCGCGGTGCCCAGCACGGCCCCGGCGCGGTCCCCGGCTAGGTCGTAGGCCAGAAGGCCGAGCGCCACGGTCATCAGCCCGGTGCCGAGCAGGGCGATGACCTGCGCGGTGAAAAGGCGGCTGTAGACGGGGTGGGCGAGGACGCTCAGCATGTCCGGACCCTAGCACAGGGCCGGGGTCCGGATCATCGGGGATCTGCGTCCTTGCGGCGTCGTTTCACGACCCCGGCCAAGGGTCTTCCCGATCAGGCGGGGATCAGGCCGCGATCGGGGTGACGAGGTCGGCGGCGGCAAATCGGAAGCCGGAGCCGCGCACGGTTTCGATGTCCACCGCCCCGTCCGCCGCAGCGAGGCAGGCGCGCAGGTTGCAGACATAGACGTCGAAGACCCGGGCGTCGGGCTCGTTCTCAAGCCCGTAGATGTGGGACAGCAGCTCCGACCGCGTGACCAGCCGCCCCGGCCGCAGCGCGAGGTATTCGAGCAGCTCGTAGAGCTTCGGCGAAAGCTTGATAGGGCAGGCCAGCAGGTAGGCCTTGCGGGTCAGCAGGTCGATGCGCAGCGGGCCGTGGAGGATCTGCGGACGGCCGAGCCCGCGCGACCGGCGGGCGACGGCCTGCAGGGTGACGACGTTCTCTTCGGCGGGGCGGGCCGAATCGAGCACGCAGTCGGCGCCGCCGTCGAGCAGCGCGGCGATCTGTTCCGGCGTGGGCCTGGGCGTCACGAGGGCCACGGGCATGTCCGGCGCGGCACGGCGGATCGCGGCGAGCGACAGGCCGCGCGGCCCGAGCTGGTCGGCGGCGACGATCAGCAGGTCGGCCTCGCCATGGCGCATGAAGTGGGGGATGTCCTCGATCCGGTCGGTGCGCGTCATCAGCGTGCCGTTCGCGGCAAGCTCGGCGGCGAGGGTCATCAAGGTCCAGTCGGTTTCGGCAATCAGGTAACGCATCGGTCTCCTCACTCTGATCGGGAGCGTGTCCGCTGCGGCTGGCCCGGAGCGGGCCACGCACATGGCAGTCGGTGCGCGCACGGGAGGAGCCGTTTTGGCCGCCGGGCGCGGAGGGAGGTGCGTTCTGTCACCTGCTTAACGGGTTACGTGTGCAATGTGTGCGTATTGTGGCCGCTTTCCGGCGCGGGCGCGGCATGACCTGAATCAAGGCGGGTTGCGGCGGCCGGGCGCAGGATGAGCCCGAGAGCCGGCCCGGCGGACGGGCGGCGGGGCAGGAGGCCTTTCCATGTATCACAACATTCTGGTTCCGGTCGCGCTCGACCAGGCGGGGGGACCCGCGGTCCCGAAGGTGCTGGAGGTGGCGCGGCGGCTGGCGGGCGAGGACGCGACGATCACCGTGCTGCACGTGGTCGAGGAGGTGCCGGGCTACATCGAGGGCTACCTGCCGGCGGGTTATCTCGCCGAGGCCCGGCAGCGGATCGCGGAGGAGATCGCGCATCTGACCGAGGAGGTGCCGGGCGGCGTGCCCGCCGTGATCACCGGCCACGCGGGGCGGTCCATCGTCGACTGGGTGGAGGATCACGGCGTGGACCTTGTGGTCATGGCCTCGCACCGGCCGGGGATGCAGGACCTGCTGATCGGCTCGGTCGCGGCGCATGTTGTGCGTCATGTGACCTGTGCTGTGCACGTGGTGCGTTGACAAGGACCCCTGCGCGCCCAGATGTGCGCGTATGGACAAGCTTTACGATCTGACGGAACGGGACGGGCTGCCGGAGGCGCTGAGGGTGCTTCTGGAGGCGTTCCCGCGTGCCGACTGGCAGGCGCACCCCAACTTTGCCGGGCTGGTGGCCTTCTGGCTGGACCGGCACGAGATGTTCCGCCAGCTCTGCGAGGTGATGCGGACCGATGCGGAGGGCGTGGTCGACGGCCAGATGGACCCGCGCGAGATGCAGGCCCGGCTGAGCCGCTACGGCGGGATGCTGGTGCAGAACCTGCACGGGCATCACCAGATCGAGGACATGCATTACTTTCCGGTGCTGAAGGCGCGCGAGGCGCGGCTGGACCGGGGGTTCGAGATCCTCGACCGCGACCACCACGCGATGGACGGGCTGATCGCGCGATTCGCCGATGGCGCCAACGGGGTGCTGCGCGGCCAGCGCGAGGCCGGGACCTTCCGCGAGGACGTGATCGGCTTCGAGACGCTGCTGCGCCGGCACCTCGCCGACGAGGAAGACCTGATCGTGCCGGTGATCCTGAAGCACGGACCCGACGGGCTGCACTGAGCGGCAGGCCGGGGGAGGCGGCGCAAAGCCCCGCCCTACGGGCCGGTGCGCGGGACAGGTGCGATTGCCATGTCCGTGCCGTTGCAGGCCCCCGCGAGCGCCGGGGCCAGCGTCAGGAGCTGCTCAAGCCCGCAATTGCCGCGCGTCAGGTCGTCGAGCGTCACGCGGTCGAGCTCGTGATAGAAGGCGTCGAGCGCGCGTGTCAGGAAGCCGCGCAGGCGGCAGGCGCCGGTCAGCGGACAGGTGTTGGACGCCGGGTCGAAGCATTCGGCGAAGGGGATCTCGGTCTCGAACAGGCGGAAGACCGTGCCGATGGAGATGGCCGCCGGGGGCCGGGCCAGTTGCAGCCCGCCGCTGCGCCCGCGCTGGGTGTCGAGGAAGCCCTCGGCCTGCAACTGTTGCACCACGCGGGCTATGTGGTTGGCGGAGGCATTGCAGGCGGCGGCGATCTCGGCGCTGCGGACCCGCGTGCCGGGATTGACGGCGCAGAACATCAGGACACGTGCGGCAAGGTTGGTTCGTGTGGTGAGACGCATGGCCGCTCCTCTGGCTGGGCGTCTTTCTTGCATCCGCGGTGCGGAATAACCTTGATCCAGATCAGGGCGCGCGGCGCGGTCCCGGGCCACGGCACGGGGCGGAGCGGAATGCCGCGGACGGAGGGTGACGATGCGGAACGGACAGGTGGCCTCGCTGGCGCAGGCGCTGGTGTGGCCGGTGCAGGCCTGGCTGCTGGCGGCGCTGCTGGCCGACCTGCTGGCCGGGACCGGCGCGCTGCCGGTCTGGGGCGTGGCGGGCGGCTTCGTGGCGCTGGGCGTGCTCCGCGCGGCCCTCGAACAGGTGGCGCAGGCGCAGCTTTCGGCGCTGGCGGAGGCCCGCATCGGCGACGCCCGGGCCGAGATCATCACGGTGGAGGCCAGGGCCGCCGCGCCGTCGGACCTGGGCGGACCGGGCGCGCTGGCCGCGCTTCTGGCGGAGAAGCTGGAGGCGCTGCGCCCCTACCTCATGCGCTACCGCCCCGCCCGGCTGCGCGCCATGGTCGTCCCCCTGCTGATCCTTGCCATTGCCGTGCCGCAGTCCTGGGCCGTGGCGCTGATCTTCCTGATGGCGGGGCCGTTGATCCCGGTCTTCATGGCGCTGGTCGGCTGGGCCGCGAAAGAGGCCAGCGCGCGCCAGATGGTGGAGATCGGCGACCTGAGCGATTTGCTGGTGGACCGGCTGTCGGCGCTGGCCGACCTGCGGCTGGTCGGGGCGGGCGGGCCGGTGGTGAGCGGCTTCGCGGCGTCCTCCGAAGGGTTGCGGGCGCGGACCATGGCGGTGCTGCGCATCGCCTTCCTGTCCTCCACCGTGCTTGAGCTCTTCGCGGCGCTGGGCGTGGCGATGGTGGCGGTCTGGACCGGCTTTCACCTGCTGGGCGTGATCGGCTGGGGCACCTGGGGCGGCGCGCTGTCCCCGGCGGCGGGCATCTGGCTGCTGCTGCTGGCGCCGGAGTTCTTCCAGCCGCTGCGCGACCTTGCTGCCGCGTGGCACGACAAGGCCGCGGCTGAGGCGGTGGAGGCGGAACTGACAGAGTGGCGCGCCGAGACCCGGCCGGAGCTGATGCGCGGCGGTGAGCATGTGCCGCCCGCCGGGCCGCTGTCGCTGCGCGGCGTGGTGGCGCGGGGCATCGCGCTGCCGGAGATGGAGGTCGCCCCGGGCGAAAGCGTGGCCGTCATGGGCCCGAGCGGCGCAGGCAAGACGACGCTGCTGCGCGTGCTGGCCGGGCTTGAGCGGCCGTCGGCGGGCGAGGTGCTTGTCGGCGGACGTCCCTTGCCGGAGGTCATCGACGGCTGGCGTGCGGGGCTGGGCTGGATGCCGCAGGCGCCGCATTTCCTCGACCGGTCGCTGCGGTACAACGTGGGTTTTGGCGCGGAGGTGCCCGGCGACGTGGTAGCGCGGGCGCAACTGGCGGAGGTGCTGGCGGCGCTGCCGCGCGGCGCGCTGACCGTGCTGGGCGAACGCGGCGCGGGCCTGTCGGGCGGCGAGGCGCGGCGCGTGACGCTGGCCCGCGCGCTGATGGCAGGCCGGGGCGCCCTGCTGGCGGACGAGCCGACCGCGGACCTCGACAAGGCGACGGCAGAGGCGGTGGCGGGCGCATTGCTGGCCTTCGCGCAGGCGGGCGGCACGCTGATCGTGGCGACACACGACGCGGGGCTTGCGGCGCGCATGGACCGGGTCGTGACGCTGGAGGCCGGGTCATGAGGGCGTTGTGGCGCATCGTCGGGCCGCTTGTGGCCGGAGAGGTCCGGGCGGTGCTCAGGGGCTTCGCGCTGACCGTGCTGGTGCTGGTCATGGGCGTGGCGCTGCTGGGCGTGTCGGGGTGGTTCATCACGGCGGCGGCGGTCGCCGGTCTGGCGGGCACGGGCGCGCTGTTCAACGTCTTCGTGCCCTCGGCGATGGTGCGGCTGCTGGCGCTGGGGCGGACGGCGGCACGCTATGGCGAGCGGGTGCTGACCCATGACGCCACCCTGCGCGCCCTGTCGCGGCTGCGGGTGCGGCTGATGCAGGGGCTGGTCGCGGCGCCCTGGCGGCGGCTGGAGCGGCTGCGGGCGCGGGCCGTGCTGAACCGGCTGGTGGCGGACATCGACGCGCTGGACGGCGTGATGCTGCGGCTGTTGCTGCCGGGGCTGGCGGGCGGCGCGGTGATCCTTGCGAGCGGGCTGGTGCTGTCCTGGCTGGTGCACCCGTGGGTCGGGCTGTGGGTCGCCTGCGGGTACCTCGTGGGGCCGACGCTGGTGTTCCTGTTCGGGGCGCGGCTGGCGCGGCGTCCTGCGCGCCGGGCGGAGGCGGCAATGCAGGCGATGCGGTCGCGGCTGGTGGACATGCTGGGTGCGCGCGAGGACCTGGCGGTCTTCGGGCAGCTGGACCGCGCGGCAGAGGCGGTGCGCGGCGCGGTCACGCGCCATGCGGCGGCACGGGCGGAGGTCGACCGGGTGGAGCGGCGCATGGGCTTCGGCCTCGACCTGATCGGCACGCTGGTGGTCGGCGGGGCGCTTGGCCTTGGCGCGACGCTGGCGCGGGCCGGAGAGATCGGCGCGCCGGACGTGGCGATCGGGACGCTGGCGGCGCTGGCGCTGGGCGAGACGGTGGCCCCGGTCCGGCGGGCGCTGGCGGAGGTCGGGCGCATGATCTCTGCCGCGCGGCGGGTGGCGCCGGCGCTGGATGTGCCGGAGGAGACCGGGGGTGTGGCGCCGTCCGGGGTGTTGGTCCTGGAGGACGTGACATTCGCGCAGGGGCAGGGGCGGGCGCTGTTCGCGCCGGTGTCGCTGCGGGTCGCGGCGGGCGAGACGGTGGCCCTGACCGGGCCGAGCGGCAGCGGCAAGAGCACGCTCCTCCTGATGGCGGCGGGGGTGCTGGCGCCGGTCGGCGGGCGGGTGACGCTGGGCGGGACGGATGTTTCGGCGGTGCCGGAGCGCGCGTTGCGCCGGACGGTCGCGATGGTCCCGCAGCGCCACGCGCTGATCGCCGGAACCGTGGCGGAGAACCTGCGGCTGGCGGCGCCGGAGGCCACGGAGGCGGACCTGACGGCGGCGCTGGAGGCGGTGGCGCTGAGCCGTGTCGTCGCAGGCAAGGGCGGGCTGGACGCGCCGCTGGGGTTCCACGGCGCGGGGCTTTCGGGCGGCGAGGCGCGGCGGCTGGTGCTGGCCCGTGCGCTGTTGCGGAAGCCGGGTGTGCTGCTGCTGGACGAACCGACAGAGGGTCTGGACCGCGCCACGGCCGAGCGTGTCATGGCCGGTCTGCGCGCGGCGCTGCCCGATGCGGCGATCCTGCTGGCGGCCCACCGGCAGGCCGAGATATCGGGCGCCGACCGGGTGATGACGCTGCGTCCGCCCGCATCCTGAGACCCGCGCCAATCTGTGACATTCCCCTCCCGGGCGAGTGGGCTAATGTCGTAACCGTGATGCGGAATTTGACCTGTGTCAATTTCGTATCGCGAATGTGGAATATATAAGCGCCACGAATTCCGCATCCCGGATGCGGAAATAAACACCAAGGAGCTCTCTCATGGAGATCGGACTGGTCGAGCTGTCGCGCCTGCAATTCGCTTTGACGGCCATGTATCACTTCCTCTTCGTGCCGCTCACGCTGGGGTTGTCGATCATCGTCGCCATCATGGAGACCGTCTACGTCATGACGAACCGTCCGATCTGGCGGCAAATGACGAAGTTCTGGGGTACGCTGTTCGGCATCAACTTCGTGCTGGGCGTCGCGACGGGCATCACGATGGAATTCCAGTTCGGCATGAACTGGTCGTATTATTCGCACTACGTGGGCGACGTGTTCGGCGCGCCGCTGGCCATCGAGGGGATGATGGCCTTTTTCCTTGAGGCCACGTTCGTCGGGCTGTTCTTCTTCGGCTGGGACAAGCTGTCGAAGGTCGCGCATTGCGTCGTCGCCTGGCTGGTGGCCATCGGGTCCAACTTCTCGGCGCTGTGGATCCTGATCGCCAACGGCTGGATGAACAACCCGGTCGGCGCGGAGTTCAACCCCGAGACCATGCGCATGGAGATGACCGACTTCTTCGAGGTGATCTTCAACGAGGTGGCGCAGTCGAAGTTCGTGCACACGGTGAGCGCGGGCTACGTGACCGCCTCGCTCTTCGTGCTGGGGGTGTCGGCGCTTTACCTGCTGCAGGGCCGGTTCACCGACCTCGCGCGGCGGTCGATCGCGGTCGCTTCGGCCTTTGGCCTCGCCTCGGCGCTGTCGGTGGTCGTGCTGGGCGACGAATCGGGCTATTCCGCCGGGCAGGTGCAGAAGATGAAGCTCGCCTCCCTCGAGGCGATGTGGGAGACGCACGAGGCGCCCGCGCCCTTCACGCTGGTGGGCCTGCCCGACCAGGAAGCGCGCGAGACACATTACGCGGTGGAGATCCCCTGGCTGATGGGGCTGATCGGCACCCGCAGCCTGACGGAGGAGATCCCGGGCATCAAGGATCTGGTGGCCGAGAACAAGGAGCGGGTGCGCCGCGGGATCATCGCCTATGACGCGCTGATGACCGTGCGCGAGAACCGCGGGGATGTCCCGCCCGAGGCGCGCTTCGTGTTCGAGCAGAACTCCATGGACCTTGGCTATGCCTTCCTGCTGAAGCGTTACGTCGACGACCCGCGCGACGCCACGGAGGAACAGATCGACCAGGCGGCCTGGGACACCGTGCCGGGCGTCGCGCCGCTGTTCTGGGCGTTCCGGATCATGGTGGGCCTCGGCTTCAGCTTCATCCTGCTGACGGCGTATTTCTTCTGGCGCGCGTCCTTCCGGCGGATGACCTTCCCGCGGTGGGCCCTGTGGGGCGCGGTCGCGTGGATACCCATGCCGTGGATCGCCGCCGAGATGGGCTGGTTCGTGGCGGAGTTCGGCCGCCAGCCCTGGACCGTCTCGGGCGTGCTGCCCACGGCGATGTCGGTGTCGCACCTCAGCGTGGCCGACGTGCTGTTCACGCTGGCAGGCTTCATCCTGTTCTACACGGTGCTCTTCGTGATCGAGGTGAGCCTGATGGTGAAATACATCCGCAAGGGTCCGTTCCAGGACGTTGCGGAGACCGAAGACTGGAAACGGCGGCACGAGGCGCGGTTGCGTTCGCGCGGCGTCGTGTCCCCGGCGGAGTAAGCGACATGATCCTTTCGGACCTGATAGATCTCGAGACGCTGCGCGTCATCTGGTGGGGCCTTCTGGGGGTGCTGCTGATCGGCTTTGCCCTGACGGACGGCTTCGACATGGGCGTGGGCGCGCTTCTGCCCTTCGTGGCGAAGACCGACGTGGAACGCCGGGTCGTCATCAACACGGTCGGCCCGGTGTGGGAAGGCAACCAGGTGTGGTTCATCCTGGGCGGCGGGGCGATCTTTGCCGCCTGGCCGCCGCTTTATGCCGTGTCGTTCAGCGGGTTCTACATCGCGATGTTCGTGATCCTCGCCGCGCTGATCGTGCGCCCGGTGGCGTTCAAGTACCGCTCCAAGCGCGAGGACCCGGCCTGGCGGGAACGCTGGGACTGGGCGCTGTTCGCGGGCGGCGCGGTGCCGGCGACGCTGTTCGGCGTGGCGGTGGGCAACGTGCTTCTGGGTGTGCCCTTCCACCTGACGCAGGACCTGATGCCGATGTACGACGGGTCGATGCTGGGCAAGTTCGTGGGCCTGCTGCGGCCCTTCGCGCTGCTGGCGGGCGTGGTGTCGATGGCCATGCTGCTGATGCACGGCGCGGCCTGGCTGTCGGTGAAGGCGGAGGGCGCGGTGAAGGACCGGGCCCGCGCCATCGGCGTGACCGCCGGGATGGTCGCCGCGGGCGGCTATGCGCTGGCCGGGCTGTGGCTGGCGGTGGGCGTCGACGGGTTCGCCTTTGCCGGAGAGGCGGTGAAGGACGGCCCGTCGAACCCGCTGCTGAGCGAGGTGGTGCGCGGCGGTTCGTGGCTCTCGGCCTATGCGGAGCGTCCGTGGATCGCCGTGGCGCCGCTGACGGGCTTTGCCGGGATCGCGCTGGCGGTCATGGGGCTGAAAGCGGGGCGCGAGGTGACGACGCTGCTGGCGTCGAAGCTGGGCATCCTTGGCGTCATCTCCAGCGTCGGGCTGACGATGTTCCCGTTCATCCTGCCGTCCACCGTGGACCCGGACAGCTCGCTCACGGTGTGGGACGCCTCGTCCTCGCACCTGACGCTGTTCATCATGCTGGTCTGCGCGGTGATCTTCATGCCGCTGATCCTGATGTACACCGCGTGGGTCTACCGGGTGCTCTGGGGCAAGGTCACCGAGGACGACGTCACCGGAAATTCCGACGCGCTGTACTGAACCGAGGAAAGGAGACGGGATATGTGGTATTTCGCTTGGCTTCTGGGCCTGCCCCTGGCCGCGCTGTTCGCGGTGATGAACGCGATGTGGCTCGAGCTGCGCTCCGACGCATGGACCGCCGAGGACGCGGACCGCGAAGAGGACGAAGCGGCGCGCTGAGGCTGCGTCGTGACGCGGAAAAGGCCCCGGGGTGATCCGGGGCCTTTTGGTATCGGGTGTGGGGGGAGGTGTGGGTCCTTGGGTCCGAACCGTTTGCGCGCTCGTTTCCTTAGTCCAGCGCACGGCGCATGGAGTGAATTTTCAATTCACGCCGGAGGCGTGGATCGGTGGAAGAAATCCGGATGCAACTCTCTAAAATACTACCTAGTATTCAATTTAAACGCATCGACGTTGAGCCTTATCTGGGGAAGAGTTGCGCTCCTCCAGTCCATTCAAATTCGGAGTAAACTGCAAGAAGTGCAGTGCGCATGATCACTACAGTGTCTTCTGTAATATCTATTGCCCCATAGTGACCGTCGGCCATAGTCGTGCCAAACTTGCTACCATTCAAGCCCATGCTGACAAGCGCAGCCCCTTGAATGGAAATCTTCTCCATGTCAATCGGCTTCAGGTCTATTTCTTTATTCCACACCATCCCTTTCGAACGATCTTCGGCGTGCTGGATTGAGTTGCGAACTTCCTTCAGGTCTGGAACTTCCTTGAAGAATTGATCTGAAATGGTGCTTATATTTTTTGGTGAAGAGTGATCTTGCGCGATATCGTTAAGAAATTTTCCGAACAAATCCAAGGAGTGAATGAACGCCTTCGCAAAGATGAACGGTGGCCGTGTAAGGAATATCCTTGGCTTGAAACCACTCTTCCAGAGTCGGCGGCGAACCTCGGCATCAATTTGAGTGCGGCGCTCGCTGTATTTCTTCCTGGAGTCTTCTGCTGTCTGGTTTCTGGATGTCATTCCATGGGGGGAAAGCTCTGCTTCTACTTCGCGAGAGATTCTTTCTTGGGCCTCCAGCTCTGCAATATTATCGCGGGAGTTTCTTTCGGCATCTAGAGATTGTTCGAACATATCAAGGACAATAATCGCCTCCTCAACAGAAAATTCAAGAAAATCTATCTGTCCGGAAATGCGCCGCGCTTCGGTCTGGTCTAGCCCCTCAATCCAAATTCCTGGTTTGATCCAATCAATAATTTTCATTAAAATTCCGTTTCTCTAGGTTCGACGTTGCCGATTTCGCGCTGACTCTAAGATCAAACTGCGCACGGTCGTGATCGAACCGGTTTCTCAGTCGTGTAGTTTTTGTTGGCCGAACCTTCATTTTGAATGGCAAATTCTATTGAGGCGATGCCAGCTTAGCAACGCAATCATACATGGATTTGCTGACTTTGCTCGGCTGGGTAGCATAATAGTCTGAAGCCATGCAGATTCGACTGCTTTTTTTGATGTAGCAGTGCGACTAACCTTTGAGACTCAATGATTTAAACTCGACGCCTCGCGGAAAGTTTGGGACAGATTTGGAATGTGGCGTGTTGCCGAGCATGCTACGAATGCCGGATCAGGGGCATCCTCGAGGCACGCCTGAACCCGCCACGATGACCGTATTACACAAAAAAGGCCCCGGATCGCTCCGGGGCCCTTTGTGTCGCGCCGTGGCGCCCTGTCTCAGCCGAGGTCGCTGGGGAGGAGGGCGTCGGGCATGTTCTGGTAGCAGACCGGCCGCAGGAAGCGGCGGATGGAGAGGGTGCCGACAGACGTTGCGCCGAAGTTCGTGGAGGCCGGGTAGGGGCCGCCGTGGACCATGGCGTCGGCCACTTCAACCCCGGTGGGGAAGCCGTTCACCAGGATGCGGCCCGCCTTGCGCTCCAGCACGGGCATCAGGCGCTTGCCGAGCGCGGTGTCGCCGTCGTCCATGTGCAGCGTCGCGGTGAGCTGGCCTTCGAAGCCCTTGGCCAGGGTCTCCATCTCGTCGGGGCCGGTGACGCGCACCACGAGGCCGAGCGGGCCGAAGACCTCTTCGCCCAGGGCGTGGTCCTGCAGGTAGTCGGAGGCGTCGGTCTCGTAGAGGTTGGGCAGCGCGTTGCGGCCTTCGCTGTCGGTGACCAGCACCGGGCGCACGGCGTTGCGGCCGTCGAACCGCTTCTTGCCGTCCTTGTAGGCCTGCGCGATGCCGTCGGTCAGCATGCACTGGCTGCTGGCGCCCTTCAGCGCCTCGGCTGCGGCCTGCACGAAGGCGTCGCCCTCGGGGCCTGCCTCGACCACGGCGATGCCGGGGTTGGTGCAGAACTGGCCGGCGCCCATGGTCAGCGACCCGGCCCAGCCTTCACCGATCTGCGCGCCGCGGGCCTTGGCGGCCTCGGGCAGCAGGAACATCGGGTTGACGGAGCCGAGCTCGCCGAAGAAGGGGATCGGTTCGGGACGCTGGGCGCAGAGGTCGAAAAGCGCGCGACCGCCGCCGAGCGAGCCGGTGAAGCCCACGGCCTTGATCAGCGGATGCTGGACGAGGGACTGGCCCACGTCGCGCTTGCCGCCCTGGATCAGGGAGAACACGCCCTTGGGCATGCCGCATTTCTCGATGGCGGCGTGAATCGCCTCGGCCACGATCTCGCCGGTGCCGGGGTGGGCGGAGTGGCCCTTCACCACGACCGGGCAGCCTGCGGCCAGCGCGGCGGCGGTGTCGCCCCCGGCGGTGGAGAAGGCCAGCGGGAAATTCGAGGCGCCAAAGACGGCCACGGGGCCGATCGGGCGCTGCACCATCTTCAGGTCGGGGCGGGGCAGCGGCTGGCGGTCGGGCAGGGCCTCGTCATGGCGACGGTCGAGGTAGTCGCCCTTCTGGATGTGCGTGGCAAACAGCCGGAGCTGGCCGGTGGTGCGGCCGCGCTCGCCCTGGAGGCGTGCCTCGGGGAGGCCGGTTTCCTGCGTGCCGATCTCGGTGATCTGGTCGGCGCGGGCCTCGATCTCGTCCGCGATGGCGTTGAGGAAGGCGGCGCGCTCCTCGCGGGTGGTGTAGCCGTAGGTCCAGAAGGCTTCTTCCGCCGCCTCGCAGGCGCGGTCCACGAGGTCGGGCGTGCCGACGGCATAGGCATGGGCCGGGCCGTGCGCCGGTTCGGACTGGAACGTCTGGTCGGAGGCAATCCATTCGCCTGCGATCAGGTGCTTGCCGTGGGGGGTGAATGTGTCTTTGGGCATAGTTCTCTCCCTTTGTGGTCGGTGCCTCAGCCGGTCACTCCGATCGGCCATGGGGCAAATTCATCTGCGCCGACGCCTGCGGCTTCGCTTTTCGTGGCCTCGCCGGATGCGGTGGCGAGGATGCGGGCAAAGATCGTTTCACCCAGGGCGTCGAGCGTGGTGGCGCCATCAATCACGGTTCCGCAGTTGATGTCCATGTCGCCGAGCATCTTCGTGTACATCGGCGTGTTGGATGCCAGTTTGATCGTCGGTGCGGGGTAGGATCCGAAGCACGACCCCCGCCCGGTGGTGAAGGCGATCAGGTTGGCGCCACCCGCGATCTGTCCGGTGGCGGCGACAGGGTCGTAACCGGGTGTGTCCATGAGGACAAGCCCGTGCGCGGTCACCGGCTCCGCGTAGCGGTAGACCGCCTGAATGCCGGAGGAGCCGCCTTTTTTCGCGCCGCCCAGCGCCTTTTCGATGACGTTGGCGAGCCCGCCCTGCATGTTTCCGGGGCCGACGACGCCCTGCATCTGCACGTCCTTGCCGTCGGTGTAGTCGAGCCACCACCTGATCCGGTCGAGGATGGCGCGGCCCGTGGCCTCGTCCTTTGCGCGGGCGGTCAGGGTGTGTTCGATGCCGTAGAGTTCGGGGAATTCCGACAGGATCGCGGTGCCGCCGTTGCGGGTCAGCAGGTCGACGGCGCGGCCGAGCGCGGGGTTGGCGGAGAGGCCGGAGAACCCGTCGGAGCCGCCGCATTGCAGGCCCACGGTGATGTGTTCGGCGGACTGCGGCGTGCGGGTAGCGGTGTTCGCTTCGGGCAGCATGGCGCGGATGGCGGCCTTGCCCTCGGCGATGGCGGCGGCGGTGCCGCCCACGTCCTGCATGCGGACGGTGTGCAGCATCTTGCCGCTTTCCAGCGCGGTGTCGCGGAAGAAGCGGTCGAGGTTGTTGCGTTCGCAGCCGAGCGAGACGACCAGCGCGCCCGCGACGTTGGGGTGACGGATGTAGCCTGCCAGCGTGCGGTGCAGGAGGTCCATCGCCTCGCCCGTGCCCTCCATGCCGCAGCCCTGCTGGTGGATGAAGGGCACGACGCCGTCGACGTTGGGGAAGTCCGCGAGCCGGTCCTCGTCGAAATGCGTGGCGATCCTGCGGGCGACGGTGGCGGCGCAGTTCACGGTGATGAAGACGCCGATGTAGTTGCGGGTGCCGACGCGGCCGTCGCCCCGTGCGTAGCCCAGGAAGGTGGCGCGCTGTTCCGGCGGCAGCAGGTCCGGGGCGCGGTAGTCCTGCGCGAAGCGGTAGTCCTTCTGCACCTCGTCCATCAGCACGTTGTGGGCGTGCAGATAGGTGCCGGGCGGGCAGTCCTCGCCCGCAAAGCCGATGACCGTGGCGTATTTCAGCACCGGCGCGCCACGGGCGATGTGCCGGGTGGCTACCTTGTGGCCCGCGGGCACGTCCGAAAGCGCCACCAGCCCGTCGCCCAGGTCGGTGCCCGCGGCGATGGCCACGCGCGCGACGGCGGTGTTGTCCTGCGCGTCGAGGCGGATCAGGGGGCCGGGCACGGTGTGCGCCGGGCTGGCTGTCAGGGTATCGGTCATCGCCCGGTCTTCTGCCGCCAGTCCTCGTACTTCTGGCGGTTCTCGTCCTTGGTGCAGGGATAGAGGCCGATGATGGTCGCCCCGGCCTTCACCTGTTCCAGCGCGAAATCCTCGTAGGAGGTCATCTCGGTCGCCTCGGCGGCGATCTCGTCGGCGAGGTGCGCGGGGATGACGATCACGCTGTCGTCGTCGCCCACCATGATGTCGCCGGGAAAGATCGCGACGTTGCCGCAGCCAATGGGGCCGTTGATCTCGATCGCCTCGTTGTTGGTGAGGTTGGTGGGCGAGGAGGGGCGCTGGTGGTAGGCGCGCATCTCCAGCCCCGCGATGTTCATCGCGTCGCGGAAGCCGCCGTCCGTCACGACGCCCGCGCCGCCGCGCATCATCAGCCGGGTGATGAGGATGTCCCCGGCGGAGGCCATGGAGGCGTCGCCGCGGCTGTCCATCACCAGCACGTGGCCCTCGGGGCAGGTCTCTACCGCGACGCGCTGCTTGTGGTCGGGGTTGCGGAAGACCTCGATCCCGTTGCGGTCCTCGCGGGCGGGGATGTAGCGCAGGGTGAAGGCGGGGCCGACCATGTTGCGGCCCTTCATCGCGACCGGGTGGACGTCCTGCAGCACCTGCTTTTTCAGCCCGCGCTTGAAGAGCGCGGTGGCCAGCGTCGCGACAGAGACCTGTTCGAGCTGCGCCTTGGTGTCGGGTTTGAGCGGAAAGTCGGTCATGCGGTGTCCTCAGATCAGGCCGTTGGCGGTCATGAAGGTTTCCAGCCGCTGGCGCTGGCTGTCGGAAAGCGGCCAGGCGGCGGGCGGGCGGGCGGCGCCGCAGTCCTCGCCCATCATCTGGAGCGCGGCCTTCACTCCGGGCACGTTGGCGCCGCCCTGTTCCTCGGCGCGGATGTCCTCGAACACCTGCATCCCGGCGATCAGGCTGCGCGCCTCGTCGTAGTCGCCGCCTTCGAGCGCGGTGTTGATCGCGACGGAGCGTTCCGGCCAGACGTTGATCAGCCCGGAGGTGAAGCCGCGCGCGCCCACGGCGTAGAAGGTGGGCGCCCAGACTTCGGCGAGGCCGCCGGTCCAGACGATGTCGTCCGGGCAGGCGGCGATGGCGGCCTTCAGCTTCATCGGGTTGGGGGTGGCCCATTTGACCCCGATCACCCCGTCGATCAGGCACATGGCGCGGATCGCGTCGGTGCCGATTGCGTCGTTGCGGAGGTACAGCACGATGGGCAGGCCGTCGCCGGCCTCGCGCACCGCTTCGACGTAGTGGACGAGGCCACGGGGCGAGACGAAGGGATCGGGCGGCTGGTGGATCATCAGGGCGGAGGCCCCGGCAAGCCCCGACGCCTCGGCCAGCGCCTGCGCGTCGCGCACGCCGCGCCCGACGCCTGCGACCATGGGCACGCGGTCGTCGATGTGCTGGCCCGCGGCATGGACCATGGCCTGCGCTTCTTCCAGCGTCAGGCCGTAGAACTCGCCGGTGTTGCCGTTTGCGGTCAGGACGTGAACGCCCGCCTCGATGGCGCGCTCGACGATGGGGCGTTGCAGGTCGGGGGCGATTTCGCCCGCCTCGTCGAAGGGGGTGACGAGGATGCCGGACACGCCGGTCAGGCTTTTGTGGAGGTCAGATGGCATGGGGTTCTCCGTGAGGCCGGGCGGCGGTCCTTCGGCAGGGTCGCGCGCCACAGGTGAAGAAATGGATGGGAGGGGTGCGGGTCATGCCTGCCCTTTCCGGAGGGCGTTTAGGCACAGGAGCGCCAGAAGCGCAGGGCCCGCGATGTAGGGGAGGGCGCCCGGGTCTTCGAGCGCGCCAAAGCGGATGGCGATGGCGGTGAAGACGACCCAGACCGAAGCGATGAGCCAGAGCCCGGCCCGCAGGCCGCGTGGCGCGGGCCGCGCGGGTGTGCGGAAGAGGCGGACGAAGTGCACCGCGTTCCAGAACGCGATCCCCATCATCAGCGGGCAGAGGCCGACGTAGAGCGGCGACAGCATCAGGTCCCGGCGCGAGAGGCGGTCGGCGGTGAACATGTCCACCAGCAGGCCGGTCAGCAGCACGCCGTAGAGCAGCGCCAGCGCCGCCAGCGCAAAGGCCGCCAGTGCGCCCAGGAGTACCGGACCGGGAAGGCCCTCCGGCCTGTCGTCTGCCGCCACCTCCGACACTCAGTTGATTTCCGGTTCCGGCACGGGGCCGCCGAATTCGCTGGTCAGGAAGTCGAAGTCGCAGCCCTTGTCGGCCTGTTCGACGTGCTTGGTGTAGACGTAGCCGTATCCCCGTTCGAAGCGCGGTTCGGGCGCGGTCCAGGCGGCGCGGCGTTCGGCCATCTCCGCGTCGGAGATCTGCACGTTGAGGCGGCGGTTCGGGATGTCCATCTCGATCATGTCGCCGGTGCGGATCAGGGCGAGCGGGCCGCCGACGAAGGCTTCGGGCGCGACGTGCAGGATGCAGGCCCCGTAGGAGGTGCCGGACATGCGCGCGTCGGACAGGCGGACCATGTCGCGGTGGCCCTGTTTGAGCAGCGCCTTGGGCATCGGGATCATGCCCCATTCCGGCATCCCCGGCCCGCCCTGCGGCCCGGCGTTCCTGAGGACCAGGACGTGGTCCGGGGTCATCGGGTAGTTCTCGTCGTTGATGATCTCCTTCAGCTCCGCGTAGCTGTCGGCGACGATGCAGGGGCCGGTGTGCGTCTGGAATTTCGGGTCCATGGCGGCGGGCTTGATGACCGCGCCATCGGGGGCGAGGTTGCCGCGCAGTACGGCGAGCGAGCCTTCGTGGTAGAGCGGGTTGGACAGCGGGCGGATCACGTCGTCGTTGTAGTTCACCGCCGACTCGATGGTTTCGCCCAGCGTCTTGCCTGAGACGGTCATCACCGACAGGTCGAGCTTGTCGCCCAGCTCCTTCATCAGCGCCGGGAGGCCGCCGGCGTAGAAGAAGTCCTCCATCAGGTATTCCTTCCCCGAGGGGCGGATGTTGGCGATCACCGGCGTCGTCCTGCCGATCTCGTCGAGGTCGTCGAGCGTCAGCGGGATGCCCGCGCGGCGGGCCATGGCGATCATGTGGATGATGGCGTTGGTGGAGCAGCCGGTGGCCATGGCGACGGTGACGGCGTTGCGGGTGGAGGCCTCTGTCATGATCTTGTTCGGGGTCAGGTCTTCCCAGACCATGTCGACGATGCGCCGCCCGCAGGCCTTGGCCATGCGCTTGTGGCCCGCGTCCGGCGCGGGGATCGAGGAGGCGCCGGGCAGGGTCAGGCCCCAGCCGTCGGCGATGCTCATCATGGTGGAGGCGGTGCCCATGGTCATGCAGGTGCCGTAGCTGCGGGCGATGCCGCCCTGCACGCCCATCCACTCTTCCTTGCCGATGGTGCCGGCGCGGCGTTCGTCCCAGTATTTCCAGACATCCGTGCCGGAGCCGAGCTTCTGCCCGGCGTAGTTGCCGCGCAGCATGGCGCCCGCGGGCATGAAGATGAACGGCAAGCCCATGCTGACCGCGCCCATGACCAGCGCGGGCGTGGACTTGTCGCAGCCGCCCAGCAGCACCGCCCCGTCGATTGGGTGGGAGCGCAGGGTTTCCTCCACCTCGAGCGCGCCCATGTTGCGGTAGAGCATGGAGGTGGGTTTCAGGAACTGCTCGGAGAACGAGTGCACCGGCATTTCGACCGGGTGGCCGCCCGCCTGCAGGATGCCCTGCTTCACGAACTCTGCCCGGTCGCGCAGGTGGTGGTGGCAGGGCGAGAGGTCGGACCAGGTGTTGATGACGGCGATCACCGGCTTGCCGGTCCAGTCCTCGTCGTCCCAGCCCATCTGCATCGCGCGGGACCTGTGGCCCATGGAGCGCAGGTCGTCGGGCGCGAACCAGCGGGCGGAGCGGAGCTCTTCGGGGGACTTGCGGCGGTCGGTCATGGTCTTTCCTTACTGGTATTCGAAACTGGCGGCGCTGGCCGGGTCATTGCCGGCGGCGCGCGGCAGAGGGGTTTGGCACGGAGTCCGGAGGATGCTGCCCGGCACCACCATGCCATCTGCGGGGCCATTGGTCACGTAGGCCCCGATGGGGTTTGGGGCGGGGTCTGAGAACGGTTCTTCCCCGGGCTTGGGGGCGTCCGGTCCGCGCCGGGGCCGGTGCGGGGGCATCGGGTGGTATGGCATCTATGTCCCTCCCACGGGCCGGCGTTCACGAAATCGGCTGTGCGGCACCGAACATGATGCCGATGATGACCGCCACCAGGACAAGCCCGAGGAGCCAGGGCCAGATGCCGTAGCCGTCGATGTCTTCACGTGAGTCGCGTCCGATCATGGCTCTACCTCAGTTCAGGAGTTCGGGAAGGAAAAGGGCAATCTGCGGGAAGACCATCACCAGGACGAGGCCGATGATCTGCAGACCGATGAAGGGCAGCACCGCGAGGAAGATCTCCTGCAGGGTCACGTCCTTTGGCGCCACCGACTTCAGCCAGAAGCAGGCCGGGCCAAAGGGCGGCGACAGGAAGTAGATCTGGATGTTCATCACGAAGAGGATGCCGAACCAGATCTTGGCCTGGTCCTCGGTCAGGCCTAGTTCGGGGGCCAGCGTCATGACCACCGGGGCGAAGACAGGGACGGTGATCAGCACGATGGCGATCCATTCCATGAAGGTGCCCAGCACCATCAGGATCAGCATCATGACGATCACTGTGCCCATGGCCGACAGTCCGAGGTCGAGGAACAGCGAGCGCATGAACTCTCCGCCGCCGACGAGGTTGAAGATGCCCACGAAGGACACCGCGCCGAGGATCAGCCAGATGATCGTGCCGACGGTGGCCATGGTGCCCATGAGCGCGGCGGTCACCACCTCCCAGTTGAAGCGGTTGCGGATGGCGGCGATCACCATGGCGCCGATGCAGCCCACGGCGGCGGATTCGGTGACGGAGGCGATCCCGGCGTAGATCGACCCCATGACCGTGGCGATCAGGGCGATCGACAGGATCACGGCGGTCATCCGTTCGGAGGAGAGCTTCTGTTCGGTGCCGGTGATCTCGGCCACTTCCCGGGCGGTGGGTGCCATGGAGGGAGTGATGTTGACCCGGATCAGCACGTAGCCCGCGTAGAACACCGCCAGCATGATGCCGGGGATGGCACCGGCCATGAACAGGTCGCCGATGCCGACCTCGGCCGATAAGCCGTAGACGATCATGATGATCGACGGCGGGATCAGCGTGGCGAGGGCACCGGCGGCGCAGATCAGGCCGATGGTGATCTTGCGGTCGTAGCCCAGGCGGAACATCTGCGGCAGGGCGACGAGGCCCAGCATGACGATCTCGCCCCCCATGACGCCGGACATGGCGGCGAGGATCACGGCGACGACGGTGGTCTGCACGGCCACGCCGCCACGCAGGTTGCCCGCGAAGATCGACATGGCGTCGAAGAGGTCCTCGGCGATGCCCGCCCGTTCGAGGATGGAGGCCATGAGCACGAAGAACGGCACCGCGACGAGGGAGTAGTGTTCCAGCAGGCCCACCGCGTTCGAGGACACCAGGAACAGCCCGCGCGGCCCGAAGAAGCCGATGGCCATGATGACCGACACGATCAGCGTGACGATGCCCAGCGGCATGCCGGTCATCATCAGCGCGATCAGCATGACCACCATGATGAGCGACACGGTGCCCAGGTCCATGGACCGCATGTCCAGCGCCTGCGACGGGTCGAGCGCCTTGCCGATCCCGGAGATGAAGCCCGAGAACATCTCGGCCGGGGCGAAGGCGAAGACTTCGGCCAGGAAGGCGGAGGCGAAGTAGAGGACGAAGTAGGCGGAGACGATCTTGACCAGCAGGCGCCCGAGGTCGGAGTTCAGGTGCCGGTGCAGGTTCATCATGAGCTGCGCGAGGTACATGAAGGCACCGATCACCATCAGCGACTTCATCATCATCGGCAGCGGGGAGTTGAAGGCGGACCCGGATTTCTCGACGCGTTCGATACTGACATAGGCGCGGATCGGCGCGTCGGTCAGCAGCATGTAGAGCGCGAAGATCCCCACCAGCATGGCGAAGAGGTCGAGCCACCATTTCTGGCGCCGTGTGGTCAGCCCGTGGATGACGGTGATCGCGATGTGCCGCTTTTTCAGCGTGACGTAGCCCGCCGACAGCATCCACGCGGCGGCGACCGTGGTCATCACCGTCTCGAACGCCCAGAAGGTCGGGTGGTTCAGCACGTAGCGCGAGAAGACCTCGTACAGCGTGGCAAGCGCCGCGACGAGGTAGAAGGAGGAGATGGCGATGCCGGTGATGTGGCTGGCATGGTCGACCACCGTGTAGTCGGACATCGGCAGGTCCCGCTCCTCCGCGTGGGCGAGGGGGTCCTGATCGGCGATTTCCAGATCGGTTTGGGCGATGGCGTCGTCGATGTTTCGGGTCACAGCGGGAGTCCTCCCTCGGGGCCGGGAAAAGAGGGCCGCGGACGGGCCCTAGAGGTGCTGCGGCGCCCCCTTGGCCGGGGGCGCCATCGGGTCTCTGCGGGAGTGCGTCAGAGCAGCCCGGCTTCCTTCATGAAGGCGATGTGCGCGTCGTAGACTTCCTGCGCGAGGTCGGAGCCCTTGGCGAAGTCTTCCCACGCCTGCTGTGCCACCTTGCGGAAGGCGTCGCGCTCTTCCTGCGGCCAGTCGATCACTTCCAGCTCTCCGGCGGCCTTGTCACGGGCGACAAGCTGGCGGTCGAGGCGGTCGAAGTGCTGGCGCAGCCCGTTGTAGGCGGCGAGATACCAGGTTTCGAGCGCGACCTGCTCCTGCTCGGACATCTCGTCCCAGACGGCCTGGGAGACGGTGAACTGCAGGATCGGGGTGGAGTGGATGCCCGGGAAGATCGGGTACTTGGCGATCTTGTGCATCCCGTTGGCGTCGTTGTTGGCATAGGCGGAGTTGTCCGCCGCGTCGATCACGCCCTTTTCGAGCGCGCCGTAGGTTTCGGAGCCGGACATGGACACGGGCGCTGCACCGACGCGCTTGAAGACGTCCGCCGCAAGCCCTTCGGGGGAGCGCACCTTGACGCCCTCGAAGTCCGCCACACCGCGGATCGGCACCTTGGAGACAAAGGCCTCACGCGCGTAGGCGCCGCAGCCGACGACGTGCACGCCCTCGAAATGCGCGTCGAAGAGCTTCTGCAGCATCTCCTTGCCGCCGCCCTGCGCGCAGAACGCCTGAATCTGGTCGGCCGAGTCGTAGCCCGCGATCAGGTCGCCCATCAGCGCGAAGGCCGGGTCGACACCCGCGAAGTAGTTGATCGAGGTGAGGTCGCCGTCGAGGATCCCGACCGAGATCGCCTCGGCCGTCTCGCGGCGCGGCACCACGGCGTCGATCGGCAGAAGCTCCACCCCCAGCGATCCGCCGGTCATGGTTTCCAGCTTCGGCACCCATTCCTCGTTCAGGTAGGCGAGCGAGGCGTGGCTGGCGTTGGACGAGGTCTGGATCTTCAGCGTTTTGTCTGCGGCGCTTGCCGCCGTGGCCAGTGCCGCGACGGAGGCCGCAAGGACCGCCGCCTTTGACATGTTCTTCAGGATGTCGGTTTTCATTGAATTCCTCCCTTGGTGCAGTGCACGCGACGCGGCCCTCCTCGACCGGCGCTCACGAGCTGGTCAGACTAATATATTAGTTGAATTAGACGGTCAATCTTGATTGAATTGGCGAAGCGCCGATATTGAGTGGAGGCAAGGCCGCCACGGTGGCGCAATCGGAATGGACATGGCGATCATCGAACAGGCCTTCGGCGAACATGGAGAGAAGCACCCCGTCTCGGCGGCGGGCACCGTCTATGACGCGCTGCGCAAGAAGGTGGTGTCGCTGGATTATCCCCCGGGCACCGTCCTGTCGCGCACGGCCATCGCGCAGGAGTACGGGGTCAGCCTGACGCCGGTGCGCGAGGCGCTGCAGCGGCTGGAGGAAGACGGGCTGGTCCGGATCATGCCGCAATCCGGCACGGTGGTGAAACGCATCGACGTCGACCAGCTGCGCGAGACGCAGTTCCTGCGGGTCTCGGTGGAGACGGAGGTGGTGCGCAGGCTGGCGCTCGACCCCGATCCGGAGGTGATCTCACGCGCGCGGGCGATCATGAACATGCAGGAATCGCTGCACGGCGACACCACGCAGATGGGGCTGTTCAACGAGCTCGACCGCGCCTTTCACCGCACGCTGTTCGCGGGTGTCGGCATGACCAACCTGCAGCAGATCCTGATCCGCAGGCTGGGTCACCTGTTCCGCTGCCAGATGCTGGACCTGCCCTCCGAGGGCAAGATGGCCGACATCGTGGAGAAGCACTGGCGCATCCTGCACGGCATTGAGCAGGGCGACCCCGACGAGGCGATGGAGGCGATCCGCGTCCATCTGTCGGGCACGATCCGCCGGCTCGACATGCTCCGTGGGCAGTTTCCGGAGTTCTTTTCGAGCTGACGTCCCGCCGGGGCGCTCTGGGCGTTCAGGCGCTTTCGCGGACCTCTGCCACCTGCCGCTGTTCGTTCATCAGGGCGGTCAGCAGGGCGCGCGTGTCGATCATGCCCACGGGCCTGCCGTCCTCCATCACGATCAGCGGATCGGTGTCCTGGCTGAGCAGGGGAAGGATTTCGCGGATCGGCGTCGTGGGGGCGACATGCCGCGCCGATGCGGGCGGCGAGGCGGGGGCGGGGCCCATGATCTCCATCGCGCGCAGGACGTTGAGCGGGTTCATGTGCGCGACGAAATCGGCGACGTATTCGGTGGCGGGGGTCAGGACGATGTCCTGCGGCGTGCCGCATTGCACGATGCGCCCGCCTTCCATGATCGCGATCCGGTTGCCGATCTTCAGTGCCTCGTCGAGGTCGTGGCTGACGAAGATGATCGTCCGCCCGAGTTTTTGCTGAAGTTCCAGCAGCTCGTCCTGAAGACGGTTGCGGATCAGCGGATCGAGGGCCGAAAACGGTTCGTCCATCAGGAGGATCGGCGCTTCGGTGGCAAGCGCCCGGGCAAGGCCCACGCGCTGCTGCATCCCGCCGGACAGTTCCTGCACCTTGCGGTCGGCCCATTCGCCGAGGTTCACGGTGTCGAGCTGCCGTCGGGCGCGGTCAAGGCGTTCGGCGGCGGGCACGCCCGCGATTTCGAGCCCGAAAGCCACGTTGTCGATGACGGTGCGCCACGGCAGCAGGCCGAACTGCTGGAAGACCATGGCGACACGCTGGGTGCGGATCTGGCGCAGCGCCTTCGGCGAGGCCTTGGCGACATCGACAAACTTGTCGTCGACGCGGACCTCCACCTTGCCGCGCGCCACGGGGTTCAGCCCGTTGACCGCGCGCAGCAGTGTCGACTTGCCTGAGCCGGACAGGCCCATCAGCACGAGGATCTCGCCGTCGTGCACGTCGAGGGTACAGTCGTGCACGCCCAGCACCTGGTTGGTGCGTTCCTGGATTTCGGGCCGCGAGAGGCCTTCGTCCATCAGCGGAAGGGCGGTTTCCGGCGCGTCGCCGAAGACGATGTTGACCGCGTCGAAGCGGACCATGGGGCGGTTCATCACGGGATCGCTCATCTCAGGACCCCCGCTTCTTGAACATGCGGTCGAAGATGATCGCCACGAGGACGATGGCGATGCCCACCTCGAAGCCCTGCGCGATGTTGACGGAGTTCAGCGCCCGCAGCGTCGGCACGCCCAGCCCGTCGGCACCGACCAGCGCGGCGATGACGACCATCGAGAGCGACAGCATGATCGTCTGGGTCAGCCCGGCCATGATCTGCGGCATCGCGTAGGGCAGTTCCACCTTGTAGAGCAACTGCCGGCGGGTGGCGCCGAAGGCTTCGCCCGCCTCGATCAGTGCGGTGGGGGTGGAGGTGATCCCGAGGTGGGTCAGGCGGATGGGGGCGGGGATGGCGAAGATGACCGTGGCGATCAGCCCCGGCACCATGCCCAGCCCGAAGAGGATCAGCGCCGGGATCAGGTACACGAAGGTCGGGATCGTCTGCATCAGGTCCAGCACCGGCGACAGCGCGTTATAGAGCCACGGACGGCGCGCGGCGGCGATGCCCACGGGAACGCCGACCCCCATGCAGACCACGGCGGCGGCGATCACCAGTGCCAGCGTCTCGGTGGTTTCTTCCCAGTAGCCCTGGTTGATGATCAGCAGGAGCCCGGCTGCGGTGAAGATCGTGAAGCCGACGGAGCGGCGGGCGAACCACGACAGCAGGGTGATGAGCGCGACGATCAGCAGCGCGGGCGGCGTCTGGAGGCACCAGAGCAGCGCGTCGATCACCGATTCCAGCGCAAGGGAGAGCCCGTCGAAGAACCACACGGCGTTGTCGGTCAGCCAGTCAACCGCGTCCCTGACCACGCTGCCGATCGGCAACTTGTGTTCTTCCAGCCATTCCATGTCACGCCCTCTTTCTTGATTGATCCGTCAGTCAACTACCGCAAGCGCGCCAATTTCTAAAGGGGGCTGGCGGTTCGGGTCCGGCGCACTATCGCAAAACCCTTCGGAATGTTCATGTTCTTTCCGCCGCGCGCGCCGGGAAATCCGGTTCCGTGCGGAGGTCGGCAGGTTTGCCGCGCCCGGGCGAATCGCCCTGTCGGCCCGGCGGGTGGTCTTCGTTTCCGGTGCCTCTGCCCCGGTCGCGGCGGTCGGCGCGACGCTGAAACGAAAGACGCCCCCGCGGTCTGCGGGGGCGTTTGGTGGGGTGGTCGTCGGGCGCTTATTCCAGCGCGGCCTTCACGGCCTCCATGGCGTCGCCGCCGTCCTTGGTGGTCACGCCGGTCAGCCAGCCGTCCAGAACGCCGGTGTTGGCCTGAAGCCATTCGGTCGCGGCATCTTCCGGGTCTGCGCCGCCGTCGAGGATCTTGCCCATGATCTCGTTCTCCATCGCGAGGGAGAATTCGAGGTTGTTGAGCAGCGCGCCGAGGTTCGGGCACTCTTCGGCGAAGCCGGCGGAGGTGTTGGTGTAGACCGTCGCGCCGCCGAGGTTCGGACCGAAGTAGTCGTCGCCGCCGGTGAGGTAGGACATCTCGTAGTTGGCGTTCATCGGGTGCGGTTCCCAGCCGAGGAAGACGACGGGTTCGTCGCGGCGGTCGGCGCGGGCGACCTGGCTCAGCATGCCCTGTTCGGAGGATTCGACCACCTCGAACCCTTCGAGACCGAAGGCATTCTCCTCGATCATGGACTGGATCAGGCGGTTGCCATCATTGCCCGGTTCGATCCCGTAGATCTTGCCTTCGAGCGCGTCCCTGTGGGTGGCGATGTCGGCGAAGTCCTTGATGCCGAGGTCGGCGGCGGCCTTGTTGACGGCCAGCGTGTACTTCGCCCCTTCGAGGTTGGCGCGGACGGTGTCGACGGTCCCGGCCTCGCGGTAGGGGGCGATGTCGGCTTCCATCGTGGGCATCCAGTTGCCTAGGAAGACGTCCACGTCGCCGGAGGCCATGGAGGTGTAGGTCACCGGCACGGACAGCACCTTCACGTCGATCTCGTAACCGAGTGCCTCGAGCACGACGGAGGTGGCGGCGGTGGTGGCGGTGATGTCGGTCCAGCCGACGTCGGACAGGACAACCGTCTCGCAATCGGCCCAAGCGCCATTGGCCGAAAGAGCCGCTACGGCGCAAAGGGTGAAGGTCTTTTTCATCTGGTTTCTCCGCTGTCGGGTCATTTTGATGCATCCCAACATCCGGCAATGTCGCCCTGTCTTCAAGCAATCTTGTCGCGGGCGTGTCAGAGGGTCATGTCAGGCGGCATTCCGCGCCGGCACCGGGCGTACGGGGTGAACCCGGGGCACGCTCAGTGCGCGCCGTTCCTTGCGGCGTGGCGAATGTCGCCTGTGTCCAGCACTGGGGACGCGTCCAGATCCTCCGCATCGAGCATGGCTGCAACGCGTTCGAGGGACGCCACGAGCATGGCCTGCTCCCAGTCGTCCATGGCTTCGAACTTGCGCACGAAACGCTGCTGCAGGGGGTCGGGCGCCCGATCGAGCGTCTTGTATCCCAGCGGCGTCACCTGGATGTTGGTCTGACGGCGGTCGGCGGCGGATTTCTCCCGGACAACGAGCTCCTGCCGCACGAGCTTGTCGACAAGCGACGTCACCGTCGCCTGAGTCACCCTCATGCGTTGCGCGATCTCTGTCGCGGTGGCGGAACCGTTCTCCGCGATGATCTGCAAGGCGCGGAACTGGGGCGCGGTGATACCTGCCACCTGCTTCAGTTCGCGACCGAACAGCTCTGTCGCGCGGAGAATCCTGCGTAATGCGATCAACGACGTATCGATGCGATCCATCGAACCTCCTTTGTTAGACTGTCTAAATATAAGGACGGCTAACCATTGCGTCAAGCAGGTCACAGGTTAGCTTGTCGAAGGATGTGCCCTTAGCCATATAAAGGGCTTGTAAGCGCTTATAGCGGGGTTTTGCGCGAAACATGGCGCGAAACCGAAGAATATTTACTTTGCCTATTGAAGCAATGACCGGCCCGCGCTATTTAGATTAACGAAGCAAAATGGAGCAACCGATACATGCAACATCCGCGTGACCTTGCCCGGCAGGCCTTGCCGACACTGCGCACCCCGGTATCCGAGGACGGCTCGGGCATCTGGGAGCTTGTGCGCGCCTGCAAGCCGCTCGATGAGAACTCGATGTATTGCAACCTTCTGCAGTGCGACCACTTTTCCGACACCTGCGTGGTGGCGGACAAGGGCGGTGAAGCTATTGGCTGGGTGTCTGCCTACATCCTCCCGAACGATCCCGAGACGCTGTTCGTCTGGCAGGTCGCCGTGTCCGAAAAGGCACGCGGCATGGGCCTTGGCGGCAAGATGCTGGCCGAGATCCTGAACCGTGACGTGTGTGCGGACGTGACACGTCTGCAGACCACGATCACGAGCGACAACAAGGCGTCCTGGGGGCTTTTCCGCAAGTTCGCCCGCAACCAGGGTGGCAGCCTCAGCTCTGAGCCGCACTTCACCCGCGAAGATCACTTCGCAGGGCGCGCCGCGACCGAGAACATGGTGACCATCGAGTTGCCGAACCCGGTGGCGCAGGCCGCCTGAGGCGCAGACGCTCCAGAATTCCTGACATTCAAAGTTATCCGAGAGAGGTCGTAATGACTACGCAACCGACAGAACTTAACGTGTTTGAACGACGCGAATCCGAAGCCCGCTCCTACTGCCGTGGCTTCAAGACCACCTTCACCAGCGCCAGCGGGTCGGAGATGACCGACGAATCCGGTCAGACCTACATCGATTTCCTGGCAGGCTGCTCCTCGCTGAACTACGGGCACAACGACCCGGACATGAAGGCAGCGCTGATCGAGCACCTGACCAACGACGGCATCGCCCACGGTCTGGACCTGCACACCAACACCAAGAAGGACTTCATCGAAGCCTTCGAGCGTCACATCCTCGAACCGCGCGGGATGGACCACAAGCTGATGTTCGTGGGCCCGACCGGCGCCAACGCCGTCGAGGCGGCGATGAAGATCGCCCGCAAGGTGACCGGCCGCACGAACGTGATTTCCTTCACCAACGGTTTCCACGGCGTGACGCTTGGCGCGCTGGCCGCGACCGGCAACAGCTACCACCGTGGCGGCGCCGGCATCCAGCTGAACGGCGTGACCCGGATGCCCTACGACGGCTACATGGGTGAAGGCACCGACACCGCCGACATCCTCGAGACGATGCTCGAGGACAAGTCCTCCGGCATGGACGCGCCTGCCGCGATCATCGTGGAGCCCGTGCAGGGCGAGGGCGGCTTGAACGCCGCGCGCCCCGAGTGGCTGCGCCGCGTGGCGGAGCTTGCCAAGAAGCACGGCGCGCTGCTGATCGTCGACGACATCCAGGCGGGCTGCGGCCGGACCGGCGACTTCTTCGGCTTCGAAGAGGCAGGTCTCAAGCCGGACCTCGTCACCATGGCGAAATCCGTCTCGGGCTTCGGTCTGCCGATGGGCCTCGTGCTGGTGAAGCCGGAACATGACATCATGGGCCCGGCCGAGCACAACGGCACGTTCCGCGGCAACACCCATGCCTTCGTGACCGCCCGCGTGGCGATCGAGAAGTTCTGGGCCGACGATGCCTTTGCGAAGGACATCGCCCGCCGTGCCGACATCGTCGAGAAGGGCCTGAGCGCCCTGGCCGCGATGATCCCGGGCGCCTACCTGAAAGGCCGTGGCATGATGCGCGGCGTGGACGTGGGTTCCGGCGAACTGGCGGCAGCCATTTGCGCCAAGGCCTTCGAGAACGGCCTTGTCATCGAAACGTCCGGTCCGGAGGACGAGGTGGTCAAGGTGCTCGCACCGCTCACCACCCCCGACGAGACGCTGGGTAAGGGTCTGGCCATCGTGCTGGACGCCGCCCGCGAGATCGTCGAGCCCGGCCAGAAAATCGCAGCGGAGTAACAGACATGATCGTCAGAGACTTCAACGAGATCACCAAGAACGAACCCGACCGCGTCGTGTCGGATGCAAAGTGGACCTCCGTCCGCATGCTTCTGGCCGACGACAAGATGGGGTTCTCGTTCCACATCACCTTCCTTGAGGCCGGTTCCGAACACACGTTCGAATACAAGAACCACTTCGAGAGCGTCTATTGCATGCAGGGTTCGGGCTCGATTACCGACCTCGCCACCGGCGAAACGCACCCGATCAAGCCCGGCGTCATGTACGCGCTCGACAAGCACGACCGGCACGTCCTGCGCGCGGACGAGGAACTCGTCATGGCGTGCTGCTTCAATCCGCCCGTGACGGGCAACGAAGTGCACCGTGAGGATGGCTCCTACGCCGCGCCCGAACCTGCAGAGGCCTGAATGACCCATACTGTCGAAAAGATCGGCGGGACGTCCATGTCCCGCCTCGGCGAACTGCGCGACACGCTGTTCATCAAGAACGGCAAACCGGAATACGGCCGCATCTTCGTCGTTTCCGCGTTCGGCGGCATCACCAACATGCTGCTCGAACACAAGAAGACCGGTGAACAGGGCGTCTTTGCCAGCTTTGCGCAGGCGGATGACGACCACGGCTGGCACCGCGCAATGGACCGCGCCTCGACAGAGATGATCGCGGCGCACTCCGAGGTGCTGACCCACGCGGGCGACGTCCAGCTTGCGACCCGCTTCGTGCAGGATCGCATGGAAGGCGCCCGGAGCTGCCTGGTGGACCTTCAGCGGCTGTGCTCCTACGGGCACTTCCGCCTGAACGAACACCTGCTGCAGATCCGCGAGTTGCTGTCGGGGCTTGGCGAGGCGCACTCCGCCTACGTCGCTGTCCTGATGCTGCAGCGCGCTGGCGTGAACGCCCGTCTGGTCGACCTGTCCGGCTGGCGTGACGAGGAGCATCTGAGCCTTGAGGATCGCCTGGCAAAGGGTATGGACGGCGTCGATCCGGCGACCGAGATGCCCATCGTCACCGGCTATGCCCAGTGCACCGAGGGCCTGATGCGCGAGTTCGACCGCGGCTATTCCGAGGTGACGTTCTCTCGTCTGGCGGCACAGACCGCCGCGCGCGAGGCGATCATCCACAAGGAATTCCACCTGTCCTCTGCCGACCCGAAGGTGGTCGGTGCGGAGGTGGTGCGCAAGCTCGGCCACACCAACTACGACGTGGCGGACCAGATGGCGAACCTCG
This sequence comes from Sagittula sp. MA-2, assembly GCF_030126985.1. GTDB lineage: Bacteria > Pseudomonadota > Alphaproteobacteria > Rhodobacterales > Rhodobacteraceae > Sagittula. The sequence continues at coordinate 3,916,192 of NZ_CP126145.1, read as the reverse complement.
GGATGGAGGCAATCCACCCCTCGGCCGCCAAGACGCTGCGCCGTGCCGGTGTGCCGCTGCGCGTGACCAACGCGTTCGAGCCGGAAGATCCGGGCACCATCATCGACGACAAGCCGGCGGAAAGCGCCGCGGCCGAGATCGTGACGGGCCTTTCGGTCTTTGCGCTGGAAGTGTTCGAACAGGACATGGTCGGCGTGAAGGGCTACGACGCGACGATCCTCGACGCGCTGAAGCGCCATGACGTGTGGATCGTGTCGAAGGTGTCGAACGCCAACACGATCACCCACCACGTCCATGGTTCGCTGAAGGCGCTGCGCCGGGTCGAGAGCGACCTGAGCGACGTCTACCCGCAGGCCGACATTTCCCTGCGCAAGTGCGCGCTGGTGTCGGTGATCGGCCGCGACCTGACCGGGCTGTCCGTGCTGACGCGCGGCATGGCGGCGCTGGAAGAGGCGGGCATCGTTCCGCTGGGCGCCGCGCAAGGGCCGCGCAGTGTCGACGTGCAGTTCATCGTCGACCACTCGGAACTGTCGAACGCGATCTGCAGCCTGCACGACGTGTTCTTTCCGCGAGAAGAAAAGGCCGGTGTCGCGCTCGTCGCTTGACGGCTGCGGCCTATAACCGAGTTCAACGACGGGCCCTGCCGGCAACGGTGGGGCCCGTTTTTCTGATGGTAGAGCGGTCTGGTGCAGATTACCGCCTGGGCTGAAAACGTTGACGCATTCAAAATCCTGCATCAGGTTGGCAGGAATTCATAAAAGGTAATGCTGTATGCACTTCTCGAAATTTACCGATTATGCTCTCAGGGTCTGCCTTTACCTGGGCGTCCACGATGGGCGCGTGGTGCCGATCTCGGAAATTGCACGGGCGCACAACCTGTCGCAGAACAACCTGATGAAGGTTGTGAACATGCTGGTCGAGGGCAGCTATCTGAAAAGCACGCGGGGCCGTTCGGGCGGCGTTCAGCTTGCCCGGCCGGCGGAGGAGATCAGGGTCGGCGACGTGGCACGCTACATGGAAGGCGATGCCAATATGGTCGATTGTTCGACCTGCATCCTGCTCGGGTCCTGCGGGCTCGTGGGTGCGCTGGCCGAGGCCAAGATCCTCTTCTACCAGACCCTCAACCGGCACAGCATCGCGGATGCGATTGCAGGTCATCCGAGGACTAGAGCCATCCTTATGGAAGCCGACAACCTGCCGGACCCCATATCCCGCGCGAGCTGAGCCTCGCCGCCGTGTGCCAGGATGCCAGGCGGGCCGCTCAGTTGCCCGCGGCGGTCCCGCCAGCCGTCAGCCCGGCGTAATAGGCCGCAAGGTCGGCGATGTCGCCGTCCGACAGGGGCTTTGCCGCCGCCTCCATGAGGTGGGCGCGGGGTGTCTCGGGCACCGGGCCGTCGCGGTACATCAGCAGCCAGTTGTACAGCCAGAAGCCGTCCTGTCCGGCGATGCGGGGCGTGTCGGCGCGGCGCGGCATCAGCGGGTCGTCTCCGCCCTCGTGGCAGGATGCGCAGGACGCGATGTCGTCATGCTCGTCCCCCTTGCGGGCCAGCTCGGCACCGCGCTCCGCATCGCCGAAGGGCAGGGGGCGGCCGCTCCAGTCGCCCTCCATCTCTGCGTACATCTGGGAGATACCGTCGATGTTGGCATCCGTCAGTATCGCGCCGAGCGGCTCCATGAAGCCGCTTTCGCGGCTGCCGTCGTGGTAGGCGTCCAGCACCAGCGTCAGCCATTCCCGCGACTGTCCCGCCAGCTTCGGCGCCGTGCCTTCGCGGCCCAGCCCGTCCTCACCGTGGCAGCGGGCGCAGGCCATGTCCTTCGGAATCGCGCCGTAGAGGCCGGGGAAGCGGATGGCGTCGCCCGCGTATGCGGTGCCGAGGGCAGCCTCCTCGTACGAGGCGCGGTCGAAATCGTCATACGCCCGCAGGAAGGCGGCGATGGCCCATGGTTCGACCTCGCGGCCCTCGCCGGGCCAGGAAGGCATGCCGGAGTAACGGATGCCGTGCCGCGCGATCCACCACAGTTCGCCGTCGGTGAAGTCGAGCCCGTCGAGCATCGGGGGCGCGGGCATCATCTCGGCCGGGATCGGGTTGCGCGCGATGCCGGGCGCGCCGTGGCAGGTGGCGCAGCCGGTGGCGAAGTGTCCGGCGCCAAGGCGGATCAGGCCGGGATCGTCGAGATCGACCTGGCGCGGCACCTCCTTGTCGCGGGACCGGATGGCGACGGCGTTGCGCATGTACTGGTGCAGGACCTCGCGCACGCCGGGCCAGTGCGGCGTCGACGCGGCGATGGTGTAGGGGGCGAGCCAGTAGAAGGCGTTCCCCAGCACGAAGAGCAGCACGGCGGCAAAGAGGACCAGGCGTTTCATGCGGGTTCTCCTTCGTCGAGCGCGCGGCCCAGCCGGCTCAGTGCCGCCGCGAGGTAGAGCGCGCCGCCCAGTCCGGCCATCAGCACACCGGCGATCTGCTGTTCCTGCAACGCGGTGAGGCCGAAGTACCCCGCGCAGATGTCGCCGTAGAGGTCGCGGGGGGCGAGGCCGATCAGGGCGCCAAGCAGCGTCATGTGCATGGTCGTGCCCAGCAGAACCAGCGCGCCGCCGAACGGCCCGGCCTGCCGCACCGCACCCCAGAGCAGCAGCCCCGCGCCGAGGAAGCTGGCCTGTTCGAGGATGAGACCGGCGGTCTCCGTCCGGGCCCAGAGGTGCATCCCGGGCAGATGCCACGTCCAGACCACGGCCATGTCGATCACCGATCCGAGCGCGAGGGCGATCGGACCGGAGGGGAACGCGTCCGGCAGGCGCGGCGCCCAGAGCATCGGCACGACCGCGACCACGCCCAGGTGCAGGACCATGTGGACGATCATCGACCCGGTGGCGTAGGCGGGCAGCGCCAGCCACAGCACGGCCAGCAGCACAAGCGCTATGGCGCGGCGCATCAGCATGTCGTCATCACCAGCCCGGGGATCACGGTAAAGCCCACGGCCACAGCGGAGAGGATGCACAGGAGGAGCGACACGTGCCCCATGAACCGTTCGCGGGCCGGGCGTGAATCCTCGGTGATCTCCTCGAAGATGACGAAGGTGCCGCCGTAGCGGCGCACGGCGATCAGCGCCAGCAGGCCGATGAGCACGATGGAGGCCAGCCCCAGCGCGGCGATGATCCAGCGCACGTCGAGGAGCGACCCTCCGATCTTGGCGCACCAGATGGCGGCGACCCAGTAGCTGATCAGGAAATGCGCGGCCCAGATCGAGGGCGCGGCGACCATGATCCAGAGGGAGCCGTCGTCGATCAGTCGGGGGGCGGGGATCTTGCTTGGGCGTCTCATCACAGCGCCCCCAGCCAGAGCGGGAAGACCGCCAGCATGGCGAAGGTCATGATGACCGTCACCGCGAGGAAGTGGGTGTAAAGCGTCAGGTTGCGCAGGTCCGCCGGGAAGTCGGGCGTGCAGATGCCCGCCCAGATGCGCGCCGCTGTATAAAGCTGCATGAGCAGGCCAAGCGCCACGTGCACGGAAAGCCACAGGAGCAGCGCCCAGATGGTCGCGTCGAAGCTGTGGCGCGTGGGGTCGAGGCCCGCCTGCATCGCCGCCCAGGCAAAGGCGGCCATGCCCAGCACGCCCGCCACCGGTGCGGCGAGGAGCGCGCCGATGGCCGCGCCCGGGGCACGGGACGCCAGTTGACCGCGCGCCGCGACGGTCAGGCCCCACTGTCCCATAACGCCGGCAAAGCCCAGGATGAGCCAGCCGAAGGGCATCGCCTCGGTCGTGGACATGAAGTCCGGCAGCACGGTCCAGAAGAAGAAGTAGGAGAACACCAGCCCGACAAACGCCGTCATGTCGCCGGTCATGGTGATGAACACGGCCCACCAGCCGACCGACCCGGCGCCTGCCTCGTACGTGGGCAGGGTCAGGCCGCGCCCGGCGTATTTCTCGGGCTTCTCGGGGATCTGCGCGGTGCCGGTCCACAGCCAGTAGAGCGTGACGGCGACAAAGGCCGCGCCGGAGATCAGGGCGATGGTCCACCAGTGGTAGGTGGCGACGATGAAGCTGGTCCCGAGGAAGAGGGCGGCGAACAGCATCAGCCAGGACGGCCCCGGCACGCGCTGGACGAACAGCGGGCGGGCGTCGAGGATGTCGGTGACGATCAGCTCGCGCTTGCCTTCCTCGGCGTCGGGCAGGAACCACTCGCCGCGGTCGATCTGGTCGAGCAGGCCGGGCTGGTCCCACAGCGGGTAGCGCGAGGTGATGAGCGGGATCGACCGCACGCCCCACGGCTTGTCGGGGACCTCGGCGCTCCATTCCATCGTTCCGGCGTTCCAGACGTTGCGCTTCACCGGGGCGTGCTTGCCGCGCGGCCATAGCACGTTGACCGCCAGCACGACGAACCCTGCGGCGAAGATGAAGCTGCCGACGGTCGACACCATGTTCAGCACGGCCCAGCCGTCGGTGACGTCATAGGTCCAGACGCGGCGGGGCATGCCCATGACGCCAGTCCAGTGCATCGGCAGGAAGGCGATGTTGAAGCCGCCGAACATCAGCCAGAAGGACCACTTGCCCGCCTTCTGGTTGGTCTGGCGCTGGGTGACGAAGGGATACCAGTAGTAGACCCCGGCAAAGAGCGGGAAGAGCATCCCGCCGATCAGCGTGTAGTGCAGGTGGGCGACGACGAAGTAGCTGTCATGCGCCTGCCAGTCGAAGGGCACCAGCGCGACCATGACGCCCGTGAGGCCGCCGAAGACGAAGATCGCCAGCGCGCCGCCCGCAAACAGCATCGGCAGGGAGGGGCGCACCTTGGCCACCAGCATCGTCGCGACGAAGCAGAAGATCTGGATGCCTGTCGGGACCGCCACCGCCTCTGACGCGGCAGAGAAGAAGCTGAGCGAGATTTCCGGCAAGCCCACGGTGAACATGTGGTGGACCCACAGGCCGAAGGACAGGAACGCCACGCCCACCGCCGAGAGCACGATCCACGAATGGCCGATCATCGGGCGGCTGGCAAAGGTCGGCAGGATCGTGGCGATCAGAGCGATGGACGGCAGGAAGACGATATAGACCTCCGGGTGGCCGAAGATCCAGAACAGGTGCTGCCACAGCAGCGGATCGCCGCCCCGGTCCGGGTCGAAGAAGGCCCAGCCGAAGGCGCGTTCGAGTTCGAGCAGCAGGTCGCCCGCGATCAGCGGCGGGAAGGCGAAGAGGATCATCCCCGCCACCACCAGCACGTACCAGCAGTAGAGCGGCATCTGGTTCAGGCGCATGCCCGGCGGGCGGGACTTCAGCACGCCGACGATCAGTTCGACCGCCGCCGCGATCGACGACACCTCGATGAACGACAGGCCCAATAGCCAGATGTCCGCGCCGACGCCGGAGTATTCCGGGTTCGACGACAGCGGCGCGTACATGAACCAGCCGCCGTCCGGCGCCGCGCCGAAGAAGATCGACCCGCAGACGAAGACGCCGCCGATCAGGAAGCACCAGTATCCGAACGCCGAGAGGCGCGGGAAGGGCAGGTCGCGCGCACCGAGGATCTCGGGCAGGACGAGGATGGCCACCGCTTCGAAGATCGGCACGGCGAAGAGGAACATCATCGCCGTGCCGTGCAGCGTGAAGACCTGGTTGTAGAGGTCCTGCGACAGGAAGTCGTTGCCCGGCACCGCAAGCTGCGTGCGGATCAGCAGGGCCAGAACCCCGGCAAAGCAGAAGAAGGCGAAGGAGGTCAGCAGGTACCAGAGCCCGACCTCGGAGTTGTTGACGTCCGACAGGTAGCGCCAGCCCTTCGGGCTTTCCCATGTCTTCAGCAGGCGCTCTCGCTGAGCCTTGTCGCGGGCCTCGTCGTAGGGCTCGGCGGGCGGCAGGTCGTCAAGGTCGAAGGCGTCTGATTTCATGGCGGCTTTACTTGAGGCTCATGAGGAAGGAGACGAGCGCGTCGAGGCGGTCGCCGGTGAGGTGCGGATAGGCAGGCATGTCGATGTCGGGCTTCATGGCGTCGAGGTCGGTGATCCAGCGGGCCAGGTTCTCGGGCGTCATGTCGTAGATGCCCGCGCCCAGCCGTTCGCGGCTGGCCAGGTGGGTGAGGTCGGGGCCGACCTGTCCCACGGCCTCCGTGCCGCGCAGGGTGTGGCAGGCGCCGCAGCCCTCGTCGAGGAAGACCTCCCAGCCGGGATCGCCCTCCGTGATCCGGGCGGGCGAGGCTTCGTTCTCCAGCCAGGCGTCGAAGGCCTCCGGCTCCATCACCACGGCGTCGAAGCGCATCAGCGCATGGGCGCCGCCGCAGTATTCCGCGCAAAGCCCGCCCCAGCTTCCCAGTTTCGTCGGTGTCAGGGTCAGCTGCGTCTCACGCCCCGGGATCATGTCCATCTTGCCGCCCATCGCGGGCACCCAGAAGGAATGGATCACGTCGTCGGCAGTCAGCCGGAAGAGCGTCGTCTGGCCCAGCGGCATGCGGATCTCGTTGGCGGTGACGACCTCGCCCTCGGGCGTCTCGTAGATCACGCGCCACCACCAGCGTTCGCCGTCGACCTGAACGGTCATGTCGCCTTCGTCGGCGACGAGGTCACGCAGGATGAACAGGCCCCAGATCAGCAGGGCGCCGACGACGACGGTCGGCAGGACGGCGCCGCCCCAGATGATGAAGCGCCGCGCCTGTTGTTCGCGGTGGGGTTTGGCATTGGCCCGGTGGGCAAAGACGGCGGCGCCGACAACCAGTGTCCAGATCACGGCAGCGCCTGCCACGACGGTCCAGAACAGGGGTTCGATGGTCTGGGATTCGGCGCCTGCGGAAGACAGCCAGTTGTGCCGTCCGCTGCACCCGGACAGCAGCAGACCCGCCGTTAAAACTGAAATGCGCCGCAACCCTTCGTCCCGTCCCTGCTTGTGTCTGCAAGCTTGTGCTTAGGTGCCCAACGACCGAACCGGCATTCGGTTGCACGAAAAATTCATCCGTTGTGCTTTTGTCGGGGCCGGTGCCGCAGGTGCTTGTAAAACGGGGGGCTTCGGGCTGTGATGAGTGCATGCGATCCATCCGGACCATCCACGTCATCTCTGCCCATGCCGAGGGCGAGGTCGGCGATGTTATCGTGGGCGGTGTCCTGCCGCCTCCGGGCGACACGATCTGGGAGCAGAGCCGCTGGATCGCGCGTGATGGCAGCCTGCGGAACTTCGTGCTGAACGAGCCGCGCGGCGGTGTGTTCCGGCACGTGAACCTGCTGGTGCCGCCCAGGCATCCGGAGGCGGATGCCGCCTTCATCATCATGGAGCCGGAGGACACGCCGCCGATGTCGGGGTCGAACTCGATCTGCGTGGCCACGGTGCTTCTGGACGGCGGGCTGATGCCGATGACGGAGCCGGTCACCCACCTGACGCTGGAGGCGCCCGGCGGGCTGGTGAAGGTCCGGGCCGACTGCCGGGACGGCAAGGCCGAGCGTATCCACGTGCGGAACCTGCCCTCCTTCGCCGCGCGCCTCGACCAGAGGCTGGAGGTCGAGGGGCTGGGCACGCTGACCGTCGACACAGCCTATGGCGGCGACAGTTTCGTCGTTGTGGACGCGGCGGCCATGGGCTTTGCCCTGACGGAGGACGAGGCGCATGACATCGCGCGGCTGGGTGTCCGGATCACCGACGCGGCCAACGCGCAGCTCGGGTTCACGCACCCGGACAATCCAGATTGGCGGCACATCTCCTTCTGCCTCTTCGCCGGGCCGCTGGAACAAGGGCCGGTGGGCCTTACAAGCAGCGCGGCGGTTGCGATCCAGCCGGGCAAGGTCGACCGCTCCCCGACGGGGACGGCGCTTTCCGCGCGGATGGCGCTGTTGCGAGCGCGGGGGGTGATGCAGGCCGGGGACACGCTGACCGTGCGGTCGGTGATCGGCTCGACCTTCCGCGGCAAGATCATCTCCGACACGGCGGTCGGCGGCCAACCGGCCATCGTGCCTGAGATATGCGGGCGCGGCTGGATCACCGGCATTCACCAGCACATGCTGGACCCCGCCGATCCGTGGCCCGAGGGCTATCGGCTGTCCGACACGTGGGGCGCGCGCTAGGGCGCGGCCTTCAGCCCGTCCAGAAGCGCCTTGAGCTGGTCCATGGGGATCGGTTTCTTCAGGACGGGGGTCTCGTCGTGGTGGGCGGGCCGGTCGGCGTTGGAGCCGAGGCCGGACATCAGCACGCAGGACAGGTCCGGCTTCATTGCGGTCGCCGCATCGACGAAGTCGAAGCCGCTGTGGCCCTGCGGCAGCGACACGTCCACAAGGGCCAGAACGATGCCCGGTTCCGCCGCCAGCGCCGCCAGCCCGGTTTCCATGTCCTCCGCCATCACCGCTTCCTGCCCCAGCACGCGGCAGATCTGGGTCATCAGCCTGGCGAGGTCGGCGTTGTCGTCCACGATCAGGACTGTGGTGTCTGGCATTGGAAAACTTCCGGTGAAAGGAGGGGAAAACGGCCGGTCAGGCACATGCGGAGCGCGAAATCTCCGTGCAGGGAAACGCGCCCTTGGCAGTATCTTCGCTTGCATCGCCAGATGCAACGGGTGTCACTGGTTGCACACGTCATACGGGACCGTCCCATGTTACGCCTGCTTGTCCGCGTCCTTCTGGCCGCGGCGGTTGCCTTGATCCACGCCTTCCCGGCCGCCGCTCAGACCGCGGCGGAGGACAGGGTCGTGGTGCCGTGGGGCCCGCTGAGCGGGGTCTACGAACAGACGGATACCGGGCTGACGGGTTTCTTCGCCGAGCTGGCCCTCGAGATCGGCAGCAGGGCGGATCTGGAGGTGGAGTTCCGCCGGTATCCGACCTACCCGGCGGCGCTTGCCGCCCAGGCCGCGGGCGAGACCGACATGATCGCCGGTGTTGTCGATCTGCCGATCCTGCGCGGCAATGTACTGTTGTCGGAGCCGATTGCCGAAACCGCCGTCTATCTTTTCGTCCGGAGCGAGGCGCGGTCCGACACCACCATGGAAAGCATGGCGGGCCGGCGCATCGGTGTCCTGCGCGACACCGCCTGGAGCGATCTGGCCGACCTTCAGGGACGGGCCGAGGTGGTGGCTTTTGACACGGTGTCGGCAGCCTTCGCCGCGCTTCTGGTCGGGCAGGTGGACGGGGTCGTCGCGCTGCACAAGGCCGGGGTGGATTTCCTGCGCAAGTCGCGGCTCGACTACCGGATCCGCATTGCCGGCGAACCGCTGCGCCGGGAATTGCACTACGTCGCCCTGTCGCCCGACCGGGCCGACCTGATGCCCCGGATCAACCGCGCCCTCGACGGGATGCGTGCGGACGGCACCCTGGCCGACCTGCTGCAATGGTGGAACATGGTCCCGCCGGAACCCGCGCCCGAGGTGCTGACCGTCGGCGTGACCCATTTCCCGCCCTACCAGGTGGTCAACGGGGACGGCACCTTCACCGGCTACGGGGTAGAGACGCTGCGCGGGCTGGCGGCGCGGGCGGGGCTGGCGCTGCAGTACAAGGGGATCACGGTCGAGGAATGGGCGCAGGGACCGGGCCCGGGGCGCTACGACCTGCTGCCCCCGATCAGCGTGACCGGCGAAAAGCAGCAGACGATGGATTTTTCCATCCCGATCCAGCAGTCGCCCTACGCGATCTTCATGCGCGCGGGCGAGGGCGACGATGTGAAGGGGCTCGACGATCTGGAGGGGCGACCGGTCGGCGTGCGCGAGAACAACTACGCGGCGCAACTGGCGCAGAACCACGGCGGGCTGACGCTTTCCACCTATCCGGACGAGTTCGGGCTGTTCGACGGTCTTCTGCGCGGAGAGGTCGACGCGGTGCTCTATGCCAGCGTCCCCGCGCGCGAGGCGCTCGCCCGCTCCGGGAGAAGCCAGGATGTGCGCGAGATCCAGCCGCCCTTCGAGGTCTCGCAGCGGGCCGTCGCGCTGCGCCTTGGCCTGCCGGAGGTGCGGGAACGGCTGGATGCGGTCATCCCGGGCTACCTGTCTTCCGAGGAATACATCGCCCTGCGCGACCGCTGGCTGGGCGATCCGGTGTTCTGGACGCCTGCCCGGACGCGCCTTGCGCTGGGGATCGCCATTGCGCTTGCGGTGCTCATCCCGCTTGCCTTCCTTGTCCAGTCGAAGCGGGCGCAGCACCGGGTGGAGGCGCAGGCGGACGATCTGCGGCGCATCACCCTGCGGCTGGGGGCCATCCTGAACGCGACGCGTGCCGCCATCGTCGGCCTGCGACGCGACGGGCGCATCGCCTTTGCCAACCCCGGTGCCGTGGGCTTGCTGGGCCTGCGCGCCGACACGTGGCCCGCGGACTGGCCCGAGGACGTGTCGTTTGTGGGGGCGGACGACGACCTGCCGCTGCTGTCCTCCGCCGATCCCGTCCAGCGCGCCCGCGCCGGGTCGGAGATCGTGTCGGAACGGGCGGTGCTGAGGACCGGCGAGACGGACCCGAGGCGTTATGTCCGGATCTCAAGCTCGCCGGTCGATGCGCCCGCGCAGTCGGATCTGTCCACGGTGCTGGTGATCGAGGACGTGACCGAACAGGAGAAGGTGCGCCAGCAGGCGGAACGGGCAGGGCGGCTGGACGCGCTGGGGCAGCTGACGGGCGGGGTGGCGCACGATTTCAACAACATCCTCGCCACGATCCAGTACGCGGCGCAACTGGCCAGCATGTCGGCGGACGCGACGCAGAAGGACTTTCTCGACAAGGCGCTGGCCTCCGTCGAGCGGGGCAGCCTGCTGACCGGGCGGCTGCTGGCCTTTGCGAAGCGCCAGCCTGCCGCCCCCGACGCCGTGTCCGTCGCCCGTATCCTGCGCGAGTTGCGGGACCTGGCCGGGCCGCTCCTGGAAAAATCCGTGACGCTCGAGACCGCCTTTCCCGAGCCGGACCTCTGGGTGGTCTGCGATCCCGCCCAGCTTGAGAATGCGCTCCTGAACCTCGTGCTGAACAGCAGGGATGCGATCTTGGGCGCGGCGGAAAGCGGGCGGATCGTCGTGCGCGCCTGTGCGACGGCGCCCGACGCGAGCGGTTTCGACCGGGTGGAGATCGCGGTGGAGGACGATGGCCCGGGTATGACGCCGGAGGTGCGCAAACGCGCCACGGACCCGTTCTTCACGACCAAGGGCGGCGAGGGCGGCACCGGGCTGGGCCTTTCGATGGTCTATGGCTTCGTCGAGCAGTCGGACGGCGAGCTGGTGATCGAGAGCACGCCGGGGCAGGGCGCGACCGTGATCCTCAGGCTGCCGGGCGGCGACATGCCCGAGGAGGCGGGGGAGGAGACCGCGGGACAGATCGAGAAGGGCGCGGGGGAATGCGTGTTGATCGTCGAGGATGAACGCGACCTGCTGACCCTGACCTCCGAGATGGTGAAGTCGCTGGGCTACCGCGTCCTGACGGCGCCGACGGGGCGGGCGGCACTCGACCTCGTCAATGCCGATCCGGCGTGTTTCGACCTTCTCCTGACCGATGTGGTCATGCCCGGAGGGATCGGTGGCTTCGACCTGGTGCGCCGGGTGCAGGGGGTGCGGCCGGACGTGCCCGTCGTCTACATGTCCGGCTACACCGGCATCACGCGCGAGAACATGGGCAAAGCAACGGCGCCGCTGATCCGCAAACCCTGCCGGCCCGTGGAACTGTCGCGGGTGTTGCGGCGGGCACTTCGGGCAACGCAGCCGCCATCGCCGCTCTGATCCACACGCATCCGGATGGGATGAAGTGAGGCGGCCTTGGCCACTTCTTTACATCTATGAGTGTTTCTCAAGGCGCATTGCACTTTCTGGTTGCGTTCAGCGGTTTTTCAGGAAAATATCGTAATGGTCTTTATCTGAGAGGAAACAGGTCTTTTCGACAGGTCCCTGAGAGGTGGCGGGACGACCGCAACGGGCATGACCGGGCGCCCTGCACGGTCCGCTTGCCCCGCGACTCGGTCTGCCCGATCACCGACTTGGGCGGCCCGCGTGCGACCCGGACAGTTGCGGGTTTTCGCAAGTGAACGTCGTATCGTGCCAAGTGAGCTGACACATTTCCGTTTCTTTCGCATCCGGAGCGGGCAATTCTGCCCGTTCGGCGGAAACCTGCTGCTGACATGCTTGTTTTTTCCAATTGCGTGCGGAAATGGCTGTCGGAAATCACGGGATTGCGTTTTTGCAACCTTGTTCGGGGCGGGCATACTTTGTAGCAAAAACGTAAATTTCGAGTTTGGATACGCTATGTCGTCGCTTTCAGGTATGGCCAAGCTGCGTGAAGCGCTTTGGCAAATGGAAAAGGACATCGGACTCGCCGAGCTGTCGCGGAACGAGCGCGACCTCCTTTATGCGTTCCACTCCGTCGCGGCCGTGTCGGGCGGGGGCGAGGTGAGTTCGGAACAGGTCAGGACCGACGGTGTCGTCTGCGACATGAAGCACGCGACCTTCCACAGGTCGCTCAAGCGGTTGCTCGAGCTGGGCTATATCGAAGTGGCCCCGCAGAGAAAGACCAAGGTCTACCGGCTGACGGACAAACCGCTGGGCGTCTGACGCCGGGCGCCCTCGGCCATATCGCTCCGGGCAACGCCTGGTGCGCCCCCCTTGACGATGCAGCCTCAGGCAGAAACAACGAGTGGACGCCGCGCGTCCGTTCAGGGCCGGTCCCGAGGAGTGACTCATGAAATTCCGCTTTCCCATCGTCATCATCGACGAGGATTTCCGATCCGAAAACACATCCGGCCTTGGCATCCGCGCCTTGGCCCAGGCCATTGAAAGCGAAGGGTTCGAGGTGCTCGGCGTCACCAGCTATGGTGACCTGAGCCAGTTCGCCCAGCAGCAAAGCCGCGCCTCCGCCTTCGTGCTGTCCATCGACGACGAGGAATTCACCCCCGGGCCAGACCTGGACCCGGCGGTGCTGAACCTGCGCAAGTTCATCGAGGAAGTGCGCTGGAAGAATGCCGACGTACCGATCTACGTCTATGGCGAGACCAAGACCTCGCGCCATCTGCCGAACGACATCCTGCGCGAGCTGCACGGCTTCATCCACATGTTCGAGGACACGCCGGAGTTCGTGGCCAAACACATCATCCGCGAGGCAAAAAGCTACCTCGAATACATCCAGCCGCCGTTCTTCAAGGAGCTTCTGGATTACGCCGAGGACGGGTCCTACTCGTGGCACTGCCCGGGGCACTCGGGCGGCGTGGCCTTCCTCAAATCGCCCATCGGGCAGATGTACCACCAGTTCTACGGTGAGAACATGCTGCGGGCCGACGTGTGCAACGCGGTGGAGGAGCTGGGCCAGCTTCTGGACCACAACGGCGCCATCGGCGAGTCGGAGAAGAACGCGGCGCGGATCTTCAACGCCGACCACTGCTTCTTCGTGACAAATGGCACCTCGACCTCGAACAAGATGGTCTGGCACCATACCGTTGCGCCGGGCGACGTGGTGGTGGTGGACCGCAACTGCCACAAGTCGATCCTGCACTCGATCATCATGACGGGCGCGATCCCGGTCTTCCTGAAGCCCACCCGCAACCACTGGGGCATCATCGGGCCGATCCAGCGGTCGGAGTTCGAGCCGGAGGCGATCAAGGCCAAGATCCGCGCCAATCCGCTGCTCGAAGGCGTCGATCCGGATACGGTCAAGCCACGCATCCTGACCCTGACCCAATCGACCTATGACGGGGTGCTTTACAACACCGAGGTCATCAAGGGCATGCTGGACGGCTGGATCGAGAACCTGCATTTCGACGAGGCTTGGCTGCCGCACGCGGCCTTCCATCCGTTCTACGGCACCTATCACGCCATGGGGCGCAAGCGGGAACGCAGCAAGAAATCGGTGACCTACGTCACGCAGTCGGTGCACAAGCTGCTGGCGGGGATCTCGCAGGCGAGCCACGTTCTGGTGCAGGACAGCGAAGAGACGAAGCTGGACCGCCATCTGTTCAACGAGGCGTACCTGATGCACACCTCGACCTCGCCGCAGTATTCGATCATCGCGTCCTGCGACGTGGCTGCAGCGATGATGGAGCCTCCGGGCGGCACCGCGCTGGTGGAGGAGAGCCTCGACGAGGCGCTCGATTTCCGCCGGGCGATGCGCAAGGTCGACGAGGAGTTCGGCAACGACTGGTGGTTCCAGGTCTGGGGGCCGGACACGCTGGCCGAAGAAGGCATCGGCCGCGCCAAGGACTGGGAGCTGAAGAAGACCGACAGCGAGGGTGTCGAAAGCTCGGGCGAGGATGCCTGGCACGGCTTTGGCGACATGGCCCGCGGGTTCAACATGCTCGACCCGATCAAGGCGACGATCATCACGCCGGGCCTGAACATCGACGGTCTGTTCTCGGACGAGGGCATCCCGGCCTCCATCGTGTCGAAGTACCTGACCGAACATGGCGTCGTGGTCGAGAAGACCGGGCTTTATTCCTTCTTCATCATGTTCACCATCGGCATCACCAAGGGCCGGTGGAACACGCTTCTGGCGGCGTTGCAGCAGTTCAAGGACGACTACGACCGGAATAATCCGCTGTGGCGCGTCATGCCGGAGTTCTGCGCCGCACAGCGCCGGTACGAGAAGATGGGCCTGAAGGACCTCTGCCAGCACGTACACACGATGTATGCAAAATATGACGTGGCCCGCCTGTCGACGGAGATCTACCTGAGCGACCACCACCCGGCGATGACCCCGTCGGAGGCGTTCTCGCACATCGCGCGCCGCACGACCCAGCGCGTGCCGATCGACGAGCTGGAGGGCCGCGTGACCACTTCTCTGGTGACGCCGTACCCGCCGGGTATTCCGCTTTTGATCCCGGGCGAGGTCTTCAATGCCAAGATCGTGGACTACCTGCGCTTCAACCGGGACTTCGCGCGCGAATGCCCGGGGTTCGAGACCGACATCCACGGGCTGGTGCAGGAGGTGGGCGAGAACGGTGTCGTCCACTACTTCGCGGACTGCGTCGCCGAATAGGACCGTGCACTGGACGTAACATCACGCGTGGCGCCCGTTCCTGCAGGAGCGGGCGCTAGGCATTTTGCATGGCCAGGTCCGCGAAGATCCGACCCGTCGCGACACTGTCGATTTGCCCGCCCGGCGACCGTTGCAGGAACAGCACGTCCAGACCATGCCTTTCGGCGAGGGCGATGCCCTTCTCCACACCCAGCACCATCAGCGCGGTCGCCCAGGCGTCCGCCTCTGCGCAGGTCTTTGCCACGACCGTGACCGATGCCGGCGGCGCGGGCAGCGGTGCACCCCGGGTCGGGTCCATCGTGTGGGACAGGCGGCGTGTGCCGAGATCGATCCAATGCCGGTAATCGCCGGAGGTGGCGACAGAGGCGTCCTCCAGCATCAGGACGGAATGGGCGGCGCGGTGCCCGTGATCGGGTGTTTCGACGGCGACGCTCCAGGGGCTCCTGTCGGGGCGCAGCCCCAGTGCGCGCAGTTCCCCGTCGATCCCGACGAGGCCGTTCGCGATCCCGAACCGGAGAAGCGTCTCGGCCAGCCGGTCGACGCCGTAGCCCTTGGCGATCCCGTTGAGGTCCAGTGCCTGCGGCGCACGCTTGCGCACGGCGGACGCGCCGATCTCTACCGCGTCCCAGGGTGCTGTGCGCCTGCGGTCCATGGCGGCGCGGATCGCGTCCGGCGCGGCGTCTGCCGGGCCGAAGCCCCAGGCCGTGACCGCGTCGCCAAGACCCACGTCAAAGGCGCCGCCCGTCTGCTGCCCGATCTCCAGGCCCAGTCTCAGGACGGCAACCAGGTGGTCGGGCATAGGCACCCAACGGTCGACCGGCGCCGCGTTCAGGCGCATCAGGTCGCTGTCGGCCCGCCAGGTCGACATCTGTGCGTCGACCTCCTCCACCGCGGTTTGCAGGGCGGCGCGAAGGGGGGCAACGTCGAATCCCCTTGTTGCGTGGAAAACGGCGGACCAGCGGGTGCCCATGGTCGGGCCGTGGAGGGCGTGTCGGATCGGGTCAGTAGACATCTTCTGCATAGCGTCCCTGGGCTTTCAGTGTGGCCGGGCTCAGGCCGGTCGGGGCAAGGATATCGGTCAGCGCGGCGCGCACGCCCTCGGCCATCTGACGCCCGCCACAGACCATGACCTTCGCGCCGCTCTGGATGAGGCGGGCCACCTCGGCAGCATCGTCGCGCAGGGCATCCTGCACATGGCGCGGGTGCCCGCCGCGCGACGTGGCGGTGACGAGGCGTGCCAACCGCCTCTCCCTTGCCCAGTCTGACAATTCGGCACCGTAGAGCAGATCGCTTTTCGGATCGCGCAGGCCGAAATACAGGTGCATGGGGCGCCGTTTCGCGTTGGCCCGCAGAAACCCGGCCAGCGGCGCGACCCCGGTGCCTGCCCCGATCAGGAGCAGAGGTTTGCGCCCCCGTCCGGGATGGAAAGCCGGGTTGCGGCGCAGGAAAGCGTTGACCGTGTCGCCGGGCGTGAGCGCGGTCAGCATGCCGGAACACAGCCCGCCGGGATGCCTGCGCACCACGATCTCGACAAATCCGTCCCGGGCGCCGGAGGCCAGGGAGTAGAAGCGCGGCACCTGCGACCCGTCCGGAAGAATGCCGATGAGATCGCCCGCCCGGAAACCAGCGAGGCCCTTGCCGGTCAGCCGCTGCCAAAGGGACGCGCGGGGAAGGGCGAACCGCAGGATGGAGGTGGGTGCCTGGACCTCTGCCCCGTAGTCCCGGCGCGACACCAGCCTGAGCGTTTCCGTCGCCGGGCGGACGGGCTGATGGTTCAGCGTCAGGTCGTTCCCCATTGCTGCGCCAAGCGCTTGGCCCCAGAGCTCGAAGTCCTGCGGCGATTGCCGGTCCACGGTGTCGAAGGGCAGGAGCAGGGGCCAGCCGGCCTTCTCTGCCGTGTCCGCGAGGGTGCGGGCAAAGCCGCAGAACTCCGGGAAGCTGCTGTCGCCGAAGCCGAGCACGGCCAGTGGAATGTCGGCGGTCTGTGCTGCCAGCCGGTCCAGCGCGCCCTTGGCCGACGCCGGTGCGTCGCCGTTGCCGTAGGTGGCGGCCAATATGACAATGCGCCGGGCCGAGGTATAGCGATGCGGAGCGAGGCTGGACAGCGGTGCTGCGTGAACCTTCTGGCCCTCGTCGGTCAGCGCGGCATGCAGGGTCGCGGCAAAGCCCCATGTCGTGCCGCCCTCACTGGCGACCAGCAGGATGGTGTCGGCCTCTCCGGCGGTGGCGTTCGCCGCAATGCGGGGCCGCCCGCGGGCTCCCGCCCGCCAGATGAGCACGCCGGTCATCCCCATCAACGGGACGCCAAGCGCCATGAGCCCCAGCAGAAGGCCCAGCACGGCAGCGCCCTGTCCGGTATGCAGTGTGAATACAAGCTCCGAGACCCGATCTGTCAGGGAAAGCGGGGTCCATGCCAGTAGGCTGCCCGTGCCCTGATCGACGTACCCGGTGCCGCGGTCGGTCTTCAGGGTGAAGACGTCGGAAGTGTCGCCGGGGTAGGGGAAGGTCAGTTCGCGCAGAGCGGTCACCGGCAGATCCGTCAGCGCCTCCATGTCGTGGAAGGTGGCCCCGGTCTGGCCGCTGACCGGTTCCGGGATGGGCAATGGCCCGGCTTCAGGCAAAAGGCCGAAGGTCGAGGCGGTCATCCACAGGGCGGTTACGGACGACAGCACGAAGGCCGGAACGGCCAATCGCGCAAGCGCCGTGTGCCACCGGCCCGCTGCCGGGCCCTGCGGTCTCAAGAACCATCGGTGCCATCCGCCCGCGCGTCGTGCCACCAGCGCAGAGCCGGAGGCCGACAGCAACAACATGGCCGCTGCGCCAAGCGCCGTGACGATGCGCCCCGCGTCCCCGAGGAAGAGCGAGCGGTGAAGGTTGGTCAGCCAGCGCACGGCCGGGTTCGGATCGGCGTCGGCCACCGCCTTGCCGGTGTCGGGGTCGACGATCGCGGAACCGGGCGTGCCGAGATCGAACCAGTAGGCGGTGATCTTGCCGGAGGGCGCGCGCCGGATCTGCTCGACGCCCGGGAACTGGACACTGATGCGTTCGGCCAGCGTGGCCACCGAAAGCCCCGGATCGGTGGCCGGGGCCGACAGCCGTTCGGCCGCGGGAAAGACCGAGAGCGCCGCGCCGCTCAGCGCAAGCACGGTCAGGAGGGCCAGCGCCAGAAGGCCCGGCCAGCGGTGAAGCGCGCGGATCATGCCCTTTTGCCTCACATCTCGTAGCTGAACTGTGCGACGTAGCGACGGCCCCGCGTCGCCGTGCCCTGGCCGCCCGAGGTCAGCGGCACCGCGATCTCGTTCGGGCTGTCGCGCATGTCCTCGACCGCGGCGTCGATGTGGAGGGTGTAGCCCGCGTCGAACAGCGCATCGGCAAGGTCGAGCGTCACGCTCAAGGTGCGGCCCGCGCCGACGCTGGCCCCGGTGATCCCGTCGATCTGCGCGCTGTCGCCGCCGGTGGCGCGATACCAGTCGGTCAGGTGCTTGTAGTACTTGGACTTTCCGCCAGCCATCCAGAGGCTACCGACATATTTGCCGGAGGCATCCGTGACATAGAGGCTGAGGTAGGCGCCGTCCCCGCCATAGGGGTTCAGCGTCGTGTACAGGGTGACGGGACGGGCGGCGACGGCGACGGGTGCGGACAGCGCGGTGCAGAGCGCAAGAGCGGCGGTCAAGCTTTTCATCAGGGGACTCCGGTGTTCGGGAAAGGGGTTTGGGCGCGGCACGTCCTGCGACGCGCCGTGCGGATCACTTCATTTCGACCTGCGGCGCGGCGCCGTTGCCGAAGAGACCGTTCTGCGGGGGCGTGACACTGCCTGCGGGCGCCGGGTTCATCGCCGTGTTGCCACAGTCGTCATCGTCGTCGTCGTGGTCATCGTCGTCATCGTCGTCGTGGTCATCGTCGTCATCGCCGTAGGATGCCCGGCAGTCGTGATCGTCGTCGTCATCGTCATCGCCGTCCCAGTCGGCGAGGTGGAAGGCACGACCGGCTGCACCGTCTTCGAACAGTGTCCGGACGGTCTCCGCCGGTGTGCGTCCGGGGGAAGCCATCGCGCTCCAGGTGGGAATGCCGATGGCAGCGGCCAGAAGGGTGGTGCCGGTCAGAATGGCTAGGGTCTTTTTCATCTCGTGGTCTCCTTGTCGCGGGATGAGACCAATCTGGGGGCCGTGTCTGAGCGCAGCCTGACGGCTCGGCAGTTAGACCTTCAGCTTTCCGTCAGGTTTGTCGGAAGGCCGCGCTTGTCGGGAAAAGACGCGGAAACGCCCGGCAGGCGGCGGCCTGTCGGGTTGAGGGGCATGGATGTTCAGGAGGAGCAGGTGTGCGCCGTTCAGTCGTCGTCGCGCTTCAGTTCGAATGCCACGATCTCAAGCGTCTGAGGGTTGATCTTGACCTCGATCCGCCGTCCGTCCGCCTCCTGTCCGCGGATCTCGTAGCAGCCATCGTCGATCTTGATCCGGCGAACGATCCAGTTGTTGTCCTCTGCCAGCCTCGCGACGGCTCCGCGTGGCTGCCAGTCGGCCATCGGCACATAGCAGTCGTCGTCCGCCCGGACCGGACCCGCCAGGGCCGTGGCGAGAACGGCCAGAACTGCGCATGTCGTCTTCACGGGCCGATCTCCTTGTCGTGGCCGGGCGATGCCGGACTGGCCTCCACACTCCAACACGAAGCTGACGGCAAGCTGAAGCGAGGGTGCGCGGTTTGTCAGCCTTGTGTCAGCCCGGCAAGCCAAGGATGCTGCAACCGAGAGGAAGACGGCCACCATGCGCATCCTGCTGATCGAAGACGACCATGTCCTGGGCGCCGCCACGCGCGACCAGATCGCCAGCGACGGGCATTCTGCGGACTGGGTGAAACGTCTGGACGAGGCGCGCGAGGCGATCCGCAACGCGGCCTACGACCTGATCCTCCTGGACCTGATGCTGCCCGATGGCCTCGGGCTTCACTTTCTCAGGGCGCTGCGCACCGGCGGCGATGTCACGCCGGTCATCATCCTGACCGCGCTGGACCAGGTGTCCGACCGGATCGCGGGGCTGAACGCAGGCGCGGACGACTATCTCGTGAAGCCTTTCGACCTGGACGAACTGTCGGCGCGGATCGGCTCTGTCGCGCGGCGCTACACCGGCAACCCCAACCCGATCGTCACGCATGGAGCGCTGGCCATCGACCTCGCGGCCCGAAGCATCACCCGCGACGGCAGGCCGGTGCAGCTGACCGCGCGAGAATGGGCGCTGTTCGAGGCCTTCCTGTCCCGGCCCGGCCAGCTCCTGTCCAAGGCGCAACTGGAGGACAAGCTCTATGCCTTCGGCGCAGAGATCGAGAGCAACACCATCGAGGTGCACGTCAGCCGCCTGCGCAAGAAACTGGGGCCGGCGGTGATCGAGACGGAACGTGGCCTCGGTTACCGGCTGGGCCGCGCATGAGACGACCACGCAGCCTGTTGACCCGGCTGGCCCTGTCGCTGGGCGTGCTGCTGACAACCATCTGGATCGGCGCGGCCACGATCACGGCCATCGGCCTGCGGCACGAGATCGACGAAGTGTTCGATTCCGCGCTGCGCGAGACGGCGGAGCGCATCCTGCCGCTGGCGGTCACCGATATCGTCAGCCGCGACACGGACGGCGTCACGCAGCGGCTGGCGGCGCTGCGCGGTCATGACGAACATTTCACCTATGTCGTTCGGGACGCCGGGGGCACCGTCCTGCTGCAGTCCCATGCCGCCGACCCGGCAGTGTTCCCGCCCTATGACGGCCGCGGCTTCCGCGAGACGGCGACGCATCGGTTCTACAACGACGAGGCGGTCAGCGGCACCATCCGCATCACCGTGGCGGAGCCGCTGGGCCATCGTGCCGAGGTCGCGGGCGAGATCCAGATGGGGCTGGGTCTGCCGCTCTTGATCGTGCTGCCCGTGGCGCTGCTGGCGATCTTCCTCGCCGTCCGCGAAAGCCTTGGCCCGCTGCGCCGCTTCCGCGACCGGCTGGACGCCCGCACGCCCCGCGACTTGACGCCCGTCCCGGCGCTGGACCTGCCGTCCGAGTTGGCGCCGCTGGCCGAGACGTTGAACCGGCTGTTCGGTCAGCTTCAGGCGGCGTTCGAGGCGGAGCGCAGCTTTGCCTCCAACGCGGCGCATGAACTGAGGACGCCGCTGGCCGGGGCCATCGCGCAGGTGCAGCGGCTGCGGGCCGAGACCGACGATCCGAAGCTGAAGGAGCGCGCGTCCGGGATCGAGGCGACGCTCAAGCGCCTCACCCGGCTGTCGGAGCGGCTGATGCAGCTTGCCCGGGCCGAGGGAGGGCAGCTCAGGCTGCCGGAAAGGGCGGACCTGCGCCCCGTCGTGCGGATCGTGGCGGATGACATCGGGCGGGCGCCGGGTGGGCCTGACATCCGCCTGACCCTGCCGCCGGATCCGGTTCTGTCCGACCTCGATCCCGACATGCTGGCCATCCTCTGCCGGAACCTGATCGAGAATGCGCACCGCCACGGGGACAAGGGCCAGCCGGTCGAGGTGCGCCTGACGCAGGGGGGCACGTTGAGCGTTGCAAATGACGGCCCGCCCGTAGCCGCCGAAAAACTGACCCGCCTGACGCGGCGCTTCGAGCGCGCCGCCGATGACCCCGAAGGCAGCGGGTTGGGGCTGGCCATCGTCTCTGCCATCGCGGAGCGCAGCGGGAGCCGGTTGACCCTGAACTCTCCGCGTCCGGGCCAGAGCAACGGTTTCGAAGCCCGTCTGGACCTGCCGGTGGCGCCTTCGCCGGATCACAGCGGTTTGAAGAGCGGCGACCACCGGGGCTAGAACGCCTTTGCGGGTGCTGTACGCCGTTCGGCGCCCGTCGTGCGCGGCTTACGAAACGCGGGACAGCAGCCTGCCGCATGGCGATGTGCCGGGGGCTTCCGGGCGATAGGCGAGCTTGCCGTTGAGATAGACCGAAACGATTCCCTCCGCCGGGCGGGCCGGGTCCTCGAAACTGGCGGCATCGCGGATGCGGCCGGGATCGAACAGCACGAGGTCGGCGGCGGCGCCTTCGGCAATCCGCCCGCGGTCGGGAAGCGCCAGAACATCTGCGGTCTGGCCGGTCATCTTGGCGATGGCCGTTGCCAGGGTCAGAAGGGACCGGTCGCGCACGTAGTGGCCCAGCACCCGCGGGAAGGCGCCCCAGAGCCGGGGATGCGGTCTTCGGTCACGCGGCAGTCCGTCGGAGCCCACAAGCGACGGGGGCCATGCGAGGATGCGCTCAAGGTCGCCGTCATCCATCTGGTGATAGATCGCGCCGCCCGGACGCAGCCGGTCGAGCGCTTCCATCTCGGGGATGCCCCAAATCCCTGCGATCTCGCTCAGGTCGCGACCGGCCATTTCGGGATGCGGGTCCGACCAGCTTACGGTCACCCGGCGGCTGTCCCGCGCGAAGCTTTCGATCAGCACGGTGGAACTGGCGGTATAGGGATAGACGTCGATGTCGAGCGTGATGTCCTGCCGCGCGTCCTCGATCATCGCGAGCGTTGTCCGGGACAGGCCGAACGCCGCCTCGCCGCAGCATTTGTGGTGAGAGATCAACGTGCGCGCGCCGCTGCGGCGGGCGATGTCGATGGTCTCGGCCACGGCGGACACCACGCCGGTCCGCTCGTCCCGCATGTGCGTCGTCCAGAGCGCGCCTGCGGCGGCGACCTCGCGCACCAGTGCGAGGACCTCTCCGGTCGTGGCGGCCTTGGCGGGCGGATAGGCGAGGCCGGTGGACAGACCCGCGGCCCCCTGATCCAGCGCGGAAACCAGATCGCGCCGCATGGCCTCGACCTCGTCGCTGGTCGCGGGGCCGGTCAGGTCGTCCACAGCCCTTGCGCGCAGCACCGTGTGGCCGACCAGCGGGACGACGTTCAGCGCAGGGCCTGTGGCGCGGACGGCGGCCAGAAAATCCCCGAAAGTCTCATGGCGGTATTCGTCCTTCGTCGCGATCAGGTCGAGCGGCGGCACGACCGTGTCGCGGCGTCCGAGCGGGGTGGGCCCGAGGCTGATGCCACAGTTGCCGGTCACCACGGTGGTCACGCCCTGGCTCAGCTTTGGCAGGCTGGAGTCCAGCGACATGGCGGCCAGATCGTCATGCGTGTGGACGTCGATGAAACCGGGGGCAAGGGCCAGCCCTTCGGCCTGCACCTCTTCGCATGCGGAGAGCGTCAGGCCGGAGCCCACCACTACGATCCGGTCGCCTGCCACGGCAACGTCACAGGTCATCGGCGGTGCGCCGGTCCCGTCGAAGACGGAGGCGCCGCGGATCAGCAGATCGCATTCGTAATCGCCGCTCATGCCGTGTCTCCCGGTGTCCAGGTTATCGTGTGGCCGCCCCGCGTGCTTGTCACGGTGCCGTTGCGCAGGATGCAATAGGCCTCCTGTATGACTCTCCCGACGACCCGGCCCCCGGCGATCACCGGATCGCCCCGGCGCACCGGGCAGCCTTCCCACTCGGCGCGCCGCCACTCCGGTCCGGCCGCCTCGAATGCCAGGGGCGTGGTGGTGTCAGGATCGATCAGCAGGGCGCGTTCGGCGCTGCCGTCGTGCACCGTCAGGCCGATGGCCGTGCCCGATCCGGTCCATGCGTCCCTTGGCCAAAGCGTGTCTCGGATGGCGGAGACGGCAAGATCGGCCAGAGCCTCGTGCGGAAGGATCGAGTTGTGCATCACCGCCACGGACAGGCCCGGTTCGACCAGCAACGCCTCGCCGATATCGTCGCGCGCGGCGACGGATGCGGAGTTCGCCAGCGCGATGTCGCCGCCAAGCGTCATCGCGATCAGCCCGGCATCGAGCTCCGGCGCGTCGCCGAGGGCGCGCGCGACCGCCTCTTCGGCGGACAGCCCTTCGCGGAGGGCCTGCAGCGCCACGAGGTTAGGGGGCGTGCCGTCCGGGCCGGGCATGTTGGGCAGGCGGTGGCCGGTCATCAGCCCCGCGTCCGCCGCCGCAGGGGTGAACTGCGACAGGGGTTGGGGCCGGTCGGGACCCGACGACATGAGCACGCCCAGATGCGCCGCCGCCAGCGTGGCGAGCAGCGGCTCTGCCAGCATGGCCCGCGCGCCGCCCCTCTGGACGCCCAGATTGTGCAGCGCGCCGTCGGGGGTGATGACCGACAGGCTGACAAATCCGCCTATTGCGCCGCGCCCCACGGCTTCGACCGCTTCGAGACCCGCCAGTGCCGCGCGGGCGGCTCCGGGGGCATGTACTGCAATTCCAATAGTCAACTGGCCACCATGTGTTGGGGAGCGATCTCGGTCAGCGGCCCCATGGGCAACTGGTCCGTGTCGAGCGTCGGCAGGGTGCCGCGCGTGCGGGTCGGGTCGGGCACCGGGACGGCGGCGAGCAGCGCCTTGGTGTAGGCGTGGCGCGGGTCGTTCAGCACCGCCTGCCGTGGGCCGATCTCGACGATCCGGCCGCGGCGCATGACCGCGACCCGATGGGCGACCTCCTCCACCACCGCCATGTCGTGGCTGATGAAGAGATAGGCGAGGCCGATGCTTTGTTGCAGCTCCAGCATCAACTCCAGCACCTGCGCCTGCACGCTGACGTCGAGCGCGGAGGTCGGTTCGTCCGCGACGATCAGCTTCGGGTTCACCGAGAGGGCGCGGGCGATGGAGAGGCGCTGGCGCTGACCGCCGGAAAACTCGTGCGGGAAGCGGCGCATGTGGTCCGCCTCCAGCCCGACGCGCAGGAAGAGCTGCTCGGTACGGTCCTGCAGGTCCTTGCCACTGGCCAGCCCGTGGATCACCATGGGTTCCGCCACCAGACGCCCGGCGCTGAGGCGCGGGTTGAGCGAGGCGAACGGATCCTGAAAGATCATCTGCATTTCGCGCCGCGCCTTGCGGACGGCCTTGCCCGACAGCTTGCGCATGTCCGTGCCGCCGATCTCGATCACGCCTTCGTCGAGGTCGAGCAACCGGAGCACCGCACGCCCTGTGGTCGACTTGCCCGACCCGCTCTCGCCGACCAGTGCCAGTGTTTCACCTGACGCGAGGTCGAAGCCCACGTCCTGCATCGCTGCCGTGCCGCCCGCCTTCGCGACGAACAGACCGCGTTCGCGGAAGGTCTTGGACATGCCGCGGGTGTGCAGCAGCCGGTCGCCGGGGCGGGCGGGGCTGTCCACCACCTGCCGGGGTTCCGCCGCCGCAGCATGGGCGCCAAGCCTTGGAACGGCGGCCAGCAGCGCCTTGGTGTAGTCGTGTTGCGGTGCCTCGAATATCTCGCGGACGGTGCCTTCCTCGATCTTGCGGCCCTTGCGCATGACGACGACGCGGTCGGCCATCTCGGCCACCACGCCCATGTCGTGGGTGATCAGGATGATCGAGGTGCCGAAGCGGGTCTTCAAGTCGCGCATCAGGTCGAGGATCTGCGCCTGCACGGTCACGTCCAGCGCGGTCGTCGGTTCATCCGCCAGCAGGATCGCCGGGTCGGATGACATGGCCATGGCAATCATCACCCGCTGGCGCATGCCGCCCGACAGTTCGTGCGGGAATTGCCGCATCCGCCGGGGCGCGTCGTCGAGCCCGACGAGGGTCAGCATCTCGCGGCCCCGGGCTGCGGCCTCGGCGCGGGACATGCCCTTGTGCTCGATCAGCGCCTCCGTCAGTTGCTGGCCGATGCGCAGGACCGGCGTGAGGGAGGTCATCGGCTCCTGGAAGATCATCGTCACCCGGTCGCCCCGGATGCCGCGCAGCTCTTCGTCGGTGAGCGTCAGCAGGTCGCGTCCGTCGAAGGTCGCCGTGCCGGTTTCGACGTTGGCCGATCCGGGCGGCAGGAGGCCCAGCAGCGCCATGGAGGACACGCTCTTGCCCGATCCGCTTTCGCCCACGATGGCAAGCGTTTCGCCGGGGTGGAGGTCGTAGCTCAGGTCCTGCACCGCGACGTTGCGGTTGCGCCCCTTGCCGAAGGAGATGGTCAGCCCCCGGACCGACAGGAGGGGTGTGTCGGTATCTGGTGTCATCGTTCTGTCTGCCTCGGGTCGAGGGCCTCGCGGATGCCGTCACCCAGAAGGTTGAACCCCAGGACGGTAATGGCGATGGCAAGGCCGGGAAAGATCATCATCCACGGCGCGCGGCTGATGAGGTCGCGCGACGAGGACAGCATGAAGCCCCATTCCGGTTGCGGCGGCTGCGCGCCGAGGCCGAGGAAGGACAGCCCGGCGGCGGCAAGGATCGCGGTAGAGACACCCAGCGTGCCGATCACGATCAGGGTCGGCACCACGTTCGGCAGCAGGTGCAGGAAGATCAGCCGCATGTGCCCGGCGCCCGCCGCGATGGCGGCCTCGAAATAGGGTTTGCCCTTCTCCACCAGTACGACTGAGTGCGTCACGCGGGCGTAGAACGGGATCGAGGCGATGCCGATGGCGATCATCGCGTTGGTCAGGCCCACGCCGAAGATGGCGAGGCAGGCGAGGGCGATGACGATCTCGGTGAAAGAGAAAAGCACGTCTACCAGCCGCATCAGGATGCGTTCGGTCCAGCCGGAACTGTAGCCCGCGACCAGCCCGAGAAGCAGGCCGGCGGTCAGCGAGATGCCCACCGCGATCACCCCGATCTGCAGCGTCAGACGCGCGCCGTAGATGATCCGGCTCAGCACGTCGCGGCCGAAGTCGTCGGTGCCCATGAGGTGATCCATCGACGGGCCCTGAAGCCTTGGACCGGCCGCCATGCGCAGCGGATCGAAGGGGGCGATCACCGGGGCGGTCAGGGCGGCGACGATAAGGACCGCCACGATGACGAGGCCGATGAGGCCCGAGGGGCTGGCCACCAGCGCCCGCCAGAAGCTGCGCTTGCGCGCGGCGGAGCCGGTGGCCAGGTCGTCCGCCAGCTCGGCGGTAGAGGATGAATGGATCATCACGAATACCGGATGCGGGGGTCGAGGAAGGCATAGGCGATGTCGATCACCACCGACGCCAGCGCGACCACGGTTGCAAAGAAGAGGATGAAACCCTGGATGAGCGGGTAGTCCCGGGACAGCACCGCCTCGATGGCGAGGCGTCCGACACCGTTCCAGGCAAATACGTTCTCGATCACGATGGCGCCGCCCATGAGGTAGGCGAACTGCAGGCCCAGCATCGACACCACCGGAACGAGGCCGGAGCGCAGCGCATGACGGTAAAGCACGATGGAGCGCGGCAGGCCCTTGGCGCGGGCGGTGCGGATGAAGTCCTGATCGAAGATGTCTATCATTGCCGACCGCGTCAGGCGGGCCAGAACGGCGGCATTGGCAAGGCCAAGCGTCAGCGCGGGCAAGATCAGGCTGGGCCAGTCGCCCCCCGCCACGGGCAGCCATTGCAGTTGCAGGGCAAAGAGGAACAGCAACAGAAGACCAAGCCAGAAGTGCGGCATCGACACGCCGACGATGGCCAGCACCATCGCGCCCACGTCGACCCAGGTTCCGCGCTTGTAGGCCGCGAGGAAGCCGAGGCTCATGCCCACGACGATGGCGATGGCGAGGCTCGACACCGTCAGGGCCAGCGTGGCCGGAAAGCGCGTCAGCAGCACGTCGAGCACCGGTTGATCGCCGACGATTGACCGGCCCAGGTCACCCTGCAGCAGCCGTTGGAGGTACATGAAGTACTGCGTCCAGATCGGCTGATCGAGGCCAAGCCTGACGCGGATCGCCTCCAGTTCCTCGGGCGTGGTCTGGAAGCTGCCGTACATGATCCGCACCGGGTCGCCCGGCACGAGGTGGATCAGGATCGTCACCGCAATGGTCGCGATCCAGATGGTCACGAGCGCGGCCAGAAGGCGCTGGAGGATGAACTTGCCCATGGGCGGTCTCCTTGGCGGGAGGGGTGGTTCGGCGCGCGGGGGGAACGTGTCCGCGCGCCGAGGTGGTGACGGGCCGTGGCCTCCAGGGGAATGGAGATCAGCCCCCGCTTGTCACCGTCACGTCAAGGAAGCTCGGGTGCAGGAACGGCCCGACCTTGAAGCCCTCGACCTCGGGGCGCACCGCAAAGACCCACTCCCAGCCGGGGCTGTAGAGGCCGATGTGCACCGCGTTCTCCATCAGGTACTTGATGACCGCCTGCACCTTCTCCAGCCGAGCTTCGGGCTCGATCGTGGTGCGGGTTTCCTCCAGCATCGCGTCAAGCTCGGCGTTCTGGAAGCCGGAGTAGGCGCCGGGCGAATGCCATAGCTGGTAGAGGATGTCCGGGTCGTACCAGGACCATGTCATCATGTCGAAGGTGCCCGGCTCGTCCGAGGTGGTGTCCTCGTTCTGGGCCTTCACGCGGGCGTTCATGGTGCCGATGTCCATGATCTCGATGCCGGCGTCGATGCCGACCTGCGCAAGCTGCGACTGGAAGATCTCGGCCAGCTTGTGCCGGTTGCCGCCGGTCCAGACGAACATCGTCGTCTCCATCGGATTGTCGGGTCCGTAGCCCATCTCAGCCAGCAGTTCCTTCGCCTTCTCGGGGTCGTATTCGTACCCGTACTGCTTGCAGAACTCCTGATCGTTTCCAAAGACGCCGCGGGCGACCGGGCACCATTCGCGGTTCGTCAGCCCGCCGTAGATGATGTCGATGGCCATCTGCGGGTCGGTGGCATAGGCGACGGCCTGACGCGCGCGGATGTCGTCGAAGGGCGGGCGCGAGACGGTGAATTCCCAGAACACGTCCTGGCCGGTGTTCTCGGCCACGATGATGTCCAGCTCCCCAGCTTCCCGGATCGCCTCGATGTCGTCGAAGGGCGGTTCCGCGATATGGACCTCGCCGGTGCGCAACGCGGCGAGACGGGTCTGCGCCTCCGGCACGGTGCGGATCAGCAGCCGGTCGATGTGAGGCGCGCCCTCGTTCTCCCACGGCTCGCCGTAATTCACGTAGTCGGGGTTCTTCGACAGGACGATCTCGCTGCCCTTCACCCATTCGTCGAGGATGAACGGCCCGGTGCCGATGGCGGTGGTCGATCCGAAGGTGTCCGCGGTGTTGGTGTCGCAGACCATCGAAGAGAAGCTGTCGGCGAGGAACGGGAGGAAGGCGCCGAACTTGCTGTCCAGCGTGACCTTGAAGGTCAGCGGATCCTCGACGGTGACGTCGGTGATCGGACCCCAGCTTGTCTTCGTCAAACTGGGCGTGTCGCCGAAGGCGCGGTCGACGGTGAATTTCACGTCATTGGCGTCAAAGGCGGTGCCGTCGTGGCACAGGATCCCGTCGTTCAGAGTGAAGATGTATTCGAGGCCGTCCTCGCTGACATCCCAGCTTTTCGCCATGTTCGGGCCGGGGGTGCCGTCCATGTCGAAAGCGAGCAACGTGTCGTAGATCTGGTCCCAGACCTGCATCGAAAGCGTGCTTGTCGCGCGGTGCGGATCGAGGCTGTCGATGTCCCCGTAGCGCGCCCAGACGAGGTCCTGAGCGCTGGCGGCGGTCGCGCCGAGCGCCAGCGCAGCCGTCATCATTCCCCCTGTTGCCGCGTGTAACCCGCGTCTTCTTTTGCGTGTGTCGTCCATTGTCCTCATCTCCGTCAGATCGAGTTGCGTCGCCTCGCTTGGAGGAACGACATGAGGACAAGGGTCCGTGCGGAACCTTCTTCAGCGCAAGGATTGTTTCATAAACGACATGGCGATTTTCAAAAGTGACTCTTTCGCGCGGATCGCTCCGGGCAATTCTTTTCACTTATGAAAACGCAACACTCTCATTTGCTGCTTTCTTCAGCCCATTGAGAATGAATCGATTCGATGTGGTCCAGACGCCGCTGTGCCGAATCGCCGGTCCGGGTCGCCACGCGCGCACAGAGGTAGGTGACAAGGCTGAGCGGCGCGGTCATCGAACCGAAGACCGTGGGGCCCTCGGATCGTCCGCGCAGGATCAGGTCTGCGCCGCGCTTGTCCCCGGCAGCGATGGAATTGGTCACGAGGATGACCTTTGCGCCCGCGCGGCGCGACGATCCGATGACATTGCGGAACTCGTCCGTCCGGCGGCCGACGCCGAAGGCCAGCACCGCGTCCTCCGGATTGATCGAGGCGAATTCCTCCGGCACGGGGAAGCCGCTGAGGGGGATCATGCGGATGTCGGGGAATACCTTGATCAGCAGCGCCCGCGCGAACAGCGCCAGCGGATAGCCCTCGCCGAAGCCCACGACCCAGAGTTTCGCGGCGCGGCAGAGGATCTCCACCGCCTCCGACATCTGTTCTGCGGGCAGGGTCTCGAACGTGCGCACGAGGTGCTTCACCTCGGCGTCCAGGTATTCGCCCGGTGACAGGAACCCACCGGAGAGCGCAGGCACCTCAGGTGCGGCGGCCTTGGTCGACTTGTTCTCGCGCACCTCGCGCTGGGCGTCGCGATACCCGTGATAGCCGAGGCGCCGGAACAGCCGCGCTGCGGTCGCCTTTGACACGCCGGCCTGATCCGCCAGATCGCTGGCTGTCAGGTAGCCCAGCACGCCGACATCCTCAAGCAGCAGGTCAGCCAGCCGACGTTCGCCGCGCGGCATCTCGTCATAGGTCGACAGCAGGCGTTGCGCGATGTGAAAGGTCTTTTCCATGGCTCCGGTCCCCGCCGAATGGATCATTTAGGTTGCCTTGCAACGTAGAGGCTCACCCGGGGCGTATCCATGCGAAATCAATCCGGTCGCCGAGCGCCCGTTGCGTGCTTCGGATGCGAATTGCGCGTGAAACGCTCTGCCGACCGGACGGGCGGCTCTATCTGCGTTGGGTCGCGGTGTATTCCGTCGGCGTCATGCCGAAGCGTTTCTTGAAGTTGACCGCAAAGACACGGGCGGATTCGAAGCCGCAGGCAATCGCGACCTCGTGCACCGACATGTTCGTGGTGGCCAGTTGCAGGCGCGCATGGTCGAGCCGCCGCAGCTTGGCATAGGCTTGGGGCGAATGGCCGGTGTACTTCTTGAACAGCCGCTCGATCTGCCGCCGCGACAGGGCGTGCTTCTCGCAAAGCGTATCCATCGTATCGAACCAGTTGTCGCTGTTCTCGATGTCCTGGATCAGCGCGAGGAAGCGGGCGTTGCGCACTCCGAAGGTAAACGCCAGCGAGGCTTTCTGCGCCTCGTCCGGCATCCGCATCGCCGGGTGCAGGCACATCTCCATGACAACGCTCGCCGCGATGGGGCCGTAGTGATCGTTCAGCACGGACAGCATCATGTCCGTCGCGGCGGTGCCCCCGGCGCAGGTCATAACGTTGTTGTCGATGGCGAACAGCTGCCGCGTCGACATGAGGTTCGGGTAACGCAACTCGAAGCTGTCGGTGTTCTCCCAGTGCAGGGTGAATCGGCGGCCCTGCAGAAGCCCGGCCTCCGCCAGCGTGTAGGCGCCGGTGCAGATGCCTCCGACGATGTGTCCGTGCCGCCATGCCCGGCGCACCATCGCGGTGACCGTGTCGGAGAGCGAAGTTTCCGGTTCCGTGCCGGAGCAGACGATCAGCCTTGTGTGGCGCGGCAGGTCGCGGGGCGGGCTTTCGGCCATCATGCTCAGCCCGGACGAGAAGGTCAGCGGCGCGCCGTCCGGCGTCACCAATCGCCAGCGCGCGATCTGACGTCCTGCGAGCTGGTTGATGATGCGCAGGGGCTCGACCGCCGAGGTGAAGGCCAGCATCGACGCCTTCGGCAGCCCGACGAAGGTGAAGTCCAGCGTGTCCACGTCGCCTTCGAGCGCGATGGACGCGATCCCCCGCGAGGTCTGCTCCTGTGTCGCCGGGCCGCCAGCGGGTCTGTTCGAGGCGTGATCTGCTTCCATGTCGCGGTGTCGTCGGTCCGTTTGGTCGTTGCGCGTGGTCTGGATGTCCGCTGGTTCTACGAGGCCAAGCGTCGGTTGGCTCATGGCCATCCAAAGGATATTGCCGCCCGACATCCTAGCAATGCGACACCGGCCAGTCAGCTTGTGGTGCGCCGCGACCGTACAGCCGCGTGCAGCGGTTGCAAGCGACCTCGGACCGGTGTCGGCACGATCGGATGCGTCCGGCACAGACGATAGGCAGTGGAGGGCGTGGTGCTTCAGTGGAGCGTCAGAAGGGAAATCCCGCCGACCATGACAAGGCTGAGCGCCCAGACCACGTCGAGGTTGAACCAGCTGCGGGACAGGGCCTTCAGGCCGAACCAGCGATAGACGGCAAAGGCGAACGCGCCCCCGGCAAGGGTCATGGCCAAGGTGTGGGCCAGCGCCACCAGCGCAGCCAAGCCGGCGTTTCCGGTCATCAGGCCGGCCGCTGCCGCATGACCGGCGTCGGTTTCGACCGTGCGGCAGATTCCGAGGTAGATCGGCACCAGCATCAGCCCCGCGCCATGCGCCATGGCGGCCAGAAAGGACCACAGCGCCAGCCGCGACGGCGGAATGCGGGCCAGGAAACGGGGGTGGCGCCGGTTGAACAGCAGGTACACCCCGAGGCCGATCACGAGGAGCGCGGCGCCGATCTGGATCTCGCGTTCCCATTCGGCAAGGAACATGAGGGCACCGAAGGGAAACAGGATCGCGGCCATCGCCAGCAGGTGCCCGAGGGCCAGCGCCCCCAGCGCCCGCCAGAGGCTGCGGCGGCTGCGATCCATCAGCGCGGCAGAGACGGCCAGCGGCCAGCCCATGCCGGGATTGACCCCGTGGTAGAGGCCGGACAAGGCAACGGCCCCCCAAAGGGCCGTTGCGGTGGTTGGTGCATCCATGTTCAGGCGGACGGATAGCAGAAGCTGTCGGTCGAGCAGTCCCCGCCTTCAAGACGGATCTGGTGGCTGCGATAGCCCTTGGGGAATTCGACGTAGAAGTCCTCCGCCAGGGTCAGGCCGCCGTTTTCGCCCACGTGGGCCATGACCATCTGCCCGCCCTCGTCGTCCGGGTAGAACTGATCGTCCCACGTCGAATAGAGCGAGTTGGTCCAGTAGACACGCTTGCCGTCCCGGCTGATCTCCACCATCTGCGGGCCATAGGCAAAGGGCTTGCCACATGGATGCTTCGTGCCGCGCGCGATGCCGCCCAGCTCGACCTTGCCCGCCAGCTTGGGATTCATCGGGTCGGAGACGTCGTACTGGTGCATCTCGCCCAGGCCCCAGCAGGCGACGTAGAGGTACTTGTCGTCGAGGCTCAGGTCGATGTCGGTGACCAGCGGCGGAACGGCCTCGAACCCTTTCAGCAGGGGCGGCAGGTTCTCGGGTTTTTCGGGGCGCGGGTCGATGGTCAGGGTCTTCTTCGCCTCGAAGGTGCCGTCGTCCTTCTGCCACCACGTGAAGATCGATCCCTGAAGGTTGGTCGTGTCCACCACGACACCACAGAAGCCGTAGTCCTTCGACGGATCGTGGGCAGGCCGGATTTCCAGCGCCATCTGGTGGTTTTCGCCAAGGTCGATGGTCTGGACGTTCTTGCGTTCGCGCAGTTTCCAGAAGTGGATCTTGTGCCCGTACTTGTTGGACAGCAGGTCCTCGGCGACGATGCCGTTCTCGAACTGCGGCGGCAGACCCCATTCGGACGAGACCATGTAGTCGCGCGGCAGGTTCCACCAGAAATCGTAGTGCTTGTCCTGCTCGCCGCGGTCCATCTCGTAGCGGCCGAGGATGTCGAATGTCTCGCAATCCATGATGAAGATGCCCGGAGGGCCGTCGGTGCCGTCCGCGCCACCGCCGCCGAGAGTCGAGACGTAGATGCCTTCGGGGCCGCAATGGATGGTGTGCGGGCGGGAATAGCCTGTCTTGGCAAAGACCTCTTCGGGTTCGATGATCTTGTGGATCTTCGCCTTCAGCGGCTCCTTCACGTCGATCACGTAGATCCGCGACGACCGGATGCCGGGAATGATCAGGTAGCGCCGTTCGAGGAAGGCGTGCCCCGAAAGCGGCGAGAGCGAGGACGAGCAGGCGTTCCAGCCGAAATGGTGAAACTCGTCGCCCTTGTTCGGCATGATGACCTGATGGACGATCTGGCCGTAGGTTTTGGACTTGGGGTCCACGTCGACAACGGCCAGTCCATCGGGCTGCGACCCGTCGGGGCTCAGCATCAGCGTGAAGGCCAGTGTCTCGGCCGGCGCCTCCATCGCCAGCCTCGGCGTCGCGTGGAACGTCGGGTCGGGTCTCAGGTTCATGGTCTTTCCTCCCTTTTTATTCAGTTGGTATTCAATGTGTCGCTATGCGTTTCCTTGAAATCTAATGAGCGGACTCTGCCATGGATTGTGGCTGTGCCGAAGTCTTTTGGCGGAGCAGTCAACCCGGCGCACCGGATTCAGGCGTCTTCCAGCGCACGGGCCTTGTCGCGCAGGCTGAACTTTTGGATCTTGCCGGTGGATGTCCTCGGGATCCTGCCGAAGACGAAACGACCGGGCACCTTGTAGTGTGCGAGGTAGGCCCGGCACCAGTCGCGCAGACCGTCCTGATCCGCGTGATGGCCCGGGGCCAGTTCGACGAAGGCGCAGGGCGTTTCTCCCCATTTGTCGTGCGGCATGGCGACCACGGCGGCGACCGCCACGGCGCGGTGGCGGTAGAGCACCTCTTCGACCTCGATGGAGGAGATGTTCTCGCCCCCGGAGATGATGATGTCCTTGGAGCGATCCTTGAGCTGGATGTACCCGTCCGGATGCACGACGCCGAGGTCGCCGGAATGGAACCACCCGCCCCTGAAGGCCTCGTCTGTGGCCTTGGGATTGCGGAAATAACCCTTCATCACGACGTTGCCGCGGAACATGACCTCTCCCATGGTCTGGCCGTCGCGCGGCACGGGCTGCATCGTGTCGGGGTCGAGCACGTCCAGCCCTTCGAGGGGGAGGTAACGCACGCCCTGGCGCGATTTCAGCCGGGCCTGTTTCGCCGGCGGCAGGTCCGACCAGTCGCTGTGCCAGTCGTTGACCACGGCGGGGCCGTAAGTTTCCGTCAGCCCGTACAGGTGGGTCACGTCGAACCCGGCGTCCTTCATCTCGGCCAGCAGCTTCTCCGGCGGCGGCGCGGCGGCCGTGAAAAACTGTACGTCGTGTGTGAGCGCGCGCTTCTCGGTGTCCGGGGCCTGGATGATCAGCGACATGACGATGGGCGCGCCGCACAGATGCGTGACCTTCTCCTCTGCCAGTGCGGCCCATATCGGTTCGGCGCGGACCTGCCGCAGGCAGACATGGGTGGCGACGATGGCCGACAGGGTCCACGGAAAGCACCAGCCGTTGCAATGGAACATCGGCAGCGTCCAGAGGTAGACCGCATGTTTGGCCATGGATGCGGTCAGCGCGTTGCCCTGCGCCAGAAGGTAGGCGCCACGATGATGGGTCACGACGCCCTTCGGATCGCCGGTGGTGCCGGAGGTGAAGCTGATCGCGATGGCGTCCCACTCGTCCTCGGGACGCAGCCACGCGAAGTCCGGATTGCCGCCGGCGAGGAAGGCCTCGTAATCGGTGGCGTCTGCCGGGGTGCGCGGGCCGTCGTATTCGGGGTCGTCATAGACGATGACGGTTGGAGAGACCGCGGCCAGGCCAAGCGCTTCATTGAGAAGCGGCAGGAACTCGGCATCGACGACCACCAGCCGCGACATGGCGTGGTCGAGCTGGAACGCGATGATCGCCGCGTCGAGCCGCGTGTTGATCGCGTGCAAAACCGCGCCGCTCATGGGCACGCCGTAATGACATTCCAGCATGGGGGGCGTGTTGGCGAGCAGGGCAGAGACCGTGTCGCCGCGCCTCATGCCCGCCTGCACCAGCGCAGAGGCCAGTTGCCGGGACCGCGTGTAGAACGCGGCATAGCTGCGCCGGAGCGCGCCGTGCACGATGGCGGTGTGGTCGGGAAAGACCAGCGCCGCGCGTTCCAGGAAACCGAGCGGTGTCAGCGGCTGGTAATTCGCCGGGTTGCGGTCCAGTCCGGTGTTGTAGGGGTTCGACATGGGTCAGGCATCCTGCCATTGGGGCGCGCGTTTCTCGATGAAGGCGCCAATGCCTTCCTCGGCATCGCGGGCCAGCATGTTCTCGACCATCACCCGGGTGGCATGGTCATAGGCCTCGGCCAGCGGCATCTGTGCCTGCGCGTAGAAGGCGCGCTTGCCGGTGGCGAGGGTCATCGCGGACTTCGATGCGATCTTGCGGGCCATCTGCATGACCTCTTCGCGCAGGGCATCCGGGGACACCGCGCGGTTGACCAGGCCGATCTCCGCGGCGCGGGCGGCGGGGGTCATGTCGCCGGTCAGCAGCATCTCAATCGCGTGCTTGTGCGCGACGTTGCGCGACAGGGCCACCATTGGGGTCGAGCAAAAGAGACCGATGTGAACGCCCGGTGTGCTGAACCGCGCTGTGTCGGCGGCGATCGCCAGATCGCAACTGGCGACAAGCTGGCAACCGGCGGCGGTGGCGATGCCCGTGACCTCGGCAATGACCGGCTTCGGACAGGTGACGATCCCCTGCATGACGCCCGAGCATTGGGTCAGCACCCTCGTGAAATAGGCACGCCCCCTGTCTCCGGCGGCGCGGCCCGCCGTCATCTCCTTCAGGTCGTGCCCTGCGCAGAACGCGGGGCCATTGGCGGCCAGCACGATCACTCGTACGGCGGAATTGCGGGCTGCCTCGGCAAAGGCTGTGCCCAGCTCCGTCAGCATCGCCTCCGACAGTGCGTTGCGCCTTGCCGGGTCGTTGAGTGTCAGGCGCAGGACGCCATCGGCATCGAGGTCGCGCAGCAGGATCGTGGACACGGGCGTCGCCCCTTTTCAGCGGATGTGGATTTCCACGCTGTCGGCCAGCGTGTTGGCAATGAAGCAGTAGCGGTGCGCGCGGTCCTGCATCTGCGCCATGGCCTCGTCGGTGACGGCAAAGCCATGGTCGAAGCGCACCACCGGGTGCAGGTCGATGCGCGTGACGGACATCTGCCCCCGGGGGTTCTTTCCCAGGAAGGCCACCGCGTGATCGGAGTATCCCGCCACCGGCCAGCCCGCCTTTGCCGCCAGCGCGAGAAAGGTCATCATGTGACAACTCGAAAGGGCAGAGGCCAGCGCCTGCTCCGGGTTGGTGTGGTCGGGATCGCCGCCCCAGTCGGGGGCGGCATCCACATCGATGTCGTACCGGGTGCCGTAGGACACCCGGTGCGCGGCGGAATACTGGCCGGGCAGCAGGGCTGGGCCGCCGCGCTGCCAGTGCAGGTCGATGGCGAGATCGGACATGGACCTGCCTTACGCCGCAGCCAGCGATTTCTTGGGATCGTAGAACGGACGCTCCACCACCGTCGCCATGGAGGGGCCGGAGGGCAGAAGAACCTCGATCTGCATCCCGAGGTGGGCGTGCTCCACCGTGACCATGGCAAGGGCGATGTTGCGCTCGAGCCGCGGGGAGTAGACCGCGGAGGTCACCTTGCCGACCTCGACGCCATCGCGATTGATCTGCCAGAAGGTCGTGTTCGGGCCTTTCAGCGGATCGGCGTCGATGATCAGGCCGACCTGGCAGCGTTTCACGCCCTCGTCGCGGATGCGCCTCAGCGCCGCCTTGCCGATGAACTCGGCCTCCATGTCGAGGTTGACCAGCCGGTCGAGCCCCAGTTCATAGGGGTTCGTGTGGATGTCGGCGTCGGCGTGGTAGGACAGCATGCCGCCTTCGATCCGGCGGATCGAGGAGGTGTGGCCCGGTTTCAGGCCGAACTCCAGCCCGGCGGCCATGATCCGTTCCCACAGCGCATCGCCATGGGCGCTGTCGCGGAGATACAGCTCATAGCCCAGCTCGCTCGACCAGCCGGTGCGCGACACGATCAGCGGGATGCCGTCGAGGTTCAGCTCGCGCAGCCAGTAGTATTTCAGGCTCAGGATGTCGTCACCGAAGAGCGCCTGCATGATCGCGCCCGACTTCGGCCCCTGAAGCTGCAGCGGCGACACGTCGGGCTCGCAGATCTGTACATCGAGACCGGAGTGCACCGCGACGCCCTGCGCCCACAGCAGGATGTCGCTGTCGGCAAGCGAGATCCAGAAGTGGTTCTCGGCCAGCCGCAGCAGGATCGGATCGTTGAGGATGCCGCCTTCGGCATTGGTGATGAGCACGTACTTGCACTGGCCCACGGCCATCTTGGACAGATCGCGCGGGGTCAGCATCTGGACGAAGCGGGCCGCGTCCGGGCCGGTGATCTCGACCTGGCGTTCCACAGCCACGTCACAGAGGATCGCGTCGTTGACGAGGTTCCAGAAGTTCTGCTCCGGATCGCCGAAGTCGCGCGGGATATACATGTGATTGTAAACGGAAAACCCCTTTGCGCCCCACCGCACCGTGGCGTCGAAGTAGGGGGATTTCCGGATCTGAGTGCCAAAGCCGAACTCGTCTGCGTGCATCGTTTGCGCCCTTGCTGGAACCGGGCTGGCGGCCCGGGACACGGTGGAAGATGACGCTTATTTAGGCGGCGAAACCCTGCGGCAGCGGACCAAAATAGGGCCCTGTCGCGGACCGTTCAGGCTGAAAACGATACCTTCGTCAGACCGTTCGGTCGCGCGGCGCGGAACTGGCCAGTTTGGCGATGTTGGGCCGCCCGGATTTCACCACCCGAGTCGCAATGTAGGTCATGTAGCGGTCCACGGGGATGTCCGCTTCGAGCATGTCCTGCATGAGCGCCTGAAACGCAGTCAGCGTCGGGCAGATCGTCCGCATCACGTAGTCCATGCCGCCGCCCGTCGCGATGCAGTCGACGATCTCGTCCTGCCGCCCGACCCATGCCTCGAACCGGTCGAAGTCGGCCTTGCGATGCGTGGTCAGCGAGACGGTCACCACGACCTGCGTGAAGTCGCACACCCGGTCGAGCGCCACGTCGGCGTAATATCCGCGAATGAACCCCGCCGCCTTCAGCCGGTCGAGACGCGCCCAGCAGGGCGTCGCCGAAATGTTGACGATCTCGGACAGGCGGGTCTTGCTCAGTTGCCCATGGCTCTGAACGGCGCTCAGGATACGGATGTCCGTGGCATCGAGACCGAACTTCTTCAACGCTGCCTCACCCTCGTGGTCTTGCTTGAACGGCGCGGACGCCCTGCGGGGCGACGGCCGTGGTGCTGTATAGCGGTTGTGGCGGTTGGGGCGAAACAATTTGCGACACGGGCCGCAAACGGATGGCGGCGCAGGTGGCCGGACGATGCAACCGGCTTGTCCGCATCCGTGATCGCCGTACAAGAATCGTTGTAATTTCAAGCCATAAGCCTCATGGACGGGGAGCTTAGTTTTTTCTCTTCGAAACGCTGCTGCCGTCTGTCCGGCGTCGGTTGATCGACTTGGATCAACTGTATTCCGGACTGCCGCACTTCTGCGGTCAGCATTTTGAAGGAGCAAACGGACATGGCCAACGGCACCGTCAAGTGGTTCAACGCCAGCAAGGGCTTCGGCTTCATCGAACCCGAACAGGGCAGCAGGGACGTTTTCCTGCATATCTCTGCCGTCGAGCGTGCGGGCCTTACCCGCATCGATGACGGCCAGAAGGTGACCTTCGACGTCGAAACCGGCCGCGATGGCCGCGAGTCCGCCAGCAACCTGGCGCTCGCTTGAAGACATCGTCCAGAGAAAGCCTTACGGGCGAACCCGCCAAGGACGTCGACGCTGACGATCCCCTGAAATCCAGCGTGGCCGCCGCCAAGCCGAAGCCTGCGGATGTGGTCACGGCGATCGACAAAACCACTGCGAACGCCAGGCGCGTTCTGGAAGACGAGGCCGAAGAGCGCGCCGAAAAGATGGCGCGCCTGAAGGCAGCCCGCGAAAAACGCGACAGCAACGGGTCGGAGTGATTCCTGGCGGTGCGGCGGCCGGCCTATGCCATTGACCGGAGGGGGTGGCCGCGGGCAGGCCGATGATCACTGGCTTGCCCGCATACAGGTCCTCGACGCGTTGCGCCAAGCCTTAGTGACCCGAATGGGCATCCTGCGAACCGCCCTTGGCGATGGCCAGATGGTGGGCGGGATGGTGGTTGCCTGTGGCCATGAGGCCGAAGAACCCCAGACCGCGGATCTGGTCCGCTGCCGCCGCATCGGTCACGGCCCAGACGATGTTGTCTTCACCGACGGTCACGTCGCTGTTCCAGCCGGTCTCTGCCGCGAGGACGGGGCCGTGGGCGGGCACCATGCGACGGGCTGCCCCGGCGGCGGGACCCGCTAGGTCAATGGTCACCTGCAGGCCCTCCGGCACGTCATTCTCGCTCACCTGTAGCTCGGTCACCAACTGGTCCATGTCCTGCAGGTGCAAGCGCAGCCGCCCCAGGTCCACCCGAGACCAGTCGGTCGTCGGATCGGCGCGGAGGAGGTCGGTGATCTCCGCCAGCGCCGCGAAACCGCCTTGGCCTGCTTCCTTCGGAGCGGCGGACGGCGCATGCATGTCATGCCCGGCGTGGGATTGCGCGTTCGCCGCCAAGGGCAGGCATGTCAGCAAGATGGCAAGCGGTTTCATCGGGATCTCCTGTTCGCATGTCCATGGATACTATCGCAGGAAACGGGCAAGGGTTATGATCACGATCATGATTGACGACCCGTTTGCCCTTTTGCCGCCCGGCCGTCTGAAGGCGTTCCAGGTCGAGACAGGCACCCATGTTTTCCGGAACGGGGAAGCTGGCACGG
Organism: Sagittula sp. MA-2; assembly: GCF_030126985.1. Classification (GTDB taxonomy): domain Bacteria; phylum Pseudomonadota; class Alphaproteobacteria; order Rhodobacterales; family Rhodobacteraceae; genus Sagittula. The sequence continues at coordinate 3,875,882 of NZ_CP126145.1, read as the reverse complement.
CGATGCTGCGTGTGGATGCCGGGCGGCTCGCGTTGGTACGCGTGACCGAGGACGGCCACAGGGTGACGATCGCGCAGGCCGGTCCGGGCGAGACGCTGGCCGAGGCGAGCATCTTCGCGGACGCCTACCACTGCGACTGCGTGGCCCTGTCCCCGGCGCGGGGCGTGCAGGTCGCGGGGACCGTGATCCGCGACTACCTGAGACACGATGCGGACTTCGCAGAAGCCTTCGTCGCGCGGCTGGCGCTACAGGTCCGCGAGGAACGGCTGAGGACCCAGATCATGTCGATCCGCGCCGCGCGGGAGCGGACGTTTGCGGCGCTGACCTGCTTTGGCCAGCCGGACACGGTCACGGCGTTGGCGGCGAGCATCGGGCTGACACAGGAGGCGTGCTCTCGTGCCTTGGCGGACCTGCTGTCCGAGGGGCGGATCACCCGGATCGCACGCGGCCGATACGCGGTGTCATAATTGCCCTTGACCTTCCAGTGACTGGAAGCCTCATCTGTATGGTCCATCTTGAACCCGAAGCCGGAGGATCGGACATGGCAGAGGCGCACGTACACCACCACCCTTCCAAGAAGGTCACCCGCGATCCCGTCTGTGGCATGACGGTCGATCCGCAGGCGGACAAGCCCAAGGCGGACCACGACGGGCACACGTATCACTTCTGCTCGGACGGGTGCCGCAAGAAATTCGTAGCAGAGCCGGAGGCTTACCTGACCGCCACCGATCCGGTGTGCGGCATGGAGGTCGACCGTGCCTCGGCCGCGCACATGTCGAAGCACGCGGGCCAGCGGCATTACTTCTGCTCCGAACGCTGCCAGTCGAAGTTCGACGCGGATCCCGAATCGTACCTGGGCGACCGCCCTGCGCCGGAGGCCATGCCGAAGGGCACGCAGTACACCTGCCCTATGCATCCCGAGATCGTGCAGGACCATCCCGGCGACTGTCCGAAATGCGGCATGGCGCTGGAGCCGATGACGCCGTCGGCAGACAGCGGCCCCAACCCGGAATTCGTCGATTTCAAGCGCAGGCTCTGGATCACCGCGCCGCTGGCGCTGGCGGTCTTCATCCTCGAAATGGGCACGCACATCGGCCTTCCCTTCGACCGCTGGTTCGGTCACGGGCTGTTCGGCTGGGTGCAGTTCGCGCTGGCGACGCCGGTGGTCTGGGTCTGCAGGCCCTTCTTCAAGCGCGGCTGGGCCTCTGTCGTGAACCGGTCCCCGAACATGTGGACGCTGATCGCGCTCGGCACCGGGGCGGCCTACCTGTTTTCCATCATCTCGCTGCTGGTCCCCGGCCTTCTGCCGGACCAGGTGCGGGACGGCATGGGCATGACGCCGGTCTATTTCGAGGCGACGGCGGTGATCCTCGTGCTCGTGCTGATCGGTCAGGTGATGGAACTGGCCGCGCGGGAGCGTACCGGCGACGCGATCCGGGCGCTGATGGACCTCGCGCCCAAGACCGCCCGCCGTGTCACGGGCGACAGCGAAGAGGACGTGCCGTTGGACGACCTGCGCTCTGGCGACATCCTTCGCGTCCGTCCGGGTGAAAGCGTTCCTGTGGACGGCGTGGTGACGGAAGGCCGCTCTTCGGTCGACGAAAGCATGATCACGGGCGAACCCGTGCCGGTCGAGAAGACCGAAGGCGATGCGGTCACCGGCGGCACGCTGAACAAGACTGGCAGCTTCCTGATGGAGGCACAGGACGTGGGCGACGACACCACGCTCAGCCGCATCGTCCAGATGGTCGCCAGCGCGCAGCGGTCGCGGGCGCCGATCCAGGGCATGGCGGACCGCGTGGCGGAGTACTTTGTCCCGGCTGTGGTGGTCGCGGCCGTGCTGGCCTTTGTGGCCTGGTGGGCGCTCGGCCCGTCTCCGGCGCTGTCCTATGCCTTTGTCGCGGCTGTGTCGGTCCTTATCATCGCCTGCCCCTGTGCGCTGGGTCTGGCAACGCCCATGTCGATCATGGTGGCGACCGGACGCGGCGCTGGCGCGGGCGTCTTGATCCGCGATGCCGAGGCGCTGGAACGCTTTGCCAAGGTCGACGTGCTGATCGTCGACAAGACCGGCACCCTGACCGAAGGCAAGCCGACCCTGACCGACGTCGAACCGCAGGACATGGACGGGGAGGAGTTCCTGTCGCTGGTCGCCGCGCTGGAGCGTGGCTCGGAACACCCGCTGGCCGAGGCCATCGTGAAGGGCGCCGAGGATCGGGATGCACCGCGCAGGGACAGCACCGATTTCGAGGCCATCACCGGCAAGGGTGTGACCGGCACCGTCGATGGCCGGAAGGTCGCGCTGGGGAACGCTGCGCTGATGCGGGATCTCGGGGTCGAGGACCTTCCCTCGGATCGGGCGAAGGCCATGCAGGCCGAGGGCAAGACCGCCATGTTCGTGGCCGTCGACGGTCGCGCCGCCGGGCTGGTCGCGGTGGCCGACCGGATCAAGAAGACCACGCCCGATGCCATCCGTGCGCTGCACGAGGCAGGGCTGCGGATCGTCATGGCGACTGGCGACGCTGAGGCAACCGCGCAGGCCGTCGCGCGGGAGCTCAACATCGACGAGGTGCACGCTGGTGTCTCGCCCGAGGACAAGGGCGCGCTCGTGCGGCGTCTGAAGGGGGAGGGGTTGTCTGTCGCCATGGCGGGCGACGGGGTGAACGATGCGCCCGCGCTCGCCGAGGCCGACGTGGGCATCGCCATGGGCACCGGGGCCGACGTGGCGGTGGAAAGCGCGGGCCTGACGCTGGTGAAGGGCGACCTGACCGGCATCGTCCGTGCCCGCAGGCTGGCGGAGGCCACGATGCGCAACATCCGGCAGAACCTGTTCTTCGCCTTCGTCTACAACACCGCGGGCATCCCGCTGGCGGCGGGGCTTCTGTACCCGTTCCTCGGCGTACTGCTGTCTCCGATGGTCGCGGCGGCGGCGATGAGCCTGTCCTCTGTGTCGGTCATCGGCAATGCCTTGCGGCTTCGGGCGGCGAAACTTTGACGTTCACGACAGATTGATTGTATCATCAACCGGGTTCGGGGTTCAGTACCACCGAGGAGGCAGTTCATGGCAGGCCTGATGGCAACAGGGCAAAAGACGTGCAGGGACAGCGCAGCCGCCGTGCGGCGCATGCTGTGCGTCGCAGGTGTCCTGACGCTTGCCGTCGCTATCCTGCTGGTGAGCCTGCCTCAGGTGGCCTCTGCCGATATGGCGGGCGGGATCGTGGATCATGTCCACGATTGCCCGGACTGTCCCGACAGCCATCATGAGACGACCAGGGCGGACCAGGCGGACGCCATGCCCGACTGCCACCATGTGACCGGCGGCGCCCTTGCGATGCTGCCGGTGGAGCATGAGACGGCTTTGAACGGCAGTTTCCGCTACCTGCACGACAGGCCCACGTCTGTCACGGGCCGCCACCGCAGCCCGGAGCGCGATCTTCCCCCTCCGCGTGCCTGAGATCGACTGAACCGCGGGCCTTTCGCCCGAAATGTCGAATACCGCACGCGGGCCCGTCCCCCGTGCCACTCAGGATACTGAAATGAAAAAGATCGCTTTCGCTGGTGCGGCTGTCGCTGCAGTCGCCATCGGTGCATACCTGACCACGACACAGACCAATTCGCAGGAAACGACGGACACGGCGACCGAAGGCGCGGCCATCGTTTCCGTCACCCTGCCTGAGACCCTCTCGGCCGAGGCACAGGTGGGCAAGCAGGCCTTCGACGCGGTCTGCGCCGCGTGCCATGGCAAGAACGCCGCTGGCAAGGACGGCTTCGGTCCGCCGCTTGTTCACAAGATCTACGAACCTTCGCACCATGGTGACATGGCGTTCTTCCTCGCCGTGCAGCAGGGCGTGCGCGCCCATCACTGGCGGTTCGGCAACATGCCTGCGCAAGAGGGGCTGACACGGGCGGACGTCGCGGGAATCGTGACCTACGTTCGAGAGCTTCAACGGGCCAACGGGATCAACTGACATGACAGGGTTTTCGATTGGCCGGCGCGCTTTCTGCGCCGGTCTTGCCGGGACGATGCTGGCCCGGCCCGCATGGGGGGCGACGGATACGCTTGTCGCGCAGAAGGCCAGCGTGCAACTGGCACCGGACGGCTATCCCGCCACCCCGGTCTGGTCCTATGGCGGTACCATACCGGGAGCAACGATCCGTATGGGGCAGGGCGACCGGCTGCAGCGGCAGCTGGTCAACGAACTCGATGTGCCGACCTCCGTGCACTGGCACGGCATCCGCATCGACAACGCCATGGACGGGGTCGCGGGGCTGACGCAGGAGGCCGTGCCGCCCGGTGGCACCTTCGACTACGACTTCACGCTGCCGGACGCCGGGACCTACTGGTACCACGCGCACACGAACTCCATGGAGCAGGTGGCGCGCGGCCTGTCCGGCGCGCTGATCGTCGAAGAGGCGGACGCCCCTGACGTGGACCGTGACGAGGTGCTGATGCTGGGCGACTGGTTGCTCGACCCGGACACCGGCGGCTTTGTCGAGCCCTTCAACCATCCGATGATGATGAGCCATGGCGGACGTACCGGGAACCTGGTCGGGGTGAATGGCCGATACGACTTTGCCCTGACCGCGAAGCGGCATGAACGCCTGCGCCTGCGCCTGATCAATTCCGCCAACGCGCGGATATTCGTACTGCGCCTGCAGGGGATGAGGGGGTGGACCGTCGCGCTCGACGGGATGCCGCTGGATGCCCCGGAAGAGGTGAGCGACGAGATCGTCCTTGCCCCCGCGCAGCGCGCCGATCTGATCGTGGACATCACCGCGGACGAAGGCGCGCCCGCGGGCCTGCTCATGTGGATGGACGACGACAGCTGGGAGGCACTGGCCGAGGTCAAGGTATCCGGCCAGTCCGCCACCACCCCGCGCCCGGCGCCGGCGGCCTTGCCCGCCAACCCGCGCACCGCGCTGCCGGATCTGTCAGAGGCCCGCAGCCTCGACATGGTGATGGAAGGCGGCGCTATGGCGGGCATGGAAAGCGCCATGTTCGAGGGAGAGCGCCTTGGCTTCCGCGCGTTGATCGAGAAGGGGCAGTTCTGGGCGCTCGCAGGGCAGGCGGGGCGGACGGAAACGCCTTTTGCCGACCTTGCCCTGGGCGAGGTGCTGCGCATCAGGCTCGAGAACCGCACGGCCTTTCCGCACGGGATGCACCTGCATGGCATGCACTTCCGTGAGGTCCGCGCCGACGGCAGTTTCGGTCCGCTGCGCGACACCATCCTCAGCGTGCCGGACGAACCGCTTGAGATCGCCTTCACCGCCGACAACCCGGGCAAGTGGCTGTTCCACTGTCACATGCTCGCCCATGCCGCATCGGGCATGACCACCTGGATAAACGTGACTTAAAAAAACCAACGAGGGACTGACATGAAGAAAGCTAAACTGGCAATCGCATTGATCGCGCTAGGCACCGCGGCGCTGGCGCATGGCGGGGTCGAGAACAAGGATGTCATGGCGCGCATGATGGTCATGGAGACCATCGGCGACCAGATGAAGCTCGTGGGGGCCATGGCAAAAGGCCAGATGGCTTTCGACGCCAACGCGGCCAACAGCGCCCTGAACGAGATCGCCGCACAGTCGGCGCAGATCGTCTCCATGTTCGAGGTGCGCGCGGAGGACCCGAAATCGGAGGCCCTGCCGGTGATCTGGGAAGACTGGGAGACGTTCTCGTCCCGGGCGACAGATGCCGAGCATGCGGCAGAGAAGCTTGCCGGGACCATCCAGTCCGAGGCCGACCTCGGCGCTGCGTTGGGCCAGCTTGGCGAAACCTGCAAGGCGTGCCACTCGCAGTTCCGCAAATAAGGATACGCGCCCCGTCCTTGCGGCGGGGCGCGTCCCTGACCTTGCTACCGGATCGAACCGTTCAGCCTGCCAGCAGTTTCTTGCGGGCGGCATAGTCCTCGGCGTCGATGTCACCACGCGCCAAGCGCATGTCCAGTTCGGCCAGCGCATCGCCGGGCGCCTTCTGGGCCATGGCATTGCCGGGCTGCCGGACGAACCAGACCACACCGGCCACGACCAGCCCCAGCACGATCAGCCAGAGCACCGGCCCGAACATCATGCCGATGCCGTGGCCGTAACCGTCCATCATGTAACCGTACACCTCACCACGGTCGGCAAGGGCCGGTTGGGCAAGCAACATCATCGGAACTGCGAACCATCTCATGGCGACCTCCTTCGGTCTTCTTGTTATGGCTCCAGTATGCGCCGGACCCGGGCCATAGACCTTGATCCAGCGCAATAGGGCGGCCCGAAGGCCGCAAGATCACTCGGACGTGATCTCGGTGACGGTCAGCTTGCCGTTCACGCGGTCGGCGACGAAGGACACCGTAGCGCCTTCGCTCAGGCCTTCCATCATGCCGTCCGCATAGTCGAAGACCATCTTCATCGCCGGCATGTCGAGGTTTTCCAGCGGGCCGTGGTCGATGGTGACCTTCTTCCACTTGGTGTCGATCTTGGTGATCGTGCCCTGGCTCATCGGCATGGCCATATGGCTTTCGGCCAGAGCGACCGAAGCGGGCGCGGTCACGGTGAGCAGGGCGATTGCAAGTGCCTTGAGGGTTTTCATACGCGTTTCCTTTCAGGTGTTTGCCCCTTCGCGGGGGCTTGGGGTCAGTGCCGGGCAGGGGCCCGGATCAGTGATCGTGGTTGAGGTGACTCTTGGGGGTGATGACCGTGGCGGCGCTGCTCTGGCGCACCTCTTCGGGCAGTTCTCCGGTCCATTCCCAGGCCTGGGTGCCCGGAGGGTTCTGATACCATCCGGGGTCGGAGTAATCGTCCGGCGCGATGCCCTCGCGCACCTTCACCACCGAGAACATGCCGCCCATTTCGAGCGGGCCGAACGGCCCCCAGCCGGTCATCATCGGCACGGTGTTGTCGGGCAGTTCCATGGACATTTCGCCCATATCGGCCATGCCCGCCGTGCCCATGGGCATGTAACCCGGCTGCTGGCGGCGGATCATCTGCGTGAGGCGCGTCTTGTCCGTCCCGATGAAGGTCGGCAGATCGTGGCCCATGGCGTTCATCGTGTGGTGCGACTTGTGGCAGTGGATCGCCCAGTCGCCTTCGTGGATCGCATCGAATTCGTAGGCGCGCATGGCGCCCACGGGAATGTCGATGGAGACCTCCGGCCAGCGGGCGGATTTCGGCACCCAGCCGCCATCGGTGCAGGTCACCTCGAAGTCGTAGCCGTGCATGTGGATTGGGTGGTTGGTCATCGTGAGGTTGCCGCAGCGCACCCGCACCCGGTCGCCCTTGTTCACCACCAACGGGTCGATGTCCGGGAAGATCCGGCTGTTCCAGGTCCACATGTTGAAGTCGGTCATCTCCGCAACGCGCGGGATGTATGTACCGGGGTCGATGTCGTAAGACGCCAGCAGGAAGGCGAAATCCCGGTCCACCGGCATGAAGGCGGGATCGCGCGGATGCACGATGAAAAGGCCCATCATGCCCATCGCCATCTGCACCATCTCATCCGCGTGGGGATGGTACATGAAGGTGCCGGATTTGATCAGGTCGAACTCGTAGACGAAGGTCTTGCCGGGCGGGATCGCGGGGTGGCTCAGCCCGCCGACGCCGTCCATGCCCGAAGGCAGGATCAGCCCGTGCCAGTGGACCGAGGTGTGTTCCGGCAGGCGGTTGGTGACGTAGATGCGCACGCGCTCGCCTTCCACCGCCTCGATGGTCGGGCCGGTGGACTGGCCGTTGTAGCCCCAGAGCCGGGCCATCATCCCGTCGGCCATGATACGCTCGACCGGCTCCGCGACGAGGTGGAACTCCTTCACGTTGCCATTCATCCGCCAGGGAAGCGACCAGCCGTTGAGCGTCACGACCGGGTTGTAGTCCGGGCCGGAGCCGGGCCGTGGCGGCACCTGCGTGTAGGGGCTGTCGGTCGAGGCTGCCTCGGGCAGATCACGGAAACGGGTTTCGGCTGCGGCGGCAGAGGCCAGAACGGCCCCAGCGCCACCGGCCAGCAATTGACGGCGGTTCATTCGTCACCTCCAGCGGGCGGACCCCAGATCACGGTTTTCAGGTTGGCTTCGGCGCGCCAGTAATCGGCCCTGGCCTCGGCGGTGGACAGCTGTGCCTCCAGCCCGTCACGGGCGTCCTCGATCAGCTCGAAGGTCGAGGTCAGCATGCCGTTGTAGGATTTCAGCGCCTCGCGGTCGATTTCACGGCGCAGGGGCAGCACCTCGTCGCGCCAGTGTCGCGCGATGTTGTAGGTGCCGGTGACTTCCGCATGGGCGGAGCGTGCCTCGGACCGGGCGTTGACCGCGTGTTGCGCCAGTTCATGCGCCGCGCGGGAATATTCCAGTGCACCCCGCCGCGAGGTCAGCTTTGTCGTGTCGTAGAGCGGGATCTCCAGGCTGGCCTGCAGCACGCGGGCGACTTCGGTTTCGTTGTCGTCGCTGCGTTCCACTTCTGCACCGGCTGTGACTTCCGCACCCTCGATGCGGCGGGTCTGGCTGGTCAGGCGGTATTCCTGCGCAATCGCCTCCAGTTCGAGCTTGCCGATGGCGAGGTCGACGCGATGTTGCAGGGCGAGCGCCTCGGCATTGCTGCGCCCCGGTCTGCGGCCCGGCAGGCTTGGCAAGCGGTCGGGCACGTAGAAATCGGTGCTCGCGCCATAGAGCCCCATGAGGCGGGTTAGCTTCTCCTTCGCAAGCTGCGCCTCAAGCCGGGCCTCGGCGCGTTCGGCAGCGAGTTCCGCGGTGAACACATGCTCGCGCGCCTGGTCGGCGCGGTTCATCGCACCGGTGCGGCCCAGTTCGGCTGCGAGTTCGGAGGCGGCCTCTGCCGTGCCCTGCGCCCGCGCGATCAGCGACGACGCCTCGAATGCGGCCACGGCGTCGATCCACGCCATGCGCGTCTCGGCGGCCAGCGCAAGCGTTTCGGCCAGCGCCTCAAGCTGCGCTTGGCGGAAGTGCGTCTCGGCGATGCGTGTGCGCGGCTTGAGCGTGGCCAGGTCGAGGATGGCGCCGGTGACGCTCGCCTCGAGCGAGCGGGCCAGACCGGCCTCGCCGATGCCGCTGAGCGACAGTTCGAGGCTCGGCCGCGGCCCCAGCGCGGTTTCCCAGAGGTCGGTGGCCGAAAGACCCAGGTCGGCATAGGCCGCCTGCAACCCGCGATTGTTCATCAAGGCGACCTGTACGGCGGTGTCCGGCCCGATGGTCTTGCCCGCGACCAGCGCCCTGGCGCGCGCCTCGTTCGCGGCCACATCGGCGGCGGTCTGCGCCCAGGCGGCCTTTGCGCCCGTCGAACGGTTGGTGCCATCGGCGACGAAGGCGAAGCCGGCCTGTGGGTCGGAGGCGCCCTTCACGGTCGCCGTATCGGCACAGGCGGTCAGCAGCGCCAGCCCGGCCAGCGCGATCACATGCTTCATGTGCCACCTCCCGGCGCCTGCGCGTCGTTGAGCTGGCGCCAGTCGAGCGGCTCGGCGATGGGGTAGGCGGTGTAGCCGACACTCGGCCCCGGTTGGGCGGCGGTGGCGGTGGACGGATCGGCGGCGCGGATCAGCGCACCGGCCTCGGGCAACGCCAGAGGCTGTGCACAGCCCGCAAGCGCCAGCGGCAGAAGCGCCGCGAAACGGTATTTCATGGAATGACTCCGAAGGGATCTTCAGTCAGGGCGCGGCACGCACACCCGTGGCGGGAAGATCAGGCCTTCGGAGGACGACGCAGACCGATGGGTCCCGTCAGGTCGGCGCGGTCGAGCACGGACCAGTCCGCGGGCACCCGCGTCTCGGACACGGTTTTTGCGTCCGTGTCCGGCAGGTTGGAGATGTCGAGGACGCAGCCGTGATCGCAGCAACTGAACAGCGCGGTATCGGACTTCTGCTCCTGGGCTGCTGTGTCGTCCGGCGGCGTTACGTGGCCCTGATGGCCGTGGTGAACCATGCGCATTTCCTCGACCTGTGCCTGCACCTGCGGTGCACAGATCGCACGGTCGGACGCGATTTGGGCCGCGACCGGAGAGATCGCGACCATCAGGCCGGTCAGGCCGAGAAGCAGAACGAGGAGAACACGCTTCACCATGTGGAAATCGATGCCCGCGCCCGCGGGCGGTAGCAACTCACGAAAGCGTTAACGGCCAACTTCGGCGCGCCTCGGTTCTTTTGCGCCATGGCGGCGATCTCTGGCGGGCGAATGCCGCTGACGGGGGATCGCATGGAAAGCCGATGGGCGCCTGCGTCGGGGCAATACTGCAGGCACCGAATGAAAGTACCGGCGAGCCGCCGAATCTCCAAAAGTCCCATGGTCACGGCGCCGTCCATCCAGGATTTAGTGAGCGATTACAGTTAACTAAGCCTTGACTGTTTCCCCGGCGGCAATCTTGCGCTATCCTTAAGGTAGAAAGGTGGTGAACACTATGGCTGCACCAGCTCAAGTGACATGGGCAAAGGTTGCGGACAATGGCGCACAGCTCCTTGCGATCGGAGGCGTCCGCAAATCCTTTTTCGGCAAGTCGCAGTGGCGGCTCTCGACCGAGGAAGCCATTGCCATGATCGAACAGGACGAATGGCGTTTTTTCGTCGAGATCGACGACGAAAAGGCATGGCTCGACGTCCTTGAAGAGCCCGACGGCTCCAAGACGATCAGCGCCGACGGGCCGCTCAGAAACCTGCTCTGACCCCGTCCTCCATCCCTGCGTTACAGGCGGGTGCCCTGCGCCCGCGGATCGGCTTGTCTTGCGTGACCCGGTTGAAATCGGTCCGCGGCGGGCTAACCTCTTAACTTGAAACCGACGCAGATCAGCTCGCCGGGGTCGCATCTCCCGTAACAGGACCTTCCCTTAGTCCGCGAGCGGACAGGACGCGCGCTCGTCCCTGTTGGTCTGCCTGATGAAAGGATATGCAATGACTGACAAGAACCCGGATAAAGGGTATGTCGCCCTGCTCGGCTGGAGCCTGAACGCCATTGACGCGGTCGACCGCTTCGACCGCCGGTATGTTGTCGTCGCTCCGCCCTGGGCCGAGGACTACTGCAAGCAGAACGACATTCCCTTTGTCCCGTGGGACTTCGACCGTCTGAACGAACGCTCGCACGAGCTGGCGCACCGGCTTGACGACATGGGCGTCGACGTGGCCATCCCGATCTTCGAGGAGACGGTGGAATGGGCCGGTGCGATCAATGCGGTGCTGATGAAGAACCCGCGCCTTCTGGGGCAGGCCATGCTGTTCCGCGACAAGTCGCTGATGAAGCGCCGCGCGCAGCTGGGCGGCATCCGGGTGGGCGTCTTCGAAGAGGCGCACGACCGCGGTGACGTGATCCGGTTCCTCAAGCGGGTCAACCAGACGCTGCTGAAGCTGGACGGCGATCCGAACGATCCGATCCACTTCAAGGCCTTCGACAAGTCCGGCACCGCCGGGCACCGGGTGATCCGCACCCCCGAGGACGTCGACAACATCCCCGACGAGGAATTTCCGGCGCTGCTGGAAAGCCACCTTGACGGTTGGGAATTCGCGGTCGAGGCGTGGATCAAGAACGGCAAGGTGCAGTTCCTGAACATCTCGGAATACGTCACGTTGGGCTACTCGGTCTTCGTGCCCGCCACGCCGGAGCTCGAAGCACACCGCGAACGGATCACCGAGGAGATCGAGAAGCTGATCGAGGTGTTCGACATCGACTTCGGCTTCATCCACCCGGAGTATTTCCTTACCAGCGACAACAAGCTGTACTTCGGCGAGGTCGCGTACCGTCCGCCGGGATTCAACGCGCTGGAGCTGATCGAACGGGCCTACGGCTTCAACGGGTACCAGGGGCTGGTGGTGGCCTTCGATCCGAAGACCACGCAGGAGGAGCTCGACGCCTTCTTTCCGAAGGAGATCGTCGATGCCAAGGGCCACGCCGGATGCTTCGGCGTCTATCCGCGCCGCCGCGTGGTCAGCCGTCTGGAGATCCCCGAAGATACGGCGAACCACCCGTACTTCGAATTTCACGAACTGGCCGATCCGCGCGAGCAGAAGGTGGCCAAACGGTCCGCGTTCGGCACGCACTGGGGGCTGGCCTATTTCTTCGGTGACAACCCGCACGAGTTGCGAGACCTTCTGAAGAAGCAGGAAGAGCTGGATTATTACGTTTGATGAACCTCAGAAACGCGTCCTCCGCGGACGGGCAGACCGGGGACGACAGCGCTGCGCTGGCGCGCTTGTCCGGTACGCTTGATCTTGCGATTGAACGGCTGGAGCGGGCCCGGCCCTTTGCCAAGGCCCGCTACCAAGGCCCCGTGCTCGACGTTCTTGGCCGCATCATCGCCCAGCCCGGCGGGCTGGGGGTGGTGCGCGAACGGGCGGCACGCATGGACGCAGCTGGGCTGTTCGTCGGTTCCGACTGGGACCGGCCCGAGGCGCTCCTGCCGCAACTTGTCGGTGGGACGCTGGTGTCCGAAGACCCCGCGTTCCAGGCGCTGGAGGCGGCCAGCTTGTCGCGGTTCCTGGCCGTGGCGAAGGGCGAGGCCAGGCATGGCAACCTGCATCAGGACGGCGCGCGGCACTTCCTGACACAGGTGCTTGCGCTGAACCTGAAGGACCTGTTCGGGGTGCCGGACGAAGCGGCCCGGGGGCTCGGTGCGCGGCACGAGGTGAAATGCCGGGTGCTGCGGCACATAGCGGACCATATCGGGCTGAACGACGTTCTCAGCGTGCTCGTGTCCGAGATCTGGCGCCTGCTGGAGCAGCGCTCGGTGCAGGTGGGGGTGGTCAAGGACATGATCGCCCAGATCGCTGTCGCCCTGAACGAGAACGGCACCGGGCCCGGCAGCACCCGCCTCGGCGCGGAGCGTCTGGTCAGTGCCCTGTTCGGCCCCACGACGGCGTCGCGTGACGATCCGGGCCTTGCCGTCTACCTCGACCGCATATCGGTCGCCGACGACGCCGGTCTCTCGCGTGAGGCCATGGGGTTTGCCCGCGCGATGCACGACACGGGGCTGGTCTCCGACTACCACGCCGCTTTCCTGACATGGGCGCTGGACTTCGATCAGCGGCCCCTGATCCCGGAGGCGCTTGGCCTCGGGTCCACCGGCCTTGACTGCTGGCGGCACTACCGCGGCGTGATCGAGAAGCTGGTGCGCAGCGCCGTGACGCCGGCCACGCCGCAGGCCGCCTACGGCCTCGCCATGCTGCTTGAACGCGGCACCCTGCATCACGCGCCGATGGTTCCGGCGCTGGAACGGCAACTGTCGCTCCGCCTGCGCGGCGCGGCGCGGGACCGTCTCGCGCTCGGGTTCGGACCTGCCGTCTCGCCCGAGACGCAATTGCTGGCCGGTGTGCTTCAGGTGCTCGGGCAGCCGTTGGGCGTCGGGCAGGGCGCCAATCCGACCTGTCAGTCCGCCCGGGCCATCGCGCTCTGGGCGCTGAACGACCCGGATTACCTGCTGCACCTCGTGACGCAGGTGGCCGAGTTCGACACGCTCCAGATGCAGTTCGAGGGCACGCCGATCAACTCAGCCGACCTTCCCGCGGGGCTGGCGGGCATGGGGCCGATCGACGCCGACCCGGTGTCGGTCCTTCTGGTCGGGCATCTCGACCGGATCTACGCCGAGATGGGACGGCTGTGCGCGGGACGCTCCGGCGATCCGCACAAGTGGATCAACCCGCAGTTCCACGGCTGGTGGGTGTCGCGCGATTGCGCCGTCGCGGTGGATGTCACAACCGGCAAGCTGGCGGCCTACGACGACTTCCTGCGCCGTTTCTTCGCGACCTATCATCCCGACCACAACGGCGGCCGGCCGCTTGGTCACCCGCAACCGGCCGGTATCGCTGTGACGGATGCGCAGCAGCGGTTCGTGGGCTGGCACGCCATCGCCATCTTGCGGGTGGCAGAGGATCAGGCCGGGCGGATGCGGATCTACTTCTACAACCCGAACAACGACAGCGGTCAGGACTGGGGCAACGGCGTCGTGGTGTCGACCTCGGGGCATGGCGAACGATACGGCGAAGGATCGCTGGAGTTCGACCCGTTCCTGTCCCGTGTCTACCTCTTTCACGACGAGCCGCTGCGCAGCGCGCATGGTCAGGACATTCCCGCCGATGTCATCGCCAGGGTGCGCGAGCAGGCCATCGCCAGCTGGGCCGCCGACAGGCAACCGGAGGACGAGAACGAAGGCGCCTGACATCGGGCCGGACGCCGCGTCGGACCTGCCCTTTGTCGGGGCGCCGTCTTGCATTGCGGGGCCATTCTGCGGGATACGGCGGCAAGGGCGAGCCCGTCCGACGGACCGATGAAAGGCCACAGCCGCGATGCCTCAGACCGACCACCTCAAGACCGATTGTTCGAAGTGCGCCGCGCTGTGCTGCCTCTCGCTGGCCTTTGACAAGGGCAAGGGTTTCGCCTTCGACAAGAACCCCGGCGAGCCGTGCCGGAACCTCTCGGGCCACAGCTGTTCCATACACGACCGGCTGACGCAGGAGGGCTTTCCCGGCTGCGTCGCCTACGATTGCCTGGGGGCTGGCAACCGTGTCGTGCAAGAGGTGTTCGGCGGCAGGTCGTGGCAGGCCGAGCCGCGCCTGACACGCCCGATGATGGAGGCGTTCTCAGGCATGCGGGAAGTGCACAAGCGCATCGACCTGCTCCGCGCCGCCGAGACCCTGCCGCTGAAGCCGCGCGACGAGCAGGCGCGCCGCGACTTCCTCGCCCGCCTCGAACGGCACCGCTGGAGCGGCGCCGAACTCAATGACTTCGAGGTGGGGCTGGCGCTTGAGATCGACATTTTCTTTCACACCATCCAGGTATACGCACCGGATCCCCGTTTCGCCGAGTGGCACGCCTGACGGCGTGGAGCGTTTGGGTCTGCTCGGCCGGGATGTTCGGGACTTGCGGGCGCTCTTACGATAAGAGTGATGCACGCCGTGGACATGGTCACTTTGCCGGAACGGATTGTCCGGCTGTGAGCACGGTGTCGAGCGCATCCAGAAAACCGTCCATCTCTTCCTCACCCACCGCGAAGGACAGCGCGATCAGTCCGCGCGAGGCGAAGTAGTAGCCCCTTTCCATCATCCGGAAATGCAAGAGGCGCAGGCGGTCGCGGCGAAGCGTCGAGTCGTCCGCCGTGGCGTGGATGTTCATGATCGATCCCATCCCGGTCACATGAAACCAACCGCCTTGCGCCGCGAAACTGTCGTTCAACGCGGCGCGGAAGGCCTCTCCGCGCTCGTAGAGGGCGGCCAGAGCTTCCGGTGTCAGGTGGTTGCGGATCGCTTCCAGCCCGGCGGCCATGGTCAGCCGGTTGTTATTGAAGGTGCCCGCGTGGGGGATTGCATCGGGGTGGGACGGATCGAAGCGCGCCATCACGGCCTTCTTGCCACCGAATGCCCCGAACGCGAGGCCGCCGCCGAAGATCTTGCCCAGTGTCGTCATGTCCGGCGTGATGCCAAGACGCTCCTGTGCGCCGCCCGGCGCCATGCGCGCGGTCTGCACCTCGTCGAAGATCAGCAGCGCGCCGCTTTCGTCGCAGAGATCGCGCAGGGCCTGCAGGAACTCGGACGTGCCGACGTTGCAGCCGCCCGCGCCCTGCATCGGCTCCACCAGGACGGCGGCGATGCGATCGCCTGACTTGGCGAATTCCTGCGCCGCCGCCTGCGGGTCGTTGTAGGGCAGGATGGCGAAGTCGAAAGGCACGTTGACCGGCGCATTGCCGTTGCCAAATGTCAGGACCCCGCCGTGGTAGCCCCCGGCAAAGACCACGACGCGCTCACGACCCGTCACCAGACGCGCGGCGGTCAGCGCCATCACGTTGGCTTCCGTCCCCGAATTGGTGAACCTCAGCAGGTCGATGGAGGGGAAACGCGCCGCCAGTTCCTCGGCCAGCGCGACCTCGTATGGCGTGTGCGAGGACAGTCCGAACCCGCCACGGTGCGCAGCCGTCACGGCCTTTTCAAGCGACGGGCAGGTGTGTCCGAAGATGCCGGCGGTGAACTCGCCCAGGAAATCGGTGTAGGTGTTGCCGTCGACATCGGTGATGCGGCAGCCCGCGCCGCCGGTGATCGACAGCGGGTACGGCGCCGCCCAGAGCGAGCTGCGGGTGTTGCCGCCCGGCAGAACGCGGGACGCGCGGGCCAGCGCCTGCGCGCTTTTGGGCGTGCGCTTGCGGAAGTCCTCTTCGGCGCGGGTAAGGTCGGCGGTCAGGGTGTCTGCGTGAAAGGTCATGTCTTACATCCGATGTGAGGGCAGCAGGGCGTCGAAGCCCTCGGCCGGATGGCCCGCAACCATCTGCGCGAGCAGGGCGCCGGTCGTCGGACCAAGGGTGAAGCCCTGGTGGCCGTGGCCGAAGTTCACCCAGAGGCCCTTGTGCCGGGGAGCTGCGCCCACCAGCGGCAGCATGTCCGGGAGGCAGGGCCGGGCGCCGGACCACTGGGGTTCCTCAATGCGGGCGCCGACCTCGATCAGGTCGGAAATCCCGGTCCGGCCACGGTCGAGCTGGCGCGGGTCGGCGGGGCTGTCCCTGGTCACCAGCGCAGCCCCTGTGGCAAGCCGCAGACCTTCGGTCATCGGCGCGGCGACGATCCCGTGCGCCACGTCGAGGAAGGGCCGGACAGGAGCGCGCGGCGCGGCAAAATGGCCGTGATAGCCGCGCTTGTAGATCATCGGGACGCGGTAGCCGAACCGGGCCAACAGGCGCGGCGACCATGGGCCAAGGGCTATGACGGCCTGCGTGGCGCCAGCGGTGCCTTCATCGGTCTCGACCTGCCAGCCGGTGCCCTTCTGCCGCAGCGTGCTCGCGTCGCCGGTCACCATCTGGCCGCCGCGCCGTGCAAAGAGATCGGCATAGCCCGCCGTCAGCGTGCCGGGCGACGCGCAGCTCCATGAGTCCTGCCAGTGGATCACACCCGCAGGCGCCTTCAGCAGAGCGGGGTCCTCTCTCGCGTAGTCCGCACCGTCGACCGCCCGGAAGCGCGTGCCATAGGTGGCGTGGACCCGTTCGGCGTCAGCCACCGCAGCGGCGTATTCGGCAGCGTTGCGGTAGAGGAGGGCAAGCCCATCGCGGGTGATCAGGTTCTCCATCCCGGCGTCGGCGATCAGCGGAGCGTGGTCGCGGGTGGAGCGTTCGGTCAGTCGGACGTGGGTGCGCGAGATCTCGGCATGGCGGGCAGGCGAGGAGTTCCGGTAGTATTTCCACAGCGCCGGAAACATCTCGGCGACGCCGGCTATGGACCAGGTCACATCGTTGGTCCGGCCAAGCGCAAAGCGCAGCAAGGTCATCGGGTCGCGGGGCAGGCCATAAGGTTCCGCGGCTTCGGCCTGGATGATCCCGGCGTTACCGAAAGAAGTTTCGCGCCCGGGCGCCTTGCGGTCGATGAGGGTGACCGACAGGCCCTGCTCCTGCAGTGCCAATGCGGTGGAAACGCCGACCATGCCGGCACCGAGAACGAGAAAATCGGCCATGAGAAGTTCCGGTAGTGGGAAGCGAACCGGCGGGACCGCCGATCCGGAGAGTTGGGGCGGGGCAGGCGCGCATCGCGGCGCCCTGCCTCCGCAGGCCCGGGTCAGGCGCGCATCGCGGCGCCCTGCCTCCGCAGGCCCGGGTCAGGCTTCGGCGATGACGGTGATCTCGACCTTCGCGTCGATCATCAGGCCGCTTTGCACGGTGGTGCGGACGGGCAGCGGATCGGAGAAGTACTCGGCGTAGACACGGTTGAACTCTGCAAAGTCGCTGGTGTCGGTCAGATAGCAGGTGGCCGAGACGACGTTGGCCAGCGTCAGCCCCTCGGTCTCGAGCGTCGCCTTCAGCCGCTCGAAGATGTTGCGCGTCTGCGCCTCGATACCCGCCGGGACCTTGCCGTCCGCGTCAAAGCCGATCTCGCCTGCAAGGTAGACGGTGTTGCCGACACGGCGGGTCTTGGAGAAGGGGAGGTTCATCGGTGTTTCCTTGTCGTCTGAAGGGAGTGAAGGGTAGCGGTCAGGAAGGTTGGGCCGGGGCCCGGGCCTTCAGCCCCTCGACCAGAAGGTCGAGCAGCAATTCGAAACTGTCGTTGTAGGGGTTCACGGCGCCGTTCTGCCAACGCAGGACGAAGATGCGGTTGGAGATGTCGGGCAGCGCGGCCGCCGTCAGCGGGTAGAGGTCCGGATCGGTCTGCGCGACCCGCTTTGCGAAGAGCTCCTGCCAGGTTTCGCCTTCGCTGCCCGGCTTGCTGACGGGCGGCGGCGCCAGTTCCATGGTGACGAACCCGGCGAGCCCGCCGACCAGCACGTTGAAGGCCGGGCGCAGCGCATCGCCGCGGTAGCCGCCGTCATGCAGCGCCGAAAGGATCGTCTCGACCCAGTCGAGGTTCGCGACACCGTTGGATTTCATCTGCGCGCCCAGAAGCGGCGCGACGGCGGGATGACGATGCACCAGCTTGCGGTAGTTGAGAAACACCTGCCGGAGGCGGTCGTCCCAAGGCATGTCGGCGTCGAGAGTGTCGGACAGGGGCCCGGTGATCGAGGCGGAAATCTCGGCAAAGAGGTCTTCCTTCGCGCCACCGACATGCCAGTAGATCACTGCCGGAGAGACGCCCAGATTGCGGGCCAGCTCTCGGAGGGAGAAGGCCGCCAGCCCCTTTTCGTCGATCTGCGCGACCGCTGCGGCGACCACCTGATTCTTGCTCAACCCGACCGCCGCGGCCCGTCCACGCAGCATCTTGCCCTTTTTTTCATCATTCTCAGTGGTCACCGGTACGATTCCCGTTCAAAAAATAGGCGTGTTTCATTTTGCGTGACGGACTCGACGAGTTTGGTTTAACAGTTATAGAACATCGTTCAATTGAAAACCAACACAACCGGCCGAACACTCTCGAACCTGACGACTGGGGTACAAATGACAGCACTGCCGATCCTCATCTTTTCCGTCGCCCTGCTTCTGGGTGGCGCCGTGCTTGCGCACCTGATCGGGGCGGCCTCCATCCTGTCCTTCATCGCCGCCGACAGGGCGCGCTTCCTTGCTGCGGCGCCCCAACGGATCATCGCTCATATCGACCTGTTCTCGATCATGTCGATGCCGTTGTTCATTCTGGCCGGTGAAATCATGAACCGCGCGGGCGTCACGAAGGCGCTGATCGATCTGGCCATGGCGCTGATGGCACGTCTGAAGGGCGGGCTCGGGCACGTAAACATTCTGACGTCGGTGTTCTTCGCGGGGATTTCCGGGTCGGCCATGGCAGATGCGGCTGCGGTGTCCAACACGCTGGTCCCGGCGATGCGGAAGTCGGGCTACACGGTGCAATATGCCGGTGCCGTCACCGCCGCGTCGTCGGTGATCGGGCCGATCATTCCGCCGTCAATCATCATGATCTTCTACGGGGCGCTGATGAATACCTCGGTGGCAGCGCTGTTCATCGCGGGCATCGTGCCGGGCCTCATCATGGCGGTTGCTCTGTTTGGCGCGAACGCGTGGCTGGCGCATCGACACGACCACCCGACGGGGGAGCGTGTCCCTGCACGCGAAGTGCTGCGCCGCGCGATCTATGCGCTGCCCGCCACCGTGATCCCTGTCATCATCCTCTCGGGTATCGTCTTCGGCGTCATGACCCCGACCGAGGCCGCCGGCGTCGCGGTCTGTTGCGCCATCCTCGCCGGGATCATCTATCGCCAGATGTCCTGGGGCACGATCATCAAGAGCCTCGAACGCACGGCAATCCTGTCCGGTTCGATCTTCATCCTGCTCTCGGGCGTGGCGATCTTCGGCTATCTCGCCGGTCTGGAGAAACTGCCGACGCTTCTGGCCGATGCGCTGATCGGGCTGGGGTTCGAGGGCTGGAAATACCTGTTGCTGCTCAACGCGGTCTTCCTCGTGGCGGGCATGTTCCTCGAGGTGCCGGTGGCGCTGGCCCTGCTGGTGCCGCTGCTCGTGCCCACGGGCATCTCGATGGGCGCCGATCCGATCCACCTGGGCATCGTCATCGTGGTGAACCTGATGCTGGGCATCGTCACCCCGCCGTTCGGCGCCGCGTTGCTGGTCGTCTCGGCTGTGTCGGGCGCGCCCTACTGGGGCATCGCCAAGGCCGCCGCGCCCTTCCTGGTGGTCCAGCTTGGCGTCCTGCTGATCCTGACCTTCACCCCTGAACTGACACTGTTCCTGCCGCGCCTAGCCGGTTTCGTTGAGTGAGAAGAAACAGATGATCCGTATTGCCAATCTCACCTACGCCACATCGCAACGGCTGAACTTCTTCGCCACCCGGATCGCTGCGCTGTGCTTCGGAGCGATGCTCTGTGTCATGATGCTTCAGGTGGTGGCGCGCTACGCCTTTGCCTCGCCACCGTTCTGGACCGAGGAACTGGCCCGCTGGCTCATGGTCTGGGGCGGGTTGCTGGGCGCCTCGGCAGCGTTCCACACCCATGCCGACCCGGCGATGGTGCATCCGCCCAGCCACGTGATCTGGCGCCAGAAGGTGCAGGTCGTGGCGCGGTTCCTCGCGTCCTGGACCTTCTTCGCGCCCGTGCTGTGGTTCACCTGGCCGTATCTCGAACGCCAGATCGGGCGGACCTCCGAAGGGCTCGAAATATCCACCGCCTGGATGGCCTCGGCCCTGCCGGTCGCATTGATCCTGATCCTGTTCCACGGGCTTGCCGGTCTTGGCGCGCTCATCTCGCCGAAGGTTCTCGAGGAGGAGATCGCCTTCGCAAAATCCACTGAATCCAACATGCTGGAGTAACTGATGAACTTAACGTCCACCGCCACCCTCACCGCGCTGTTCCTGGCCTCGGCCGCCTCCGCGCAGTCGGTCAACGTCGCGCTCGATTCCAACCCCGACCGGGAGCAGTCCGGCACCTATCGCTATGTGGAAAACCTCTTCACAACGCTCGAAGAAGCAGGCTGGGACACCGAGACCTTCCCGCGCGACACAATCGGCGGCGAGGACGAGCGCCTTGACCAGATCCGCGCCGGTATCCTCGACATCTCGATGTCGAACTACGCCGTGGCGACCCAGTTCGTCGAGGAGATGCGCGCGCTGCAGTTGCCCTACACCTTCGAGAACCCGGCGCACGAGTTCAAGTTCTTCACCGAATCCGACTACCTCGATCAGGTGAACGAAGAGCTGGCGGCCGAAGGGATGCGCATCCTGGCGATCGTGCCCACCGGGGGCTTCCTGGGCATCTTCAACAACGAGAAGGAAGTCCGCACCGTATCCGACATGGAAGGCCTGCGGATGCGCGCGCTGGATCCCAACCAGTTGGAAATGTTCCAGATGATGGGCGCCAGCGGCGTTGTCATCCCGTTCTCCGAAGTGCCGAATGCGATCCAGACTGGCATCGCCAACGGTTACGTCAACGCGTCGCTCGTGCCGCTGACCTTCGGGCAGGGCGACCTGTTCACCAACTTCACCGACGCCAAGGTGATCATGTCCGCCCGCCTCGCGCTGGCCTCCACCACGTGGTGGGACGGTCTGTCGGAAGAGGAGCAGGCCACCTTCGAGAAAGCCTCCATAGACGCGCTGGCCGAGGTTTTCGAATGGGTCGACGCCTCCGAGGTCGTGCACAAGAAGAACCTCGAAGAAGCCGGCATCGCCGTTTACGAGCCGACGGAGGAAGAGCTTGCGACCTTCCGCGAGGCGACCCTGCCGATGGCCGAGGTACTGACCGAAGTGCCGGCCGAGCGGATCGAGGAACTGCGCGCCTTCGTCGCCGAATACGCGCCGGAGTAAACTTCGCCGGTGCAAAAGATTGGCGGCGTCCTGCCGGGCGCCCCTTTTTCGTGCCTGCCGGAACTTCAGAACGAATGATGCCAAGCGCGCACTGCGGCCCGGCATCGTCATGCTCCGGGGCCGTATCAGAGGCTGAGGAACCCCTCGACGTCCGACAGCCGCCCGGCGGATTTCAGCGCGGCGATGTCGGGGCCTTTTGGCGCGAGGTCAGAAATCCCCGCGATGATCGCCTCCAGCTCGGCGGCCACCGCCAGCACGCCCAGGTCGTTGTAACGGCGCCCGACGATCTGCAGCCCGAAGGGCATGCCATTGGCGTCGGTCCCGCAGGGAATGGTGATCGACGGATGCCCCGCAATGGTGGAGGCATAGGCCATCGCCAGCCAGTGGTAGTAGCTCTTTGTCGCCACGCCATCGATCTTGGTCGGGTAGAGCTCGTGCCAGTCGCGCGGGCTGATCGTCACCGCCGGAGAGATCACGAAATCATGGCTCTCGAACCAGATTTGCCAGCGCTGGTGATAGGCGCCCTGCATCGACAGCGCCTCGGCGATGTCGTCGGGGGTAAAGCTGCGGCCCTCGTGGACGTTCTCCGTCACGTTCGGGCCGACCTGCTCGGGGTGATCATCCAGGCGCTTGCCGTGCGTGGCCACGAACAGGATGCCGCGCAGCACCGAGAAGATACGGTCGGCATCGGCGCAATCAGGTGTGCCTTCATCGGCAACGCCGAACAGCGGTGCAAGCTGCGGCACGACTTGACGGAAGTGGTCGCGCACGATGCCTTCGGTCGGCGCAAAGCCGTAGTCCTCGGTGAACGCCACGCGCAGCGAGGACAGATCGCAGCGCGGCAGGGTTGCAAAGCGCGCCGGATCCCATGCGGTGCGGCCATCCACGACCGCCGTATAGGGGTCGCGCATGTCGGGCCGTGCGAGCACCGACAGCATCAGCGCCGTGTCCTCCACGGTGCGGCCCATGGGGCCGGCTGTAGACAGTGGGAAGTACCCGATGCCGCGGGTGTTGCCCGGCACCACACCCGGCGACGGGCGATACCCCACGACGCCGCAGAAGGCCGCGGGGTTGCGCAGCGACCCGCCCGTGTCCGATCCGGTGGCCAAGGGGAAGTACCCGGCTGCCAATCCCGCCGCCGACCCGCCCGAGGATCCGGCGCAGGTGCGTGTCAGGTCATACGGGTTGGCCGTGGCACCGTAGACGCGATTGCGGGTATTGCCGCCCGCGCTCCATTCCGGGTTGTTGGTCTTGCCCATGGGGATCGCGCCCGCGCCGCGCATCGCGGCGACCATGGCATCGTCCTTCTTGGCGATGTTGTCGCGGAACAGTTCAGACCCGAAGGTGGTTGGCAGGCCGGTCACGTCGATCATGTCCTTCACCCCGAATGGCAGGCCGTGGAGCGGCCCGAGTTCGGCGCCGGAGGACAGTGCCTTGTCCGCCGCCCAAGCCCCCGCCCTAAGCCCGTCGAAGTCCCGTGCCACCAGCGCATTCACCGCGTGGTCCACGGCCTCCACACGGGTGATGCAGGCGTCGGCCAGCTCGGATGCGGACAGCGCCTTTCGGGCGATCAGGCGGCGCGCTTCGGCGGCGCCTAGGTCTGCGGGATCGGTGGGAGTGGAAGTCCGGTCCATGGGATGCGTTTCCTTCAGAAGAGGGCCTTGCGGAGCATATTCAGGGCCGCAAGGATGATGAACAGGGCAAAGACCTTTCGCAGCCGGCCCGTGGGAAGAACGTGGGTCAGCCGGGCGCCCATGGGCACCGTCACGAAGGTCATTGCCGTGATGGCGAGGAAGGCGGGCAGGCTGACGAGGCCCAAAGTGAACGGCGGCAGGGTGACGTCATCCGTCGATGCCAGCACGTAGGTGACGCTGGCGGGGAGCGAGATCAGCAGTCCGAACCCCGCCGATGTGGCAATGGCCCGGTTGATCGGTGTGCCGTAGGCGGTCAGGGCGGGCACCCCGAAGGTCCCGCCGCCAATGCCGATCATGGCGCAGACAAAGCCCATCACGCCGGAATAAGGGGCATAGACCCGAAGCCCGGGGTGGCTGTCACCCAGCCGCCAGTTGGGGTTGCCGGCCAGCATGTAGATCCCCATGACCGTCGCAAGACCGCCGAAGATCAGCATCAGCGTGTCCGATTTCAGCGTGGTCGCCGTCAGCACGCCAAGGATCGCGCCTACCGCCAGCCACGGCGCCCAGGCCCGCAGGATCCCGACC
Organism: Sagittula sp. MA-2; assembly: GCF_030126985.1. GTDB lineage: Bacteria > Pseudomonadota > Alphaproteobacteria > Rhodobacterales > Rhodobacteraceae > Sagittula. The sequence goes on along the minus strand of NZ_CP126145.1, from coordinate 3,852,044 downwards.
TCCACGGCGCCGCGCCCGTGGTGCGCCCAGACCGACCGGATCGACGTGGCCACGATTGTGGCCGTGGACGTGCCGACGCAGAGCTGCATGACGATCCCGTCCGACGCGCCCAGCCCGCGAAAGATGAACAGAAGGACGGGAACGAGGAAGATGCCTCCACCGATGCCCAGCAGGCCCGACAACAGCCCGGCGAAGGCGCCGGTGGCCAACAGAAGCAGAAGGATGGGAAGCAGGGAGGGATCGAACACGGGGCGCGCTACGTCGTTCAGGGAATGCGCTGGCGGTAACATCCAATTGAACGATGTTCAATTGTTGATAGGCTCGTGCCGAAGGCTTTACGGAAATAATCGCTGCCGATGCCGCTTTGCGATGCACCGACCTTCAAGCGGTCATTGTCCGTGAATCACGGCAGTCTGACGGTGCCGGCGCTCCTTGCGTGGCGCGCCCGGACCATCCGTACGTTGCTCTTGGGTACCCTCAGCCTTTTTGGGGCGCGGGGGCAACGGAGGCGCGGCCGATCCACTCCGCTGTCTCGAGGACTTGCAGGTCCCGCACTGGCTCGCCGTTCAGGCGCCTCTGCATCAGGTCGGCAAGCGGCGTTCCGGCGTCCCGGAGCGCACGGCGGGTGACGGTCAGAGGCGGGTTCAGGTCACCGGTCTCCATGCCCGGCAGGACATCGTCATGCGCGACGACAGAGAGGTCGCCGGGAATGCTCAGGCCCGCCTCGGCCGCGGCGTCGAGCACCCCGCCCGCCACCAGCGAATTGCAACAGACGATCCCTGTCGGGCGATCGGGCAGGGCGATGAGCGCGCGCGTGGCGTCCCGACCGTAGGCGCGCGACGTGTCGCCGTAGCGGATCAGCTCGGGGACGAGGGGCAGCCCGGCCCTCATCAATGCATCCGCAAAGACTTCGGCCCGTTCCCTTGAAACCTGCCAGCCTGCCTCGCCGTTCAGAAGTGCGATCCTCCGGTGGCCGAACGCGGCCAGGTGGGCGACGGCCCTGCGGACAATATCAGCCGTGTCGAGGTCGAAGAACGGATAATCCGGGTCGGGGACATGTTTGCCATGCACCACGAAGGGCACATCCCGGCTGGTCAGGAACGCCATCCTCGCATCGTCTGCGCGTGGAAAAAGCAAGACGAAACCGTCGAATACGCCCTGGCCGATCAGGCGGTCGTAGGTCTGCAGCGGGTCCGCGTCGGTCGAGATGTGCAGCATGAGATCGAGGCCCCGGCCTGCCATCGCCTGCGTGATCGAATGGGCGATCTCGAAGAAGTGGGGAGACTCAAAGTCGGCGGGCGCGGTGTCGAGGACAAGACCGACGATCCCCGACCGTCCGGAGACCAGTTTTCGTGCGCTGTGGTTCGGTCGGTAGTTCAGTTCGCGGGCAACCTCCCTGACCCGGGTGCGAGTGGCCGGAGACACATCGTCGAAACCGCGCAAGGCCCGGCTGACCGTCGTCGCCGTCAACCCGGTTATCTTCGCGATGTCCTTCAGCGTTGCCACGTCTGGGGTGTCCTTCGGAATTGCCATCCCGGATGTACGAGGTCCCTGCCAAGAGGGGCCGCTGTCCCGGTACCCTCACCAAGCGGCAATCGTGAGCGCGGTCAATGCACGATCCGCCCATTTCGAAAAAATTTGTTGTCCTTAACGTTAAGATATGTGATCTGAACGTTAAGGACTGCGGCTTGGATGGATTCGCCATCAGTGTCGGACTGAGCGGCTCAACATCCCGCCACCACCAGATCCGCCTCGTGAGAGGCGATAGTCACCTGAAGGACAGCGACGCGATGCAACAGGAAACCGTCCGGACCACCGCGCAGACCACCCCCGAATGGTGGAAGACCGGCATCATCTACCAGATCTACCCGCGCTCCTTTCAGGACAGCGACGGCGACGGTGTGGGCGATCTTGCCGGGATCGAAAGCCGCCTCGACTATCTCGCGGACCTTGGTGTCGATGCCATCTGGATCTCTCCGATCTTCCCGTCGCCGATGGCCGATTTCGGCTATGACGTCTCGGACTACCGCGACATCGATCCGATGTTCGGCACACTCGCGGATTTCGACCGGCTCGTCGCGGCCACCCACCGGCGCGGGATGAAGCTGATCCTCGACTTCGTGCCCAGCCACACGTCCGAGCAGCATCCGTGGTTCACCGACGCGCGGTCTTCGCGAAGCAGCCCCAAACGGGACTGGTACGTCTGGCGCGACGCCAAGCCCGACGGCAGCCCGCCGACCAACTGGATCAGCGAATTCGGCCGTCCCGCCTGGACCTGGGACGAAGGCAGCGGCCAGTACTACCTCAACATCTTCCTGTCCGAGCAGCCGGCGCTCAACTGGCGCAATCCCGAAGTGCAGGCCGAAATGCTCGACACGCTGCGCTTCTGGTACGACCGCGGGGTGGACGGGTTCCGGGTGGACGCCATCACCCATATCGCGCCCGATCCCGACAAGGGCGATCACCCGCCCGATCCGAATTGGCAGGAACACATGGACCCCTCCTACCGCTACCTGAAGGTGCACTCCAAGCATCAGCCGGAGGGGCTCGACTTCGTCCGGATGATGCGCCGGGTCACGGACTCGTATCCGGACCGGGTGCTGATCGGCGAGACGGACGGCGAACTGAAGGCCGTCATGACCTACTACGGCGAGGCATTCGACGCCTTCCAGCTGCCGTTCAACTTCACGCTTCTGAACGCGCCATGGGAGATGGCGGAAATCGTGCGCCGCATTGAAACCTATGAGGCCGCCCTGCCGGACGGGGGCTGGGGCAACTGGGTGCTCGGCAACCACGACTGCCGGCGCATCGCCAGCCGCGCCGGTCCTGCACAGGCTGCGGTGGCCGCCACGCTCCTGCTGACGCTCAAGGGTACGCCGACGATTTACCAGGGTGACGAACTGGGTATGGAAAGCGCCGAGATTCCGCCCCACGCCGTTCGCGACCCGTGGGAAAAGCAGGTGCCGGGCCGTGGGCTGGGTCGCGATCCGGCCCGCACGCCCATGCCGTGGGAGCCGGGCCCGACCCATGGCTTCAGCGACGGCGACCCCTGGCTTCCGGTCTTCGTTCCGGCGGGCGGAGACGTGGCGGCTCAGCGGGCCGATACTACTTCCTTGCTCAACTATGTCTGCGCATTGATTGCGCTGCGTCGTGAGACGCCCGCGCTGACGCTCGGGACCTACGAGACGACGGTGGCGCAAGACGGGGTCTTCATCTTCACCCGCCGCCTTGATGGTACGGTCTTTCACATCTGCCTGAATTTCACCGGGGAAACCAGGCTCTGCCCGGTCAAGGGCGAGGTCGTCCTGTCCTCCCGTCATGGGTCTGAGGGCGGTGCGGTAGATACCTTGCAACTTGAGCCCGATGAGGCGGCAATCATCAAGGCCGCCTGATCCGGCAGGACAGCAATAAGCTGGCGGCGGTCGCATGCCGCCGCACTTCTCCTGTCATTTTTACAACGTTCTCTTGCTCATCCCGCCCAACATCAGGCGAAGTCACCTGTACCAATGTCGATGGCGTCGACACCTGCGAGGAATACGGTGTAACCGCCGCCGGTCAGCACCGTGCCTGCACCACCGCCGTACTCCGCCACGGTGAAGTCGGCGAAACCCAGCCCGTCGGCGGAGAAGTCGAGCACATCGATGCCATCCTCGAAGTCGGTGATGGTGTCCATGTCACCCGCGGTGGTGAACTTGAAGCAGTCCGCCCCTGCGCCACCGGTGAGCACGTCGTTCCGCCACTGGCCGTCGAGGGTGTCGTCGCCGTCTCCGCCGTACAGGCTGTCGCTGCCGCCACCCCCGTAGAGAACGTCGTTGCCGGCCTCGCCGTACAGTGCGTCGTCGCCGATGATGCCGTTCAGCAGGTCGTTGCCATCACCGCCCCACAGGGTGTCCTTGCCCGCCTGGCCGAAGATGAAATCGTCGCCGCCGTTGCCACGCACCTCGTCGCTGTGCTTGTCGCCAAAGACGATGTCGGTTTTGTCGCCGCCGATGATCAGGTCGTTGCCCCTGTGGCCGCGCATCACGTTGTCGCCAGCGCCGCCATCAATCGTGTCGTTGCCTGAACCGCCATAGAGGAAATCGGTCCCGCCACCGCCGTAGATACTGTCGTTGCCATCCTCGCCGTAGATTTCGTCATTGCCGAAGATGCCGTGCAGCACGTCATCGCCTGCGCCGCCCCATATGAGGTCGTTGCCTGCCTCGCCGTAGACGAAATCGTCTCCGCCGTGGCCGTACAGCGCATCGTCCTGCCTGCCGCCATGGATGATGTCGGTCTGCTCGCCACCGTCGATGAGGTCGCGGCCGGTCTGGCCGCGCATCAGGTTCGTGCCGCCTCCGCCGTCCATGATGTCGTCGCCCGCTCCGCCGAGCATCGTGTCGTCGCCGTCGAAGCCCTCGATGACGTCGCTGCCGACGGTGCCCACGAGGCTGTCGGCACCCCCGGTCCCGATGATCCTCGGAACCGTGCCATCGGCGGTGCCGATGACGATTACCCGGACGGCGGTGGCCTGCGCCGCGCCATGGTTGTCCCAGATCTCCACCCGGTATTCGATCACCAGCGCGTCCCCGCTGCCCAGGTGCTGGAACTGGGCGGGATCGGCGTCGAAGGTCCAGATCGCGCTGCCCTCCAGAGATGCGCTGGAGGTGACAACCGACAGGCTGAACATCGCCTCCAGCGCTGCCGCGTCAAGGCTGCCCGGGTTGCCGGTCGTGCCCAGCAGGCTGAATGATGCCGTCTGGGTATCCACCGCCTCGGGGTCGGAGAACAGGACGACACCGTTCACAAGCGACGGGTCGCGGCCCACCGACGGATCGAGGGGATCCAGGTCGGCGCTGTCTCCGACACCGTCCCCGTCGCTGTCCTCCTGTCCGGGGTTCGCGACGAAGGGCGCGTTGTCGGCGCCGTTCGCAACGCCGTCGCCGTCGTGGTCTGCGGCGGGGTCGAGCGGGGCGGCCGGGCCCTCGAACTCACCGGCGAGGATCGAGGTCGCCGTGTCGATCCGGGGTGCGTCGTTGACCGGATCGACAGTCAGCGAGACGGTCGCGGTGGCGGTACCGCCATTGCCGTCGTGGACCACGTAGGAAAAGCTGTCGGTCCCGTTGAAGTCGGCGTCCGGGATGTAACTGTAGCTCCCCGAAGGGTCGAGGATCAGGGTGCCGCTCGTGGCATCCGTGCCGATCGTGAAGGTCAGAACGTCCCCGTCGGCGTCGGAGACAAGCGCCGCGAGGTCGCCGGTGATGACCGAGTCCTCGTTTCCACGTCCTGAAGCGTCCCCTGCCGATGGCTCCGTGTTCGGTCCCGTGCTGGATGGCAGGTACATCCGTGCCTTGATCGCGGCGCCACTGCCGTCCTGCATGATGTCGCGGCTGTGCCAGGACACCACGAACCCGCCGCCGGGCAGGTTCGTGACCTCGGGAGATTGCTGGTCAAACTGCCCTTCGTCGTTGACGAGGAATTCGTCCCCGACAGCGGCGCCCTCGGCGTCGAAGACCTGCGCCTTGATCGCACTGCCGCTGCCGTCCTGCCTGTAGTCGGCGGTCTGCCAGGTCGCCACGAAGCCGCCGTCGGGCAGGCCGGTGATCGAAGGGTAGTCCTGTCCGCCCGCCGCTTGGCTGTTGAGGCGGAACTCGTCCCTCACCGGCGCGCCTGACGCGTCGAAGATCCGCGCCTTGACTTCGGTGGAGTAGCTGCTTGGCACGGAAGGATCATAGCCGCGCCAAGTCACAATGAACCTGCCGTTTGCGAGGCCAGTGATGCCGGGGTTGTACTGGTCACCCGCCGACTCGCTATTCACCAGAAACTCGCCGCCCACGGGCGTGCCCGCGGCGTCGAAGATCTGGGCCTTTATCTCGAAGTCGCTGCGGTTCTCCTTGATCTCGTCGGTCCGCCACGTCACCACGAAACCGCCGTTGGTCAGTCCCGCCACCTCAGGGTCGACCTGATCCCTCGAGGTCACGCTGTTCACGAGGAACTCTGTCCCCACAGTCGTGCCCGAGGCGTCGAAGACCTGCGCCTTGACCGCGGCGCCGTAGCCGTCCTGCGAGTAATCCTTCGTGTACCACGTGACGACGAACCCGCCGTCGGTCAGGCTCGTGATCCTGGGGTTAAGCTGTTCCCGAGCGGTCTCGCTGTTGACGAGGAACTCGCCGCCCACGGGCGCGCCTGTGGCGTCGAAGATCTGCGCCTTGATCGCGTCATAGCTGCGGTCTTGAAAGGGATCTCTGGTGAGCCACGTCACTACGAAGCCGCCGTTGGTCAGACCGGTGATCGCCGGATTGACCTGGCTGTTGGTCCACTCACTGTTGACCAGAAATTCCGCGCCGACCGGATCGCCCGCGGCGCCGAAGACCTGGGCCTTGATGGCGTAGCTGCTGCCGTCCTGCGTGTTGTCGCTCGTGTGCCACGACACGACGAACCCGCCGTTTGTCAGGCCCGTGATTGTCGGGGAGAACTGCCAACCCTCCGTCTCGCTGTTGACCAGGAACTCATCGCTCGCGGTGTACCGAGTCTCGGCGGCCTCGTCTTCGACGGCGATCCGGAACACCTGCTCCCCGGAGTTGCCCTGCGGGTCGGTGATCCTCAGGGTGAGCGATACCTCCGGTGTCGTCTCGTGATCGAGCAGGGTGTTGTCCAGGACGACAAGCGTGTTCCCCTTCAGACCGAAGGCGCCGTTGGCGTCATCGACGATCTCGATCTGGAACCCTGCGCCGAGCGGGAACTGAACATCGGCGAAAGACGTATTCGAGATGTGCGTCTCGCTCACACCCGTGGTCGACAGCGTCAGCTCGGGGATATCGTTGCGCGCCTCGTAGACCTTCGCCTTGATGGCAGAGCCGCTGCCGTCCTCAGGACTGCTTGTGGTGCGCCACGTCACCACGAAACCGCCGCCGGACAAGGCAGAGATTTCAGGGTCGTACTGGCCGCCTGAACCTTCGCTGTTGACGAGGAACTCCTCGCCCACAGGCGCGCCGTCGGCGTCGAAGACCTGCGCCTTGATCGCCGACCCGCTGCCGTCCTGTCTGTAGTCCTCGGTGTACCATGTGATCACGAAGCCGCCGTCGCTCAGGGCGGTGATCTCCGGTTCGTACTGGTGCTCCACACTTTCGGTATTGACCAGGAACTCGCCGCCGACCGGTGCCCCCGAGGCCTCGTAAATCTGGGCCTTGATCGCGAACCCGTCGCCGTCCTGCCAGACGTTCTTGGTGTCCCATGTCACCACGAATCTGCCGCCGGTCAGACCTGTGACCGCCGGACGGTACTGTCCGCCCGCAGTCTCGGTGTTGACCAGGAACTCGCCGCCCAGCGGGAAACCCGCGGCACTGATGATCTGGGCCTTGATCGCGGACGTGCTGCCGTCGTCCGGCCTGTAATTGGTGCGCCACGTCACCAACAGCCCACCGTTGGTCAGCCCGGCGACTCTGGGTTCGATCTGAGATCCCTGAGCGGCGGTGTTGACGAGGAACTCTGCCCCCACCGGCTGGGCCGCCGCGTCGAATGTCCGTGCCTTGATCGCGCTGATGCTGCCGTCCTGCGTGCCGTCGGAGGTGGACCACGTCACGGCGAAGCCGCCGGTGGTCAGCGCGCTGATCTCGGGCGCGGCCTGTCTGTCGTACGTCTCGCTGTTGACCAGGAATTCGCCGCCCACCGGTGTGCCGGCCGCGTCGAAGACCTGCGCCTTGATCGCGTTGCTGCTGCCATCCTGAGCGGTGTCGTCGGTCTGCCACGTGACGACGAACCGGCCGTCATTCAGGCCCGTGACCGCAGGAACGGTCTGGTTCTGCACCGTCTCGCTGTTCACGAGGAATTCCGGCCCCACGGCCGCGCCCGCCGCGTCGAAGACCTGTGCTTTGATCGCCGACCCGCTGCCGTCCTGCGAGGTGTCGCTGGTGCGCCAGGTCGCCACGAAGCCGCCGTTGCTTAGACCCGCGATCGCCGGTTCGTCCTGGGTAAGCCTCGTTTCACTGTTGACGAGGAACTCGCCTCGATCCGCGTAATAATTCGTCATCACTCAATCCTCGCTACCCGAACCGGGGCAAATACACGTCCCGTCACCCGTCACGATCAGCCGCCAGAGGCGCCAATACAAAAACAATCCGAACCCAAGGTCCGCTCGAACAGTCTTTAACCTTTTCTGCGCAAAAAACAGGTCGGAAAATGAAGGTTGGGAGTTCCTGGATCGCTGGCCGTTTGGCGATCCAACTCCGCCCGGAAGCAAGGCTTTCCGGCACGCATGGGTGCAGAGCAAGGCTGTGCCGACAAAAACGGATCATCACCTGCGTTTGGGTACGTCCTTTGTAACCTTAATCTGACGAAAGCGAAGCGAGCGCTTTCGGCACACTCACCATCGATGAGCCACCGGATGCGCGGGCCTCCATCCTCACTGGCCGCATCGCGCGCACCAAAGCCTGTTGGATACGGGAGGTCAAACCACTGGTGCACCAAGCGCGCCTGGATCGGCCACGATGAGGACGGACACACTAGGTCGTGGGCGTCACAATTCTCAATAGGAGGCTCAGCAAGCTGCGGTCGCCGACGAAGCCTCCGAAGCTTCAAGTCAGGCCGCGCCGCTGTGAATGCCATAAGGGCCGCTCTTCGCAGGACGGGCATCGTCGCGCCATGGAGACCCGGTGCCTGACCCGCGCGCGTCATTCGCTTGATGGTGGCGGAGAGGAAGGGATTCGAACCCTCGAGACGGTCTCCCGCCTACACACTTTCCAGGCGTGCGCCTTCGACCACTCGGCCACCTCTCCGCCGTCGCGTCTATCAAAGGGCGACAGGCGGCTGCAAGGCGTTTTTCAACATTTATCCATCGGTTTCTGCAGATTTTTGGCTGCCGTCGCGGCCGGACGGGCGCGGGCGTGGCCTATGGGGGCAAAACCTGCCGGAAATGCCCCAGGCGCTTTGAAGTGCCGGTGCTCGCTTGGCGCACCGGGTAGGTTCAGCTCGAGACCTGTTCGCGCAGGATGGAGGCGGTCAGCGAGACCATAAGGTAGGCGCCGGCGAAAATCAGGAAGGCGAGGATCGTGTTCTCGAACTTGCGCGGATAGCTGGGATCCTCGGACGCGACCGGCGTCACCGATGTGGTCATGTAGCGCGCCTGGCTGTCGGCCTCGCGCCGCGCGGTTTCCAGGCGCTCCAGCGCGGATTGAAGCATCAGGTCGCGGGTGGCGAGGTCGGCTTCGGCCAGCTTGATCTGGACGGCCAGCTCTGCCAGCGACTGCTCGCCCGTGGTGGCGGTCGTCATCTCGGCGTTCAGGGTCGCCAGCAGCGCTTCGAGCCGCCGGATGTCGCCCCGTGTGCCATCCACCTTGGCCTGGTTCGGGCGGGAGTTGTCGAGCAGCGCCTGCAATTGCAGCCTCTTCTCCTGCAACTCCAGTTCCCGCGTGTTGATCTGGGCGCGCAGGGCGCCGATCCGGCCCTCGGGGTCGACGATGTTGCCCTCCTGCTGCATGCGCACCAGCTTTTCCTGCGCGTCGCGCCGGTCGGTCTCGGCCTTCTCGAGGTTCACGAGCGCCGAGTCCACTGAGTCGTTTCGCTTGCGGGCGGTCAGATTGTCGATGCGTTCCTCGGCGTAGCCGATGAGGGCCCGGCTGAACTCTGCCGCGAGTTCGGGGTCGGCGGCCGTCACCTCCATCTTGATGACGCCCTCCGTCGGGTCGAAGCTGATCTGCACGCTCTTCTTGTAGAGCTTGTAGGCGTCTTCGTTGGAGGCCTCGGGATCGAGCCGCTGGATGGGGTCGATGGAGGGTTGCGAGAAGTGGTCCTTGAAGCCCTCGTCGCGGTCGAGGCGCATCATCACCTCCTTCGACTGCAGGAAGCTTTGCGTGGCAATCGCGTCCTGCGACGTGTCGAAAGCGGAGCCGCTCAGCAGACTGGGCACGGCAGAGCCTGCGCCGTCGTTCTTGAGGATCAGGAACTCCGACTTGGTGGCGTACATCGGGGTCGCGACGTTGTAATAGTAGTAGCCCATCACGACCGTCGGCAGCAGTACGAAGACGGCCAGCCGGACCATCAGCAACAGCGTCTTCTTGCGCCGACGCTGGGCCAGGTCCTTCTGGATGCGCTTGATCTCGACCGCGCGCCGTTCGGCGGGGCTGATCGTTTCCGTCGACGGGAGCTTGTGCTTCTCCACCTCGACGGTCTGGGGCAGCTGGACCTTGAACTGCTGTGTCTCGTTCTGAGCATCGGCTGGCTTCACCAGTTCCAGCATGTTGGTCCGCTGGAAGGGGTCGATACCGCGTGCGCGCAACAGCCGCACCGCGTCGAAATCGGAGGTCGGCGCAAGGCCGTGTTTCTGTGCCACGCGACGCGCCATGCGCAACTGGCGCCCGGTCAGACCCTCGTGGCGGATCGCGTCCATGTCGGTTTCGCCGGCAACCTGCGCGGCCGAGGCGACGTCGCCGCTGCGGGGGGCGTCCGTGGGGTGGTCTTGTGTCTGCGGGGGCTGCGAATGCGGCTGCATGTGGGCCGTCTGCGCGGCGGAGGGGGCGGACCCTGTCTGCGAGAACACCGGTCGCGAATGGGCCGTGGTGGTCCGCACCGATGTCTCAGCCTGCGCGGGGGTCTGCGACACGGCCCGTGCCGGCGCCTGACCGGTCGCGGGGGCCTGAGGCCGGGGCTGTTGCGGTGCCGACCGGTCCGAGAGGCGTGCGGCGGCATCCGCTGGCGAGGTGGACGCTGCGGGGCGCGGGATGGGTCGCGCTGCCTCGTTGTCCTTCGGAGTGCGGCGCGACAGACTGGCCGTGGGCTGGGCGGGCGGCTGTTGCGCGGCGGGGACCGGGCGCACCGGCGCCTCGGACACGTTATGGTCCGCGCCGGATGCGGCCTCTGCCGAGGTCGTCGGCGACCTGCGGATCCTGAACTTCTTAGCCTTGGGTTTCGTAGTCATACAATTGCTTCGCTTCTTCCAAGGAGTCGAACATGTGGAGCTGACCGTCCATCAGGACCGCCGCCTTCTTCGCAAACTTTTCCAGGACCTTCGGCTGGTGCGACACGATGATGATTGTCGTCGTGCGCAGCCGTTCCGCAAGGAGGTCGCCGGCCTTCTGGTTGAACTCCGCATCGGTGGAGTTCGGCATCCCTTCGTCGATCAGGTACATGTCGAAGTCCAGCGCCAGCATCAGGGCGAACGTGAAACGCGCCCGCATGCCCGATGAATAGGTGCCGATGGGCTGGTCGAAGTATTCGTCCAGTCCGCACAGCCACCGGCAGAAGCTTTCGACGTAATCCGGATCGAGCCCGTACATCTTCGCGATGAAACGGGCGTTTTCCTTGGCGGAGATCTTCGACACCACGCCGCCCATGAAGCCCAGCGGAAAGGAGATCCGGCAGCCGCGCCGTATCTCTCCCTCGTCGGGCTTTTCGAGACCGGCCATCATGCGGATGATCGTCGTCTTGCCTGTCCCGTTGGGCGCGAGAATGCCCAAGGATTCCCCGAGTTCGACACGGAAGGACGCCCGGTCAAGGATCACCTTGCGCTGGGTGCCGGTCCAGAAGGACTTCGAAACCATGTCGAATTCTAGCATTCAGGGATGCTCCCCGTTTCTGCCCGTTATCCCCGTGTGGGGTTTGGATTTTATTAAAAAAGGAATTTGGCTACATTATGACCCCGGGCCGAAACAAAGACAACGGACAGGGCGGTTCACTCGCCCGGGTTTGAAACAGTCCGGCGCAGTTTCGGGAGGGCGAGGGCCTCTTTCCGCTTCAGCACGGGGCGAGCCGTGGGACCATAGGCCACAAGCGCGGTGCGGTCCGCAAGGGCCGGCAGAAGAGTCAGCAGGGACAGGCGTTCGGGTTGGCCCAGACCGGCGATGCCGATGGGGCCGGGATAGAAGCTTTCCGACAGGACGCCCTCGGCCACCAGGAGGTGATGTTTCGCCAGCATGAGGTGGTGATAGCGGACGTGGCGCGTGCCCGCCGCGGCTTTCACTGGGCCTTCCGCCTCGGCCAGGTGGCGGGCGCGCACAAGCCGCTGTTCGGCCGCGGACGGCGCGGGCCAGAGGAGACAATGCTGCGGCGAGACCAGCACCTCTTTCTGCGCGCCCAGCACGCCCGGCGGGATGCGGATCGGCTTCAGATGCGGGTTGAGTTGCAGCGTGCGTGGCCCATGGCCCCGCGCTCCCACCCAGATCAGCGGCTGCGGGCCTGCGTCCAGCGTCCATACGATGTCGCCGGGTTTCAGCGTCTCTACCGCACGCGAGCCGTAAGGTGTGGCGATCCGTGTTCCGGTGGTGAAGCAGGCGGTGACGAGATTGTCCTGATCGAGGTTGATCTTGACGTCGTCACCGCTCGGGTTGAAGTCGATGGCTCTTGTCTGGATCGACGTGATGTCCGGCAAGTCACCGACACCGTCGTCGATGGCCATGAAGTAACGGTCAGAGCCGCCGCCGATGGGGCTGGCGACGATCCATGACACTTGGGACGAGAAGTCATCGCCGACGAGATCGACCGTGCTGCCGCCGTCGTAGGTCACCGTAACCGGGTTCGATGTGTTCGTCGGTGTGTAGATCTGGATGTTGTATGAAACGCCGTCGATGACGAGGATGCCATTGTCGGCGTCCGCCGTTTCATTGATCTCGTTGATCTCAGTGGCGGTGTTGCTGGATTCCTGATCGGAGTAGGTGGCGTTGTCGACAAAGCCGATGATATCACCGCCGCCCCCCGGCGCGGTGGTGTAGGTGGTGAAGGCACCTATGCCTGACAGCTCGATCAGGTCGTAGAGCGGCGTATTGCTTGCTCCCATGCCGGACTCCGTAGTTTTGTCCGGCAATCGTGGTAAACGCGTGCGTCAGGTCTGCGGCGGGTTTCGGACAATTCGGCGGCATTGCCCTGAGTGTTCAGCGCTCAAGAGGAACTGGGGCGTTCGTACAAAACGAAGAACGGCCGCCGGGGGTGCCGGCGGCCGTCCAGATTTCGCACGATCAGGCTTGTCAGAGTTCCTGCTTCTCCACCTTCGTTACCTTGCCGACGATGATCGACACCACGGCGGCAAAGAAGCTGAAGAGCGCGCCCATCTTTGCCGCATCCTGCACCGGGCCGGCATCGAAAGCGACGGACGCCACGAAAAGCGACACGGTAAAGCCGATGGCCGCAACGCAGCCGATCACCACGAGGTCGATGATCCTCATGCCTTCGGGGATGCCCAGGCCAAGCGGCCGTGCAGCGATCCAGCCGAAGATGAAGATACCCACCGGCTTGCCGATCAGCAGCCCCGCGAGAACCAGCCAGGTCGCAGCCCCCATGGAGGAGAACTCCACACCCGCGTTCAACAGGCCGAAGAAGAACAGGATGACCTCCACCGGGTATTTCAGCGCGTGTTCCATGGCGTTCAGCAGGTCGTGCAGGTGTTCCTCGGCGGCGGCGAACAGGCCGAAGGCGCGGTCAGCGTGCGGGATCGCCGGCACGATGGGCAGCAGGCCAAGCGCCGGGTGCAGGCCCGACATCATGAAGCCATACCAGGAAATGCAGCCCGCGATGGCGTAGGGCCAGAACGACAGCGTCTTGCGGACCCAGGTCGAATTCGGGCGGTCCTGCTTGCCGATGTCCAGCTTCCGCGGGAGCGAGTTGAAGGCGAAGAACGCCACGAGCGACGCGCCCACCGACAGCAGCAGCCAGGCCGGGGCAAGGTCGCCCGACGGGTAGAAGATCGCGAGAATGATGAGACCCGCGGCATCGTCGGCGATGGCCAGAAGCAGCAGGAAACGCACCGCCGGGTGGCCCGCACCGAAGACCAGGCGCCCGACGAGGTAGCTGAAGGCGATGTCGGTCGCGGTCGGGATGGCCCAGCCGTTGGCGACGGCGCTGTAGGTCTCGGACCCCATGACCATGGCAAGGCCGAGGTAGACGGCAATCGGGCCAAACATGCCGCCCGCGGTGGCGAACAGCGGCGTCGCGGCCTTCTTGCCCCGCAAGGAACCCTGTTCGAGGATCACCGCTTCCCAGACTTCCTTTGCCGCGATGGCGAAGAACAGCGCCATGAGCACGTCGTTGACGAGGTAGTGCAGGGTCAGCGTCCGGTGGCCGTCATGCGGATGGCCGATGGGCGCGTGGTCCCAGATCACGAATTCGACGAAGTGGTGATATGTGTCCGCCCAGTAGTGCGGCTGCCCCGCGACCGGAGCGATCACGTCGAGGTTGGCCCAGATCAGCGCTATGACAGCGCCGATGATCAGCAGCAGCGAATAGCTCGCCAGAAAATTCCAGACGCGATACATGAGGCCCCTCTCCCGTTCCTGCGTTGGTAATCGGGGTTATCCGATTGCGCGCGGCGGGGCAACGCAGGCCGCAGCCAAAATTGCCCGAGCGTCATGAGTTGCGGTGGCTTTGACACTTCCCTGCGCGAATGGCGTGGGGGCGGGGCCGCGGTTTGCCGGAAACCGGGCGATTCCAGACCGCTGAACGGAAAAGGCCCCCTGCAGAAACTGGCGCGATTCTGGACTTGCAGGGGGCCTTGGTGGCCGGGTTGTCAGGGCCTCAGGCGATGGCGCCCCAGGCCAGTCCGGCGACGATGGAGCCCGCCAGTGCAAAGGCAAGGTAGGCGGCGAAGACCCGCGGCTTGACCAGCGCCCAGACCGCGATGGCGGCGGGGATGCAGCTGACGCCTCCGGCGAGCATGAAGCTCATCGCCGCGCCGTCCGCCATGCCCATGTTCAGCAGCTCGCTGACCAGCGGTACGGCCGCGTAGCCGTTCAGGTAGGCAGGCATCCCGACCAGCGCCGCCAGCAGGATCGGCATCAGCCCGCTGCCGCCCAGCACCGAGGCGACCGCGTCGGCAGGGACGTAGTGGATCATCACCGCCTCGATGATGTAGGCCAGCGTGAGCCATTTCAGCAGGAAAAGGGCATTGTCGAGCGCGGCCGAACGAAAGACTTCGCGACGTTCCGGTTCCTGCCAGAAGCGCCAGACCGGCTTGCCCTGGAACGGCTTCTTCACGCCGCAGCAGCCGCCGACCTTGGGCTTTGCACGCAGCGGGTCGGCGAAGACCGGAGAGGACTTCAGCATCATCGTGCCCAAGCCGCCCATCAGGCCGATGCCAACCGCGGCCAGCAACTTGGCGGTCGCGAACTCCATGCCCAGGACGCCCGCGGTGATCGAGAACATTGCCGGGTCCATCAGCGGAGAGGCCAGCCAGAAGGCCATGACGGCGGACAGCGGCGCGCCGACGGCCAGCAGTGCGGCGATGAAGGGGATCACCTCGCACGAGCAGAATGGGGACAGTCCGCCCAGAAGCGCGGCAAAGACGATCATCCGGGTTTCCCGGCCCTCGAAGGCCTTGGCCAGCAGCGTCTCCGCCCCTGTCGCCTTCAGGTAGGCGACAGCGAGGACCGCGAACAGGATGAACGGTGCGGTGTTCAGCAGCGCCCGGGCAGCGAAGGTCACGCTGGGCCAGAACTGCGGCGTGTCCAGTACCGCCACGGCAAGAAGGATCGCCGCAGACGCCATCCAGGCCCAGGAGATCCGGGCCCGGACCTGCGGCCAGAACGGCGTGTTCGAAGAGGTGTCAGCCATGGGAATGCTCCGTTGCACAGCTCGCATCGGCGCAGCAGTGCCGCAAAAGATAATCCGACAGCGCCCGGACTTCCGCATAGTCCGCCCCGGCACAGATGATGCTTCTTCCCTGACGCGACTGGGTCACCAGACCGGCCGCGGCAAGAATTTTCAGGTGATGGGTCAGGGTCGATCCGCTGATCCCGCACCGTTCGCCAAGAACGCCGATGGGCAGCCCCTCCGACCCGGCACGCACCAGGACATCCAGAACCGCAAGGCGCTGTTCCGAACCGAGGGCCGCGAACTTCGACGCGGCGGTTTCGGGCGTCAGCCCGCTGTGATTCGTCATTTCCATACTTCTAACGTTATCGAAATGAATCCGTCGCGCAAGTGTTATTTCAACAATCTTCGAAATGTCGGGTCCATGCGCGGGCTGGCCCGATCCAACGGCCGATCCGCTTGCCAGCAGGCGCCGCGCGGGCGACAGTCGCCGCACCCAGACAGCGGAGTTTCCAGATGCAGCCCGGCCCCCTGAACCTCATCACCGACGTGGCTGGTCTGCGGGTCGGGAACGCTTCGGACCCCGCATTGAAGTCAGGCACCACCGTCCTGACCGCCGACCGGCCCTTCACCGCTTCCGTCGCGATACACGGCGGGGCGCCCGGCACGCGAGAGACCGCGCTTCTCGCCCCCGACAAATCGGCGCCGGGCGTCGATGCGCTGGTGCTGTCGGGCGGCAGTGCCTTCGGCCTCGCCGCGGCGCAGGGAGTCATGGATGCGCTGCACGTACAGGGCAGGGGGTTCGAAGTCTTCTCGGCCCGCGTGCCCATCGTGCCCGCGGCGATCATCTTCGACCTCTTGAACGGCGGCGAGAAGCGCTGGACCGTGAACCCCTATCCGGACCTGGGCGCCCGCGCGCTTGCCGCCGCCGACAGGACCTTTGCCATCGGCACCCAAGGGGCGGGCGCGGGCGGGCAGACGGCGCAGCACAAGGGCGGGCTGGGGTCGGCCTCGCTGGTGCTGGCGGACGGCACCACGGTGGGCGCGCTTGTCGCGGTGAACCCGATGGGAAGTGTGACGACCTCCTCGGGCCGGCACTTCCATGCGGCGCCCTACGAGGTAAACGCCGAGTTTGGTGGCCTCGGGCCGGACCCCCAGCCGTCGCTGGCGTTGCTGCCCAGCCGCAAGGTCGGCGCCATGGCCCAGCAGGGCAACACCACCATCGCGATCGTCGCCACCGACGCCGCGCTCGACAAGGCACAGTGCAACCGTCTTGCCGTTGCGGCGCATGACGGCATCGCCCGGGCCATCCTGCCGGCGCATTCGCCGATGGACGGGGATCTGGTGTTCGCCGCCTCAATGGGGGACCGCCCACTGATAGAGCCAGGCGCACAGCTCGCCATGATCGGCCACGCCGCCAGCCTGTGCCTCAGCCGAGCAATCGCACGCGCGGTTTGGGAGGCAGAGCCCGAACCCTACGATACCCTCCCGGCGATCCGGCGGGAGCTTGGGCTCGTCTGAGGCAGGTTTGTCAGCGCAGGATCGGCGGCTTGTCGGGGTCGGAGCCCGGGGCGGCGCGTTCGAATTCCACCCGCGGTTTATCCGGCTCCGGCAGATCTAAGCGCAGACCGACACGAGCCAGACGCGCGCAGATCGGATCGTCGGCCTTGAGGAAGACCACGTCCAACGCGCCCGCTTCGAGACCGGAGAAGACCAGCGCCTCCTGCACCGCACCGGCCAGAGCCGGTTCGGCGCGTTCCGGGGCGCCGACGATCCCCAGCAGGTGACCGCGCCCGCCGCCCTCATAGCCGACCTCCGCCAGCCACGCGCAGTCCGCCAGACCCGCCGCCGTGGCCAGCTTGGCGTCGAGAGCGGTCAGCAGGACTTCGGGCAGGGCGCGGGGCGCGGAGAGCGTTTCGGCGCGCGCCTCGGCCATGGAGGGGGCCTGCGACAGGGTCTCAGCCAGCCAGGCCAGTGCCTCCGGCGGCAGCAGGATCTGCGAGGGGCCGCTTTCGGGGTTCAGCGCCAGGCCGATGCCCTGCCCGGCCAGCATGCCCGCAAGCGCACGGCCCGACATGGCGACATAGGGCACCGCGCGTCCGGCAAAGCCCGACATCCGCGCCTCCCGGTCGAAGACGAGGACGAAGCGCGCGTCGGCGACATCGAAGATCTCCGGTTCGATGGTGTCGCCTGCGGGCTCCCGTTCCAGCATCAGGAACAGCTCGCTCGACGCCAGCCGGTCGTAGAACCGCATCCGTGCGGCGTCGTCGTCCGGGGCGGCTTCCATTTCGGCAAAGGCGCGGTCCAGCGCGGTCTCGGGCATGTCAGGCATCCAGAACCTCTCTGACGCGGGCGCGCAGCACGGGCAGCAGGTCTGCCGCGAACCACGGGTTGCGTTTCAGCCAACCCGTATTGCGCCACGACGGATGCGGCAAGGGCAGGGCGTCGGGCAGAAAGTCGCGCCAGTTGCTCACCGTCTCGGTGACATTCGTCGTGACGCCCAGGTGCCAGCGCTGCGCAATACCGCCGATGGGCAGGGTCAGGTGGACCTCGGGCAGGCGGTCGACCAGCGGCGCGCGCCATGTCCTTGCGCAGATCGCAGGGGGCGGCAGGTCCGAACCCTTGCGGTAACCGGGAAAGCAGAACCCCATCGGCAGGATCGCAACGCGCGCCTCGTCATAGAACGTATCCGCGTCGAGGCCGAGCCAGTCGCGCAGCCGGTCTCCCGACGGATCGGTGAAGGGCCGCCCGGAATGGTGCACCTTCATCCCCGGCGCCTGTCCGGCGATCAGCAGGCGCGCGGTTGGCTTGGCGCGCAGCACGGGGCGCGGCGCATGTGCCGTTTCGGTCGCCGCAAAGCGGTCCTGGCAGATGCGGCAGCCGCGCACGTCCTCGATCAGGGCGGAAAGGTCGGTCATCCTTCGTAGCTAGGACCGGAACGGGCGCCCTTCAACGCGTCAGATGCAACGCCCGCCGTCGACCTCCATGCAGACGCCGGTGATCATGCTGGCCTCGTCCGAGCACAGGTAGAGCGCCGCGTTCGCCAGATCCTCCGGGGTGGAGAACCGGCCCAGCGGGATGGTCGAAAGGAACTTGGCCCGCATCTCGGGCGTGTCCTCCCCGAGGAAGCTGGGCAGCAGCGGCGTGTCCCCGGCCACCGGGTTCAGCGCGTTCACCCGGATGCCGAAGGGGGCGAGTTCGACGGCCATCGCCTTGGTCGCGGTGTTCATCCAGCCCTTGGACGCGTTGTACCAGTTGAGCTTCGGACGCGGAGAGACCCCGGCGGTGGAGGCGATGTTGAGGATCACGCCCGACCCGCGCGCCTTGAAGGCGGGCACCACGGCACGGGCGGTCAGGTAGACCGACTTGCAGTTCACCGCGAACACCCGGTCGAAGTCGACCTCGCTCACGTCCTCCAGCGGTGTCGGAAGATGCGTGATGCCCGCGTTGTTGACCACGATATCGGGCGTGCCGTGGGCGCCGGTGAAGCCGTCGATCATCTCCGCGACCGAGGTCGGGTCGGAGACGTCGACATGGGTGTGCGGCGCGCCGATCCGCGCCGCGACGCGCACGGCGGCGTCGGTGTTGATGTCGGCCACAAGCACCGTTGCACCTTCGGCGGCAAACCGGGCGGCGATGCCTTCGCCAAATCCCGAGCCGGCCCCGGTCACGATGGCGCGTTTTCCCTGCAATCTCATCGCCCGTATCCTCAGTAGGTTGCGCGACCGCCGGACTGGTCAAAGACCGACGCGGTGGTGAAGGACGCCTCGTCCGAGGCCAGCCAGCAGGCCATGGCGGCGATCTCGTCGACCGTGCCGAAGCGGCCCATGGGGATCTTCGACTTCATGAAGTCGATGAAGGTCTGGGTCATCTGGTCGAAGATCGCGGTGTGCACGGCCGCGGGGGCGATGGCGTTGACCGTGATCCGGGTGTCGGCCAGTTCCTTGCCGAGGGACTTCGTCAGGCCGATGACCGCCGCCTTGGACGACGAATAGGCAGAGGCGTTGGGGTTGCCCTCCTTGCCCGCGACGGAGGCCATGTTGACGATCCGTCCGAACCCGTTCGGACGCATGATGCGCGCGGCGGCCCGGTTGCAGTAGAACAGCCCGTGGACGTTCAGCGCATAGACCTTCAGCCAGTCCTCGGTGGGGTAGTCGATCACCGGCACGTTGGGCCCGGTGATCCCGGCAGAGCAGACCAGCGTGTCGAGATGCCCCATGGCCTGCGCGTCCTCCGCCATCGCGGCGTCAACCGCATCCGGGTCGGTGACGTCGACCTGGCGGGTCTTCAGCTGTGTGCCCTCGAGCTTTGCGAGGTTGTCGGCGCTGATGTCCCAGACCGTGACTGTGGCGCCCTCGTCGGCCAGGCGGCTGGCGATGGCCAGACCGATACCGGAAGCGCCGCCCGTGACGATGGCGGCGCGGTTGTTGAAACGCATGAATGATCCTCCCTTTACGGGAGGAGAGTGCGGCGAAGTGGACTTAAGGGCAAGGGGTCAGCCGGGCAGTCCCGCCGGCAAACGAGGCGCGGCGGCCAGCAGGCTGCGGGCATACTCCGTCCGCGGCGCCGTGAAGAGCTGTTCGGTGGCTGCGTCCTCCACGATCCTGCCGTGGCGCATGACCATCACGCGGTCGGTGACGGAGCGGACGACATGCAGGTCGTGGCTGATGAAGAGCCACGTCAGACCGTGCGTCTCCGACAGGCGGGCCAGCAGGTCGAGCACCTGCGCCCGCACCCGGACATCGAGGGCAGAGACCGCCTCGTCAAAGACGATCAGGTCCGGCCGGATGATGAGCGCCCGCGCGATGGCGAGCCGCTGACGCTGCCCGCCGGAGAAGGCGTGGATGTGTTTCGTGGCATCGTCGGGGGACAGGCCCACGGCGGTCAGCGCCTCTGCAACCGCATCCTTCGGCGGCGGCGTGTCGAGCAGGTGGAACGGCTCCGAGATCAGGCGCGCGACCCGGTGGCGCGGGTTGAAGCTGCCGTAAGGGTCCTGGAAGACCACCTGGATGCGGCGCTGGGTGTCGCGATTGGGGCGGCCGTTTGCCAGAACCGGCTGGCCGTCGATCTCGATCCGGCCGGTGGCCAGCGGCTCAAGGCCGAGAAGCGCGCGCGTGAGCGTGGACTTGCCGCAGCCGGATTCGCCCACGAGGCCCAGCCGCTCGCCTTTGCGGATCGTGAAGCTGACATTGTCGACGGCGGTGAATCGGCGCTGCTTCGCGAATGGATGTGGACGGGGCAGGGGGTAGGTCACGCTGACATCGGTTGCCTGCAGCAACGGCTCGCCGGGCCGGCGGGCGGGCAGGTGGGCACGATGCGACGAGGCGGCGATGAGCGCGCGAGTATAGGTGTGCTGGGGCTGGTGCAGAAGCTGCGCGGTCGGAGCCGTCTCCACCACGCGACCCTTCTGCATGACGGCGATGCGGTCGGCCATGTCCGCCACCACGGCGAGGTCATGGGTGATGAGCAGGAGCGCCATGCCTTCGGTCCGGGTGAGGTCCTTCAGGAGGTCGAGGATCTGGGCCTGCGTCGTGACGTCGAGCGCGGTGGTCGGTTCGTCCGCGATCAGGAGGCGTGGCTTCAGCGCGATCGCCATGGCGATGACGACCCGCTGCCGCTGCCCGCCGGAAAGCTCGTGCGGATAGCGTCCGGGCGAGACGTCGAGGCCCACCTTTCGCAGCAGTCCGGTCACGTCGGGGGGCATGGCGCGATGGATGCGGAAGACCTCTGCGATCTGGTGGCCGATGGTCTGGAGCGGGTTGAGCGCGGTCATCGGTTCCTGGAAGACCATGCCGATCTCGCGCCCGCGGATGCGGCGCAGGTCGCGGTCGGCAAGGCGGGTGAGGTCGGTATCGCCGAAGCGTATCGTTCCCGAGGCCACGGCAGAGGCAGGCAGGAGCCCCATGACGGCGAGCGCGGTGAGCGACTTGCCTGAGCCGGATTCGCCGGTCAGGGCCAGCGTTTCGCCGTGGTTCATGTGGAAGGACACGTCCTGCAGGACAGGCTTGCCATGGACAGTCGCGGTGAGGCTGTCGACGTGGAGAAGCGGGTTCGGATCGCTTGCGGCGACCTGACCCGCGTGGGGCTCTGCCCGCCGGACCTCCCGAGGGTATCTGGATCTGGATGCAGACATCAGGTCCGGAGCGGCTTCAGGCGCGGGTCGAGGGCGTCGCGCAGGCCGTCGCCAAGGAAGTTCAGCCCGAGCACCATCAGAACGATGGTCAGGCCGGGGATCAGTGCGGTGTGTGGTGCTATGGTCACGAGTGTCTGCGCGTCGGCCAGCATGCGGCCCCAGCTGGGCGTGGGCGGCTGCGCGCCCAGCCCGACATAGGCGAGGCCCGCCTCGGCGAGGATGCCCAGCGAGAACTGGATCGTGGCCTGCACGATAAGCAGGTTGAGGATGTTGGGCAGGATGTGCTCGGCGCTGATCCGGGTGCGCGACTTGCCGCAGGTGCGGGCGGCGAGGATGAATTCCCGCGTCCAGAGCGACAGCGCCGCGCCGCGTGTCAGCCGGGCGAAGACAGGGATGTTGAAGATGCCGATGGCGATGATCGCATTGAGGGCGGAAGGCCCGAAGGTGGCTGTGATGAGGATCGCGATCACGAGGCTGGGGAAGGCAAAGACGAGGTCGGACGCGCGGGAGATCGCTTCGTCGATCAGTCCGCCCCGGTATGTGGCGGCGGTCAGGCCGAGAGGAACGCCGAGACCCGCACCGATGGCCACCGCAACGAGCGCCACGGCGATGGATGTGCGCGCGCCCGTCATGAGCATCGACAGGATGTCGCGCCCGAAGTGATCGGTGCCGAGCAGGTGTGCGCCCCCCGGCGGCAGGAGCCGTTGCGGGATGTCCACCTGCGTGACGTCGAACGGGGTCCAGACGAGCGACAGGAGGGCCGCCGCGACCATGAGCGCCGAGAGCGCGCCGCCTATGAGGAGCGCGGGTTTCATCGGCGGCGGAGCCTCGGGTCGGCCAGGGCGTAGGCGAGATCGGTGAGGAAATTCACCAGGATCACCGCGAAGACCAGCAGCATGACCACCGATTCCACGGTGATCAGGTCGCGCTGGGAGATCGACTGGAAGATCAGCCGGCCGAGGCCGGGCAGGTAGAAGACCTGTTCGATTATGATCGCACCGGCCAGCAGGAAGGAGAACTGCAGCCCGAGAATGGTCAGGACGGGGATCAGCGCGTTGCGCAGACCGTGGCGGCGCAGCGCCTGGGCCCGGGACAGGCCCTTGGCGCGTGCGGTGCGGATGTAGTCCTCGTGCAGGGCATCGATCAGGCTGGACCTGAGGATGCGGGCAAGGATTGCCGCCTGCGGCAGGGCGAGCGCCACGGCGGGCAGGGTCAGGGCCTTGAGGGCGGCGCCGGGATCGTCCCAGCCGGGGAAGCCGCCGGACGGGAAGATGCGCCATGTGATGGCGAAGAGCGACACGAGCAGCATGGCGAACCAGAAGTTCGGCACGGCAACGCCCAGCTGGCTGGCGCCCATGACCGCGATGTCCGCGGGTCTGCCACGGCGGACCGCTGCCACGAGCCCCGCTGGAAAGGCCACGAGAACGGCGAGGAGGAGCGCATAGAGGGTCAGCGGCAGTGAGATCCAGAGCCTGTCCGCGACCATGCCGGCGACCGGCGTCCGGTAAGTGTAGGAGATGCCGAGGTCGCCTGTCAGAAGGCCGCCGACCCACGCGAGGTAACGCTCGGGCGGAGAGAGGTCGAGGTTCAGCTCCGCTCTCAGCGCCGCCAGTGTCTCCGGCTGCGCGTTGATGCCCAGCATGTAGGCGGCGGGGTCGCCCGGCGCGACCTCCACCACGAGGAAGATCACCAGAGAGGCGGCGGCGAGGCTGACGAGGAGCGAGAGCAGGCGGCGGGACAGGTAAGTCAGCATGACAAGACGGGTGCCCGGGTCATTGCCGGTCTGCGCCGGCTTGCGGCTGGCCGGCCAGCGCAAAGAGCAGGTCGAGTTGCCTGTCGCGGGGAAGACCGTTCAGCGCCAGCTTCTGCATGCGCGACCCTTCGGTCAGGGTCCGGATGTCGTCGTCGGTCATCCGCGCGTAGTCGCGTTTCCAGTGGCGCAGCATCAGGTCCTTGTAGGAGCCCAGCTTGGCGGTCCGGGACCATGTGGCGTGGATGTCGGGCCGGGTGTCCAGCATGTGCTCGAAGAGGTAATGCGGCCAGAAGTACGGATGCAGGGGGCGGTCCGCACCGCCACCGGGCGCCACGGACCACGCGCGTTTCTTCGGCTCCAGCACCTGTTTGGCCTTGGGCGCGCCGCCGGTCAGGGCCAGCTTCAGCGACGTCAGGCGGAAGGCCAGCGTGCCCTTGGCGCCGGGTTCGAGTTCGCGTTGGCTGACCTGCTGGCGCCGGGGGCTTTGCCAGTATCGGACGGTCTCCTCCATCCATGCGGTCATGATAGGGTGGCCCGGCGTGGCGGCAAGAAACCAGTTCTCGACCGGGCGCCGACGATAGGGATCGTGGAAGGCGAAGAAGCCTTCCCGCGTCAGCGCGGGCAGCCAGTCGTCGAGCGGGCGCACCGGCACGGTTGCCGCATCGACGTAGACGCCGCCCCGCGCCTCCAGTTCGTGCATGCGGAAGATGTCGGCCTGCCCCTGGAATGTGGCCGGGGGATGCGGAATGCCTCGGTCCGCGAACGCCTGCCGTGCGTCGGTGGCGTCGAACATGTGCACCTGCCACGCCGGGTTCAGCGCGGCCCAGGCGTCCCAGCAGCGACGCACGATGGCGGGCGCCTGCGCTTCACCCTGCGCCCAGTAGAAGACAAGCCGTTTCGGCACCATGCACGTACCCTCCCGCCCCCGCTTATCGGGCGAAGGGGGCGGCGGGGGCAAGGGGCTGCGCACATTGCGTTCGCACCACGCTTGTTGCCACTGGTTCATGTCGCAGCCGGATCTGATGACCGGCGGCTGCGACTGCAGCCTGATGGAGAGGTTCATGCTGTCTGGATCGATCGGGCATGTACAACGGCGTGATCGCGGTCTGCTTCACCTGCCGCGGCGGCCTTAAGAACCCGATACCTGGGTGGAAGAACCGGGCACGGACCCAACCGCATTATTCAGTTTCCAACGACCGGCAGGTGCTTCGCATGCCCGATGCAACCGTCTGGCTGCAGCGCTTCATCCATCTGCTGGTCACCGCGAAACCGTTCAAGTTCAACATGCTGCCGGGCCCGGCCTGAACGTCACCCCAGGAATTCGAGCAAGGCACGCGTCGTTTCCTCCGGCGACTGGTCGATGAAGAAATGCCCTCCGGGGACGGTGCTTGACCGCATCTCCGCCAGCCGGTCGGCCCAGGTGGCGGGCACGTCGTAGGCCCGGGCCATTGCTCCTTCCGCGCCGTAGAGGACCAGAGACGGCACCTCGATCCGGCGGTCGATATCGGCCTCGTCCAGCGCGAAATCCACGTCGATGGCGGCGCGGTAGTCGTCGCACATGGCGCGGCGGCACTCGGGGTCGGCCCATGCCGCACGGTAGGCCTCCAGCTTCGGGAAGTCCGACAGTTTCGCGCCGCCCCAGCCCAGCAGGCAGCTTTCGTAATAGGCGTCGGGATCGGCGGCGATCATGTTTTCCGGGAGAGGGTGGGGCTGGCTGAGGAAGAACCAGTGGTAATAGGCGCGGGCAACCGGGTGCGTCAGCCGCGACAGCAGAAGATGCGTGGGCACGATGTCCATCAGGGTCAGGCTCAGCAGCCGGCCGGGCGCATCAAGGGCGAGCCGATGGGCCGTCCGGGCCCCCCGATCATGGCCGACAAGGTGGAAGGCTTCGTATCCGAGGCGCGTCATCAACGCCGTCATGTCGCCCGCCATGGCGCGGAAACTGTAGGCTTCGGCACCCTCCGGTTTGCCGCTTTCGCCGTAGCCGCGCAGGTCCGCGGCGACCACCGTGAACCGTTCGGCCAGCCTCGGCGCGACCTCCGCCCACATCGCACGGGTCTGTGGAAAGCCGTGCAGCAGGAGGACGGCGGGACCGCGCCCGCCTTTCTCGTAGGCGATCTCCACCCCGTCGAGGTCCGCCCGGCCGGGCGTGAACCCCGGAATGTCGTTGCGCATGATCCCCTCCCGGCCCGCGTTGCCCGCATTTTGGCCCCGGGCGGGCGGTTGCCGTCAAGACGGGACCGCGATCCCGTCTTCCGGTTGTGCCCCGGCGAAGGGACGCTAGGCTGTCGGCATCGAGACAAGGGAGAACGGCATGACGGTCCTGACCGAGGCAGAGGACATTTCGGATATCGCGTTTGGCTACATGGGCTCCAAGGCACTGTTCGCGGCGCTCGAATTCGGCGTGTTCACCGCGTTGTCGCAGGGCAATACGGGGTTGTCCGACCTCGCCCGGGCCACGGGCTTGCCGGAAGGGCGCTGCCGGACGCTGCTGTCCGCGCTGGTGGGGCTGGGGCTTGTCACGCATGACGACGCGGGTTTTGCGAATTCCCCGGCGGCGGAGTCGTTCCTCGTGAAAGGTGCGCGTCACGACTTTGGCGATTACCTGCGCCTTCAGGTCGGGCGGCAGATGTATCCGCTGATGGACCAGATCGAGAAGGCGCTGACCGGCGATCTCGACGACGGGGACACCGGGTCCTACGCGGAGTGGTTCGCCGATCCGGAGGAGGCGCGGCTTTATTCCGAAAGCCAGCACGCCGGATCGCTCGGGCCCGCCCGCGGTCTGGCGAAGAAGGTCGACCTGTCGGGCATCGGCAGCCTGCTGGACGTGGGCGGCGGCACGGGCGCCTTTGCCATCACGCTGGCCCGCAAGAACCCGAACCTGCGGATCACCGTACTGGATTTTCCCAACGTGGCGCGGCTTGGTGAGGCTTACGTGGCCGATGCGGGCCTGTCGTCGCAGATCGGCTACCGCCATGGCAACGCGCTTGAGGCCGATTGGCCCGGCGGGCAGAATGCAGTGCTGATGAGCTACCTGTTTTCCGGCGTGCCGGACCACAGCCACGCGGGCCTTCTGCGCAAGGCGTTCGATGCTCTCAACCCCGGCGGTCAGGTGCTGATCCACGACTTCATCGTCGACGCCGACCTGTCGGGGCCGAAGAACACCGCGCTCTGGCAGCTTCAGCACACCGCCTTCACGCCGGAGGCGCGGTCGCTTGACGACGACTGGTTGACCGGCGCGCTGGAGGCCGCCGGGTTCAGCGATGCCGAGGTCGGGCCGCTGATCCCCGGGATGACCAAGCTGGCCACGGCCCGCAGGCCCTGAGCAAAGAGTGGCGGCGTGCGCCGCGCCCCACCGGCGGAAATCCTGACTTTGGGTGATTTGGCTGCTGACACAGGCGGCGAACCCCGGTAGCGTCCCGGCGAATTTGAAGAAACGAACCGATGCTACGGCTGAATCCTGTTCAATCCCAAACCTTTGACAGACTTTCCGAAGACGTCTTCGCTGGTCGTCTCGTGGAATACCTGTGTGAGGCTGTTCCCGCCTACCTGCCGCTCTTTCCGGCCCCCCAGCGCAAGGTGATCGTCCGCAACATCATCGCGCGTGCCCGCTCTTTCGGTTTCGAATGGGAAAGCAGTTTCGGCCTGCTGGGCGACCTTATGCTTTCCGTCGCACCGAACCTGTGGTCCGACCCCCGGATCGGTCCGCTGCTGCATGCCGCGCGTGATTCCGATCTCCAGTTCCATCTCGCCACCTTGTCGCAGGACGACTGGAACCGGGCAGAGGCACGGCGCAGCGACGTCCTCGCCTGGCTGCCTCCGGCGCTGGACGGGGCAGCGGGCTGGGCGCCTGCCGATGCGTGTCTGGACGTGATGCTCTGGGATGCGCCCAAGGAAAGCCGCGTCGCCCTGCGTGGCGATGTCGCGCGGGCCATGTCGGATTTCGGGCTGGACAACTCGCTCGATGCGTTCTGCGTCTGCGCAGGCTGGGTGCATCTTTACGGCCCCGACCGGATGGACGAGAGGCGCCATCCATGGCTGCGCGACATCCTGTCTCCGGCGATGGCCGGTCCGGTCCGGCTTGCGGCCCTGAGGGCGCGGGTCATGCTCGACCACGCGCGGCGGGTCTGACATGGGATTCTGGTCTGGCGTTCAATCGGGCTTTGTCGGCGCGGCCAAGGGCACTTGGGAGGGTGTGAAGGGCGCGGGCAGCTACGCGTGGGATTTCGCCACCGACGGCGCGACTCGGGAAGCGGCATGGCAAGGCGCCGTGTCCGCCAGCCAGAGCGCCGGGCAATACGCGACCGATAGCTGGAACGACCCTTCGAAACCGTTCCGCGATCTCGGCAATGCCGCTTCGGACGCCTATGCGGCCGCGGACAACTTTGCCCGCACCGCCGATGCGGAACAATGGGGAGAGCTGGCGGGAGGCGGAGCCTTCACCGTCGCGACCCTGCCGGTGGGCGGGCTTGCTGCCAAGGGCGTGGCCCGCGGCGGTGCCGCACTGAACGCGGCCCGCGGTACTAAGGCCGTGAATGCCGCACGCCGGGCCGGCACGCTCGCCGACGACGCTCCGCCCTGTGCCAGTTGCGCCGCGCGGCGCGCACCGCCCAAGCGCGCCCCGCACCTGCGGAGCGATTTGTCCGACGAATGGTTCGATCCGGACACCGGCGAACTGCGCTGGCCGCCCAACGACGGTTTCGATGGCGCGCCCACGACGGAAACGCTGCAACCGGGCACGCGGATCGACCGTTTCAGCGGACGCACCGGCGAGGCGGATACCGGCAGTTTCCTGTCACCGGAAGGCGCCTCCTTCGAGTCGCGCGCGCTTCCCTACGAGCAATCCATGCAGCGCCACGCGGTTTACGAGGTAGTGGAGCCGTTCGAGGTGCAGTCCGGCAGCGCCGCGTCGTGGTTCGACCAACCCGGCGGGGCGACGCAGTACAAGACCGGTGCCTCGGTCGGCGACCTGATCCGGCAGGGCAAGATCCGGCAAGTTCAGTGAGGACAAAGAAAATGACAGTCGAGGAAATGAAGGCCTATCTCGCCGCCCATGGAGTCGAGGACGGCTCGGTTTACACGCATGGCGGCCTTGGCGCGGGTGAGATCGACGGAATCGAGTTCATCGATGGCGCCTGGCACACGTACTTCAGCGAACGCGGTTCCAAGAACAATTACCGCCGCTGGGACAGCGAGGCAGAGGCGGTGGCCTGGATGCTGCCCCGCGTCGAAGATCTCGCCCGGCTCTACCGCATCTGGAAAGACTGATGACCCTGTTCGAACTGCGCGAGATGCTGGAGCAGAACGGCGCTGTCTACGGGCGGCATTTCACATTCGGCGGGTTGGGCGACGGCGTGCCGGGGATCGAACTGCGCCGGGGCCGCTATTACACCTATCGTGCCGAACGGGACGGCGGTTTCCGCAAGACCGATTTCCGGCTGCAGCCCTCGGAAGACGAGGCCTGCGCCGTGCTGGAGCGTCAGGCGATCGAGTTGGCAGAAGCCGACGGCGCCTGGACGGGCTGAGACCGCCCGGCCTATTCCGTCCAGTGCACCTCGGTCAGGTCGGTGGCCTGTGTCGGGGCATTGGTCCAGATCCCCTCGAGCCGCGCATCCGCGATGGTCGGGAAGGCAAGCTGGAAGAGGTAGCCGTTCACGTAATCCCGCGCGATCATCTCCTGCGCCTGATGCAGTAGTTCGGTGCGGGCCTCGGGCTCGGACGTGGCGGTCAGCTTGTCCATCAGTTCCACGAATTCCGGCTTGCCGTACTGGAAGTAATAGTCGGGCCGCGCGTAGATGCCGATGTCGAAGGGTTCGGTGTGGGACACGATGGTCAGCCCGAAGTCCTTGCCATTGAAGACCTGCTCCAGCCACTGCGCCCATTCGAGGTTGGTGATCTCGGTCTCGATCCCGACCTCGCGCAGCTGGGCGGCAATGATCTCGCCGCCGCGACGGGCGTAGGACGGCGGCGGCAGCTTCAGCGTGGTGGAGAATCCGTCGGCCAGACCGGCCTCGGCCAGAAGCGCCTTTGACTTCTCGGGGTCGAAATTCGAAAGCGCGGTCAGGTCCTCGTAGTCGGGGTTGTGCGGGGCGAAATGCGTTCCGATGGGCGTGCCCAGCCCGAACATCGCGCCGTCGATCACCGCCTGCCGGTCGATGGCATGGGCCACCGCCTCGCGCACGCGCACATCGTCGAAGGGCGCCACGGCATTGTTCATGGCAAGGATCGTCTCGCCCTCGGTCGAGCCCCTGAGCACCTTGAATCGCGGGTCGGCCTCGAAATGCGGCAGGTTCTCCGGCGCGGGGAAGCCCGCGAAGGCGTCGATGTCCTGCGCCATCATCGCGGCGAAGGCCGCCGTCGGATCGGAGATGAACTTGAAGGTCGCCTGTGTCAGCGCCGGTGCGTCGCCCCAGTAGTCATCGTTGCGGACCAGCGTGATCGAGTCGCCCTGCCGCCAGTCCTCGAACCGGAAGGGGCCGGTGCCCACGGGACGCGCCTTGATGTCGTCAATCGATTCGGGTGCGACGATCACCGCATCGCCCCAGGCGAGGTTAAACAGAAGGTTGCCGTCCGGCTGCGACAGAGTGACCTTCACCGTCACAGGGTCAACGGCCTCGACCGAGGCGATGCCGGCGAAAAGCTGCTTCTGCGCATTGGTGGAATCCTCCGCGCGAGCCCGGTCGAGGCTGAAGACGACGTCTTCCGCATCGAAGGCGGTGCCGTCATGGAACGTCGCCCCCTCGACTAGGTGGAAGGTGTAGGTCAGCCCGTCGTCGGAGATCTCCCATTCGCGGGCGAGGCCGGGGACAACAGCGCCGGTTTCCGTGAATTTCGTCAATCCTTCGAAGACGTTGGTATACAGCACGCTATCGATCGCCCCGGCGGCCGCGGAGGTCGGGTCGAGGTGCGGCGGCTCCAGTTGCAAAGCGATGATGAGATCGGTCTGCTGGGCCTGCGCAAACGAGGCAGTACCGGCCAGCAGCGCGGCGAGGACAAGGCGTTTCATGCTGTCTCCCATGGGGCAAGTACGCTCTTGATGGAATTTTCCCCGTAAATCTTCAAGCACTGATGCCTAAATGATAAGTATGGGCTCGCCCTACGTGATAGGTAGCGCCGCAGCGCGGCATGTGATACGAGCGCGCAACTTTGTGACGGTATCAGCGGTGTTTGCGACATTTCCTGACCCAAGCGTCAGGCCATGAAGGAGGAGTGGACCATGAGCACGACGGGACACATGCGGGCCAGAACGCCCGAGGACATTCGCATGGCGAAAGGTGGTACGCCGCTGGTGAGCCTGACGGCCTATACCACGCCGATGGCACAGATGATGGACGAGCACGTGGATTTCGTGCTGGTCGGCGATTCCGTTGGCATGGTCCTGCACGGTCTGGAATCGACGCTGGGCGTGACCATGGAAATGATGATCCTGCACGGCCAGGCGGTGCGGCGCGGGTTGTCGAAGGCGATGATGGTGGTGGACATGCCCTTCGGCTCCTACGAGGAATCGAAGGAACAGGCCTTCCGCAACGCCGCGCGCATCATGCGCGAGACGGGCGCCCCGGCGGTCAAGCTGGAAGGCGGCGTGGACATGGCCGAAACGATCTCTTTCTTGACCGCGCGCGGCATCCCGGTGATGGCGCACATCGGCCTGACGCCGCAGTCGATCCACACCCTAGGCGGCTACAAGGTGCAGGGCCGGGGTGCTGCGGCGGGCAAGCTGCTGGCGGACGCCCGGGCGGTCGAAAACGCCGGCGCGTTTGCCGTGGTGCTCGAGAAGGTGCCGCAGCGGCTGGCGGACGCGGTGACGGCGCAGGTCTCGATCCCCACCATCGGCATCGGTGCGTCGGCGGGATGCGACGGGCAGATCCTCGTGGTCGACGACATGCTGGGCCTTTTCACCGCCTTCAAGCCGAAGTTCGTGAAGCGGTACGCCACCCTTGGTGCCGACGGGTCCGAGGCGATTGCGGCCTACGCCGAGGACGTGCGCGCCCGTCGCTTCCCGGCGGCAGAACACGTCTTTTCCGATGTGGAACCCGCGGCTTGAGCTTCATGGTCAACGGGCCGGAGATCGTCAGGGCGCGCGACGACCTGCGCGCGCGGGTCGACGCATGGCACGCGGACGGCGCCGTTGTCGGCGTCGTGCCGACCATGGGCGCGCTGCACGACGGCCACCTGTCGTTGGTCGAGGCGGCAAAGCGCGACTGCGACCGGGTGGTCGTCACGCTGTTCGTGAACCCGAGGCAGTTCAACAGCGCCTCGGACTTGGCGACCTACCCGCGCACGGAAGAAAGCGACGCGGCAAAACTGGCGCCGTTCGGTGTGGACGCGCTTTATGCCCCGTCGGTGACCGAGATCTATCCGGCGGGGTTCTGCACGACCGTGTCGGTGGCCGGCCTGACGGACGTGCTGTGCGGCGCGCACCGGCCCGGACACTTCGACGGCGTCGCGACGGTGGTGACAAAACTCTTCACGCAGACGAAGGCGGACCGCGCCTACTTCGGGCAAAAGGACTACCAGCAGTTGCAGGTCGTGCGCCGTATGGCGATGGACCTCGACCTCGAAGTGACGATCGTGGGTTGCGCGACGGTGCGGGAAACCGACGGGCTGGCGATGTCGTCGCGGAACCTGAAGCTGACGGACAAGGGGCGGGCAGCCGCACCTGCGCTGGCGCGGGAAATGCGGGCAATCGCCCTGCAACTGGGGCGCGGCGAACCGCTGGACGCGCTGCGGGGCGCGGCGGTGGAACGTCTGGAAGGCGCCGGGTTCGAAAAGGTGGAATACCTTGA
This sequence comes from Sagittula sp. MA-2, assembly GCF_030126985.1. Lineage (GTDB taxonomy): Bacteria > Pseudomonadota > Alphaproteobacteria > Rhodobacterales > Rhodobacteraceae > Sagittula. The sequence goes on along the minus strand of NZ_CP126145.1, from coordinate 3,819,886 downwards.
ACTGCGCGGCGCCGAGGACCTCGAACTGCTGGAGCGCGCCGTGGGACCCGCCCGGCTGTTTGCCGCCGCCTGGCTCGACGGGGTCCGCCTGATCGACAATATCGAGGTGTGACGGGACGGGGCGGACGCTGTTTGCCCGTGCCGGGCAAATGCGCCCCGCCCGCCGTCCCGCAAGCCGCGCCTGACCGGCGTCAGGGCAGGCGGATGCGCGGCGCCTCTCCCAGCGGAATGATCCCCAGCGACACCTCTCCGCCGGAGAGTGTCAGAGGCAGGTCGATGGTGTCCTGTCGTCCGTTCAGCCCGGCCGCCAGCGTCAGGCCGCGGATCAGCGTCTCGGCCAGCGCCTCGGGCAGGTCGCCGCTGTCGCGCGCGCTGTCGAGCAGGCTGCGCCAGTTCTCCGCCCGGAGCGTCATCCTGCCGTCCGGCCGCCCGAGGCTGTCGATCTCGACCCGCCCGGCCAGCTGAAGATCGAGATCGTTCAGGCGGTACTCGGCCTTCGCGAGGTCGATGGATGCAGGTTGCGGGCGCGGCCCGGCCAACGACCCCAGCGTCCAGAGGCGGTCGAAGACAAACCGCCCCTCGATGTCTAGGCCGTTGGATCGGCCGCGGCTCAGCGCGCCCTGCGGCGTGGCGACCGCGCCCGCCCCGAGGGCGAGCCTGTAGCCGGTGTCCTGCCCCTCGATCCGGTGGAAGTTCGCAAGCACGGCGGCCAGCGCAATGTCGGCACCGTCGCGGGTGATGTTCAGCGTCTCCGCCTCGGCGTTGAGACGCTGAAGAGTGCCGTCAGCTTCCGTCACCAGCGACGCCCGCAGCCCGTCCGAGGTCACCTCGTGCGTTGTGCCGCCGCTGCCGAAAGTCTGCCGGTCCGGGAAAGCCACGATCACGTGGCCGGGTTTGTAGCTGAGCCCGAGGATCTGGAGGAACGACGCCTCCCACGACAGGCCGCTTTCGGGGTCTGCGAGGCGTGGCTGCGTAATCGTCGCGTCGAGGCGGCTGGGGAAGCCGCGCACCCGAAGCGCGTCGTACTCCGCCACCCAGCCTTCGGCGCGGCGGGCGTCGAACCAGTCCCGTATCTCGCCGCGCAGACCATGCGCCTGCACGCCCCAGTACGCGCCCCAAAGGACAGCCGCGCCGATCAGAACCAACAGGTAGCGTTTCACCGCGCCCCCCTTTTCATTGCCCGAGAGCCGTGTTTACAGAGACACCGTTTACAGGCTGTGACCTGTCGCGCAAAGGGCCGCGAACATCCGCGGCGGAAGGGAAGGACAATGACGCTCTGGGTCTTCGGCTATGCTTCGCTGCTCTGGAACCCCGGCTTCGAGGTCGCCGAGCAGGTGCAGGGCCGTCTGCACGGCTACGCCCGCAGCTTCTGCATGTACTCGATCCACCACCGCGGCACCGAGGAGAACCCCGGGCTGGTCCTCGCGCTCGACGCGCAGGAGGGCGCGTATTGCGACGGCATGTGCCTGCGTGCGGCCCCCGGGACCGAAGAGGCGACCCTCGATTACCTGCGCGAACGCGAACTGATCTCCTCCGCCTACCTGGAAAAACGCCTGCCGGTGGCGCTGTCTGACGGGCGCAGGGTCGAGGCGGTGTCCTACGTCATCGACCCGCACCACGTGCAGTACTGCCACCTGCCGCTCGAGGAGCAGGCCCGCATCATCGCGCGGGCCACAGGCGGCCGGGGGCCGAACACCGAATACCTTTACAACACCGCGCAGCATCTGGACGAAATCGGCGTGCCCGATGCCGACCTGCACTGGCTGACCGAGCAGGTGAAGGCGCTCACCGCGGGCTGATGCCGCGCAGGGGTGTGTCAGGATGCAACATTTTCCCGCTGTCGGGAGCGCAGCGGTATACCCCGCTTCATGACTTCTTGGCGAAACCTGCGTAAACCCTTAGGTATGAAGCAGTAACACAAGGTGACGACAGTCCAGATGGACATTTCCGACCGCGAGGCAGAGCCGCATTTCAGCCAGCCAATCCGCCAGGTGATCCTCATGCTGGCCGCACTCGGCTTGTCTGGCGTAGGTGCCGTCCTTGCCGCGCCGAGCGTGCTGCCGGTCTTCGAGTCGAACCCCTATCTGAACGGCTTCATCCTGATCGTCTTCGTCGTGGGCGTCTTTGCCTGCTTCTGGCAGGTCTGGAGCCTGATGGTCTCTGTCCGCTGGATCGAGGAGTTCACCGCCTCCGGCACCACGGAAAGCCGTCCACCGACCCTGCTGGCGCCGCTGGCCGCGCTGCTGGGCGGACGCCGCGACCGGCGGATGCAGATCAACACTACCTCGACACGGTCGATCCTCGACTCCGTTGCTACACGGATCGACGAACTGCGGGAGATCACCCGCTACATCGTCTCCCTGCTGATCTTCCTGGGCCTCCTCGGTACCTTCTACGGCCTGGCCACCACCGTTCCTGCGCTGGTCGATACCATCCGCAGCCTCGCCCCTCAGGAAGGGGAGGAGGGCGTCGCCGTCTTCTCTCGCCTGATGAGCGGCCTTGAATCGCAGCTGGGCGGCATGGGCGTGGCCTTTGCCTCCTCGCTTCTGGGCCTGGCCTGTTCGCTGATCGTGGGTCTGCTCGAACTCTTCGCCGGCCACGGTCAGAACCGCTTCTACCGCGAGCTGGAGGAATGGCTCTCCTCCATCACCAAACTTGGCTTCTCCTCCGACACCGAAGGCCCGGACCTTGGCGCCGCCGGGATCGTGCTGGACCGCATGGCCGAACAGATGGGCCAGTTGCAGGACCTCTTTGCGGAGTCTGAGCTGGGCCGGTCGGAGGTCGACACCCGGCTGTCGCAACTGGCGGATTCCATCGAACGCCTGACCGAACGGATCGAGGCGACAGCCCCCTCGGCCACCTCCCTCGCGCGTATCGCGGAAGGGCAGGAACTGCTGGCCGAGGCGATACGCGCAAAGGAAAGCAGCGAAGGTCTGGATGCCGAAAGCCGGATGCGGCTGCGGTCGATCGACGTGCAGATGCTGCGCATCCTCGAAGAAATCAGCGCCGGACGGCAGGAAAGCATGGCCGAACTGCGCACCGACATTGCGGCGCTCGGCCGCGCCATGGGAACATCGCGCAACACCCGGCCCCGGGGGGAATAGCCATGTCCCCGGCCCCTAGCAGGAGCGGATAGATGTCGCTGTCACGACGGACAGGCGCACGCTTTCAGGCGAACATCTGGCCCGGTTTCGTGGATGCCATGACCGGGCTCCTGCTGGTGCTGACCTTCGTCCTGTCGATCTTCATGGTCATCCAGTTCGTGCTGAACGAAACGATCAGCGGACAGGAAAGCGAACTCGACAACCTTTCCACCGAACTCTCCGCGCTGGCGCAGGCGCTTGGCGTGGCAGAACGCAGGAATGCCGAACTGACCAGCAACCTCGGCGACCTCGAGGCGACGCTGTCCAGTCGTGACACCCAGCTCGACGAGGCGCAGAGCATCATCACCGCGCTGACCGCAACGCGGGACCGTCAGGCGGAGCAGCTTGAGACCGCCTCCAGCCGTATTTCCGATTTCGAGGCGCAGGTTGCCGCGCTGATCCTGGAACGCGACAACGCCCAGTCCCGCGTGATCGACCTGACTCAGGCGCGTGACGACCTGACGGCCGAGCGCAACGCCCTGACCGCCGCCCGCGATGCGCTGGTGGAGGAGCGGGATGCCCTGACAGCTGAACGGGACGCGTTGTCGGGCGAACGCGACGAACTGTCCGCTGCGCTTGGCACCGCGCGCACGCAACTGGATGCCCAGCAGGAGGCCGCGGCCCTCGCCGCCCGCCGCCGCGAGGCACTCGAAGCGCTGATCGCCGACCTTCGGGCGCGGAATACCGAGGCCGAAGCTCAGGTGGGCAGTCTGACGGCGCGGGTCGGCGACCTTGAGCAGGCGTTGACGGAGGAAGAGGCCGAGAGGCTGGCAGAGGCGGAGGCCGCCAAGGCCCTGCGCGCCCGGCTCGAGAACGCCGATGCGGAGCTGACCTCGATGACGCTGGCGCTGGAAAAGGCGCGGTCCGAGGCGGAAGAGACGCTGACATTGCTGGCTGCCGCCCGTTCGGCAGAGGCCGACCTGAACGCCCGCCTTGCCGCCGCGCTGCTGGATGGCGAGGAATCGGCAAGCGCGCTTCAGACCCGGATCGAAGAGCTGGAGGCCCGGCTGGACGACGCCCGCAGCGCCGGAGAACAGACCGACGAGCGACTGGCCCGGCTGCGCGACGACCTGATCTCGGAACAGGAGGCCCGCCGCGCGGCAGAGGAGAGCCTTGCCGAGGAACAGCGCCGCCGCAACGAGACGGAGCGCGACCTGGCCGGGCTGCAGGCCGATGCCGACACGCGCGCGACGCAGATGTCGGACCTGTCCGCGAAACTCGCTGCGGCGCTGGCCCGGCTTTCCGAAGCGGAAGCGCGGGAGGCCGAGATCGCCACGCTGCGCGACCGCAACGCGGCGCTTGTCTCCCAGCTGTCGACCGCACAGGGGGCCGCCGCTGACCGTGCCGCCGAACGCGACGCGGCAGAGGCGCAGCGCGCCGAACTGGACCGCAGTCTTGAAGAGGTCCGGCGCGAGCTTGTGGCCGCGCATGACGACCTTGAACGCCTGCGGGCAGAGGCCGAGGGGCTGAACGCCCGCATCGCGGCCATGCAGTCGCAGGATACGACGCAGACGTCGCGGATCGAGGATCTGCGCGGGCGGGTCGCCCAGACGCAGGCACAACTGGACGCCGCGCTGCAACGCGTCGAAGACCGCGGACGGCGGATCGAAGGGCTGGAAGCTGAGAACCGCAGCCTCGTCTCGCGCCTGGCGGAAGTCGGCGGCACGGCCGAGGAACGCGACGCGGAGGTCGAGTCGCTGCGCGCCAGCCGCACCCGGCTGGAGAACGATCTGCAGGTGGCGTTGGCGCGTGCCGAAGCGCGCGATCTGGAGATTTCCGAACTGCGCCAGTTGCTGGCAGAGGCCGAGGCCCGCGCCGCCCAGCAGGGTGACGATGCCCGCTCGCTCGAGGAAAAGCTGGCGGCGGCGCTTGCCGAACGGATTACGGCCCAGACCACCGCCGAGGAAACCCGGGATCGCCTGGCCGCGGCGCTGGCCCGCCAACGCGAGGCTGAACAGGCGCTGGATGCGCAGCTCGACGAGGCAGAGGAGCGTCAGTTGCTGCTCAGCCAGGCGCGGGACGAACTGGCACAGACCCGCGAGCGCGCCAGCCAGTCGCAACTGAAGGTCGAGGCGCTGAACCGCAACGTCGCCGAACTGCGCAAGCAACTGGGCGAACTGCAGGCGCTGCTGGACGATGCGAAGGCGCGCGACGCGGCCTCGGAAGTGCAGCTGCAGAACCTCGGGTCCGAGCTGAACGCGGCTCTGGCCCGTGTCGCGCAGGAAGAGCGTCGGCGGCGGGTCTTGGAAGAGGAAGAACGCAAGCGGCTGGAGGCCGAGAAGAAGGACCTGGAGGCCTACCGCTCCGAGTTCTTCGGGCGCCTCCGCCAGGTCGTGGCCGACCGGGACGACATCCGCATCGAAGGCGACCGCTTTGTCTTCTCGTCGGAGGTGCTGTTCGAGCAGGGCTCTGCCGACCTGTCCCCGCTGGGCCGCCGCGAGATCGCCAAGGTGTCGAACATCCTGCGGACACTGGCGCGGGACATCCCCGAGGAGATCGACTGGATCATCCGGGTCGACGGCCACACCGACAACGTGCCTGTGCGCGGCAGCGCCGAGTTCGAGGACAACTGGGACCTGAGCCAGGCCCGTGCGCGCGCCGTGGTGAAGGACATGATCGACAACTACGGCATCCCGCCCAACCGCCTTGCCGCGAACGGGTTCGGGGAATACCAGCCGGTCAATCCGGCCGACACGGCAGAGGCCCGCGCGCAGAACCGCCGGATCGAACTGAAACTGACCGAGAAGTAAGGCTTAGCGCACCGTCACATGGGCAAAGCGATGGGCGATGACCTTGCCCGCGCGGGTCAGCAGCGCCTCGCCGAGGTATTCGCCCGGCGGCCAGCCTTCGGGCGGGGCCTGCTTGCCGGCAGCGCGCATGATGCTGACCTGCGGCGCCTTCAGCACGCTCTCGCGGCGAAAGATCTCCGTGCCGTCAGGACCCGTGGCGAAGAGGGTGAGGAGGTCGCCATGCTCTGCATAACCGGCGTGGGCGTAGACCACCAGAGGTGTGCCGGGTGTGCCTTGGGCCAGCCGGGCGCTGCCGTCGCGCACGGCGTCGAACTCCGGCACATGGTCGGAAAAGCCCGCGGTGATCAGCCCGGTCTGCGTGTAGGGCAGATCGACGGCCCAGAGGCTGCCCTCCGTCGCGCCGCAAGTGCCTGTCCCATCCGGGCGGAAGGGGTCGATCACATTGCCCGCGCGCAGGACCTGGAAATGCAGGTGCGGGTGGTTGGTCTGGCCTGACAGGCCGACCATGCCCAGGGCTGTGCCAGTCTCGACGGGGGTTCCCGGCTGGACGCGTACGGAGCCTTCCCTGAGGTGGCAGTACATCGTCTGCAAGTCGTTGCCATGGTCCACCAGAACGGCGTTGCCGCAAGCATTCAGGGATGTCACGCCGCGCATCAGCCGGTCGTCGGCCATGCCGTCGCGGACGCGCAGGACCGTGCCCGGCGCCGCGGCGCGCACCGTGACACCGCTGTCTATGGCGTCGAAGTCGAGCATGGCGATGTCGGTGCCCTTGTGCCCGTCACGGCTGTTGATGCCGCAGGCGTAGTCCTGCTGCCTGCCCGGTTCGGGGGCGTTGTCGACGTAATCCTCGATGAAGCAGGTCGTGCCGATCTCGCAGTCGAGCGGCAGGGCGAACTGCGTCTGGGCGCCCGCAGTCTGGGCGAAGGCGTTGCAGGCGAGGAAGATCAGGGAAAACAGGCGCATGTCGGTCCGGGCGGCGGGTCGGGCACTCGTCGCCTTCGGCGACATCGCCCCGCCCGCCGTCCCGCAAGGCCGTTTGGCAGGCGCATGTGAAAAGGGCGCCCGAAGGCGCCCTCTTTGCGATCAGTCCGCGGTCAGCAGCGGCGGCTTCTTGGAGCCGAGGCGCGGCTTGTCCGGCCCGTCCAGTTTCAACACCAGTTCGCCGTCCTTGACCGACACCTTCACGATGCCGCCCTTGGTGAGCTTGCCGAACAGCAGCTCTTCAGCCAGCGGCTTCTTGATGTGCTCCTGGATGACGCGGCCCAGAGGACGCGCGCCCATCTTGTCGTCGTAGCCCTTGTCCGCCAGCCATTCGGCGGCGGGGCGGGTCAGTTCGATGGTCACGTTGCGGTCCATGAGCTGCGCTTCGAGCTGCAGCACGAACTTCTCGACCACGGCGAGGATGGTTTCCTTCGGCAGCGGCGCGAAGCTGATCACCGCGTCCAGACGGTTGCGGAACTCGGGTGTGAAGGTCCGCTCGATCGCGGCGGTGTCCTCGCCCTCGCGGCGGTCGCGACCGAAGCCGATGGCGGCTTTCGCCTGCTCCGCGGCGCCCGCGTTGGAGGTCATGATCAGGATCACGTTCCGGAAGTCCACCGAGCGGCCGTTGTGGTCGGTCAGCGTGCCGTGGTCCATCACCTGCAGCAGGATGTTGAACACGTCCGGGTGCGCCTTCTCGATCTCGTCGAGCAGCAGCACGCAGTGCGGGTGCTGGTCCACGCCATCCGTCAGCTGGCCGCCCTGATCGAAACCGACATAACCCGGAGGCGCGCCGATCAGGCGGGAGACCGCGTGCTTCTCCATGTACTCCGACATGTCGAAGCGCAGCAGTTCGACACCAAGGGTGGATGCCAGTTGCTTTGCCACCTCCGTCTTGCCGACGCCGGTCGGGCCCGCGAAGAGGTAGTTGCCGATCGGCTTCTCCGGTTCGCGCAGACCTGCACGGGCCAACTTGATCGCGGAGGACAGGGCGGCAATCGCCGCATCCTGACCGAAGACGACCCGCTTCAGCGTCGCTTCGAGATCCTTCAGCACCTCAGCGTCGTCCTTCGACACGTTCTTGGGCGGGATGCGGGCGATCTTCGCCACGACTTCCTCGATCTCCTTGGTGCCGATGGACTTCCGGCGCTTCGACGCGGCGACGAGGTGCTGGGCCGCGCCTGCCTCGTCGATCACGTCGATGGCCTTATCCGGCAGCTTGCGGTCGTTGATGTAGCGCGCCGAAAGCTCGACGGCGGTCTTGATCGCGTCGCCGGTGTACCTGATGGCATGGTGCTCCTCGAAGTAGGGCTTCAGGCCCTTGAGGATCTTGATCGTGTCTTCGACCGAAGGTTCGTTCACGTCGATCTTCTGGAACCGGCGCGACAGGGCGCGGTCCTTTTCGAAGTGCTGGCGGAACTCCTTGTAGGTGGTCGATCCCATGGTGCGCAGCTTGCCGCCCTGAAGCGCGGGCTTCAGCAGGTTCGATGCGTCCATGGCGCCGCCGGACGTTGCGCCCGCGCCGATCACGGTGTGGATCTCGTCGATGAAGAGCACGGCGTCGGGGTGATCCTCTAGTTCCTGGACAACCGCCTTCAGCCGCTCCTCGAAGTCGCCGCGGTAGCGAGTGCCCGCCAGCAGCGCGCCCATGTCGAGCGAGTAGATCGTGGCCTCGGACAGGACCTCCGGCACTTCGCCCGCGACGATCTTGCGGGCGAGACCCTCGGCGATGGCGGTCTTGCCGACGCCCGGGTCGCCCACCAGAAGCGGGTTGTTCTTGCGGCGGCGGCACAGCACTTGGATGCAGCGCTCCACCTCTTGGTCGCGTCCGATCAGCGGGTCGATGTCACCGATCTCCGCCTTGGCGTTCAGGTCGACGCAGTACTTGCCGAGCGCCGACTCCTTGTCGTTGGCGGGGGCGGCGCTTTCGGTCTGGGCGGCCTCTTCCTCTGCCTCGGTTGCGCCCTGCACGGGACGCGATTCGCCGTAGGCGGGGTTCTTCGCGACGCCATGCGCGATGAAGTTCACCGCGTCGTAGCGCGTCATGTCCTGCTCCTGCAGGAAATAGGCGGCATTCGACTCACGCTCCGCAAAGATCGCGACCAGCACGTTGGCGCCCGTCACCTCCGTCCGGCCGGACGACTGGACGTGGATCGCGGCGCGCTGGATGACGCGCTGGAAGGCGGCCGTAGGAACGGCCTCCGACCCTTCGATGTCGGTTACGAGGTTGGAAAGATCGTCGTCGATGAACTCCACCAGGGTCGTGCGCAACTCCTCCGTATCGACGGAGCAGGCTTTCATCACCCGCGATGCGTCAGGTTCGTCGATCAGCGCTAGCAGCAGATGCTCCAGCGTGGCGAATTCGTGGCTTCGCGAGTTCGCCAGCGCCAGCGCGGAGTGTATGGCCTGCTCAAGGGTGTTCGAGAATGAAGGCACTTGGTGCTCCTCTTGTCTGCGCTGTCCGTACTCGGGTCCAGCATTGCCCCGTTAAGTTAAAGTTTGGTCGATTAGTGACTGTCTTCAAGTTTTTTCTTTTCACGCATCTGTCACATGGCACGCTTGACAACAGGTCTGCCGAACCCTTCATCGTCGCGAACCCGGTTAACGGGTGTGGGTCCGCGAAAATCGCGTCAGAACTTGTCCTTGCGTGCGCGGATCTCGGTGAAGACCTCCAGGTCGGAGGCGTCCTCCATGCCGAGCGCCTTCTTGACCGACGCCTGGCCGGCCCGCAGGAACGGGTTTGTCTGGAGTTCAATATAAAGCGGCACCTGAGCGGTTGGCTGTCCCCGACCGCGGGCCACGGTGATCATCTGTGCTCGTGATATAAGTCCCGGGTTGTCCGGTTCAATGGTCTTGGCGAAGGCGGCGTTGCTCTCGCCGTACTCGTGGCCGGAACAGACGATGGTCTGCGGGTCGAGCGCGGCAAGCGTCGAGAGGCTGTCCCACATCATCTCGGGCGTGCCTTCGAAAATCCGTCCGCAGCCCATCACCATGAGGCTGTCGGCGCTGAACAGGCACTTTGCCTCCGGGTAGTGGTAGGCCACATGCCCCAGCGTATGGCCGGGAACCGGGATCACCTCGCACAGGCCGTCGTCGGTGCCGCCGGAAAACCCCGGCTCCAGCGCCATGTCGAGCTCGGGGAGCTTGTCCTTCTCTGCGGCGGGGCCCATGACCTTGCAGCCGTATTTCTCGCGCAGTTCGTCCACGCCGCCGACATGGTCGTGGTGGTGGTGCGTGATCATGATGACGTCGGGCTTCCAGCCGCGATGCTCGAGGACATTGATCAGTGGCTTGGCTTCGGGCGCGTCGATCAGCGCGATCCCGTCCGGACCCTTGACGATGTAGGCGTAATTGTCCTTCAGGCAGGGGACGGTCACAATGTCCAGTGGCATGGCGTTTCCTTGAATGCTTTGTAAGATGCCCTCAGAGTGACCCATCCGGCCCGACTTCTCAACTGGAGACACCATGCACCTGGACGTGCAGGCGTTGCGCGATTTCTACTACCGAAGTGCGCTGGGGCGCGCGGCGCAGAAGATCCTGCGGGCGGAAGTGCTACGCGGCTGGTCCCCCGAGGACGTGCACGGCCAGACGGTCGCGGGCTATGGTTTTGCGGTGCCGATGCTGCGCCCCTACCTGAAGGAGGCGCGCCGGGTCGTGGCGCTGATGCCCGCGCCACAGGGCGTGATGCCCTGGCCTGCCGGTCTGCCGAACGTGTCTGTGCTGTCGGAGGAGGTTTCCTGGCCGCTGGAGACGGGGCATGTGGACCGCCTGATCCTGATGCACGGGCTCGAGACCTCGGAACGGCCGTCCGACCTGCTGGACGAGGCGTACCGCGTACTCGGCCCAGGCGGACGCGCCCTGTTCATCCTGCCCAACCGCTCCGGTCTCTGGGCGCGGGCGGACTGGACGCCGTTCGGATACGGGCGTCCCTATTCCATCGGCCAGCTCGAAACGCAGCTCAAGCGGCACGATTTCGTGCCTGAGCGGCATGTCTCCGTGCTGTACCAGCCGCCGTCGGCGCGCCGCTTCTGGATGAAGACCGGCCCGTTCTGGGAGCGGCTGGGGCGGTTGATCCCCTTCACTGCCGGGGGCGTCATGATCGTCGAAGCCTCCAAGCGGCACCCGCCGACGCGGGCGGGACTGGGACAGAAGAAGCGCGTGCCGAACCCGCTGGAGGTCCTTTCGCCGAAACCGGGCAAGGTCGCCGGGCCGGTCTGAGGGCTGAGTGTCCTGACCGGGAAACGGACGGCCGGCCCGGGTGGGCGGTGCCGGACAGAAGCGGCGCCACATACCGGAAAGTCTCATGATCGGGTGTGCGTGATACCCAAAACGCATTCGGAGTGCGACTGATTGCGTAAACATCGGTCACCGAGAAACAGGGTTCGCAACGGCACCTGTCCCGTGCCAAGCTGTTGCCAGTGCCGGGAATCGTCGCCAAATGCACGAAAAAGTGCGCTTTTCCTGCACGAAGTTTGGGCACGAAAGGTCGCACTTCGGGCAACCGACTGAAAAGTATGGGTTTAGCGCCCACGTTAAATCTCTCTAAGGATGTTGCGAGGTGGGGGAGGCTCTGCTACATCCGCCGCGATTTACTTGCCTTGACGAAAAATCAGGGTTCCAGGAGCCTCCGGACGCCCCGCCAGACGGCGGGCGCGTGACGGGGGCCGAAAATCGGAAGGGTGGACGTGTCTGACAGCTCGATTTCCTCCGGCATCGCCGAGCGCTATGCCACCGCCGTCTTCGAGATCGTGAAGGAGAACAACAATCTCCCGCGTCTCGAAGAGAACCTCAACGACCTGACCGCTGCGCTGGACGACAGCGCCGACCTGCGTGAACTGCTGGTCAATCCGGTGTATTCGCGCCAAGAGCAGGAGAATGCGATTTCTGCCGTGGCCGAAGCCATGGGCATGATCCCGGCGATGAAGAACGTTTTGGGCCTGATGGCCCGGAAACGCCGCCTGTTCGTCGTGCCCGCCATGATCAGGCGCCTGCGCGAGATGATCGCGGAGCACAAAGGCGAAGTCACCGCAGAGGTGACCTCTGCCGTGGCGCTGACCGACGAGCAGTCCGCAAACCTCGCGGCCACGCTGAAGGAAAAGGTCGGCAAGGACGTCAAGATCAGTACCACCGTGGATGAAAGCCTCATCGGCGGTCTTATCGTCAAGGTGGGCTCGAAGATGATCGACACCTCGATCCGCTCGAAGCTCAACTCCCTCCAGAATGCAATGAAAGAGGTCGGATAAATGGGTATCCAAGCAGCAGAGATTTCTGCGATCCTGAAGGACCAGATCAAGAACTTCGGCCAGGATGCCGAAGTTGCCGAAGTGGGTCGCGTGCTGAGCGTTGGGGACGGTATCGCCCGTGTCCACGGCCTCGACAACGTGCAGGCCGGCGAGATGGTCGAGTTCCCGGGCGGCATCATGGGCATGGCCCTGAACCTCGAAACCGACAACGTCGGTATCGTGATCTTCGGCTCCGACCGGGACATCAAGGAAGGCGACACCGTCAAGCGCACGAACTCCATCGTGGACGTTCCCGCCGGTGAAGGCCTGCTGGGCCGCGTTGTCGACGGCCTCGGCAACCCGCTCGACGGCAAGGGCGCCGTCCAGTTCGAAGAGCGTCGCATCGCCGACGTGAAGGCGCCGGGCATCATCCCGCGCAAATCCGTGCACGAGCCCATGGCGACCGGCCTGAAGGCCGTCGACGCCATGATCCCGATCGGCCGCGGCCAGCGCGAACTGATCATCGGCGACCGTCAGACCGGCAAGACCGCCGTGGCACTGGACGCCATCCTGAACCAGAAGTCTTACAACGACGCGGCCAAGGACGACTCGGACAAGCTGTACTGCATCTACGTCGCCATCGGTCAGAAGCGCTCCACCGTGGCGCAGCTGGTGAAGAAGCTCGAGGAAACCGGCGCGATCGACTACACGATCGTCGTGGCCGCCACCGCGTCCGACCCGGCGCCGATGCAGTTCCTCGCACCGTACTCCGCCACCGCGATGGCCGAATACTTCCGCGACAACGGCAAGCACGCACTCATCATCTACGATGACCTGTCCAAGCAGGCCGTGTCCTACCGCCAGATGTCCCTGCTGCTGCGTCGCCCGCCGGGCCGCGAAGCTTACCCGGGCGACGTTTTCTACCTCCACTCGCGCCTGCTGGAGCGTTCGGCAAAGCTGAACGAGGACAACGGTGCCGGCTCGCTGACCGCGCTGCCGATCATCGAAACCCAGGGCGGCGACGTGTCGGCCTTCATTCCGACCAACGTGATCTCGATCACCGACGGCCAGATCTTCCTCGAGACCGAACTGTTCTACCAGGGCATCCGCCCGGCCGTGAACACCGGTCTGTCGGTTTCGCGTGTGGGCTCCTCCGCGCAGACCAACTCGATGAAGTCCGTCGCGGGCCCGATCAAGCTGTCGCTCGCGCAGTACCGTGAAATGGCCGCCTTCGCCCAGTTCGGTTCCGACCTCGACGCCGCGACCCAGCGCCTGCTGAACCGTGGTGCGCGTCTGACCGAGCTGATGAAGCAACCGCAATACTCGCCGCTGACCAACGCCGAAATCGTCGTCGTCATCTGCGCCGGTACGCTGGGCTACCTCGACAAGGTTGCCGTGTCCGACGTGGGCCGCTTCGAGAAGGGTCTGCTGCAGCACGTCCGGGGCAAGCACTCCGACCTGCTGGACTGGATCACCAACGAAGATCCGAAGATCAAGGGTGACGCAGAAGCCAGAATCAAGGCGGTTCTCGACGAATACGCAGCGGACTTCTCGTAAGAGGATCATCCGATGCCCAATCTCAAGGATCTCAAAAACAGGATCGCGTCGGTCAAATCGACCCGCAAGATCACCAAGGCCATGCAGATGGTCGCGGCAGCAAAACTGCGCCGCGCCCAGGAAGCGGCCGAGGCGGCCCGCCCCTATGCGGAACGCTTCAACGCGGTGATGGCGTCGCTGGCCGCTTCGGTCGGAGACAGTGACAGCGCTCCCCGCCTTCTGGCGGGGACCGGCAAGGACGACGTACATCTGCTGGTGGTCATGACCGCCGAACGCGGGCTGTGCGGCGGCTTCAACACCAACATCGTCAAGCTGGCGAAGGCACGCATTGCCGAGCTGCGTGGCAAGGGAAAAACGGTCAAGATCCTGACCGTCGGCAAGAAGGGCCGGGAACAGCTGAAGCGTGATTACGCCGATCTGTTCGTCGGTCATGTCGACCTCTCCCAGGTCAAGCGTCTCGGCTACGGCAACGCGCAGGACATCGCGCGCGACGTGCTTGGCCGCTTCGACAATGGTGAGTTCGACGTGGCGACGATCTTCTACGCCAAGTTCAACTCTGTGATCTCCCAGGACCCCACGGCCCTGCAGATCATCCCGGCCTCCTACGAGACCGTGGAAGAGGAGCAGAACGACGCGACGACGCTCTACGATTACGAGCCGGATGAAGAATCGATCCTCGCAGACCTGCTGCCGCGTGGCGTGGCAACGCAGATCTTCGCTGCCCTGCTAGAAAACGGTGCCTCCGAACAGGGTGCCCGTATGTCGGCCATGGACAACGCGACCCGCAACGCGGGCGAGATGATCGACAAGCTGACGATCGAGTACAACCGCTCGCGTCAGGCCGTCATCACCAACGAGCTTATCGAAATTATTTCGGGCGCCGAGGCGCTCTGAGGAACCCGGAGAGAAACCAATGACAGCACAAGGCAAGATCACCCAGGTGATTGGCGCCGTGGTCGACGTCCAGTTCGAAGACCACCTGCCGGCAATTCTGAACGCGCTGAACACCGAGAACAACGGCAAGAAGCTGGTCCTCGAAGTGGCTCAGCACCTCGGCGAAAACACCGTCCGCACCATCGCCATGGACGCGACCGAAGGTCTGGTCCGCGGTCAGGAAGTATCCGACACCGGCGCCCCGATCTCCGTGCCGGTCGGCAACGCGACGCTGGGCCGTATCCTCAACGTCGTCGGCGAGCCGGTGGACGAAGGCGCACCGATCGAAGCGGACGAATACCGCCCGATCCACGCCGCAGCCCCGGCCTTCTCCGAGCAGTCGACTGAATCGGAAATCCTCGTGACCGGGATCAAGGTCATCGACCTGCTGGCACCCTACTCCAAGGGCGGCAAGATCGGCCTCTTCGGGGGCGCCGGCGTGGGCAAGACCGTTCTCATCATGGAACTCATCAACAACATCGCAAAGGTGCACTCGGGCTTCTCCGTGTTCGCCGGTGTTGGCGAGCGGACCCGTGAGGGCAACGACCTCTACCATGAGATGATCGAATCCAACGTCATCAAGCCGGACAACCTCGCGGAGTCGCAGGTGGCGCTTGTGTACGGCCAGATGAACGAGCCTCCGGGTGCGCGTGCCCGTGTCGCCCTGACCGGCCTGACCCTCGCCGAGCAGTTCCGCGACCAGTCCGGGACCGACGTTCTATTCTTCGTGGACAACATCTTCCGCTTCACGCAGGCCGGTTCCGAGGTGTCCGCACTTCTGGGCCGTATCCCCTCCGCCGTGGGTTACCAGCCGACGCTGGCCACCGACATGGGCCAGATGCAGGAACGCATCACCTCGACCAAGGCCGGCTCGATCACCTCGATCCAGGCCGTCTACGTGCCCGCCGACGACCTTACCGACCCGGCTCCGGCAACCACCTTCGCCCACCTCGACGCAACCACGGTTCTGTCGCGCGCGATCTCCGAGCTGGGCATCTACCCGGCCGTGGACCCGCTCGACTCCACCTCGCGTCTGATGGATCCGGGCATCGTGGGTGAAGAGCACTACCAGGTCGCCCGCGACGTCCAGGGTATCCTGCAGCGCTACAAGTCGCTCCAGGACATCATCGCCATCCTCGGGATGGACGAACTGTCGGAAGAGGACAAGCTGACCGTGGCCCGCGCCCGGAAGATCCAGCGCTTCCTCTCCCAGCCGTTCGACGTGGCGAAGGTCTTCACCGGCTCCGACGGTGTGCAGGTTCCGCTGGAAGACACCATCTCGTCCTTCAAGGCGGTTGTCGCCGGCGAATACGACCACCTGCCGGAATCGGCGTTCTACATGGTGGGCGGCATCGACGAAGTGAAGGCGAAAGCCGAGAAGCTGGCCGCAGAGGCTGCCTAAATCGGACCCTGTCGGGGGGCCGCTGCTGGCCCCCTGATGAGACAAGGAGTTTCACATGGCAGACACGATGCAATTCGACCTGGTGTCGCCGGAGCGCAAGCTCCTGTCGGCAGAGGTCACCTCGGTGCAGATCCCGGGTGCGGACGGCGACATGACCGCCATGCCGAACCACGCGCCGACCATCACGACGCTGCGTCCGGGCCTCCTGACGGTGGAAACCACCGGCGGCACTGAAGTCTTCGTCGTGACCGGCGGTTTCGCCGAGATCGGTGAAAGCGTGTCGGTTCTGGCGGAGAAGGCTCTGCCGAAGGCCGACATGGATCAGGCGACCTACGAGGCGCTGGTGAAGGAGGCCCACGAGGCCTACCAGCAGACCAAGGAAGCCTACAAGAACGAGCCGGGCCCGGTCGACGAGGCAGCAAAGCTGCTGCAGGACATGGTGGCCGTTGGCGGTCACATCGGGCTCGACCCGATGCAGCCGTCGCTCTGACGCCGACCTTCCAAGGTACGCACGACATTCGGAGAACCCCGCCTGCTTAGGCGGGGTTTTTCCTTTCCCGCCTCACGCCGGTGCCGGGTAGGGTTGGCCAAAAGGGGCGGCGCGCGGGGCAGGGCGCCACTTTGCCGGTCGTTCCACAAGCCGCTGAAACCCCCGCCATGCGGATTGAACCCGGTGCTTTCTCCGCCTACCCTCTGCCGCGTATCGTTTCCTGCCGGGCCTCGTAATGCAGACCAATCGCGGAGCCCTGTGGTTCATCCTCGCGACACTCCTTCTCGATGCCATAGGCATCGGGCTGATCTTCCCGATCATGCCCGACCTGATGGAGCGCGTGGGTGCCGGGGACACGGCGACGGGGGCCTTCTGGGGCGGCGTGCTGATGGCGGCCTATGCAGGCGCACAGTTCCTCTGTGGACCGGCAATCGGCGGCATCTCCGACGCACTCGGCCGCAAGCCGGTGCTGCTGGTGACGCTGGCCGCTCTGGCGGTCGACTATCTCATCATGGCGTTGGCGACCGGGTTCTGGGTCTTGCTGGTGGGACGGGTCCTGGCCGGTGTGGCGGGGGCCACCTACATCACGGCCACCGCGTACCTCGCCGATATCTCGAAGCCCGAGGACCGGGCCGCGAACTTCGGCCTGATCGGAGCGGCCTTCGGCGTCGGTTTCGTGATCGGTCCGGCGCTTGGCGGGCTGCTGGCGGGCATCCACGTCACAGCACCCTTCTGGGCGGCGGGCGCGCTGGCCGCGGCCAACTTCATCTTCGGCCTGTTCGTCCTGCCCGAAAGCCTCGCCCCCGAGAAACGCCGCCGCTTCGAAAGGCGGGACCTCAACCCGTTCGGCAGCATCCTCGCCGCCGCCCGCCTGCCGGGGCTGGGCCTGCCGCTGGCCGGGCTCTTCGTGTTCGAGTTCTCCAACATGGTCTACCCGGTGCTCTGGGCCTTCTGGCTGCGCGAGGCCTTCGGCTGGTCGTCCGTGCTGATCGGTGGCTCGCTGGCCTGCTATGGCATCGGCGTGGCGCTGACGCAGGGCGCCCTGATGCGGCTGCTGATCCCGCGCATCGGGACGTGGCACACGCTGATGCTGGCCGTGGTGGCCGGCATCGTCGCCTCGCTGGCTTATGGCGTGGCCTCCGCCGCATGGGTGGTCTGGGTCTTCCTACCGTTCGCCTGCCTGTCGGACATGGCCCCGCCGAACGCGACCGGGATCGCCACGAACCTTGTGGGCGACGACCGGCTGGGCCTGTTGCAGGGGGTCATCGGATCGCTCGGCGCTGTCGCCGCGATCACCGCACCGCTGATCGTGACGCCGCTGTTCCGGTTCTTCGCCGCGCCCGACGCGCCGCTGTACTTGCCCGGGGCGCCCTTTCTCATGACCGCTGCCCTTCTGGTCATCAGCGGCGCCATATTCTGGCCGATGCGCAGGCAAGCCACCGCCACAGCGTGATCGCGCGCTTGCCCTTGGCCCGGCTCTGAGACAAAAGCGGCGCATACCCTCACCTTCTGCCGAAAGCCTGTCGCCATGATCTTCGACTGGAGCTCCATTCTGCGCGAGTTCATCACTCTCTTCGTCGTCGTCGATCCGATCGGGACGTTGCCGGTGTTCTACTTCGCCACCGCCCGCGTGCCGCATGCCCTGCACTGGAAATTCGCTCTGCGCGCCGTGCTGGTGGCATGGGTGGTGTTGATGGCGTTCCTTGTCGGCGGACAATGGCTGCTTGAGGGGCTGGGTCTGCGCTTCGGGTCGTTCCAGATCGCAGGCGGGATCATCCTCTTCCTGTTCGCCCTCACGATGATCTTCGGCGAATCGAAACCGGAGCACGAGATCGAGGAGGCGACGCGTGAGCACCTCTCCGGCGCCGTCTTCCCGCTGGCGATGCCCTCCATCGCCTCGCCCGGCGCGATGCTGGCCATCGTTGTGCTGACAGACAACCACGCACATTCAGTGCCGGATCAGTTGATGACGGCAGGTCTGCTGACAATCGTCCTGATCCTGACGCTGCTGCTGTTGCTCCTCGGGTCGCAGCTCAAGCGGATACTCGGCTCGACCGGCGCCAGCGTCGTCAGCCGCGTCATGGGGATCATCCTCGCCACTGTGGCGGTCGATGCCGTGCTGGGCGGTCTGGATGCGGTCGGCGTGATGCAGGTGGAAAGCGCGCCCGGCGGTTTGTCGATTTCCGAGTGACACCGCGCGCCGATTGCCTGTAAGACCTGCCCGAAAGCAGACAACCTGCGGTAATAAAAGACGAGGCGGGACATGCGCAAGTTTCCCGGCGCCGCCCTTGGCGTCGATCAAGGCACCGAAGAGGTCTTTACCGACTTCGAGGACGGTGGCGAGATGTGGACGGGGCATGGCCCGCGCGAACGGCGCAAGGCCGTGACCTTCTCGGAACCCTTCCGCTCGGCTCCGGTGGTGCAGGTCGCTCTGACGCTGTGGGACATGGATTCCCAGTCCAACGTCCGCGCCGACATCAGCGCGGAGAAGGTGACACCTGCGGGATTCGAGATGGTCTTCCGGACATGGGCCGACACGCGTGTGGCGCGGGTACGGATGAGCTGGATCGCCTTCGGCGAAGCGTCGAGCCCCGACGACTGGGATCTTTACTGATCCCATGGGGCAGGGAAGGGCGGCGTCGTGCGCCGCCCGCTCCAATCCTGCTTACAGGATGCCTTCGTAGATCGGGCCGAGGGTGTCGGTCTCGAACAGCGACGAGACGGACGTGCCGTTCCAGATGTTCAGGATGGACTGCGCGAAGAGCGGTGCGGTCGGCAGCACGCGGATGTTCGAAGCGGAACTGACCGGGCCGGTCGGCTGGATGGTGTCGGTCAGGACAAGCGTCTTCAGGACCGACTTCGACACGCGCTCCACCGCGGGGCCGGACATGACGCCGTGGCTGATGTAGGCATGCACCTCGGTCGCGCCGTGGTCCATGATGACCTCGGCCGCCTTGCAGAGCGTTCCGGCGGTGTCGCACATGTCGTCGACGATGATGCAGCGCTTGCCGGTCACGTCACCGATGACCGTCATCTCGGCGATCTCGCCCGGCTTCTCCCGGCGCTTGTCGACGATGGAGAGCGGCGCGTTGATCCGCTTGGCCAGCTCGCGCGCCCGCGCCACGCCACCCACGTCTGGCGAGATCACCATCACGTCGGACAGGTCGGCGAACTGGTTCTTGATGTCGATGGCGAAGATCGGCGAGGCATAGAGGTTGTCCACCGGGATGTCGAAGAACCCTTGGATCTGCGCCGCGTGCAGGTCCATCGTCAGGATGCGCTCGATCCCGGACTCGACCATCATGTTGGCCACGAGCTTGGCGGTGATCGGCGTGCGCGCCTTGGTGCGGCGGTCCTGCCGGGCGTAGCCGAAGTAGGGGATCACCGCGGTGATGCGCGATGCCGAGGACCGGCGCAGCGCATCCGCCATGATGAGCAGTTCCATCAGGTTGTCGTTGGCCGGGTTGGAGGTCGGCTGGATGATGAACATGTCCTCGCCGCGCACGTTCTCGTAGACCTCGACAAAGATCTCCTGGTCGTTGAACCGTTCCACCCGGGCCTGCACCAGCCCCACGGACATGCCGCGGTACAGCGACATGCGGCGGGCGATGGCCTCGGCGAGGGGACGGTTGGCGTTGCCTGCGATAAGCTTGGGTTCAACGACGGTGGGCATGGGCAGCTCCGGGGTAGGTCCGTGCAGGGAGAATGACGGATTCGTGACGTTGCGGTCCCGTTAACACGGCCCTAGGGTCGGTTCCAGCACGGGAAAGGGAGACGCGGCATATGGCCCGGATCGACTACTATCTGTCCATGATTTCACCGTTCACGTATTTCTGCGGCACCCGCCCGGCAGAGATCGCGGCCAGGCACGGGGCGGAGCTGGTCTACAAGCCGCTCGACATCATGCAGCTTTTCGCGCGAACGGGCGGGACGCCCCTGCCGCAGCGCCACCCTTCGCGTCAGGCCTACCGCCTGCAGGAGCTTGCCCGCAGCTCGCAGAAATCCGGTCTGCCCTACCACGAGAAGCCGATGTTCTTTCCGGCCAACGCGGCGCCTGCCTCTTACGCCGTGATCGCGGCGCAGAAGGCGGGCGGTGGCGATCTGGCCGGGCTGGTGCACGGCCTGCTGGCCGACTGCTGGGCGGAACAGAAGGACATCGCTGACGACGCAGTGATCGGCGACCGGCTGGAGGCGGCAGGTTTCGACCGGGGGTTGACCTTCACCGGGATGCTCGCCGGGGCCGAGACCTACTCTGCCAACCTCGAAGAAGCGGTGGAACGCGGTGTCTTCGGGTCGCCCTTCTGGGTGGTCGACGACGGCGCCCTGTTCTGGGGCCGCGACCGGTTGGACGACCTCGACGCGCACCTCGGAGGCGCGGGGTGAAGGACGCGGCGGCGCTGTCCGTCCGGGAGTTCGGCGCAGGGGCGGAACCCGTCCTGGCCCTACACTGCGGGCTGGGGACGTCGGGTATGTGGAAAGACGTCGCCGCCGGCCTCGGCGACACGACCGTCACGGCACCGGATCTGCCGGGCCACGGGCGCAGCGGCCCGTTTCCCGATGGCGTGGACGTGCACGATGCTGCCTGCGATGCGGTGCGCCCCCTCTTGGACAGGCCGATGCACCTCGTGGGCCACAGCTTCGGCGCCACCGTCGCCCTGCGGCTCGCACAGGACACCCCCGCGCACGTCCTGTCGCTGGCGCTGATCGAGCCGGTCTTCTTCGCCGCTGCGGCTGACGGTCCGGTCAAGTCGGCGCATTACGAACGGGAGGCCGCACATTTCGCGGGGTTCGAGCGTGGCGACCTGATGGGAACGGCGCAAGGCTTCAACAGTGTCTGGGGCGGCGGTGCCCCTTGGGAGAGCTTTCCCGAAAGGGCCCGCCAGCTCATGGCGTCGCAGATGCCCTTCGTGATCGGCACCGAACCGAGCCTCTGGCGGGACATCCACGGGATGCTCCACCCCGACAGGATGGCGCGCCTTTCGATGCCGGTGTCCCTTGTGCGTGGCGGCGATTCCGTCCCGATCATCGCAGAAATCCATCACGGTCTTCTGAGCCGTCTGCCGCATGGCCGGGAGGCTGTCATTCCGGGCGCCGGGCACATGCTGGTCATGACCCACGCCGACGATGTGGCGCGGCAAATCTGCGTGACCATGGTGGAGGCGAAAGCCCGCAGCGCCGTCACGCCACGCTGAACCCGCGCGGCGCCAGGCGGGCTTCAGGACTTCTTGCCGACCTTCGGTTCGGTCCCTGCGCGCAGACGGGTAATGTTGTCCTTGTGGCGATACAGCACGACAAAGGTCAGGATCAGGCTGGTGATCGTCAGGTCGGTTCGCCCCATGACAAGCGTCCACGGCGCGACGGAGGCCACCGACGCCAGTGCCCCGACCGAGGAGATGCGGCTGATCGCGAAGGCCACGGCCCAGGTTGCACAGCACAGGAGGCCCACGGGCCATGCCAGTGCCAGCATCGTGCCCAGAAAGGTCGCCATGCCCTTGCCGCCCCGAAAGCCCAGCCAGACCGGAAAGCAGTGGCCCAGCATGGCCGCAAGGCCTGCAAGCTGGGCCGCGCTGTCATCCCCGGAAAGCCAGCGCGCCAGCAAAACGGCGATGGCGCCCTTGCCGCTGTCGAGGATCAGTGTCGCGAGCGCCGCCGGCTTGCTGCCGGTACGCAGCACGTTGGTGGCGCCGATGTTGCCGGATCCGATCTGGCGGAGGTCGCCCAGACCCATTGCACGGGTCATGACGATGCCAAACGGGACGGAGCCCAGAAGATAGCCAAGGACGGTCCAGATCAGGAGGGTCATGCGCGGGTCCCTTTCAGGCTTCGTAGACGCGGTCGCCCGCAACCCATGTGCCCAGCACCTTGCCCTGCAGGCGAGCGCCGTCGAAGGGCGTGTTCTTGGACTTCGAGCGCAGCTTGAAGCGGTCGAGGATCACGGGCTTGTCCGGATCGAACAGCACGAGGTCGGCAGGTGCCCCGGCGGTCAGCCGTCCGCAGTCCAGCCCCAGCCGCTTTGCCGGGTTCAGCGCCAGCGCGCGGAAAAGCGTCGGCAGGGTCATTTCCTCGGCGTGGTAGAGGCGGAGGAGCACGGTCAGCATCGTCTCCAGCCCAACGGCGCCGGAAGCCGCCTCCTCGAAGGGCAGGCGCTTCGATTCCTCGTCCTGCGGGGTGTGGAACGACCCGATGATGTCGATCAGGCCAGAGCGCACCGCTTCGACGATGGCCTTGCGATCGTCCTCGGCCCGGAGCGGCGGCTTGACCTTGAAGAAGGTGCGGTAGTCGGCCACGTCCATCTCGTTCAGCGTGAGATGGTGCATGGAGGTGCCCGCCGTCACGTCGAAGCCGTTGGCCTTCGCGCGTTCCAGCGTCGGCAGGGCGCGGGCGGCGGTGATCTGGTCTGCGTGGTAGCGCGCGCCCGTCATCTCCACCATGCCGATGTCGCGGTCGAGGCCCATGCGCTCAGCCATCGGGCTGACGGAGGGAAGGCCGCGCAGGGAGGCGAACTTGCCCGAGGTGGCAGAGGCGCCATTCGACAGGCCGGGGTCCTGCGGATGGCCGATGATGAGCGCGCCCAGCGAGCGGGCATAGGTCATGGCCCGCGACAGCACCTTGGTGTCCGTCACGACGTGGTCGCAGTCGGTGAAGGCCACTGCGCCCGCGTCCATGAGAAAGCCGATCTCGGTCATTTCCCGACCTGCGCGGCCCTTGGTCAGGGCGGCCATGGGCAGGACGTTCACCCGGCACTCTTCTGCCGCGCGGCGGCGGATGAAGTCGAGCTGTTCCGGCGTGTCGATCGGCGGATGCGTGTCGGGCCGGGTGACGATGGTCGTCACGCCGCCCGCCGCCGCCGCCTGACCGGCGGTGCCGTAAGATTCCTTGTGCCGTTCGCCCGGCTCGCCGACCTTCACGCCGATGTCCACGATCCCCGGCGCAAGGCACTTGCCCTTGCAGTCCACCCGGACCACAGAGTCAGGGATCACAGATGTGAATGAAAACCCTGCATTTTCAGAGGCCTGGGTCGAAATTTCCTTGATGCGCCCATCTTCGACGAGCAAGGCGCCCATGGTGTCGGTGCCTGCGTCGGGGTCGATCAGGCGGGCGTTGGTGAAGAGGGTCTGGGACATGCGGGCATCACTTGGTCGGTTTCCTTCCCTCTACGGCAAATCCCGGGGCGGGGGAACCCGCCTGTGACGGCCCTGCGGAACCCGCATGTCGCGGGGCTGCGATCGGCGCAAAAGCCTGTACGGACAACAGGCGCCGCGCCTTACAGAACGAGGACGAGCACCAAGACCACGAGCGCGGCGAGGGCCAAAGCGGTGATCAGGATGGCGCGGGACAGCCCCATCATCGAAGACTCTCCGCCGCCGGACAGGCTGCCCTCGGCAGAGGTGCTGCGCAGGCTGGCCGAACGCGCCTTAGCCGGGGCTGCCGACCAGCTTCCGACGTGGCTGAGCGGAGTGTTGACGTTCAGCGTCTGGGAGGTCGAATCGAAGGCCTGTGGCGGCAGGATCACCACGTGCCCCGTCAGCGCGTCGATGCGCGCCCTGTCCGCCCCCAGCGCCTTTGTGGGCAGGTCGTAGGCCTCCGACAGGTATTGCGACAGCGGCATGGGACCCAGATCGCGCAGGTCGACCGTCTCGACGAAGCCGGGGCGCAGCTTGGTTGCACCCAGCCCGTACTTCAGGGGCCATTCCCCGGTGCCGGCCATGGCGGTGAAGCGTTCGACGGCCTCCGGCGGTAGATCGAGCCGGAACAGGTGGACGGTCGAAGCGTCGGAGCCGTTGATGTCGATCTGTGTCACATTGGGCCTCATGGAAGCGCGGAGGGGATACTTATCAACGCAGCAGGGGTGGTGTTTCGTTGCCGAAATAATTCATACCATGACTTCGGTCGGACGGGCGCGGAGATTGCGCGCCAAGAGGTCCATCGCCGCCATGCGCACCGCGACACCCATCTCCACCTGGTCCTGGATGACCGAACGGTTGATGTCGTCGGCGATTGTGCCGTCGATCTCCACCCCGCGGTTCATCGGGCCGGGGTGCATCACGATGGCGTCGTCCTTGGCGTGCGACAGCTTCTCGGCGTCGAGACCGTAGCGGTGGTAATACTCGCGCTCGGAAGGGATGAAGCCGCCGTCCATGCGTTCCTTCTGCAGGCGGAGCATCATCACCACGTCGGCGTCCTTCAGCCCCTCGCGCATGTCCTGGTAGACCTCTGCTCCGAAGTCTTCGATTCCGGCAGGCATCAACGTGGCGGGGCCGACGAGGCGGATGCGGTTCTCCATCTTGTGCAGCAGCAGCAGGTTGGACCGCGCGACGCGGCTGTGGGCGACATCGCCGCAGATTGCGATGGTCAGGCGGTGCAGGCGGCCCTTGGCCCGGCGGATCGTCAGCGCGTCGAGCAGCGCCTGCGTGGGATGTTCGTGCCGACCGTCGCCGGCGTTCAGCACGGCGCAGTTCACCTTCTGCGCCAGAAGGTCGACCGCGCCGGAATGCGGGTGGCGGACCACCAGCAGGTCCGGGTGCATCGCGTTCAGCGTCAGGGCCGTGTCGATCAGCGTCTCGCCCTTCTTGATGGAGGACGCCTGCATCGACATGTTCATCACGTCCGCGCCCAGACGCTTGCCTGCCAGTTCGAAACTGGCCTGCGTGCGGGTCGAATTCTCGAAGAACATGTTGATCTGGGTGAGACCCGCCAGCGCCTGCGCGTGCTTGTCGCGGCGGCGATTGAGGGCGGCGTACTGGTCGGCGAGGTCGAGCAGGGTCGTGATCTCGTCCGGACGCAGGGGTTCGATCCCCAGAAGATGGCGGTGGTCGAAGCGCATGGTCACCCCTGTCGAAGTCGCTCCTGTCTTACGAAGCGCGTCCCCCGGGGGCAAGGGGCAGGTGGCGGGCGGCGGATTCGAGTATTTGTGAAGCAGAGAAGCCGGGCGGATTTTCCTTTGCCCGGCTTGGGCGTAATGTGGCCTCCATGGAATCGGCACTGGACTGGCACGCCGCGCGTGCCGCCCTCGACTGGCAACTGGAGATGGGTGTCTCCGAGGCGCTTTGCGAAGCGCCCGTGGACCGTTTTGCTCTGGAGGATGCGGCGAAGGCGGAGCGTCTTGCGCCCCGCCGCCGCGGCGCCGTGGCCGCGCCGGTAGCGGAACCCGAGGCCGATCCCGTTGCCGAGGCCGAAGCGGCGGCGGCGGCGGCTGTCGACCTGCCTTCGCTGGAGGCGGCGCTGGCTGGCTACGACCACTGCGAGCTGAAGCGCGGCGCGCGGTCGCTGGTGTTTTCGGACGGGGTGGCAGCGGCGCGGGTGATGTTCGTGGGCGAGGCGCCGGGCCGGGACGAGGATCTGCAGGGCAAGCCGTTTGTCGGCCGGGCGGGGCAGTTGCTGGACCGGATGCTGGCGGCGGTGGGACTGTCGCGCGCGGAGTCGGTCTATATCACCAACGTGCTGCCCTGGCGCCCGCCGCAGAACCGCGACCCGAAGCCGGACGAGATCGCGATGATGCTGCCTTTCCTGAAGAAGCACATCGCGCTGGTCGATCCCGATTTGCTGGTGATCGTGGGCAACATCTCGGCCCAGGCCCTTCTGGGTCGGCGGGGCATCACCCGGCTGCGCGGCACCTGGCAGGAGGCGGAGGGCCGCCCGGCGCTGCCCATGGTGCATCCCGCCTACCTGCTGCGCAATCCGGGTTTCAAACGCGAGGCGTGGAACGACATGCTGGAGTTGAAGGTCAAGTTGAGGAGCCTCGGGTGATGGCGTGGACGATCGTCGATCCGGTGATGTTGCT
This sequence comes from Sagittula sp. MA-2, assembly GCF_030126985.1. Lineage (GTDB taxonomy): Bacteria > Pseudomonadota > Alphaproteobacteria > Rhodobacterales > Rhodobacteraceae > Sagittula. The sequence continues at coordinate 3,793,630 of NZ_CP126145.1, read as the reverse complement.
GGCTTTTTTGCCTGCGGGGCTGGCGCTGAACGTCACGCCGGGGCCGGACATGCTGTTCTGCATGGCGCAGGGCCTGCGCGGCGGTCCGCGGTGCGGCTGGGCGGCTTCCGCAGGTGTTGCCGCGGGCGGCATGGTGCATGTGCTGCTGGCGGGGCTGGGGCTGGGTGCGCTGGTCGCCGCGGTGCCCGGCGCCTTCGACGCGATCCGCTGGGCGGGGGCGGCCTACCTCGTCTATATCGCGTGGAAGACCTGGCGGACGCCGCTGACCGGTGTGGACGCGCCGCCGCTGGCACCGGCGCGTGCGGCGCGGCAGGGCTTTGTCGTGAACATGACCAACCCGAAGTTTATCCTGTTCGTGCTGGCCTTCGTGCCGCAGTTCGTCGATCCCGCGCGCCCCGTCCTGCCGCAGTTCCTGATCTTCGGCACGATGATGGGGGCGGGCGGCCTCTTGGTGAACGGGCTTGTCGGGCAGTTCGCCGGGCGCCTGCGCCGCCATCTGCAGGGCGGCACGGGAACGGAGCGCGGTTTGCGCTACGCTTGCGCTACGCTTTTCGGCGGGCTTGCGGTGCGGCTGGCGCTCTGACGGTGATCGGACGGTGCCTTCTCCTGCTGGTGATGAGCCTTGCCGGCGCTGCGCAGGCCCAGGGCATCGACTACGCGGCGATCTTCGCGCGCGAGGCGGCCCGCGTGACGGAGGCCGGGACGGAAAACGGCGCTGCTGTCGAGACGCTGCAGATGGAGAACGGGATCGAGCTTCGGCGCCTGACGGCGGAAGACGGGACCGTCACCTACGAAGGCATAGACCGCAGCGGGCTGGGCGCGGTCGGCTGCCTCTACCGCATCTATTTCGAACTCGATGCCGCCGGGCGTTTCTGCCCCTGGGCGCCGCCGCCAGAGGCCGCGCAGACCTTCGAGCAGCGCCTGAACCGGATCGCGACCTTCGTGGCGGAAAACGGCGAGCCCCGCGTGCCGCCCGAGGAGGTGCCCGCCATGCTGGACGCCGCGCGGGAGGCCTACGGTCGGGAAGTGGCGCGGCTGGGATGCCCGGAGCCGGGCGAGGGGATGCAAGGATTTGCCGCGGCGCTGGCCTCCGAAGCGATGGACCCGGTGCTTGACATGGCGCTCTCCGTGCCGAGATTGCCGGTCACGCTTCCCTGTCTGTAAAAAGGCCTGCCCCATGTCCCGTATCGACGAGTCCAAGGAATTCATCCCGGTGCGCATCGCGGTGCTGACGGTCAGCGACACCCGGTCGCTGGCGGAGGACCGCTCGGGCGACACGCTGGTCGCGCGGCTGACCGAAGCGGGGCATGTCCTTGCGGATCGCGACATCGTGAAGGACGAGCGCGCGGTCATCGCCGACCGGCTGCGCATCTGGATCGCGGACCCGGAGGTGGATGTGGTGATCTCGACCGGCGGCACGGGGTTGACCGGGCGCGACGTCACGGTGGAGGCGCACCGCGACGTCTACGAGAAGGAGATCGACGCCTTCGGAACGGTCTTCACCATTGTTTCCATGCAGAAAATCGGGACGAGCGCGGTGCAGAGCAGGGCCACGGGCGGGGTTGCAGGGGGCACTTACCTTTTCGCGTTGCCGGGCAGCACGGGCGCCTGCAAGGACGCCTGGGACGAGATCCTGAAGTGGCAGCTCGACTACCGTCACCGCCCCTGCAACTTCGTCGAAATTTTTCCGCGCCTCGACGAACACAGGCGACGAAAGTGATCCGACCGTGCGTATAATGACGTAAGTCCTTTCGCGGCGCTTGTTTTCGGGAGGTCATTCTATACGTGCGACGTGACGCGATGCTGCACCTCAACGGGAGACGGTCCGGATGCGATTTCTACGCAAGAGCCTGACGGGGCTCTTCCTGTTTGCGCTGACGCTGGGCCTCCTGGCCTGGGCGGGACTGATGGTGCGCGATGCGGTCGTCGCCCGGATGAACGAGGAGCCGGGCCGCCGGCCGGCGCAGGAACGGGTTTTCGCGGTGAACGTGGTTGACGTGTCCTTCGGCACGGAACGCCCCGTCCTGTCGGCATTTGGCGAGGTGCAGAGCGTGCGTACGCTGGAACTGCGCGCGGCAGCCTCGGGGACCTTGGTCGACCTCGATCCCGAATTTGTCGAAGGCGGGCAGGTGGATGCCGGGCAGCTTCTGGCGCGGATCGACCCGGCCAATGCCGAGGCGGCGGTGGAACGGGCGGAAAGCGATCTTCTGGATGCGCAGGCGGAGCTGCGCGAGGCGGAGCGCGCCATCGGCATCGCCCGCGACGAACTGGTCGCGGCGAGCGAACAGGTGCGGCTGCGCGAGCAGGCGCTGCAACGGTCCCGCGATCTGCTGGAGCGACGGGTGGGCACCGAGGCGGCGGTAGAGACGGCGGAACTGGCCCTGTCATCTGCGCGCCAGTCGGTGCTGAACCAGCGGCAGGCCGTGGCCACCGCGGAGGCCCGCATCGACCAGGCGAAGACGGCGCAGCGGCGGGCGGAGATCGCAGCGGCAGAAGCCGAGCGCGGGCTTCAGGACACGGAAATCCGGGCGCAGTTCGCGGGCACGCTGACCGAGGTGACGGTTGTCGCCGGGCGGCTGGTCTCGGCCAACGAACAGCTGGCGCAGCTTGTCGACCCGGAGGCGCTCGAAGTGGCGTTTCGCGTTTCGACGCCGCAATACGTGCGCTTGCTGGACGATACGGGCCGGTTGAAGGAAGCCCCCGTGTCGGTGCGGCTCGATGTCCTGGGGACAGAGATCGCCACGACGGGCCGCCTGTCCCGGGCCGGTGCCTCTGTCGGCGAAGGGCAGACCGGGCGGCTTCTGTTCGCGACGCTCGACGGGGCGCGCGGCTTCAAGCCCGGGGACTTCGTGACGGTGGAGGTCGAGGAACCCGAACTGCCGAACGTCGCCCGCCTGCCCGCAACGGCGCTTGGCGCGGATGGTGCGGTGCTGGCGCTCGACCCGGAGGGGCGGCTGGAGGTGGTGCCCGTCACCCTGATGCGCCGTCAGGGCGACGACATCCTGATCCGCGCGGACGCTCTGGAAGGGCGTGAGGTCGTGGCGCAGCGCACACCGCTTCTTGGCGCCGGGATCAAGGTGCAGCCGCTCAGGCCCGGTGTCACGGAAGAGGCGCAGGTGCCCGAGATGCTGGAACTGACGGCAGAGAGGCGCGCGCGGCTGGTGGCCTTCGTCGAGGGCAACAACCGGATGCCGGAGGAGGCCAAGACCCGGATCCTTGCGCAGCTGCAGGAAAACCAGGTCCCCGCCGACATGGTGCAGAGGATCGAAGAGCGCATGGGCGGCTGACGCGCCGCGATGACGTTGCAAACACCCGTTCCGGAGGGGGCGCATGGTACGTGAACTGCCAAAATCCGCCGGGGGTATCTTCGGCTATTTCACCCGGCATCCCACGCTGGCGAACCTGCTGCTGGTGATCCTGCTGGCCTCGGGCCTTCTGGCCGTGCCGAACATGCGGGCGCAGTTCTTTCCGGACGTGATCGTGGACGAGATCGACGTGTCGGTGTCCTGGGACGGCGCCGGCGCCGAGGATATCGACGCCGCCATCGTGCAGCTTCTGGAACCGGCGCTGCTGGCGGTCGAGGGGGTCGAATCCTCCCGCTCCAATTCCCGCGAGGGCCGCGCCAGCATCGAGCTGGAGTTCGAGCCGGGCTGGGACATCGCCCGGGCCGCGGACGATGTGCAGCAGGCGGTGGACGGGATCACAGGACTGCCCGACGACGCCGACGAACCGAGCGTCAGCCGGGGCGGCTGGCGCGACCGCGTGACCGACGTGGTGATCACCGGGCCGGTGGGTGTCGACCAGCTTGCCCGGTTCGCGGACGAATTCACCGTGCGCCTGTTCGCCGAAGGCGTGACGCGCACGACGATCCAGGGCGTCGCCGCGCCGCAGATCCTGGTGGAAGTGCCCTCGAACAGCCTCATCGCGCATGACGTCACCATGCAGGAGATCGCCGAGGCCATCGCGGCGGAGGTGGACGCCGATCCGGCAGGCGACGTGGCGGGGGCGGGCGCACGGGTCCGCACCGGGATCGAGAAACGCTCTGCCGACGACATCGCCGCCATTGCCCTGCGCTCCAACCCGAACGGATCCAAGCTGACCATCGGCGACGTGGCGCAACTACGCGAGGAAGGCGTCGACCGTCAGCGCAGCTATTTCGTCGGCCCCAACCCGGCGATCACGGTGCGGGTCGACCGGTCCGACCGGGGCGACGCCATCGGCATCCAGGAGCAGGTGGAGGAGGTCGCCGCGGCCTACCAGTCCACGCTGCCCGAAGGCGTGACCATCGAACTGATCCGCACCCGGTCAGAGGCGATCACCGGGCGGCTCAACATCCTGATGGACAACGCCTCCATGGGGCTTCTGCTGGTGGTCGCGCTGCTGTTCCTGTTCCTGAACACGCGCACGGCCTTCTGGGTGGCGGCGGGGATTCCCACGTCGCTGCTGGCGGCCATCGCGTTGATGTACGTGGGCGGGCTGACGATCAACATGATCTCGCTCTTCGCGCTGATCATCACCCTGGGCATCGTGGTCGACGATGCCATCGTGGTGGGGGAACACGCCGATCACCTGTCCCGGCAGGGCTTCGGCCCCTACGAGGCGGCGGAACGGTCGGCCTCCCGCATGGCGCTGCCGGTGTTCTCCGCGACGCTGACCACGGTCATCGCCTTCTTCGGGCTGACGGCCATCGGCGGCACGTTCGGAGAGATGATCGCCGACATCCCCTTTACCGTCATCACGGTGCTGCTCGCCTCGCTGGTGGAGTGTTTCCTGATCCTGCCGAACCACATGGCCCACGCGTTGAAGCCCCGCGTCGCGACCGGGTTCCGCGCGTGGCGCGCGGCGGCAGGTTTTGTCGGAGAGGTGATCGTCGGCACGCTGGCGGTCGGGCTGATCCTGCTGGCGATCCTGTCGCTTCCCGGCGCTGCCCACGGCGTCTGGGGCACCATGGGCGAGACGCCGGGCTGGATCGCCGGCCTGCATGAAAGCGCCGTCGCGTTGCGCGGCACGATCCTTGGCGAGCCGCTGTGGATCGGTGCGCTGCTGGTTGCGCTGGTCGCCGCCGCGCTGGGGCTCCGGCTGATCCGGATGGACGGGGCACGGCGCCGTGCGGCGCTGAACGATCTGTCGGACATGGGCATCGACAGCGCCAGCCGTGTGGTCAACAGGGGCTTCCGGCAGGTCCGGGAACGCGGCTTCCGCCCCTTGATGGCGGTGGTCATCCGGGCACGTTACGTGGTGCTTGCAACCGCGACGCTGGTGCTGGCAACGCAGGCGGTGCTGTTCATCAGCGGCGACGTGCAGTGGCGCTTCTTCAACTCACCGGAACGCGGGTCGATCAGCGGCAACTTCGCCATGGCGCCGGGCGCCACGCGCGAGGATACGCTGGCGCAGATGCGGCTCTTGCAGAAGACGACGGAGGAGCTTGGCCGCGAATACGAGGAACGCTACGGCCGCAACCCGCTGGATTACGTGATGGCGGAGATCGGCGGCGGCTCCGGGCGCGGGTTGTCGAGCGCGGACACCAAGGACGCCGACCAGCTTGGCGGCATTTCCATCGAGCTGATCGAGGCGGACGCGCGACCCTATTCCTCCTTCGCCTTTGTCGGAGAGTTGCAGGAACGGGTCGAGAAGCATCCGCTGGTCGAGGAAATCTCGTTCCGCGGCTGGCGCTCCGGCCCCGGCGGCGATGCGCTCGACGTGAAGTTCATCGGCTCCGATTCCGAGACGCTGAAAGCCGCCGCCGAGGATCTGAAGGCCGCCGTCGCCGCCTTCCCCGAAGTGTCGGCGGTGGAGGACAACCTTGCCTACGACAAGGAGGAGCTGATCCTCGACCTGACGCCGCAGGGGCAGGCGCTTGGCTTCGACATCGACGGGCTGGGCCGCGTGCTGCGCAACCGGCTGGGCGGGATAGAGGCGGCAAGCTACCCGGTGGGACCGCGCTCTGCCGAAATCCGCGTGGAACTGCCGGAGGGCGAACTGACGGCGGACTTCCTCGAACGGATGATGCTGCGCACTCCCGAAGGTGCCTACGTGCCGCTGGCCGACATCGTGCGGGTGGAACGGCGGACGGGCTTTTCGACCGTGCGGCGCGAGAACGGTATCCGGCAGATTTCCGTCAACGGCGACATTTCCGAGGACGATCCGGCCCGCGCGACGGAGATCATGACCGCGCTGGAAGAGGTCATCCTGCCGCGCATCGCCAACACCCGGCAGGTGGATTACGACATCTCCGGGCTGTCAGAGCAGGAGGACGAGTTCCTCGCCGATGCAGAGCTGGGGCTGGCGATGGTGCTCTTGGGCATCTACCTCGTGCTGTCCTGGGTCTTTGCCAGCTGGACGCGCCCCTTGGTGGTCATGGCGATCATCCCCTTCGGACTGGTTGGGGCGGTCTATGGCCACTGGCTGTGGGACGTGCCGCTGAGCATGTTCACGGTGGTGGGCCTCTTGGGCATGACCGGGATCATCATCAACGACTCAATCGTGCTGGTGACGCAGATCGACGAATACGCCCGCGACCGTGGCCTGATCCCGGCGATCATCGACGGCGCGGCGGACCGTCTGCGCGCGGTCTTCCTGACCTCGGCCACGACGGTGCTGGGCCTGGCGCCGCTGCTCTACGAACGCTCGGCCGATGCGCAGTTCCTGAAACCCACGGTCATCACGCTGGTCTACGGGCTGGGCTTCGGCATGGTGCTGGTGCTGCTGGTCGTACCCTCGCTGGTGGCCGTACAGCACGACGTATCGGTCGCCTGGTCGGCGCTGAAGCGCGGCTGGCGCTTCCGCAGCGGACCGGTACGCGGCCTGCTGGTCGGCGGAACGCTGGCCGTGGTGGCCTGGCTGGGGCTGACACTGGGCATGATGGCCTTCGCCGGCGGCATGCCCGCGGCACTGGCACCATTCGGTGATCCGGCGTCGAAGGGGACGGCGCTCGCGGTCTTCCTGATCGGAGCTGCGGTGCTGGTGCTGGCCCTCTGGCTGGCGGCGGCGCTGGCGGTCCTGATGCGGCGCGGGCCGGTGAAGGCAGGCGGCGCATAGCCCCGCCCTACATCGGGTCGCCACAAGCAACAACGGCGGCATCATGGAATGCCGCCGGGATCGCCTTGCGTCTTTGGGGGTAGACCGAACGGCCGCGTCAGTCGCAGCCGCGGACTTCGACCGGCATCCGGCCGCCCAGCACCGTCAGCACCATCTCGGAGCGGTCCAGCGCAAAGGCGGCGCGGGACAGGTGGGTCACGCGCGTCTCTGCCACCAGTTGGCCGCCGCGCAGCGATGTCTGCGGCTCTGCCACCCACAGTTCCGGATCGGCGAATTCGATCACCGTCTCTTCGTTGCCGGTGGCGCCGGGCAAGGTGAGGGCGACGTTCAACCCGATGCCCTTGGGCGTGGCCGAGACCGTGCAGGTGACAGAGGTCACGCCCGCATCGCCGCGCCCGAAGGGCACGTCGGCCATCGCCGCGGCGATCCGCGGATCGGGCTTGCGTGACCCGGCGGGCAGGGTGGCCGAAACCTTCAGCCGCTGGGGCAGGCAGACGTCCTTGCAGATGCCGATCTCGATGGTGCCGTTGAGCTGCGCGTCCTTGCCGGCATTGCGGAGTGACACGCGCAGCGGCAACACGACCTCGTCATGATAGCCGACGGAGCGCATCCCGGACTGCCAGAAGACCTGCGGGCTGGGCCACGATACGGTCACGGCACGGGTGTTCTGCGCGCCCTGCCAGTCGAAGCTGGGCGGGATGCCCGCATCGCCGGGGCTGCGCCAGTAGGTCTTCCACCCGGGGGCAAGCCGCAGGTGCAGCGCCGCGATATGGTCGCCGTTTGGCAGGCGCCAGCCGGGAAGGATCGTGGCGTCTAGCATGCCGTCGTAACGCTCTGCCCGGGCAGGCGCGGGCAGGATCAGCGAAGCGGCCAGAACCGGGGCCAGAAAGGCGCGCAGAATTTTCTTCATGCGGACAGGGATGCTATGGACGTCGCCAAAAGGGAAGTCACCTTGAAGTGAGAGCTCCGAGAGGGGTGGCGGCGGGGCCACGTTCTTGCGCATGGCCCGGGGCTGTCGCATGGTGGGGAGAAAGCCGACCGCGCCAGAACGTCGGCTGCAGGACTTGAAGGTGGGCATGGCGGAAAACAGTGACATTGCGACGACGAACCTGACGGGGCATCTGCTGATCGCGATGCCGGGCATGGCCGATCCGAGGTTCGATCTGAGCGTGGTCTTCATTTGCGACCATTCCGACGAGGGCGCGATGGGCCTGATCGTCAACAAGCCTACGCCGGACATCGACATGTCGGCCCTGTTGTCCCAGCTTTCGATCGAGAATCCGGCGGGGCTGGACGGCACCAAGGTGCGCTATGGCGGGCCGGTGGAGATGGGCCGCGGCTTCGTGCTGCATTCGCCCGACTACACCTCGGTGGTGACGACGCTGGACGTGACGCCGGATCTGAAGATGACCGCGACGCTCGACGTGCTCGAGGACCTGGGCCAGGGCCAGGGGCCGGAGCGGTGGCTTATGATGCTGGGCTATGCCGGCTGGGGGCCGGGCCAGCTGGAGAACGAGATTGCCGAGAACGCCTGGCTGGTCGGCCCGTCGTCCGCCGATCTGATCTTCGACCTGACCGACGGGCAGAAGTGGGAGGCGGCGCTGGAAAGCATCGGCGTCTCGCCGCTCCTGCTGTCGAGCGAGGGCGGGCGGGCCTGAAGGACCGGGAGGCGGCGATGCCGATGCCATGGACCTATCGCCACGCCGAAAAGGAATGGCGGGCCATCCTCGACGATCTGAAAGAGCACATGGGCCTTGAGTCCGACAACATGGCCTACACCGCGCTGGATGGTGTGCTGCAGGTGTTCCGCCGCCGCCTGACAGCCCAGCAGGGGCTGGATTTCGCCTCTGTCCTGCCCTGCGTGGTGCGGGCGGTGTTCGTGGCGGGCTGGCAGGTGGAGGAGACGCCTCTGCCCTTCGGTCCCCGGGCCGAGCTTGTCCGTGAGGCACAGGCGGTGCGGCGCCACCACAACCTGACCCCCGGAAATGCCATCGAGGCCGTCGCGCGCGCCATCCGGCCACACGTCAACCCGGCGGACTTCGCAAGGGTGTTGCAACGCCTGCCGGAGGGCGCGGCGGCGTTCTGGGAGGTACCGGGCGTGCCTGAGGCCGACCTCAGGCCGAGGATTTACTGAATACTGGCAGGGGCGGCGTGCAACCCCGCCCTACGCAGCGTAGCCGACAGTGGCTTCGCGCCGCGCCGGATCAGCGGTCGGCGGCGGCCCGGCTGAGGCGGTCGTTGATCGCCACGCCCAGCCCCAGATGCGGGATCGGCGAGATGGCGATGACCTTGGGCGCCTTGGCGTCGAGCTGGTGCAGGTACTCGAAGAGGTTCGCAGCCGCCTCCGTCAGGTCGCCGGACGGCGAAAGGTTCAGGTCCGCCTCCACATCTCCGAACCCGAGGCTGGCCTCGCCCGGTTCGAACTCGATGGCGTTCAGCCGCACGGCGGCGCGGGGCGCGTAATGCGACTTGGTCTGGCCGGGGGCGGAGATCGTGTCCGAGCCGTGCCGTTCCGCGATCCGGCGTCCCAGGACATGGCCAAGCGCCTCGCGGGTGATTCCGCCGGGCCGGAGCAGCGTCGGACGGCCCGCCAGCCCGAGGATCGTCGATTCCAGCCCGACCTTGCACGGCCCGCCGTCGAGGATCGCATCCACCCGGTCGCCGAGGCTGGCCGCGACATGCTCGGCCCGCGTGGGACTGATCTGGCCGGAGACGTTGGCCGAAGGCGCCGCGACCGGCACCCCCGCCGCACGCAAGAGGTCGCGCGCCACGGGCGCCGCAGGCATGCGCACCGCGATGGTGTCGAGCCCGGCGGTCACCAGCTTCGAAACACGGGCGCCTTCGCGGAGCGGCAAGACGAGGGTCAGCGGCCCGGGCCAGAAGCTCTGGGCAATGGCCTCCGCCTCTTCGGACCACTCCACCATCGCCTTCAGCGCGTCGAGGTCGGCGAAATGGACGATCAGCGGGTTGAAACTGGGACGTCCCTTGGCAGCATAGATCGCGGCCACGGCATGATCGTCGCGGGCGTCCGCACCGAGCCCGTAGACGGTCTCGGTCGGGAAGGCCACGAGCCGTCCGTCACGCAGCAGGGAGGCTGCGCGCGCGAGGCCGGTGGGGTCGGGGAGAAGTCGCTCTGTCATGCAGCCCGGTTTTGACGTGGCGTTTCTGTTGCCGCCACTCTCAGCGGTCATACGCTTGTTATACGGGTCCGCTTGCTACTAGAGAGATGTGGGCTTGCCAAGCCGGAGGGGCAATTAGATGACGTATCGCGCGCCATTGGGCGATTTTTCTCGCATTCTGAAACATGTGGTCGGCTATGAACGGGTCTCGGCCACGGAACGGTTCGCCGACGCCTCGCTTGAAACCGTCGAAGCGGTGCTCTCGGAAGCGGCGAAGATGTGCGAAGAGGTCATGGCGCCGCTGCAACGCAACGGCGACCTGGATCCGGCGCGGCTGGAGAACGGCGTGGTGCGTACGTCGGAGGGTTTCGCCGAAGGGTACCGGGCCATCGCCGAAGGCGGCTGGATCGCGGCCTCGGCCGAGGAAGCGTCGGGCGGGATGGGGCTGCCGCTGACGGTCACCACCTGCGTGAACGACATGATGTCGGGCGCCTGCCTTGCGCTGCAACTGAACCCGCTGATGACCCAGGGCCAGATCGAGGCGCTGGAAAACCACGCCTCGGACGAGCTAAAGGCGCTCTACCTGCCGAAGCTGGTGACCGGCGAGTGGGCAGGCACGATGAACCTGACGGAGCCGCAGGCCGGGTCCGACGTGGGGGCGCTGTCGACGAAGGCCGTGCCGAACGGCGACGGGACCTACGCCATCACCGGTCAGAAGATCTATATCTCGTGGGGCGACAACGACTTCACCGGAAACGTCTGCCACCTCGTGTTGGGGCGGTTGCCGGACGCGGTGCCGGGGACCAAGGGCATTTCGCTGTTCCTCGTCCCGAAATTCCTGCCGGACGAGAACGGCGAACCGGGCGCGCGCAACGACCTGCGGGTGGTGTCGCTGGAGCACAAGATGGGGCTGCACGGCTCTCCGACCTGCGTGATGTCCTACGAGGGCGCGACCGGCTGGCTTGTCGGTGAGGAAAACGACGGCATGCGTGCCATGTTCACCATGATGAACAACGCCCGGCTCGGCGTGGGCGTGCAGGGCATCGGTGTGGCCGAAGGCGCCTACCAGCACGCATTGGCCTATGCCGAAGAGCGCAAGCAGGGCCGGTCGGAAACCGGGACCATCCTCGGCCACGCCGATGTGCGCCGCATGCTGGCCGAGATGAAGGCCGACATCTTCGCCGCCCGGTCCATCGGGCTGATGCTGGCCGTGGCGCTCGACATGGCGCGGGCCACCGGAGACAAGGGCTGGGCCGCGCGCGCGGGCGTGCTGACGCCCATCGCCAAGGCCTTCGGCACCGACGTGGGGATCGAGGTGGCGTCGAAGGGTGTGCAGGTGCACGGCGGCATGGGCTACATCGAGGAAACCGGCGCCGCCCAGTACCTGCGCGACGTGCGCGTGACGGCAATCTACGAGGGCACCAACGGCATCCAGGCGATGGACCTCGTGGGCCGCAAGCTGATGGACGGCGGAGAGGCGGTCTTTGCCATGATCGATTCCATGCAGAGCTACATCGAGGGCGTGAAGAGCGACATCCCCGAACTGGCCGAAGCCGCCTGGCAGGCGTCGGAGAATCTGCGCGACGCGACGGAGGCGCTGCTGGCGATGGACATGACGGACCGATTCGCCGGTGCCGTGCCCTACCTCAGGGCGTTTGCGCGGGTGCTGGGCGCCACGGCCCACCTGCGCGCCGCCTGTGCGGAGCGCAACAGCGCCACCGAACGGCTGGCCCGGTTCTACATCCTGCGCATGCTGCCCGAGCACGCGTCGCTCTGTGCGCAGGCGCGGGCGGGTGCCCTGGTCCCGGCAGAGGACTTCGCGGCATGATGGACGGCAGCCCGGGACACATCCGTTTTCCCTTCGACACCCCGCCCGCCGCGGGCGAGGCCATCGAGGTGGCCGAGGGCGTGCTGTGGATGCGTCTGCCGCTGCCGATGAAGCTGGACCACGTCAACGTCTACGCGCTGGACGACGGCGCGTCGTGGACGATCGTCGACACCGGCATGAACTCCTCGAAGACGCGCGGCATCTGGGAGAGCCTGCTGACCGGGCCCCTGGCGGGTAAGCCTGTGGGCCGGGTGCTGGTCACCCACCACCATCCCGACCACATCGGGCTGGCCGGATGGTTCCAGGAGCAGGGGGCAGAGCTTCTGACCTCGCGCACCGCATGGCTGCTGGCCCGGATGCTGCAACTCGACCCCAACGACACGCCGCCGCCCGAGGTGGTGGCCTACTGGCGCGCCGCGGGGATGGGCGACGAGATCATCGCGTCCCGCATGGACGAGCCGCCCTACATGTTCCGCCGCACTGTCTGGCCGTTGCCCTTCGGGGTCCAGCGGCTGAAACAGGGCGACACGCTGCGCGCGGGCGGACGGGATTGGGCAGTTCATACCGGCGGCGGTCATGCACCGGAGCATGTCACGCTCTGGGAAACGGACGGATCTCTGGTCATCGCCGGGGACCAGATCCTGCCGTCGATCTCGCCCAACCTCGGGGTCTACGCCACAGAGCCCGAGGCGGACCCGGTGGCCGACTGGCTCGACGCCTGCGAACGCCTGTCTGTGCTGGCGCGTGAGGATCATCTAGTCCTCGGCGGGCACAAGCTGCCGTTTCACGGTCTGCCGGCGCGGATGGGGCAACTGATCTCGAACCATCACGGGGCGCTGGAAAGGCTGGAGGATTTCCTGTCGGAGCCCGCCACCGCCGCGGGCTGTTTCCAGCCGCTCTTCATGCGCCGGATCGGTGCGGGCGAATACGGGCTGGCGCTGGTGGAGGCGATGGCGCATTGCCTGCACCTCTGGCACACCGGGCGCGCCACGCGCGAGGTGACAGAGGACGGGCGCTGGCTGTTCCAGCGGGTTTCGGCGCGCTGACACGCGACGACCTGCTTTCGGCCGTGGCAGGGGGCTTTGCCCCCCGGACCCCCCAAGCTATCCTCAACCCGACGACTGAAGGAGTGCGGGCCGCGATGCTGCCCCGAGGAGGACCCATGGACGACCGGATCGCGACCGCGGCCGAAGCGCACGAGAACGCTGCCATGCCGCAGCGGCGCGAGGTGCACACCGAGGAAGACACCCCTGAGAATGCCAACGAACTGCCGGAGGCGGTGCGCAACACGCCGGTCGAACAGAAAAGCCCGGCCCGCTGGGCCTACGAACGGCTGATCCTCTACATCAAGGCCTTCGAAGAGCGGCTCGATTCGGAGCAGGAAGTGGCCATGGGTTTCACGGGCGGCGATGCGGGCGTGCTGCGGATCGAGGGCATGGGATACTTCGACCCGGACGTGGTCACTTTCTACGGCAGCGACCCGGCAGGCGGTCGCATGCAGCTTATCCAGCACGTCACGCAGCTGAACGTGGCCCTCAGGGCGCTTCCCAAGGCCGAGAAACGCGCAGCGCCGCGACGGATCGGTTTTCGCCTCGTGCGCGATCTCGACACCTGAGCGAGGGCGCGACATTTGCGCCTTATTGGCGCGGTGACAGGGGCGAAAATATCCGCTATTCCCCTGCTTCGAAACGTGAACACCCCAAGGACAGGACAAATGGCAGAGCACAAGCACGGCAGCATGGACATCACCACGCAGGAAGAAACCTTCAACGGCTTCGTGAAGTTCACCGTCCGCACGCTGTACGTGATCCTCGCGATCGTGATCTTCCTCGCGATCTTCCGGACCTGATACCTCCACGCAACGTCGGTATTTCAAGCGCTTGACGTCACTTGAATGTGAGTTGGGCCTCGTGCATTCGTGCGTCAGAACGTGCGCGAACAGATCGGGTGGTATGCTGATGAAGATGACGGAACTGACCGGGCGGGGATTTCGCGCCTGCCTCGCGCTGGTGGCGCTCCTGACCGTGGCGGCCTGCGGCGCCGGGCAGATGTCCGGCCCGAACGCAACGCCGGAAGAGGCTGCAGCAGCCGCCTACCGCTCGTCGCTGCCGCCGTCGATCACGCTTTACACGATGATCAACAACCGGACGAACGGCGGGGCGCACACCTCGATCATGATCAACGCACCCAGCCAGCGCGTTGTCTTCGACCCCGCGGGCTCTGTCCGCTTCCAGTCCGTGCCGGAAATCGACGACGTTCTGTACGGCATCACGCCCGACGTCGAACAGGCCTATGAAAGCGCGCACGCACGGTCGACCTACCGCGTTAAGATCCAGCAGAAGCAGGTCCCGCCGGAAGTGGCGGAGCGCGCCCTCCGGCTGGTGCAGGCGAACGGGCCGGTTTCGGCCGCGGCCTGCACGTCGGCCACCTCGGGCATCCTGCGCCAGTTGCCGGGGTTCGAGACGCTTCCCTCCGTCCTGTTCCCGACCAAGCTGATGGAAGCTTTCGCGGAACTGCCGGGCGTCACCACGCGCGAGCTGCGCGAGGACGACGAGGACGACAAGGACCTCGCCGTGAAGCGGATCGAGCTCGACTGGCAGCAGACGAAAAACCCGTAAGGGCGTCAGACCAGCCCGGGCAGGTAGGAGCCGCCGACCATCACGGCGGCCCCGGTGAACAGCGCAGCATACAGGTTGCGCGTCCATCCCCCGACCAGCAGCGCCAGCACGGCGGCGGTCAGCCTGAGAGGATCCGTCTGGCCTCCCGTCGCGGCGGGCCAGACGACCAGCGGGGCGACAAGCGCGGGGATCACCGCCACGGCGGTATAGCGCAGGTGCCGCAGCAGCCATTCCGGCAGCTCGCGATCCCCGATCAGTCCCAGGAACACGAATCGCAGCCCGAACGACCCGAGGCCAAGCAGCACGATCACGATCCAGAGCGTGGTGCGGTCGATCTCTCCGGCGGTCATCGCGTCTCTCCCGTGGTCATCGCGTCTTCGGTCGTTTCCTCCCGCGCGCGCAGGGACTGGCGGCGTTCGACCTCCGCCCCGGCCATCATGCCCAGCACAGCCCCGCAGATCAGGCCCAGGTTCCAGGGCATGAAGGCAAAGAGCAGCGCCCCGGTTCCGCCGACCAGCGCCGCGATGCGGTGCGCCCCGGTGCGCATGGCGGGGCCAAGCATGGCGATGAAGGCGATGGGCAGCGCGAAATCCAGCCCCAGTTCCGGCGGCACCGCCGCGCCGATCCATGCGCCCAGAAGGGTGAATGCGTACCAGGGCGGGCAGATCGGCATGGCTACCCCCATGAAATACGCGAACTTCTGGGCCAGGGTCTGATCCGGGCGCTTCTCGTATTCGATTGCCGCCGCGGTGTAGGTCTGGTCCACAAGAAAATAGGCCGCCACGATCCGCTTGCCCAGCGGCAGCGCGCCGAGGTGCGGCGTGATGGAGGCGGAGTACATCGCCATCCGCAGGTTCACCGCCAGCGCAGAGGCCAGCACCACCACTGTCGGCGCGTTCTCCGTCATTAGTTGCAGCGCGGTGAACTGTGCGGCCCCGGCGATGACCACGACCGAAAAGCTGAGCGTTTCGAAGACGTTCAGCCCGGCCTCCGTCGCCAGAACGCCGAACAGCATGCCGAAGGGGCCGACCACGAACAGGAACGGCAGTCCGTCGCGGAATCCGCGCCAGAAGCTTGACATCGGGGGGGCGTCAGCCATGGTCTGAACCTCTCGAAACAGGCACAGCGGTAGCGGGGAGACAGGGCAGATGCAATCCGATGACGGCGAATACCTGATTGCCCCGAACCCGGGCGACGCCCGGCTGACACGCGCCGTTACGGGCGTCGACCACACCGGCCAGCCGGTCGAAGCGCGCGTGGTCGAGGAGCGGCCCCTGACGATCTACCTCAACGGGCAGGAGATCGTCACCGCCATGACCATCGGCGATTACCCGGAATACCTGGCGTTGGGGTTCCTGCGCAATCAGGGCATGCTGGGGACCGAAGAGACGGTCACACGTGTCGATTACGACGAGGAGCTTGAGGTCGTGGTGGTGCGCACCGCCTCCCAGACGACCTACGAGGAGAAGGTGAAGAAGAAGACCCGGACCTCCGGCTGCGCCGTGGGCACCGTCTTCGGCGACATGATGGAGGGACTGCAGGGGCTGACCCTGCCCGCGGCCGAGGTGAGGACCTCGTGGCTCTATGCGCTGTCGAAGAAGATCAACACCACGCCGTCGCTCTACCTCGAATCCGGCGCGATCCATGGCACGGTGCTGTGCCAGCAGGACCGCCCGCTGGTCTACATGGAGGATGTCGGGCGCCACAACGCGGTCGACAAGATCGCGGGTTGGATGCTGTCCGAGGGCGTCTCCGGCGCGGACAAGATCCTTTACACAACGGGGCGGCTGACCTCGGAAATGGTCATCAAGTGCGCGCTGATGGGCATTCCCGTGCTGGCCTCGCGCTCCGGCTTCACCGCTTGGGGCGTGGAGATCGCGCGGGAGACCGGCCTCACCTGCATCGGACGGCTGCGCGGGCGGCGGTTCCTGTGCCTGTCCGGCGAAGAGCGTCTTACACGGGACGCCGACCCGGACAGCATCGACGACGAGGACCGCAAGCACCGCCGCAAGAGCGCGGAGGCCTGAACGGTCAGGACGAAGGGCCTTGCGACCCGGCTTGGTCGAAGGCACCACGGGGACAGGCATCTTGGAAGGATTGGGCATGAAGGCACCTGTGGGGGTGATCCTGGCGGGCGGTCAGGCGACGCGGATGGGCGGCGGCGACAAGGGTTTGCTGACGCTTGGCGACCGGACGCTTCTGGCCCACGTGATCGAACGGACCGCACCGCAGGTGGCGGACCTGTGCCTCAACGCCAATGGTGATGCCGCCCGTTTCGGCGCCTACGGCCTGCCGGTCGTCGCGGACAGCCTGCCGGGATTTCCTGGGCCTTTGGCGGGTGTGCTGGCCGGGCTCGACTGGGCCGCCGCGCAGGGGGCCGACACGCTTGTCAGCGTCGCGGCCGACACGCCGTTCCTGCCCTGCGACCTTGTCCCGCGCCTGTTGCTGGCCGCCGAGGGGCAGGACCACCCGCTGGTGCTGGCCGCGACCGAGGGCGATATGGAGACGCGTTCGGCCAAGGGGCGGCTGATCCGTCACCCCACCTTCGGCCTCTGGCCCGTGGCGCTGCGCGACGATCTGCGTGCCGCGCTGGAAGGCGGTCTGAAGAAGGTCGTGCTCTGGACCGAAAGGCACGGCGGGCGCGAAGCCGTCTTCCCGGACGAACGCGCCTTCTTCAATGTGAACACGCCGGAAGACCTTGCGCAGGCGGAGGCGATGCTGTGAAGCTCTACGGGATCACGGGCTGGAAGAATTCCGGCAAGACAGGACTGGTAGAACGCCTTGTGGCCGAGATCGCCGGGCGCGGCTATTCGGTCAGCACGATCAAGCACGCGCACCACAGTTTCGACGTGGACCATCCCGGTCGCGATTCCTATCGCCATCGGGAGGCAGGCGCCTCCGAGGTCATCCTTGCGTCGCGCAAGCGCGTGGCCCAGATGACGGAACTGCGCGGCGCGCCCGAGCCGGACCTTGACGATCTGCTGGCGCGGCTGAGGCCCGTCGACCTGGTTCTGGTGGAGGGTTACAAGCGCGCGCGGCATCCGAAGCTCGAATGCCACCGGGTCGAGACGGGCAAGGGCCTGATCGTGTCGGAGGACGACACCATCCGCGCCGTTGCCTCGGACACCTCCATGTCGCTGCATGTTCCGGTGTTCAACCTCGACGACACGGTCCGCATCGCGGACTTCATTCTGGGTGAAGTCGGGCTGGACTAGCCCGTCAGCGCAGGGTGCAGGCGGCGGTCCACCAGTGCGGGTGTGCCTGTTGCATCTGCGCCGCTGCGGCATCTGCCGCGGGCCGGTCGTCGAACAGCGCAAAGCAGGTCGCGCCGGAGCCGGACATGCGCACCAGCCGCGCGCCGGCCAGTTCAGCCAGCGCCGCCAGCACGTCGCCGGTCACCGGCTGCAGCGCGATGGCGGGAACCTGCAGGTCGTTGCGCTGTGCGCCCAGCCAGTCGAGCGCGGCGGCTTGGCCGCCGCCCTCCGGCATCTCCGACATGGGTGGGTTGTCCTTGCGCGACAGGGCCTTGAAGACGGCCGGGGTTGGGACCTCTACCCCCGGATTGACGAGGACGGCATACATCGGCGCCATGAAGAGCGGCAGCACGTGGTCGCCGATCCCGCTCATCCGGGCGGCATGTCCCACCATGCAGACCGGCACATCTGCGCCGAGCGTCACCGGATCGACCGGGGCAGGGCGGCCGTAAAGTTCCTCCATCGCCCGCAGCACCGCCGCCGCGTCCGACGATCCGCCGCCGATCCCCGCCGCCGCCGGCAGGTGCTTGTCCAGCGTGATCGCGACGGCGCAACCGTAGGCCTCCGCCGCCTTCCAGCACAGGTTCCGCCGGTCGGCGGGCACCCCTGCCGCGCGCGGCCCGGTGACCTCCAGCGACATCTCGGGCGCGTCGGACAGGCGCACCGTGTCGCCCACATTGGCGAACATCACGAGGCTGTCGAGCAGGTGGTAGCCGTCATCCCGCTGCCCTGTCACGTGCAGAGCAAGGTTGATCTTCGCCGGAGCGAAGGCGGCGACCTGACGTCCGTTCATCTGAATAGCCCGCGGCGCTACGGCAGGTTCAGTCCGACACCTCGGCGCGCTCCAGCGGCGGCGCGCCTTCTTCGGCAAGGACCTGATCCAGCCCGACCGCCAGCTTGCGCTTGATACGCTCCGGATCGGCCTCTGCGGCGGCGTCTTCCCAGTCGACGAAGGACAGGGCGCGCTTCCACATGAACTCTGCCTCACGCTCCCGCCCGACGGCCCAGTAGACGTCGCCCAGGTGATCGTTGACCACCGGGTCGATGGGCATCAGTTCGGCGGCGCGTTCCATGTGCGGCACGGCTTCGTCGTAGCGGCCAAGGCGGTAGAGCACCCAGCCGAGGCTGTCGACGATGTAGCCGGAGTTCGGGCGGGCCGCGACGGCGCGCTCGATCATGTTCAGCGCCTCGTCCAGCTTGCGCTGCTGTTCCACCAGCGAATACCCGAGGTAGTTCAGCACCTGCGGCTGCTCCGGGTTCAGGTCCAGTGCCTTGCGGAAATCGGCCTCTGCCTCTTCCCACTTTTCCTGACGCTCGTAGCTGATCGCGCGGGCGTAGTAGAGGAACCACAGCCGTTCGGATTCCTCCTCGTAAAGCGACAGCGCCTTCGTGTAGGCAGCGACGGCATCTTCGTAGCGCTGTTCCTGCCGGAAGATGTCGCCGAGCGTGGTGTGCACCACTGGCAGGTCCTGCTTCTGTTCGGCCAGTGTCTCGAGGACGGAAATCGCCTGATCGGTCTTGTCCTGATCGCGTAGCGCCTCTGCCTCGCCCAGCACGGCGGCGTGGCGCGAGGGATCGTCCGTCGGGACCTCCTCGAACACCTGCTCTGCCAGTTCGTACTGGCCCATACCGGACAGCAGTTCGCCTGCCAGCAGGATCGCGTCCACATGATCGGGGCGCAGGTATTCTGCCATCCGCACATAAAGCAGGGTCAGCTCGTCGCTGCCTTCGTTGGAGAGGGCGCCGGCGAGGGTATAGAACACCTCCGCGATCCCCTCCTTCGGGGTGCGGACATGCGTGAAGGGAAGCTTTTCGCCGGTCGCCAGCGCGTCGCGCATCTGCTGCAGCGCGGGGTCCAGATCGGCGCCGAAGTTCTCGTCCAGCATGGCAACCGCGGCTTCCGAGCGGCCAAGCTGGGACATCACTTCTGCCCGGGCCATGACGCCGCGGCGGGTGGAAGCCATGCCGTTCGCCTCTTCTTCGTCGAAGATCGCGGCGGCGCTTTCGAAATCGCCCACCGAGGCGAGGGCCAGCGCCTTGTGATAAGACGCGAAGGGGCCGAGGCCGGGCATCTTGGCGACGTTGTCGAATTCGACCAGGGCCGCGCTCATGTCACCGGCGCCAAGCTGTGCCCAGGCTTTCACGAGACCGTCTGCCAAGGGGCCGATGCCGCGCTTGTCGTCGATGGACTGGATGACGTTGGCGAAGGTTTCGCTGTCCACGGCGGTGGTCAGGGCGGCCATCTGGGCGATCTGGCTTTCGTGCCCGCCCTCCGCCATGCGTTCCGCCAGCAGCGCCGCCTTGCCGAAGTTGCCCAGCGACATCTCCGCCAGGATGGCGCGTTCCATCAGTTCCGCGCGCCCGGGATCGAAGGCCAGCGCGCGTTCGTAGTAGTGTGCGGCCGAGGCGAAGTCGCCGAGGAAGCTGGCCTGACGTGCGGCGAGGTAATCCCCGGCGATGCCGTTTGCGCTGGCCGCCGTTGCCGTTGCGGCCAGTGCCAGAATGCCTGCACGGATGCGCTTTGCCCAAAGGTCCAAGGTGCCGGTCTCCCCTTCATTTTCGTTCCCGAGAGCCTAGAGCGACGGGGCGGGCAAGGCAATGAGAACACCGCTCACGAAGCGGCGAGAGGCCCTGCTGCCGTGGGGCTTCGCCTAAAGCAGGCTCAGATCGCGGTACTGGCGCAGGTTCTGCAGCTGGGCGGCATCCAGCGGGTGGTCGAAGGAAAGGGCGACGCCCCGTGGTCCCACGCGCACGACGCGGGCCGGCACCGGCTGGCGCATCGCCATCAGCCGGACCCGGGAGCCCACGGCAAGGGGCAGGCGCCCCTCCGCGAAGGCGCCGGTTTCGGACACGTTGACGATGGTGGCGGCAAAGTCGCCGTCATCGGTACACAACTCGAAGCCCCAGGCACTCGGCCAGCGGTCTGCACGTTTCCTTATCATCGCACTGTCCCCGATTGGCATTTCGGGGACAGTGACAAATCGGGATTTACACGAGGTTAAGCTGCGACGGCCCAAGGCTCACATGTTCGGGTAATTCGGCCCGTCGCCCCCCTGCGGCACCGTCCAGTTGATGTTCTGGGCGGGGTCCTTGATGTCGCAGGTCTTGCAGTGCACGCAGTTCTGGAAGTTGATGACGAACTGCTTCTCGCCGTCCTTCTCGACGAACTCGTAGACGCCCGCCGGGCAATACCGCTGCGACGGCCCCGCGTAGGTCTCGAGGTTCTTCAGCGGCACGGACGGGTCCTTCAGCTTCAGGTGTGCGGGCTGGCTCTCCTCGTGGTTGGTGAACGAGAAGGAGACGTTGGTCAGCCGGTCGAAGGACAGCTTTCCGTCGGGCTTGGGATACTCGATCGGCGTGTAGTCGGCAGCCTTGCCGGTCGCTTCCGCGTCGGACTTGCCGTGGCCCAGCGTGCCGAAGAACGAGAAGCCGAACAGGCTGTTGGTCCACATGTCGAGCCCGCCAAGCGCCAGCGACGGGGTCAGGCCCCACTTCGACCACATCGGCTTCACGTTGCGTACCGGCTTCAGGTCCTTGCCGATGGCGCCGTCGCGGACCTCCGTCTCGTAGTCGGTCAGCTCGTCGCCCGCGCGGTCGGCCTTGATCGCGGCATAGGCTGCCTCGGCCGCGGCCTTGCCCGAAAGCATGGCGTTGTGGTTGCCCTTGATGCGCGGCACGTTGACCATGCCGACAGAGCAGCCCAGCAGCGCCACGCCGGGCGCGACCATCTTGGGCATCGACTGGTAGCCGCCTTCGGAGATCGCCCGCGCGCCGTAGGCCACGCGCTTGCCGCCTGCCAGCAGCTCGGCCACCATCGGGTGATGCTTGAAGCGCTGGAATTCCATGTAGGGATAAATGTGCGGGTTCTTGTAGTTCAGGTGCACCACGAAGCCGACATAGACCTGGTTGTTGTCGAGGTGGTAGATGAACGACCCGCCCCCGGCGTTCGACCCGAGCGGCCAGCCCATCGTGTGGGTGACGGTGCCCTCGCGGTGCTTGGCCGGGTCGATCTCCCAGATTTCCTTCATGCCGAGGCCGAACTTCTGCGGCTCCTTGCCCTTCGAGAGGTCGTACTTCGCGATCACCTCTTTCGAAAGAGAGCCACGCACGCCCTCGGCCAGGAAGACGTACTTGCCGTGCAGTTCCATCCCCGGTTCGGTGTTCGGCCCGTAGGAGCCGTCCGCCTCCAGCCCGAAGACCCCGGCGACGACGCCCTTCACCTCGCCGTTGTCCCCGTAGACGAGTTCCGAGCACGCCATGCCCGGGAAGATCTCGACGCCCAGTTCCTCGGCCTGCTCCGCCATCCAGCGGCAGACGTTGCCCATCGAGACGATGTACTTGCCGTGGTTGTCCATCAGCGAGGGCATCGGCCAGTTGGGGATACGAACCTTGCCCTCTTCGCCCAGGATGTAGAAGTTGTCCTTCTTTACCGGCACGGTGATCGGCGCGCCCTTGTCCTTCCAGTCGGGGATCAGCGCATCGAGCCCGCAGGTGTCCAGCACCGCACCCGACAGGATGTGTGCGCCAACCTCTGAGCCCTTCTCCAGCAGGACGACCGACAGCTCCGGGTCGAGCTGCTTCAGGCGGATCGCGGCGGACAGGCCTGCGGGGCCGCCTCCGACAATCACCACGTCGTATTCCATCGCTTCGCGCTCGATCTCGCTCATGTCGCTCCCTCCAGAGACGTCCCGACGACACGCACGAGGCGGCCGGGTAATAAAATTCCAAAATTCCTAGCGCGGCGTTGCGGCATCCGTCAATGCGCGCGCAGCGTCACGAGGCCGCAGCCACGTCGTTGCTGCGATGCAGGCAGCGGGCCGGCTGGCCCGCGACAAGCGATATCCCAGGGATTGAGAGTGCAGGGGGCCACGAACCGGCCAGTGGCCCCCGGAAGATCAGAAGACGAGGTCGTCGAAGCCGAGATCGGATGCCGAAACGCCCTTGAACAGCGCCATGTCGTAGCCCTCGACATTGACCAGCGCCCCGTCCGCCGTGTCGGTGATATAGATCGCGCTACCCCAGAGGTCGGTCAGGTTGATCCTGTCGACGCCATCCTGGAAATCCTCGACGATGTCGAAGCCGCTTTCCTGAGCAAAGACAAACACATCCGCGCCCTCTCCACCAACCAGCGTATCATCGCCGTAGCCGCCGAACAGGGTGTCGTTGCCGCCTTCGCCCTTGATCCAGTCAGCCCCGGCCCCGCCTTCGATCAGGTCGTTCCCGGCTTCACCATCCATCGTGTCGTTGCCGTCCTCGCCCTTCATCCAGTCGTCGCCCTCGCCGCCAAGCATCAGGTCGTTGCCGGATTCGCCGTCCATGGTGTCGTTGTCGAGGCCGCCTTCGAGTGTGTCGTTACCTTCACCACCCAGCAGCAGGTCGCGGCCCTGTTCACCCTTCACCCAGTCATCGCCGAGGCCGCCTTCCACGGTGTCGTTCCCGGCTTCGCCATCCATCGTGTCGTTGCCGTCTTCGCCCTTCATCCAGTCGTCGCCCTCGCCGCCAAGGATGAGGTCGTTGCCGGATTCGCCGTCCATGGTGTCGTTGTCGAGACCGCCTTCGAGCGTGTCGTTGCCTTCACCGCCGAGCAGCAGATCGCGGCCCTCTTCGCCCTTGATCCAGTCGTTGCCGAGACCGCCCTCGACGGTATCGTTCCCGGCTTCGCCATCCATCGTGTCGTTGCCGTCCTCGCCTTTCATCCAGTCGTCGCCCTCGCCGCCAAGCATGAGGTCGTCGCCGGATTCGCCGTCCATGGTGTCGTTGTCGAGGCCGCCTTCGAGCGTGTCGTTGCCTTTACCGCCCAGCAGAAGGTCGCGGCCCTCTTCGCCCTTGAGCCAGTCGTCGCCGAGGTCGCCCCACAGCACGTCGTCACCTGCTTCGCCGTCGATCGTGTCGTTGCCGTCGAGACCGTGAAACGTGTCGTTGCCCTCGAGAAGAGCAATGACATCGCCCAGAATTGTCCCATTCAGATTGTCGTCGCCGTTTGTCGGCATCCGTAGTCCCTCGCAGTAATGAAAAAGCGTCCTGGTTCCTGTTGAACGTCCGGACCGCCAAGCCGGGTATCACCGTTGGAATTTACCCTCTATGGTGGATTTACGTTCAGGATTTTTGCGCTGGCCACAAGAGGGCCAACAAACTGCCCGAGTCCAGAAGTTTGTTTCGTCAATCCTGACAATTGAAGCATAAACCCGCCCAACCTCGGGGCGTGCGCTGGCCGAATCGATTCCGCCATAGCAGTGCCCGTCAGGACTGCTCAGCACGCGCGGCGCCGCCGTTCCGCGAAAACATGCTGGCAACCGCGGCCCGGACACTTTACATCGTGGCCGACGGCGACAACACTCGCACCCGACGCTTCTCTCAGCAAAGAAGATCTTAAATGGACAAGATCCTGATCACCCGCGCGGGCTTCACCGCGCTCGAAACAGAATTGAAACAGCTCAAGTCCGTGGAGCGCCCGGCCATCATTCAGGCTATTTCGGAGGCGCGCGAACTCGGCGACCTCAAGGAGAATGCCGAGTACCATTCCGCGCGCGAAAAGCAGGGATTCATCGAGGGCCGGATCAAGGAACTCGAGAGCGTGATCGGTCTGGCCGAGGTCATCGACCCGGCCTCGCTTTCCGGCTCCATCAAGTTCGGCGCCACCGTGACCGTGGTCGATGAGGACACCGACGAAGAGAAGACCTGGCAGATCGTGGGCGAACACGAGGCCTCGATCGAGAAGGGTCTTTTGAACGTCAAATCGCCCATCGCTCGTGCCCTGATCGGCAAGGAAGAAGGCGACAGCGTCGAAGTGCGCACGCCCGGGGGCGAAAAGTCTTACGAGATCCTTTCGGTCTCCTACAAGTAAGCGGGCCAGATGGCGGAACCAAAGGAAGCCCGTCCGACGCTGCCCGGCCTCTACAGCCGCGGCGAGGCGGCGGGCATCACCGCGGTCGAGATCACGGCGCTTGTGCTGTCGGTGATCTGGCTGATCGTGGCATCGTCCTATTTCCTGACCGGCGGCGACACCGGCGCCGAGGGCCTGCGGTTCCTGCAGGTCCTGATGGCGATCGTGCTGCCCGTGGCGATGATATGGGTGGCTGCCATGGCGATCCGCGCCGCGAAGGTGATGCGCACGGAAAGCGCCCGGCTTCAGGCGGCCATCGATGCGCTGCGCCAGGCCTATGTCGCGCAGTCACAGGCCGGGAAGGGCCAGCAGCCGCATCCGGCGGTGCTGAAGCGGCTCGACGAACTGGGCGGCGGCGTGCGCAATCTGGAAACCACGCTGGCCATGCTGGGCGGTATCCGGCAGGCCGATCCCATGGCACTGCAGTCGCCCTCCGAACAGGCAGAGGACAACCAGCCGACGCTCTCGCTTGGCACGCCTGCCGAGGCGATGCAGCCGCCGCTGTCGAACGAGGACCTGATCCGCGCGCTGCATTTCCCCGAGACCGCCGAGGACGAGGCGGGCTTTGCCGCGCTGCGCCGTGCCCTGCGCGACCGGTCCGCGGCCAAGCTGATCCAGGCGGCGCAGGACGTGCTGACCCTGATGAGCCAGGACGGCATCTACATGGACGATCTGCGCCCGGATATGGCGCGCCCCGAGGTCTGGCGCGCCTTTGCCCGGGGTGACCGGGGCCGCACCATCGCGCCGCTGGGTGGCGTGCACGACCGCTCCTCGCTGGCACTTACGGCTGCGCGGATGCGTGAGGACACGATCTTCCGCGACGCGGCGCACCACTTCCTGCGGCGCTACGACCAGATGTTCGCCAATGTCGAACCGGGCTTCTCGGACGAGGATATCTCGGCCTTCGCCTCGACGCGGACATCGCGCGCCTTCATGCTGCTGGGACGGGTCGCCGGGACCTTCGACTGATCCTAACGGGCGGGCCGCGCTACAGCCCGAAACTGCCGTAGGGGATGAACCGCACGAGGTCGCCCGGTTCGATATCACGGCCGCCGTCCTCCAGCTCCACCAGGCCCTCCGCCCAGCTCAGGCCCGACACACGCCCCGATCCTTCGGAGGCGAAAACCTCTGCCCGGCCCTCGCGGATGCGGGCGCGCAGGTATTCCCGGCGGCCCGGTTTCTTGCGTTTCGTGAAGGCGGCGGGCACGTCGAACCCCACCGGCGCCTGCCAGCCCGCCCCGGCCAAGAGCCCCATGGCGGGACGTGCGAAGACCAGCATGCAGACGAAGGCCGCGACAGGGTTGCCCGGAAGGCCGAACACCGGCACCCCCTGCCACATGCCAAGCGCCAGCGGCCGCCCGGGTTTCAGAGCGATGCGCCACTCCGCCAGGGCGCCCGTCTCGCGCAGGAGGGCAGAGACATGATCCTCGTCGCCCGCCGATGCACCGCCGGAGGTCAGGATGGCGTCCACCGCGCCCACCGCCCCGTCAAGCCGCGCGCGCAGGGCGTTGCGGTCGTCGCGCACGTGGCCCAAGTCGATGGCCTCGTACCCGAAGCGCGCCGCCATGCTCAGCAGCATCGGGCGGTTGGCGTCGAAGATCTGGCCCGGCGCGGCCGTCCTGCCCGGCTCCACGACCTCGTCGCCGGTCGACAGCACGCCCACCCGCAGGCGCGAGAAGACCGGCAGGGCACCGTGGCCCACGGCGGCAGCCAGTGCCAGATCGGCGGGCGTCAGGACCCGGCCTGCCGACAGGGCGGTGACACCTTCGGCCACGTCCTCGCCTACCTTGCGGGTGTTTGCGCCGCGTTTCACCGGCCCGCGAAAGGCGACCTCACCCTCTCCGACGGCGCAATCCTCGTCCAGCACCACAGTGTCGACACCTTCCGGCAGCGCCGCGCCGGTCAGGACGCGCACGGCGGCACCTCCGGGCACGCGGCCCGAAAAAGGCGCCCCGGCGGCGGAGCGTCCCTCCACCAGCGGCAGGACCACGTCGCCTTCGCCGACAGCGCCAGCAGCAAAACCGTAGCCATCGACGGCGGTGTTGGCCTCCGGCGGGTTGGACCGGCGCGCCACGATGTCGTCTGCCAGCACCCGGCCCACGCCATCCCCAAGCGGAACGTCCTCTCGCGCGACGACCGGCGACAGCCTTTGCCGCAGCATGCTCAGCGCCGCGTCCACCGGGGTCCAGTCCACGCCCGGGGGCAGGGCGAAGCAGTCGTTGCGCAAGGGGGGCGGTTTCAGCGGCATATGTCCTGCAACTCCTCTTCGAAGCCAAGCCCGAGGATCCAGCCTTCCTCGGTCCGGGCGTCCGGTACGTCGACGGCCAGCATCGCCTCCAGCCTGTCGGGGTTCAACCGGCCAATGCCGCGCGCCAGCAGATCGACCTGTGCCGCGTCGCGGATGCCCTCCGTCTTACGCACCACCGGCTCGATCAGTCCGGGCCAGACTTCGGTGAAGACGACGGGGGCGTCCACCGGCTCGAACGGCCAGACTGCGACCGGAAAGCGTCGCCTCAGCCGCGACAGGACCGGAAGGCCCATCAGCACCTGCGATCCGACCGAACCCGCGCCCGCCAGTTGCCAGACGGTGAAGGTGCCGCGCGACCGGGTTTCGCAAACCCGCCTGTCGTCGAACGGATTGGCATAGCCGGATTTGGTCCGCGCCAGTCCCGGCACGTCACGCTTCAGCCCGTTGCCCCAGAACGGACCGGGGGTGCCAAGCGACAGGTTGATCCCTCCGGCCAGGTCGAAGCGGTTGTTGGCGCGTGGCGTGTCCTCGATCCGCGCCTCAAGCCAGTCCCAGAGGTCGAGAACGCCGCCGCCGCAGAGGGCCTGCGCCACGCCGACCGGATAGCCGAAGGGGAAGTCGAACCCGACCATGAGCCGTGCGCCTGCGGCCAAAGCATCGGCAATCCGCTCTGACAGCATGTCCTCGGCGGTCTGGCGGTTGCGGCAATAGACCGGCGCGCGGCCGGTCTCGCCGATCCAGATCGCGTCACGTGTGGGGCGGGGGCCGCGGTCGTTGCCGCCGGACCAGTCGACCATCATCACTCGGTCGAACATCACCGGACCCAGCCCGGCGTCACGCGCAGGGACACCTCAGCTGACCCGCGACACCACGTAGTCGCTGAGGTCGATCAGCAGGTCGCGCAGGTCGCTGGCGGGCAGGGTCTGCATCGCGGTCTTCGCCCGCTCGGCCCAGGCGAGGGCCTCCTGCCGGGTCTCCTCGAGCGCGCCATGGCGGTCGAGCAGGCGCAGGGCCTCCTCCAGATCGCCGTCGCGCTGGTCGCCCTTCTCGATGACCCGCTTCCAGAACGCCTTTTCCGTGTCGTCCGCCCTGGCGAAGGCCTTGATCAGCGGCAGCGTCAGCTTGCGTTCGCGGAAGTCGTCGCCGACGTTCTTGCCGGTCGCGTCGCCGCCCCAGTAGTCCAGCAGGTCGTCGACGATCTGGAAGGCGATCCCCAGCGCATCGCCGTAGTCGAACAACGCTCGCACGTCCTCTTCGGGCCGTCCGGCGATCACGCCGCCCACCTCGGTCGCGGCGGAGAACAGCGCCGCCGTCTTGCCGCGCACCACCTGCAGGTAGATGTGTTCGGTGGTCGACAGGTCCTGCGCGGCGGTCAGCTGCAGGACCTCGCCCTCTGCGATGGTCGCCGCCGCGTCCGACAGGATGCGCAGGACACGCAGGTTGCCCGTCTCCGTCATCAACTGGAAGGAGCGCGCAAAGAGGTAGTCGCCCACCAGAACCGACGACTTGTTGTCCCACAAAAGGTTCGCCGTGGGCCGGCCCCGGCGCCGTTCGCTTTCGTCCACCACGTCGTCGTGCAGCAGTGTCGCTGTGTGGATGAACTCCACCGTCGCGGCGAGGTGCACGTGATAGGGGCCGTCGTAACCGCAGAGCTTGGCCGAGGCGAGGGTCAGCATGGGCCGCAACCGTTTGCCGCCGGCCTCCACGAGGTGCGCCGTCACCTCCGGGATCCGGGGGGCATGCCGGGAGGCCATCCGTTCCCGGATCAGGTCGTTCACGGCCGCCATTTCGGTCGCCAGATCAGCGGCGAGGCGTTCGTGCGGTTTCATGCGTGGCTGATCCAACATCGCGCTCCTGTCCAAGGCTCGACAATCGCCGGGCCCTGTCCTTAAATCCCTGTCATGGAAGAGCTTCTACGCACCACCGATATCACCGTGATCCCGTTGGCCAAGACCCTTCTGGACGCTGAGGGTATAGCCAGCTTTGAGCTGGACGTAAACATGAGCGTCCTCGAAGGATCCCTCGGCATTTTGCCGCGCCGGCTGATGGTCCTGTCCAGCGATCTGGACCGCGCCCGCCGCCTCATGCAGGAGGCCGGAGTGGACATTGCGCGTTGACCCGTTCGACCTCCCGGACCTGACGCGCGACGCCATGCTGGGCGGGCGTGTCATGGTGCTCCAGCCGCGCGACGGCTACCGGGCGGGCACCGATCCGGTGATCCTTGCCGCGTCGGTGCAGGCGCGGGCCGGAGAGGCCGTACTGGAACTGGGCTGCGGCGGCGGGGCCGCGCTGTGCTGCCTCGGCTGGCGCGTGCCGGGGCTCGCGTTGTCGGGGCTGGAGATACAGCCGGGCTACGCCGATCTCGCCCGCCGGAACCTCGACGGCAACGGGCTGAACGGAGAGATCCACGAGGGCGACGTGGCCGCGCCCCCCGCCGCGCTGAAGGCCCGCAGTTTCGACCATGTGATCGCCAACCCGCCTTACTTCGAGGCGGGCAAGGGGCTGTCCGCGCAGGACGGCGGGCGCGGCAAGGGCCGCACGGGTGACGTACCGCTGTCGGTCTGGGTCGACACCGCCGCGCGCCGCCTGAAGCCCAGGGGGCACGCCACCTTCATCCAGCGGGTAGAGCGCCTGCCCGAGTTGATGGCCGCCATGCAGGCCGTGCTGGGCGGTCTGGAACTGCTGCCGCTGCTGCCCCGTCCGGGCCGTCCGCCGCGACTCGTTCTGCTGCGCGGGCGGAAAGAGGCGCGCACCCCCTTCAGGTTCCATCCGCCGAAGGTGATTCACCCTGAGGGTGTCATGGGAAACGGGCAAAAGAATTACTCGGAATGCTTCTTTTCCGTCATGACGGAGGGTGCGCCGTTAACTTTCGAGCCGGATTTCGGCTGATTTCCGCAATTTTTGAAGGTTTCGACAACCCATTTTGCACGCGCCGCGTGACAGATTGATGAAGCTGTGGTGCACTGTTCCTACCAACCAGCGAAAGGAGGATCCCATGAGCTTGAGTTCGCATCTGCAGGAACTGAAGAAGAAGCACCATGCCCTGTCCGAGGCCGTGGAGCAGGCGCAACGCGCGCCCAGTACCGACGACCTGCAAATCGCGCACCTGAAAAAGCAGAAATTGAGGATCAAGGAGGAGATTACGCGCCTTTCGTCCGCCGTCGCCTGACGCACGGCGGAGCGGCCTGTCCTGAGACAACCGCTCAGGACAGGTTCGCCGACTTGGTGGAAGCCAACGCCTTGCCCGACGCACCGGGCAACGCCTTGTTTTCCGGACATCGCTGAAAGCACACCGCCCGGGGGTGGTCAGGCGGGTTTTGGCGTGTCCGCAAGGAAGCCTGCAAGCGCCTGCACCTCTGGCTGCGCGATCTCGTGACCGCCGGGGTGCCAGAGGGTGTCCACCTTTGCGCCCTGCGCCGAAAGCCAGCCGACGAACGACCGTGTCAGAGGGGCCGGGCAGATCGGGTCGCGCTCCCCTGCGGTGACGAGCACGCGGGCGCCGTCGAGGCCCGGCTGTGTGTCCGGGTCCCAGGGGATCAGCGGATGCAGGAGCGCGAGGTCGGTGAACAGGTGTGGCGCACGCATCGCGACGGCGGCAAGGATGTTCGCGCCATTGGATTAGCCCAGCCCGACGACCCGCGTTGCACCGACACGCCCCTTCGCCGTCTCGACGAACTCCGCCATGGCGGCCGCGCGTGTCCAGAGGTCGTCCATGTCGTAGACGCCCTCCGCCTTGCGCCGGAAGTACCTCAGCGCCCCATGTTCGGAGACGTCGCCGCGCGGCGATATCACATGCGCGCCGTCCAGCACCTGCCGGGGGAAGTCGTGGAACTGGTGTTCGTCGCCACCCGTGCCGTGGAAGGTGAAGACGAGGGGCGCGCCCGGCGCGCCTCCGGTCTCCGCAAAGACGTGGTCAGTCATGGATCGGCTCGAGCCGCTTTTCCAGTTGCGGGCGCAGGTGTTCGTGCTGCGTCGGCAAGCGCAGGGCCTCGCCCAGGTGCGCGGTGTCCTCGTCCCGGTCGAACCCGGGTTCGTTGGTCGCGACCTCGAACAGCACGCCGCCGGGTGTCCGGAAATAGATCGCCCAGAAGTAATCCCGGTCGATCACTGGCGTCACCTGATAGCCGGTGTCCATCAGCGCCTTGCGCACCTCCAGCTGCTTCTCGCGGTTGTCCACCGAGAAAGCGATGTGGTGCACGCTGCCGGCGCCTTGGTCGGCGCGACCTGCATCGACCTCGGTGATGTCCATCACCTGTGCTTCGTTGCCGTTGGGCACGCGGAAACGGGTAACGTTGTTCTCCGCATCGTCCTTTTCGTAGCCCATGAAGCGCAGCAGTTCCGCACTGGCCTGCGCATCCTGTTGCGACAGCCGCAGGTCGGCGGAGTGGAAGCCGCGGATCGCCACGTCGGCGGGGACATCGGCCACCCAGGGGGCGCGGTCGTCTTCGGCCGCGACAAGTGCAAAGCCGTCACCGTCCGGTCCCTTGAACATCAGCCGCTGCTCGCCAAGCCGGTCCGTGCGGATCAGCCCGTCGACCTTGTGCTCGGCCAGCCGGGTTTCCCAGAAGGGCAGGGCGTCCTTCGGCACGCTGAACACGGTCGTGCCGACCTCGCCGGTGCCGGGACGGCCAGGGCTGGCGTTCGGGAAGGGGAAATAGGTCATCACCGTGCCGGGCGTGCCGATCTCGTCGCCGTAGTACAGGTGATAGACGTCCGGGGCGTCGAAGTTCACCGTCTTCTTGACCCGTCGCAGGCCTAGAACCTTGGTGAAGAAATCGTTGTTCTCCTGCGCGCCCGAGGCGAGCGAGGTCACGTGGTGCAGTCCGTTGATCTGGGTCAGCATGGCTGGGTCCTCCTTCATGGCAAGGATATAGCGGCAGCGGCCCATCAAGGTAGTCCAAGCGTCCGCGCCCGATCGGTGCGAAAATGCACACATGAAAAAGAAAAAGGCCCCGACCGTGCAGTCGGGACCCTCTGGTTTGATCGATCCGGCGGAGCGTCCGCTCAGACGAAGAACTGTGCGCCGTTCGCAGAGATCGTGGAGCCGTTGATGAAACCCGCGTCGTCGGAGGCGAGGAACACGACACAGCGCGCGATTTCTTCCGGCTCGCCAAGGCGGCCCGCCGGGATCTGGGCGATGATCGAGTCGCGCACCTTTTCCGGCACCGCCATGACCATCTCGGTCGCGATGTAGCCCGGGCAGATCGCGTTCGCGGTGATCCCGGCGCGGGCGCCTTCCTGGGCCAGCGACTTCACGATGCCGAGGTCGCCCGCCTTGGTCGCGGCATAGTTCACCTGCGCGAACTGGCCCTTCTGGCCGTTGATCGAGGAGATCACGATGACCCGCCCGAACTTGCGCTCGCGCATGCCCGGCCAAACCGGGTGCACGGTGTTGAAGACGCCGGTCAGGTTGGTGTCGATCACCTCTTTCCATTGTTCGGGGGTCATCTTGTGGAACGGCGCGTCACGGGTGATGCCCGCGTTGGCGACGACCACGTCGATGGGACCCAGGTCCGCCTCGACCTGCGCGATACCCGCCTTGGACGATTCGTAGTCCGCGACGTTCCACTTGTAGGTCTTGATGCCGGTCTCTTGGGTGAACGCGGCGGCCTTCTCGTCGTTGCCTGCATAGGTGGCGGCGACAGTGTAGCCCTCCGCCTTCAGCGCCTTCGAGATGGCCTCACCGATGCCGCGGCTGCCGCCGGTGACGAGTGCAACTCTTGCCATGGGAACTCCTCCAGTCAGTGGCTTAATCGTTGGTAACTTTGTTACCTTCCTGTTTTAACTTGCGCAACAAAGTTGCTTTAATTTTCTCCGCTTCTGCGGTTTTTATACAGTTTCCGGCCTCAGACCCCTCCAAGGTAACGCTCTGCATCGCGTTCCCCCAAGGCCCAGGTGTCCCGCAGCTTCTGCGGGTCGGTGAAATCTATCTTGTCGGCGGGCGTCTCCCTGCCCGGCCAGACGTAGGTGCGGCCCGCCACATCGGGCAGCTTCTTGTACTCGCGGGTCAGCAGCACCAGCGTCTCGCCCTTGTCGGGAACGGGCATCGGCGCCTGGTCGGCCATGCCGCCGTCGACCACCCGCCGTCCTTCCCACAGGGGCGGCTCGAACACCGGGGGGATGACCGCGGCCGCGCTCACGAGGTCGGCGAGCCGCCCGTCGCGCGCTGCGGCGTTTGCGTCGATCAGGTTCGACGTCAGGCCCATCTTCTCCGCCCAGTTGAAATGTGGCGATCCGACGATGTGCAGTTCCGCCTCGTAGGTGGCCGCCAAGGCGGTGCCGGTCAGCGTCGCCAGCCCGGTTTCCGGCGGATGCGCGATCTGGATCTGGAAGGCGGGGCCCTCCGCCACCTTGCGCGTCGCCTCATCGTCCAGCACGCGGTTGACCACGTCGCAATACAGTTCCTGATGCGGGGTGATGCCGTTCTCGTCCGCCTCGAACAGGTCGATGTTCGTGTCGCGCCGTTCAAACGCGTCGCACATCGTGTCCAGCAGGCGGCGTTCGATGCCCGCGATCCACGCAGCCCCCGCCAGCGCGCCGCCGCTGACGCCGGTCACGCGTTCGGGCGCGAAGGACATGTCCTTCGCGAGCCGGGTCAGGAAGCCGCCCTGCCAGAAGCAGCGCAGCCCACCACCGGAAAAGACGATCTGGGCGGGGTCTTCGGGAAGTCTTGTCATGAAGGGAAACGGGCCCCGAAGGGCCCGCCTCTGTTCCGTCTTACGGACGCTCGACGCAGAGCGCGACGCCCATGCCGCCACCGATGCAGAGCGTGGCGAGGCCCTTCTTGGCGTCGCGGCGCTTCATTTCGAACAGCAGGGTGTTCAGGACACGGCAGCCCGAGGCCCCGATCGGGTGGCCGATGGCGATGGCGCCGCCGTTCACGTTCACGATGGCCGGATCCCAGCCCATGTCCTTGTTCACGGCACAGGCCTGTGCGGCGAAGGCTTCGTTGGCTTCCACGAGGTCGAGGTCGCTCACCGACCAGCCGGCCTTTTCCAGCGCCTTGCGCGATGCGTGGATCGGGCCGACGCCCATGATCGACGGGTCGAGACCGGCGGTCGCGTAGGACGCGATGCGGGCCAGCGGCTCGATCCCGCGCTTCTCGGCGTCGTCGGCGGACATCAACAGGACACCGGCCGCGCCGTCGTTGATGCCGGAGGCGTTTGCCGCGGTCACGGAGCCGTCCTTGGTGAAGGCCGGACGCAGTTTCTGCATGGCGTCCATCGTTGCGCCGTGGCGGATGTACTCATCCTTGTCCATGACGATGTCGCCCTTGCGGGTCTTGATGGTGAAGGGGATCACCTCGTCGTCGAACTTGCCGGCCTTCTGCGCGGCCTCGGCCTTGTTCTGGGATGCGACGGCGAATTCGTCCTGCATCTCGCGGGTGATCTGCCACTGGTCGGCCACGTTCTCGGCGGTCTGGCCCATGTGGTAGCCGTTGAACG
Organism: Sagittula sp. MA-2; assembly: GCF_030126985.1. GTDB lineage: Bacteria > Pseudomonadota > Alphaproteobacteria > Rhodobacterales > Rhodobacteraceae > Sagittula. The sequence goes on along the minus strand of NZ_CP126145.1, from coordinate 3,759,197 downwards.
CGTCCCAGAGGCCGTCCTTGATCATCGTGTCGATGTACTTCACGTCGCCCATCTTGTGCGCCTGGCGCAGGTTCTGCGCGTGGGGGCTCATGGACATGTTTTCTTGGCCGCCGGCGCAGACGATGGCGGCGTCGCCCAGCATGATGTGCTGCGCACCCAGTGCAACGGCGCGCAGGCCCGAGCCGCAGACCTGGTTGATGCCCCAGGCGGCCGATTCCTTCGGCAGGCCCGCGTTGATGTGCGCCTGACGGGCAGGGTTCTGGCCCTGAGCGGCGGTCAGAACCTGGCCGAGAATGGTTTCCGAAACCTCGTCCTTCGAGATGCCGGCGCGGGCGACCAGCGCCTCCAGCACGGCAGCACCCAGATCGTGCGCCGGGGTGTTGGCGAACGATCCGCCAAAGCTGCCGACGCCGGTGCGGGCAGCGCTTGCGATAACGACATTGGTCATGTGGTGTCCTCCTGGCCAAGCGTAAATGTAAACGCGAGCCCGCGGGGCGCGGACCGCTTCTGTCTCGCCTGTCGAGGGAATGGACTAAACGATTTTTCCACCCTCCAAAAGAGGCAGGGTGTCTCAGAGCGACGTTGCGTCAGGCCTGGCGGCGGGTCTGCTCTGCCCGCCATGCGGGTGTGACGGTGGGTGCCGCGTAGAGATACCCCTGAAGGCAATCGACCCCCAGGCGGGCAAGGCAGTCGGCATCTGCCTGCGTCTCGACGCATTCGGCGACTGTGAACATGTCGAAGTGTTCGGAAATGCTGACCATGGCGCCGACAAGGACCTGGTTGTCGGGATCCTTGGCAATGCCGCGACAGAATTCCCCGTCGATCTTCAGGATGTCGAAGCTGAAGTCCTTGAAATGCCGCAGAGCGGTGTAGCCGGAGCCGAAATCGTCGATGGCGAAGGTGATTCCCTTCTTGCGCAGGTCGTCCATGAAGGTGGTGACCAGTTCGGGCACCAGCATGGCGGAGTGTTCCGTGATCTCGAGAATCAGCCGTTCGGCCACGGTGGGGTCGTCGGAGATGCCCCGATGCAGCGTGCGCATCCACTTCTTGTAGCCGATGGACCGCGCCGACATGTTGACCGACAGCCGCAAGCTCGGCACGCGGCGCAGCTCGCTCAGACCCTTTTCCAATGCGATGCAGTCCAGAAGCCGCCCGTACTCGGTGTCTTCGACGGTATCGATGAACTCTCCGGCGGGAATCACCCGCCCGGTGTCGTCGAGGACGCGAATCAGCCCCTCCTGGAAAGCGGCCCGGTCCGGTTGCGCCGCCTGCACGACCGGCTGGAAGGCGAGGATGACCTGACGGTGCTGGATCGCACGGCGCACCATGTCCATGACGCCCGCGTCGCGCGCGTCGACCGCGTGTTCCAGGGCATTGCGCGGGCCGGTGGTGATCTTCGGCATGGGGGGCGCTCCGTGTTCGCCGGGGGGAGTCGGTGTGGCGGCATTTGAAAGGCGCGGGGTTAAGTCCGGTTTAAAGCGCGCCTTTGCGTCGAATTGGACCCGCCGGCGGGGCAGAGGCTTGACTCTCCACCGGGGCAGTGTATTTGGGCCGCTCCATTGGTGTTGGTGGCCCCCGCAAGGGGATGCCTGTCACTCCGGGGCGCGGGGCAACCCGTCCGGGGAGAGGACAACGCCCTTCGAAACACAAAGAAGGAGATCAGCCGTGACCAAACGCACGACTGCCAAGTACAAGATTGACCGCCGCATGGGCGAAAACATCTGGGGCCGCCCGAAGTCCCCGGTCAACCGCCGCGAGTACGGCCCCGGCCAGCACGGCCAGCGCCGCAAGCAGAAGATGTCCGACTTCGGCCTTCAGCTGCGCGCCAAGCAGAAGCTGAAGGGCTACTACGGCGACCTGACCGAAAAGCAATTCCGCCGCATCTTCTCGGACGCGGAACGTGCGAAGGGTGACACCGGCGAGCTGCTGATCGGCCTGCTCGAGCGCCGCCTCGACGCCGTCGTCTACCGCGCCAAGTTCGTGCCGACCGTCTTCGCCGCCCGCCAGTTCGTGAACCACGGCCACGTGACCGTGAACGGCCAGCGCGTGAACATCCCGTCCTACCGCGTGAAGGAAGGCGACGTGATCGAGGTCCGCGAGAAGTCCAAGCAGATGGCCGCCATCCTCGAAGCGACCCAGCTGCCGGAGCGTGACGTTCCCGACTACGTCGAAGTCGACCACAACAAGCTGACCGCGACCTTCGTGCGCACCCCGGGCCTCTCGGACGTGCCGTACCCGGTGATCATGGAACCGAACCTGGTCATCGAATACTACGCACAGAACTAAGCGTACCCCGGCTTTGCCGGCATGTGTTCGGGGCCGTCCTTCGGGGCGGCCCTTTCGCGTTTCCGGGGCCCAGCACCGTGCTGCCCTGCGGTCGGTCGGGTGGCGTGAGGTTTGGCGCCCTGAGCGTGGCACGCCAGCAAAGGGCCAAGCGGGGCAGGGCGGACGCAGGGGCGCCGTCATCCTGCGATGGGCTCCGGACAAAACAAAACCGCCGCGGCCTTCATGGCGCGCGGCGGTTTGAAATCAAAGGGACGCGTCGCCCCTGAATTCAGACGTAGAACACGTCGCGGAAAACGTGACGTGCGATTTCATCGCGCTTCAGGCCGCGCTTTGCCAGGTCCGCATCGGACATTGCGTGCAGACGCTCGATTTCCTTCATGCGGTGGCTGCTCTCGGCGATGCGGGCGAGGCCCTCCATCATGCCGTTGAACATGTCCGCCAGGACGTTGCGGCGCGGTGCGCTCTCGTGTGTGATATGTGCCATTTTCTTGCCTCTTCGGTTGGGTTGCCCCTCCGTGACAACAAGTTATGCCGCAGTGCGGCGATCTTCCAGTGCGGATGCAGCATACCCGCCACAGCGCTCATGCATGGCTGATGAACCGAGGCTCAGGGACCGTCCCGCCCCGACGCCGGCAAACGGCCACTGGACCTTTGACCTCCCGGACCTTATCACGCCACCGGATACCCGCCTGCCGATCCGTCCCCGGAGGAATACATGTCGCGCTATGACCCCGCCAGCATCGAGCCGAAGTGGCAGAAGGCCTGGGAAGACGCCCTGACCTTCAAGGCCACCCGCGAGGGTGACAAGCCCAAGTACTACGTGCTGGAGATGTTCCCCTATCCGTCGGGCCGCATCCACATCGGTCACGTCCGCAACTACACGATGGGCGACGTGATCGCGCGGTACAAGAAACAGAACGGCTTCAACGTGCTGCACCCGATGGGCTTCGACGCCTTCGGGATGCCGGCCGAGAACGCGGCCATGGCGTCCGGCGGGCACCCGAAGGACTGGACCTACGGCAACATCGACACGATGGTCGGCCAGATGAAGCCGCTGGGCTTCGGCCTCGACTGGTCGCGGATGTTCGCCACCTGCGATCCCGAATACTACGGCCAGCAGCAGGCGCTGTTCATCGACATGCTGTCCGAGGGGCTGGTCTACCGCAAGAATGCCGTGGTGAACTGGGACCCGGTCGACATGACCGTTCTGGCGAACGAGCAGGTGATCGACGGCAAGGGCTGGCGCTCCGGCGCCGAAGTCGAGCGCCGCGAACTGACGCAGTGGTTCTTCAAGATCTCCGACATGGCGGGCGAGCTTCTCGATGCCATCGACGGGCTGGACGACTGGCCCGCGAAGGTGAAGCTGATGCAGGCCAACTGGATCGGCCGGTCGCGCGGGCTGCAGTTCGCCTGGTCGCTGACGGAGCCCTCGCACGGGTTCGAGGCCATCGACGTCTATACCACCCGCCCCGACACGCTTCTGGGTGCGTCCTTCCTCGGGCTTTCGCCGGATCATCCGCTGACCAAGGCGCTTGAGCAGGACAACCCCGAGCTGGCCAGCGCCGTTGCGGCGATGCGCAAGGGCGGCACCACCGAAGAGGCGCTGGAAAAGGCGGAGAAGCTGGGCTTCGACACCGGACTGAAGGTGAAGCACCCGCTCGACCCCTCGTGGGAAGTGCCGGTCTGGATCGCCAACTTCATCCTGATGGACTACGGCACGGGCGCGATCTTCGGCTCTCCGGCGCACGACCAGCGCGACCTCGACTTCTGCCGCAAGTACGATCTGCCGGTGATCGACACCTTCCTGTCGCTCGACAACCCGGAGCCGGTGACCGACACCGCCTTCATCCCGCCGAAGACGGAGAAGGTGAAGTGGATCAACCACTTCGCCGGTCTCGACGTGGCGACCGGGCAGGAAGCCGTCGACACCACCATCGACTGGATGGAGGCGAAGGGCCTGGGTCAGGGCGTCGAGAAGTTCCGCCTGCGCGACTGGGGTCTGTCCCGCCAGCGCTACTGGGGCTGCCCGATCCCGGTCGTGCATTGCGACGACTGCGGCGTGGTGCCGGAGAAGAAGGAAAACCTGCCCGTCAGGCTGCCCGACGACGTGACATTCGACGTGCCGGGCAACCCGCTTGACCGTCACCCGACGTGGCGCGACTGTGCCTGCCCGACCTGTGGCAAGCCCGCGAAGCGCGAGACCGACACAATGGACACCTTCGTGGACTCCTCGTGGTACTTCGCCCGCTTCACCGCGCCGCGCGCCGAGACGCCGACCGATCTGGAGGACGCTGCCTACTGGATGAACGTCGACCAGTACATCGGCGGCATCGAGCACGCGATCCTGCACCTGCTCTACTCCCGCTTCTTCGCCCGCGCGATGATCCGCACCGGCCACCTGCCGGAAAAATCCGCCGAGCCGTTCAACGCGCTCTTCACGCAGGGCATGGTCACGCACGCGATCTACCAGACGAAGGGGGCGGACGGACGGCCGGTCTACCACTACCCCGAGGATGTCGAACTGCGCGACGGCGGCGGCTTCCTGAAGGACGGCACGGCGGTCGAGATCATCCCGTCGGCCAAGATGTCGAAGTCGAAGAACAACGTGGTGGACCCGATGAACATCATCGCCACCTACGGCGCCGACACCGCGCGCTGGTTCGTGCTATCCGACTCGCCCCCGGAACGGGACGTGGAATGGACCGCCGCCGGGGCAGAGGCCGCCTCGAAGCACCTGGCGCGCGTCTACCGCATCGCCTCCGAGATCGCAGGCGCCGAGGTGCCGCCGACGCAGGAGGATGCCGCGCTCCTGAAGGAGACGCACAAGGCGATCCACGACGTGACGATGGGTGTCGAGAGCTTCGGCTTCAACGCCGCCATCGCCAAGCTCTACGCCTTCACCAACACGCTGTCGAAGTCCCGCGCCGGGACCGAGACGAAGCGGTTCGCAGCGAAGACGCTGGCGCAGCTCATGTCGCCGATGACCCCGCACCTCGCGGAGGAAATCTGGCAGACGCTGGGCGGCGAGGGGCTGATCGCCGATGCCGCATGGCCCAAGGCCGACCCGAAGATGCTGGTCGAGGATACGGTGACGCTGCCGATCCAGGTCAACGGCAAGCGCCGGGGCGAGATCGACGTGCCGAAGGACCTGGCGAAGGAAGAGGTTGAAAAGATGGTCCTCGCACACGAAGCTGTGGTGAAGGCCCTCGACGGGGGCCAGCCGAAAAAGCTGATCGTGGTGCCGGGGCGGATCGTGAATGTGGTCGTCTGAGACGAAAACGGGAAACCTGAACCGCCGCGCTGTGCTGGCGGGCCTCGGTGCGCTGTCGCTGGCGGCCGCCTGCGGCTTCACGCCGGTCTATGCGCCGGGCGGCGGCGGGTCGCGGCTTTTGAACGCCGTATCGCTGCAGGCCCCCGATGACGACCGCCGCTACGTCTTCAACCGCCGCTTCGAAGAGCGCCTGGGCCGTCCCGCAAGCGGTGCGCCCTACGCCCTGACGGTGCGGATCCAGGTGACGGAGCAGGACATCGGCGTGACCTCGACCGGCAACATCACACGCTACCGGCTGATCGGGCGGGTGTTCTACACCCTCACCGATGCCACCACCGGCGCGATCCTGCACGACGGCCGGACCAACGCCTTCACCGGCTATTCGACCACCGGCTCGACCGTGGCGACCAGCGCTGCGGAACGCGACGCGGAAGAGCGCCTGATGGTCATTCTTGCCGACCAGATGATCGACGACCTGTTGCTGCGCGCCGCCGACTTCCCGGACCCCGCGTCGCCCGCATGAAGCTGACGCCGCGCGACGCAGACGCCTTCTTCCGCAAGCCCGATCCCAAGGCGGCTGGCCTGCTGATCTACGGCGAGGACACGATGCGCGTCGCGATGAAGCGGCAGGAGGTGGTCGCCAATCTCACCGGACCGGGTGCCGACGAGGAGATGCGCATCACCCGCCTGAACGGCGCCGACCTGCGCCGCGATCCGGCGGCGCTGCTGGACGCGGTGAAGGCCACGGGCTTCTTCCCCGGCGCCCGCGCCGTCGTGGTGGAAGAGGCCGGTGACGGCGCGACCGATGCGCTGAAGGCCGCGCTGGACGACTGGCGGGAAGGCGACGCGACCATCGTCGCCACCGGCGGATCGCTCGCCGCCAAGTCCGCCCTGCGCAAGCTGTTCGAAGGGTCGAAACGCGCCTTTGCCGCGGCGCTCTACAACAATCCACTCACCCGGTCGGAGATCGAGGCAGAGCTGAAACGCGCCGGCATTGCCGAGGTCGGCCGCGATGCCATGGGGGCGCTCGAGGCGCTGGGCCGCGACCTGACGCCCGGCGACTTCCGCATGACACTCGAGAAGATCGCGCTCTACAAGCTGAACGACAGCTCGCCGCTGTCGGTTGCGGAAGTGGAGCTGAACGCCCCCGCTTCCTTCGAGTCCGACGTGGACGACGTGTTCAACATCCTCGCCGAGGGCCGCACCGACGAGATCGCCCCGGTGATGCAGCGCCTGTCGGGGCAGGGGGTCACGCCGGTCACGCTGCTGATCATGGGCACCCGCCATTTCCGCATGCTCTACACGCTGGTGTCGGCACCGGGCGGCCCGGCGCAGGGCATCGGCCGCCTGCGCCCGCCGGTCTTCGGCCCTCGGCGCGACCGCATCCTGCGCCAGGCGCAGGGCTGGCGTCTCGACCGGCTGGAAGCGGCGCTGGAGCTTCTCCTGGACACCGACCTGACCCTGCGCAGCGCGGGCCAGAAGGCCCCGGCCTTCGCGCTGGTCGAACGTGCGTTCGTCCGTCTGGCTTACCTCGCCCGCCGCTAGGCGGTTGGCAGGCGCGCCTTGCATCGACAATGACACGCATGGGTTGAGCGACTTGCTGCCCATGCACTTTCTGGCGACTTGCGGTTGGTTAACGGGACAAGCATCCTGACCGCGAGGTCAGAGGAAGCAGCCATGACATTCACTGTTTACGGCGCGGTGCGCAGCCGGACGTTCCGCGTGCTGTGGATGCTCGAGGAACTCGACGTCACCTACCTGCACATCCCCATGCAGCCGCAATCGGACGAGGTGCGGGCGCTGACACCCTCGGGCAAGATCCCGGTGCTGGACGTCGACGGCACATACCTGAGCGACAGCTCGGCGATCCTGACCTATCTCGCGGACAGCCACGGCCGCTTCACCTGTCCCGCAGGCAGCCTCGACCGCGCGCGGCAGGACGCCTTCACCTTCCGCATCCTCGACGAGATCGAGGCGCCGTTGTGGTGCGCCGCCCGGCACAGCTTCGTGCTGCCGGAAGAAGCGCGGGTGCCCGAGATCAAGCCGGCCTGCCGCGCCGATTACGCCGTCGCCATCGCGCGACTCTTCGACGAGGTCGAGGGCCCCTTCCTGATGGGGGAGGAGATGACGGTGCCGGATTTCATCCTCGGCCATTGCGGCGGCTGGGCGCGGTCGGCGAATTTTCCCGATCCGCCGCAGGCCTTCGCCGACTATCTCGACCGCCTGCGCGACCGCCCGGCGTTCCAGATAGCCCTTGGGTAGGGTGGCGCAAAGCCCCACCCTACGGGAGCGTCGCGCCGACACGGCCGCCGCTCGGCGATCACCCCGTATCGATGCGGGAGCGTAGCCATGGGCAGACCGGGATGCAGGGCAGAGATTCTCCGCCCCCCGATCACTGCAGGGATCAGCCCTTGTCTGTGACGTTCTCCTTGAACGCCTTCTCGAAGGCGGCCTGCTTGCCTGCGTCGGCCTCCGTCTGGTTCTGCGCCTTCCACTCGGCGTAGGGCATCCCGTAGAACACCTCCCGCGCCTCGGCCTGGTCCATGTCCATGCCACGCTCCTGCGCGGCTTCCATGTACCAGCGGCTCAGGCAGTTGCGGCAGAAGCCCGCGAGGTTCATCAGGTCGATGTTCTGCACGTCCTGACGGTCCTCCATCAGGTGCTTGCGCAGGCGACGGAAGGCCGCCGCTTCCAGTTCGGTCCGGGTTGCGTCATCCATGTCGTCTCTCCTCTGGTCGCTCGTCTTGAAGACGGGCCGCCACGCGGCGGCCCCTAGTCTGATACCTTTTCCAGCGCCGACACCAGCATCGGTGCCAGCCGCTTGCCCCACAGAACCTGCGCCGCCTCGTCGCGGATCAGGTCGTGGCGGATCTCGATCAGCGTGTTCGGCCGGCCGCACCGCAGCGCGTGCAGGTCGATGGCGTCGCCGGGCAGGTGGCCGGGGTAGGGCTCGTTGCGGCCCACCACGAGGTCCGGCTCCGCCTCCAGCCGCGCGATCAGCGGATCGGACAGGCGCGCGTCCCAGGCGTGCAGGATGCCCACGTGCCACGGCCGGGGCCGCCGCCCGCGCAGCCGCGGCGTGAAGGAATGGATCGCCACGATCACCGTGTCGTCCCGCCGCGCGGCCAGCCCCTCCAGCGCGTCGTGGTAAGGCTGCCAGTAGGCGGCGATCCGGCGCGCCTTCTCGGCGGCATCGGCGTGGCGGTTTCCGGGGATGATCGTCCCGTCGTAAAGCTTCATCAGCACGGTCGGATCGTCGGCGCCGCGGTTCGGGTCGATCACCAGCCGTGAGAAGTTCGCCATGACGACCGGCGCGTCCAGCTCCGCCGCAAGCGCCCGCGACACGCCGGCAGCACCCACGTCATAGGCGATGTGCCGCGCCATATCCTCCTCCGGCAGGCCCAGCGTCCCGCCAAGGTCCGGCGGCACGAGGTTCGTGGCGTGATCGCAGGTGATGAGGAAACGGCTCTGGCGCTCTGCCCCTTCCATCGTGAATGGCGCGTATGTCATGGTTCGGTAACCTCCGGCCCGCTACACATAGAGGCCCTTGCGGGGAATGAAAATGTGCGACATCTCGTTGCACAAGCCCGGCAGTTAGGCGATAAAGCAGGCGTGTTAGCGGTAACCCGTTCGGGTATCCGCATGCGGCCATGGCAGGGTCGGCACCACCACGACGGCAGACCCCGCAAGGGCGCCGATTGAACCGTACGGGACAGGACGACAAGGAAAGGTCTACCGCCATGAAACGCGACCGCAACGTCAAGATCGTGGCCACGCTCGGCCCCGCATCCTCGACCTACGAGATGATCAGGGCCCTGCACGAGGCGGGCGCAGACGTGTTCCGCCTCAACATGTCCCACGGCACCCACGAGGAAATCGAGGAGCGTCACCGCATCATCCGCAAGGTGGAGCAGGACCTCGACAGCCCCATCGCCATCCTCGCCGACCTTCAGGGACCGAAACTGCGCGTCGGCGAATTCGCCAACGGCTCCGAAGAGCTGGAGTGGGGGCAGGAGTTCCGCCTCGACCTCGACGACACGCCGGGCGATTCGAAGCGCGTGCAGCTTCCGCACCCGGAAATCTTCGAGGCGCTGGAACCCGGCGCGCACCTGCTGGTCAACGACGGCAAGATCCGCCTCAAGGTCGCCGACTGCACCAGCGATCACGCCAACTGCATCGTCGAGGCGGGCGGCACGATCTCCAACCGCAAGGGCGTGAACGTCCCAGACGTGGTGCTGCCGCTGGCCGCACTGTCAGAGAAGGACAAGCGCGACCTGGAATTCGTCTGCTCGCTCGGGATCGAGTGGCTGGCCCTGTCCTTCGTGCAGCGCGCCCGCGACGTGCAGGAAGCGCGCGACCTCGCCAACGGCCGCGCCGCGCTGATCGCCAAGATCGAGAAGCCCTCGGCCGTGAACGACTTCGACGCGATCCTCGAGGTTTCCGACGGCATCATGGTGGCGCGCGGCGACCTTGGCGTCGAACTGCCCGTCCACTCCGTCCCGCCGATCCAGAAGCGCCTCGTGCGGAAATGCCGGGCCAAGGCGCGCCCGGTGATCGTCGCCACGCAGATGCTCGAGTCGATGATCGAATCGCCGATGCCCACAAGGGCAGAGGTCTCGGACGTCTCCGGCGCGATCTACGAAGGCACCGACGCGATCATGCTCTCGGCGGAATCCGCGGCGGGGCAGTACCCGATCGAGGCTGTGATGACGATGAACAACGTCGCCGTGTCGGTCGAAAGCGACCCGACCTACCGCGACATCATCGAGGCCTCGCGTCATGCCGACCGCAAGACCGTGGCCGACGGCATCGTGGCCGCCGCCCGCGAGATCGCGGAGACGACCGACATCAAGGCGATCTGCTGCTTCACCTCCTCCGGCAACACCGCGGGTCTGGTGGCGCGCGAACGGCCCCGCGTGCCGATCATCGCGCTGACCAACCGCCGCGGCACCGCGCGCCGCCTGTCCCTGAACTGGGGTACGCAATGCGTCATGACCGGCGAGCTGGAGCGCTTCAAGCAGGCCGTGGTCAACGCCGCCCGCGCCGCGCGCGCACACGGCTACGCGACAGAGGACGACCAGATCGTCGTGACCGCCGGTGTGCCGTTCAACACCTCGGGCACGACCAACATCCTGCGCGTCGCGCCCTGTAACGAGCGGTTGATCTATTCCACCGATCCGGAGTGATCTGGCAACCGGGGCGCGTGTACTGCGCGCGCCCCGGCCCCGTGGCCCATCCTTGGCCGAATGTCATCCGGCGCCGCATTTGACCCGCGCGCGCCGGTGACGCACTCTGGCCCTGACAGCCGGAGGCACCCATGACCCTCGATCCCAAGACCGCGCTCGTGATGGGCATGCTGCTCGTGGTGCTTGCGCTGCCGGCGCTGATCTCGGCATGGGCAGACCGCCGGAAACCCTTCGCGGGCACGATCCTGCTGTTCGCCGGCTGCGCACTGGGCACATGGGCCTGGCGCAGGCAGGAGGGCGGCTTCCGCCTCGACGAGGTGCCCGACATCCTCTACGGCGTGATCGGACAGATGATCGGCTAGCCCGGCCGCCCGCGCACAAGGCGCGGACCCCCTTGCCAAATTCCCCCCGGCCCTCTATAGGGCGCCCTTCAACCGCGCGGCCGGCCTTCTTTGGCATGCCGAGTCGCGTCAACAACGGCGGCCCGAGCGTAAGCGAAGGCGCTCTTTGAAGAGGAACCGAAATGCCCAAGATGAAGACCAAGTCGAGCGCCAAGAAGCGCTTCAAGGTGAGCGCGACCGGAAAGGTCATCGCTGGCCAGGCCGGCAAGCGCCACGGCATGATCAAGCGCCACAAGAAATTCATCCGCGACGCGCGCGGCACGACCACGCTGTCGGCCCCCGACGCCAAGATCGTCAAGGGCTACATGCCCTACGATCGATAACCGCTAGCCAGGAGGATCAGATATGCCCCGAGTCAAAGGCGGTACCGTCACACACGCGCGCCACAAGAAGATCACCAACCAGGCCAAAGGTTACTATGGCCGCCGCAAGAACACCTTCAAGGTGGCGGCACAGGCGGTTGACAAGGCGAACCAGTACGCAACCCGCGACCGCAAGAACCGCAAGCGCCAGTTCCGCGCGCTGTGGATCCAGCGGATCAACGCCGCCGTTCGCCTGAACGACGAGACGCTGACCTATTCGCGCTTCATCAACGGCCTGTCGAAGGCCGGCATCGAGGTGGACCGCAAGGTGCTGGCCGACCTCGCCGTGCACGAGCCGGACGCCTTCGCGGCGATCGTCGAGCAGGCGAAAGGTGCGCTGGCCGCGTAAGCTGCCCGCCCTGATGTGTTGAACACGAACGGCCGTCGGATCCCCGGCGGCCGTTTTGCTTTGTGCGCCGCGCCCGGGCGGCCGTCAGCGTCCGCCGCCGCGCTTCGCCCGCTCGGCCTGCAGCGTATCGGCCAGCAGCCTCGCGATCCGGGCGGAGCCGGTCGGGGACGGGTGAATCTTGTCCCACGCGAACAGCGACAGGTCCGACGACGGCATGACCGCCGCAAGGTCGACCAGCACCACGCCTTCGTCGCGCGCCGCCATCCGCATCAGCCGCGCCTCGTATTCGAGGTAGGGCCCGACGCAGATCGTGCCCGCATAGCGCGGCGCAGTGTAGTAATCCGCCCAGATCACGTTGCTGCCCCTGCCGCGCAGTCCGGCAACCAGCCGGGGCACCGCGCCGGAGCGTCCGTCCGCCGACACCAGCTCGTCCAGAACCGTATCGCAGCGCGTGCAGCCGCATTCCTCGCGCAGGTCGTTGGCGCCGCCGTCGAGAATGACCCACTCCGCCGACAGCCGCGCCACCTGCGAGGGGATGCTCAGCGGCCCCACACCCTCCGTCACCCGGGCGAGCGAGGTCGCCACGTCACCCACCGGTTCCCGCAGGAGGGCAGACATGTTGTCCGCCACCGATCCGCCGCTGTTGCGGTTCCAGGCCATCACCGAATCGCCCGCCACGACGATCCGCGCGCCGGGCGGCACCGAGCGTCCGCAGGCCGCCAGCGCAAGGCATATCAAAAGTCCGACAAGTCGCATCGCGATCCTCCCTCGCCGGGGAACCTGACACGAAATCCCCGCGCTTCAAGTCGTCCCGTTCGGGCAACACGAGGCCGTTTCTTGGCAGCGGGAACACGTTTCCCGGCCCCGCCATGGCGCTCCGGCCTTGTTTCCCCCGGCGTCCCTCGCTACTCAGCACGCGCACACGCGGGAGCCCTGACATGGACGATCTGAGAAACAAGTATCTCGACCTCATCTCGAACGCCTCCGACGAGGGCACGCTCGAGGACCTCCGCGTCGCCGCCGTCGGCAAGAAGGGCGAGATCAGCCTGAAGATGCGCGAGCTGGGCAAGATGTCCCCCGAAGAGCGTCAGACCGCCGGTCCGGCGCTGAACGCGCTGAAGGACGAGATCAACACGGCGCTGGCCGCGAAGAAGGCCGCGCTGGCCGATGCGGCGCTGGACGAACGGCTGAAGACCGAATGGCTCGACGTGACGCTGCCGGTCCGCCCGCAGCGCCAGGGCTCGATCCACCCGATCAGCCAGGTGACGGAAGAGATCACGGCGATCTTCGCCGACATGGGCTTTGCCGTGGCCGAGGGGCCGCAGATCGACACCGACTGGTACAACTTCGACGCGCTGAACATCCCCGGCCACCACCCCGCGCGGGCCGAGATGGACACGTTCTACATGCACCGCGAGGAGGGCGACAATCGCCCGCCGCACGTGCTGCGCACCCACACCTCCCCGGTGCAGATCCGGCACATGGAAAAGCACGGCGCGCCCTGCCGCATCATCGCGCCGGGCCGCGTCTACCGTGCCGACTACGACCAGACCCACACGCCGATGTTCCACCAGATCGAGGGCCTGGCCATCGACCGCGACATCTCCATGGCGAACCTCAAGTGGGTGCTGGAGGAGTTCTTCTCCGCCTTCTTCGAGATCGACGGCATCAAGACCCGCTTCCGCGCCTCGCACTTCCCCTTCACCGAACCCTCGGCCGAGGTCGACATCCAGTGTTCCTGGGAGGACGGCCAACTCAAGATCGGGCAGGGCGACGGCTGGCTGGAGGTGCTGGGCTCCGGCATGGTGCACCCGCACGTGCTGCGCTCCGGCGGCGTGGACCCGGACGAATGGCAGGGCTTTGCCTTCGGAATGGGGATCGACCGGATCGCGATGCTGAAATACGGCATCCCCGACCTCCGCGCCTTCTTCGACAGCGACCTGCGCTGGCTGCGCCACTACGGTTTTGCGAGCCTCGACGTGCCGACCCTGCACGGTGGGCTGTCGCGCTGACCTGAAAGGCAATCCCGCGGCGTACCCGCAGGATGTGGCCTGACAGCGCGATCCGGCAACGGGTACCGCCCTTCCGGGGGCGGTATCGCCTGTGGCGTCCGTTGCTGTGAGTATTTGCAAAGCAGAGAAGCACAGGGTCGCCCTTCCCCTCCCATCGGGGCTGCGGTAAGGGAGGCCGGACGTATTTTCTGATCGGGGCCCGGCACATGAAATTCACCCTCTCCTGGCTGAAAGAGCATCTCGACACCACCGCCTCTGTCGACGAGATCGCGGAGACGCTGACCGATCTAGGCCTCGAGGTCGAGGAGGTTGTCGATCCCGCGTCCCGGCTGAAGGCCTTTACCCTCGCCAAGGTGGTCCACGCCGAGCAGCACCCGGACGCCGACCGACTGCGCGTCTGCAAGGTTATGACCGACGAGGGCGAGAAGCAGATCGTCTGCGGCGCGCCGAACGCGCGTGAGGGGATCACCGTCGTGCTGGCGAAACCGGGCGACTACGTGCCCGGCATCGACACGACGCTCTCGGTCGGCAACATCCGCGGCGTCGAGAGCCACGGCATGATGGCCTCCGAGCGGGAGCTGGAGCTGTCGGACGAGCACACGGGCATCATCGAGCTGCCCTCCGGCGAGGTCGGCCAGAAGTTCACGGACTGGCTGGCGCAGAACGACCCGGCGAAGGTCGACCCGATGATCGAGATCGCGATCACGCCGAACCGGCAGGACGCCCTTGGGGTGCACGGCATTGCCCGCGACCTGGCGGCGCGCGGCCTCGGCACGCTGAAACCGCTCAAGGAAGCGCATGTCCCGGGCCAGTACCCGTGTCCGGTCTCCGTCACCATCGACGCGGATGCCGCCACCGACGGCTGCGAGATCTTTGCCGGACGGCTGATCCGCGGCGTGCAGAACGGGCCCTCGCCGAAATGGCTGCAGGACCGCCTGCGCGCCATCGGCCTGCGTCCGATCTCGAAGCTGGTGGATGTGACCAACTTCTTCACCCATGACCGCAACCGCCCGCTGCATGTCTTCGATGCGGACAAGGTGCAGGGCGGCGCGCTGCGCATCCACCGCACCGAGGGGGGCGAGACGCTGGTGGGTCTCGACGAGAAGACCTACACCTTCGGCCCCGGGCAGGTGGTGATCTCCGACGCGGCGGGCGTCGAATCCATCGGCGGCATCATGGGCGGGCTGTCCACCGGCTGTACGCAGGACACGGTGAACGTCTTCCTCGAGGCCGCCGTCTGGGACCGCATCCAGATCGCCCACACCGGCCGCGCGCTGAAGATCAACTCCGACGCCCGCTACCGCAACGAGCGCGGCATCGACCCGGCCTACAACATGCAGGCCATCGAGGATGCGACGCAGATGATCCTCGACCTTTGCGGCGGCGAACCGTCCGAGGTCGTGGTCGCGGGCCGCGTGCCGGACACCGCGCGGTCCTACCGGCTGGACCCGGCGCGCGTCGTCTCGCTCGTCGGGATGGAGATCCCGGAAAGCGAGCAGCGCCAGACCCTGACCCGGCTGGGTTTCCGCATGGAGGGCAACATGGCGCATGTGCCATCGTGGCGCCCGGACATTCTGGGCGAGGCCGACCTTGTGGAGGAGGTGGCCCGCGTCGCCTCCCTGACGAAGCTCAAGGGCAAGCCGCTGCGCAAGGCGCCGGGCGTCCAGAGGCCGATCCTCTCGGCCCTTCAGAAGCGCGAGCAGCTGGCGCGGCGCACGGCGGCCGCGCTCGGCTACAACGAGTGCGTGACCTACAGCTTCATCGACTCGGAGGCCGCGGCGCTGTTTGGCGGCGGCGGCGATGCGACGATGCTGGCCAACCCGATCAGCAGCGACATGAGCCACATGCGCCCGCAGCTTCTGCCGGGGCTGCTGCGCGCGGCGGCCCGCAACCAGGCGCGCGGCTTTGCCGAGATGGCGCTGTTCGAGGTCGGCCATGCCTTCCACGGCGGCGAGCCGGGAGAGCAGGCGCTGATGGTCTCCGGCCTGCTGGTCGGGCGGACCGGGCCAAAGGACGTTCACGGCGCCTCGCGCCCGGTGGATGTCTATGACGCCAAGGCGGATGCGGAGGCGGTGCTGGCGGCCATGGGCGCGCCCGCAAAGGTGCAGATCCTGCGCGGCGCCGAAGGCTGGTGGCATCCCGGCCGTCACGGCAAGCTCTGCCTCGGCCCGAAGAAGGTGCTGGGCGTCTTCGGCGAACTGCACCCGCGCGTGCTGTCGGCGATGGATGTGAAGGGGCCCGCTGTGGCCTTCACGCTCTACCCCGCCGAGGTGCCGCTGCCGCGCAAGGCCGGGGCGACCCGTCCGGCGCTGGCGCTGAACGACCTGCAGGCGGTGGAGCGCGACTTCGCCTTCGTCGTCGACCGCGACGTGGAGGCGCTGACCCTGGTCAATGCCGCCCAGGGCGCCGACAAGGCGCTGATCTCCGACGTGCGCGTGTTCGACGAGTTCATCGGCGGGTCGCTGGGGGAGGGCAAGAAGTCCCTCGCCATCACCGTGCGCCTTCAGCCGACCGACGCGACGCTGAAAGAGAAGGACATCGAGGCCGTGGCGGCCCGGATCGTCGAGAAGGTGACCAAGGCCACGGGTGGCGTGCTGCGGGGCTGACCCCGGACCGCACCGCTGGCGTGACATGAGGTAGGGTGGAGTTCAACTCCACCCTGCTTTGCGTTTCGCGGGCCGGGTCAGTTGGTTCCCGGACCTTTCGGCATGGCGTGGCCCATGCCCTGACCCATACCTTGGCCCATCCCGTGACCCGTGCCCTGCGCCATGCCAAGGCGCGTGCCTTGCCCCTGGCCCATGCGCCCCGCGCGGCCCGGTCCGAAATCGGCCACCGTCACCGCGTCGTCTCCGTCGCTGTCCATCTGCGCGACCCAGCCGGCGGCTCCGGCGACGAACTCCTCGCGGCTGACCTTGCCGTCCCCGTCCGTGTCGTTCCGCGTCAGCTTCATGCCGTCTGCCGCGCGCATCATCGCCCCGCGGTCCTGCGCGCTTTGGGCGGCCATGTCGGTTGCACGGGCCTCGTCGAAGAGCGTGTATTCATTGGCGTCCAGAAACCCGTCTTCGTCGGCATCGAAGGAGAGGAAGACATCGCCGCGGCGCGTCTCGGCTTCGGCCACGGTCACCTTGCCGTCGCCGTCTAGGTCCCAGTTCTGGAGGAAATGCGCCCCGGGCGTGCCTTGCTGCGCCAGCGCGGGCGTTGCGAGAAGGGCGAGGGCGAGAGCCATGCGTTTCATGTCGGGATCCATTCATCTGCGTTTGTGATAGTCATATAACGATTTCAGAATGTATATCCGTCGCGGAAATCGCGCCCGTCCGCAGATTTTGCAGGGCGGCACCCGGCCACCGCTTTGCCCGCCCTTGGCCGGGGCGTCAGGCGTGCCCGCCCCTGCCGCTTGCGACGTCCAGCGCCTGCGCCAGTTGCCGGGCGAAGTTCGCCGCCGCCACCGGCAGCGTCCGCTGCCGCATCTGCGCGAGGTAGAGCACCCCGGGCGGCACATCGCGCGTGTCGATGGGCCGGGACACCACCGGCCCTGAATCGTCCATGGGCAGGCCGATGGGGATCTGGAAGGTCACCATCAGCTCCGGCCCGGGATAGCAACGCAGGAACTCGAAACTGTCGGACTCGATCCCCGGCACGATCTGCACGGAGGACCGCCGCATCGCGATGTCCAGCAGGTAGCGTACGCCGAACTCCTCGCTGGGCATCCCCACGGGGAAGTCCGACAGGTCCGACAGCCTTATCACCTTCTTCGTTGCCAGCGGGTGTTCGTGCGACATGACCGCATGCACCGGCTGCGGGGCGGTTGCCAGCACCTGCACGTCGGACAGGCGCACGGGTTCGAAGACCAGAGCGATGTCGGCCTCATGCGTGATCAGCGCCCGTTCGGCGCGGTAGCGGTCGCGCAGGTTGACCTCGAAGGTGACCAGCGGATGCTCCGCCCGGTAGTTGTTGATCTCGCGCGGCATGAAGTAAGGCAAGAGCGCCTGGCTGCACGCCACCTTCACATGGCCGCGCCGCTCTCCCTTCAGGTCCGAGATCTGCGAGCGCAGGCGTTCGAGGTCGGCGCGCTGGTTCCTGACATGCTGGATCAGCAGCTCCCCGGCGGTGGACAGCCGCACGCCGCGCGGCAGCCGTTCGAAGACCGGCGCGCCCAGTTCCTCCTCGAGCGACAGCAGACGCCGGTTGAGCGCGGTGGAGGTGATCGAAAGCGACTCCGCCGCGCCCCGGATCGACCCGGCCCGGCTGATCGCTTCGATGAAGTCGAGCGTTTCAAGGTGTTTCATGCTGACCGCTGCGTTTTCTGCATCGCAATGGAGCGAACTTAGCAGCAGACAGCACCGCAGCATAGCTTAACCTCTGCGTCAACGTGCCCCCGGAATCGCGGGGGCCACAGCAGAGAGGGATGAAGAATGACCAGTTTCCTGACACGGCGCCGCTTCCTGTCGACCACAGCCGGCATGGCCGGGGCGGCGGCTCTCGGCGGCTTTGCGGCGCCCGCGCGCGCGGCGGGCGGCCTGACCGTCGGCTTCATCTACGTCGGACCCCGCGACGACTACGGCTACAATCAGGCCCACGCCGAGGCCGCCGCCGTCATCAAGGGCATGGAGGGCGTCACCGTCATCGAAGAGGAGAACGTCGCCGAGACGCAGGACGTGCAGCAGACCATGGAGTCGATGATCAACTTCGACGGCGCGACGCTGCTGTTCCCCACGTCCTTCGGCTACTTCAACCCGCACATCCTGACCGTCGCGCCGAACTACCCCGACGTGCGGTTCGAGCATTGCGGCGGCCTCTGGTCCGAGGGGATGCCCGAGAACACCGGCTCCTACTTCGGCTACATCGGCATGGGCCAGTACCTGAACGGCATCGCCGCAGGCCACGCGACGAAGACCAAGAAGATCGGTTTCGTCGCGGCCAAGCCGATCCCGCAGGTGCTGCTCAACATCAACTCCTTCCTGCTGGGGGCCCGCTCCGTCGATCCGGAGATCACCTGCCAAGTCATCTTCACCGGCGAATGGTCGATGGCCGTGAAGGAGGCAGAGGCGACCAACGCGCTGGCCGACGCGGGCGCGGATGTCATCACCTGCCACGTCGACGGCCCGAAGGTGGTGATGGAAACGGCCGCCGCGCGCGACTGCTTCATCTGCGGCTACCACGCCAACCAGTCGGAACTGGCGCCCGAGAAATACCTGACCGGCGCGGAATGGAACTGGGCGACCGTCTACACCGACATGGTGCAGAAGACGATGGCGGGCGAACCCATCGACAACTTCGTCCGCGGCGGCCTGGCCGAGGGCTTCATCAAGATGTCGCCGCTGGGGCCTGCCGTGTCGGACGCCGCGCGCGCCCAGTTCGAGGACACGCACGCAAAGATCATGTCCGGCGGTTTCGCCGTCATCAGCGGCCCGCTGAAGGACAACACCGGCAACGAGATCGCCGCCGCGGGCACCTCCTACGAAGAGACCGACGTGGCGCTGGAATCGATGAACTACCTCGTCGAGGGCGTCATCGGGTCGACCTCGTAAGATGTCGGTCGGGGCGGAGATGACCGGCCCGGTCCGCGACACGCGGGCCTGGCTGGTGCCGCTGGCGGGTCGGGCCGAGGGGCTGATCCTGCCGGTCGCGGCGCTGCTGACCGGGTTCGCGGCCTTCGGGCTGTTCCTGCTCCTTCTGGGCAAGAACCCGGTGGAGTTCTACCAGCTCGTCTACAAGGCGGGCTTCGGCACGGCATTCTCCTGGACCAACACCCTGTCGCGGGCCGCCCCGCTCCTGTTCGCGGCGCTCTGCGTTGCCATCCCGGCGCGGCTCGGGCTGGTGGTGATCGGCGGGGAGGGGGCCATCGTGCTGGGCGGCGTGATGACCGGCGGCCTTGCGGCGACCTTCGCGGGCTGGCCCGCGCTCATCGCCATGCCCATCCTCGCGCTCATGGCGGCGGTGGCGGGCGGGGTCTGGATCGGCATCGTCGGCGCCCTGCGCCAGTGGCGCGGCGTCAATGAAACCATCGCCTCGCTCCTCATGGCCTACATCGCCATCGCCCTGATGAACCACCTCGTCGAGGGGCCCCTGCGCGATCCCGCCTCGCTCAACAAGCCCTCCACCGCGCCCCTGGCCGACACCCTGAGGGTCGGCGACCTGCCGGGGTGGAGCGTGCACTGGGGCCTCGCCGTCGCGGTGATCTGCTGCATCCTCGCCTGGGTGCTGATCGAACGCACCACGCTGGGCTTTTCCGCCCGCATCGCCGGGGGCAACGTCCGCGCCGCGCAGGTGCAGGGCCTTCCGGTGGGCAAGCTGGTGATCGGCTTTACCGCGCTCGGCGGCGCCTTCGCCGGGCTTGCGGGCTACTTCGAGGTCTCCGCGGTGCACGGATCGGCCAATGCCTCGCTCGCCGCCGGGTACGGCTACACCGGCATCCTCGTGGCCTTCCTCGCCCGTCACAACCCGCTGGCCATCGTTCCCGTGGCACTCCTGCTCGCCGGGTTCGAGGCGTCCTCCGGCCTCGTGCAGCGCCGCATGGACCTGCCCGACGCCACCATGCTCGTCCTTCAGGGCTTCGTCTTTGTCGCCATCCTCGCGTCGGAGACCTTCACCGGCCGCATCAACCTGATCGGCTGGATCGCGAAAGGAGACCGGACATGAACGGCGACATCGGGCTCTGGGCCGTGCCCCTTGCGATGCTGGGCGGCGCGATCCGCGTGTCGACCCCGTACCTCTTCGTCTCGCTGGGCGAGGTCATCACCGAGCGGTCGGGCCGCATCAACCTCGGGCTCGAAGGCACGCTCGTCTTCGGCGCCATGGCGGGCTACGCGCTGGCCTACCTCACCGGGTCTGCCTGGGTGGGGGTGCTGGCGGCGGCGCTGGCCGGGGCGGCCTTCGGCCTGATCCACGGGCTCCTGTGCTCCCTGCCGAAGGTCAACGACATCGCCATCGGCATCGCGCTCATGCTGCTGGGCACCGGGGTCGCGTTCTTCTTCGGCAAGCCCTTCATCCAGCCGGTCGCGCCGGACCTGCCGGCGATCAACCTCGGCTGGTGGTCCGACCTGCCGCAGGTGCAGGCGGCGCTCAAGGTCAACGTGCTGTTCATCGTCGGCGCCGTGCTGGCCGTAGCGCTGGCCTGGATGCTGAAGAAGACCCGCATCGGCCTGACGCTGCGCGTGGTGGGCGACAGCTCCGACGCGGCGCGGGCCCTGGGCATCAGCCCGTCGAAGGTCCGCATCCTTGCCACCGCCTTCGGCGGCGCGCTGGCGGGCATCGGCGGGGCGTACCTGTCGCTCTTCTACCCCGGCTCATGGAACGAGGGCATCTCCTCGGGGCAGGGCCTGATCGCCGTGGCGCTGGTGATCTTCGCCCGCTGGTCGCCGGTCTGGTGCTTCTTCGCGGCGCTCCTCTTCGGTGCGGCCGGCGCGCTTGGTCCGGCGCTGCAGTCCATCGGCATCACCTCGGGCTACTACCTCTCCTACGCCGCGCCCTTCGTGCTGACGCTGATCGTCCTGATCCTGTCGTCGTCGAAATCCGGTGCGCTCACCGGCGCCCCGCGCGAACTGTCCATCACCAAGTGAACGGAGACCCACAGATGAACGTCATGACCGAAACCCCCGTGGGCACGACCATCGACTCCGCGCCCTACGCCTGGCCCTGGAACGGCGACCTGCGGCCCGGGAACACCGCGCTCATCATCATCGACATGCAGACCGATTTCTGCGGGGTGGGCGGCTACGTCGACAGCATGGGCTACGACATCTCCCTGACCCGCGCGCCCATCCAGCCGATCCAGTCCGTGCTGAAGGCCTTCCGCGACAAGGGCTACATGGTGATCCACACGCGCGAGGGCCACCGCCCCGACCTCTCGGACCTGCCCGACAACAAGCGCTGGCGGTCCCGGCAGATCGGCGCGGGCATCGGCGATCCCGGCCCCTGCGGGCGCATCCTGACCCGCGGCGAACCGGGGTGGGAGATCATCGGCGAACTGGCCCCCGAACCGGGCGAGGTCATCATCGACAAGCCGGGCAAGGGCTGCTTCTGCGCCACCGACCTCGAGATGATCCTGCGTCTGCGCGGCATCGACAACATCGTTCTGACCGGCATCACCACGGACGTCTGCGTGCACACCACCATGCGCGAGGCCAACGACCGCGGCTTCGAATGCGTGATGCTGACCGACTGCTGTGCCGCCACCGACCCGGCCAACCACGCCGCCGCGATCCACATGATCCACATGCAGGGCGGGGTCTTCGGCGCCACGGCGACCTCCGACGCACTGCTGAAGGTGCTGCCATGAAGATGGCGGCCCTCGACGACACGCCCACCGCGCCCGTCGCCAAACCAAAGGGCACCGGCGCCATCGGGATCGAGACGGTCGGCATGACCATGCGCTTCGGCAATTTCACCGCGCTCGACAACGTCTCGATCAAGGTGAAGCCGGGCAGCTTCCACGCGCTGCTGGGCGAAAACGGCGCGGGCAAGTCCACCCTCGTCAAATGCATCATGGGGTTCTACCACGCCACCTCCGGCAACCTGCTGATCGACGGCTTCGACGGCAACGTGACCGATCCGAAGGACGCCCACGCCAAGGGGCTGGGCATGGTCTACCAGCACTTCACGCTGGTCCCGGCCCTGACCGTGGCGGAGAACCTCGTCATCAGCCGCGCCCACGTGCCGGCGGTGATCGACTGGGAGACGGAGATGCGCGACCTCTCCGCCTTCATGGACGCGATGCCGTTCCGTGTTCCCCTCGCGGAGCCCGTGCATCGCCTCGCGGCGGGCGAGAAGCAGAAGCTGGAAATCCTCAAGCAGCTCTATCTCGGCCGCCGCTTCCTGATCCTGGACGAACCCACTTCCGTCCTGACGCCCGACGAGGCGGACGAGGTGCTGGGCCACGTCCGCCAGCTGTGTGAGGCCGGGGCGCTGTCGGTCCTGATGATCTCTCACAAGTTCCGCGAGGTGACGGCCTTTGCCGACGAGGTCTCCGTCCTCAGGCGCGGCGTCTACACCGGCGGCGGCATGGTCAGCGA
The DNA here is from genome assembly GCF_030126985.1 of Sagittula sp. MA-2. Lineage (GTDB taxonomy): Bacteria > Pseudomonadota > Alphaproteobacteria > Rhodobacterales > Rhodobacteraceae > Sagittula. Next base: position 3,736,319 of record NZ_CP126145.1, on the reverse strand, counting down.
CCTGACCCACGCCGACATGGCCGCGATGATGATGGGCGACGCAAAGCCCGCCGACCCCGCCCCCCGCGCGGAAACGAGCGGAGAGACGGTGCTGGCGCTCGACGGCATCCGCGCGATGGACCGCTCCGGCCTCGGCCGGATCACGATCGACGGGCTGAAGGTCCGCGCGGGCGAGATCGTCGGCATCGCGGGCATCTCCGGCAACGGCCAGATGGAACTGATGGAGATCCTCACCGGCCAGCGCGCGCCCTCTGCCGGCACGATGACCGTGCACGGCGTCCCCTACGGCGCCACCCGGGCCGAGGAACGCCGCCTGAAGGTCCGCTACCTGCCCGAAGAGCCGCTGCAGAACGCCTGCGCGCCGCGCATGACCGTGGCCGAGAACATCGGCTTCCGCTCGTTCGAGACGGGCCGCGACCGCCCGCGCTTCTGGCTTGCCCCGCGCGCCATGAAACAGAAGGCCGAGCGCCTCGTGGCCGAGTACAAGGTCAAGTGCGCCTCCATCGAAAGCCCCATCGCCGCGCTCTCCGGCGGCAACGTGCAGCGCGCGGTCCTTTCTCGCGAACTGGACGGAGAGGTGGACCTGCTGGTGATCTCCAACCCCTGCTTCGGCCTCGACTTCACCGCCGTGGCCGAGATCCGGTCGCGCATCATGACCGCCCGCAACGGCGGCGCGGCGGTGCTTTTGATGAGCGAGGACCTCGACGAGATCCTCGAGCTTGCCGACCGCGTGCTGGTCATGTCCGAAGGCGCGCTGGTCTACGAATGCACCGCGGCCGAGGCCGACGTGCCCACCATCGGCCATCACATGGGAGGTCACGCATGAGGATCGCCGCAGAGCCCTTTCCGCTGGACCTCGACCCCGCGACCACCGCGCTGATCGTGATCGACATGCAGCGCGACTTCATCGAGCCGGGCGGCTTCGGCGCTTCGCTGGGCAACGACGTGACGCGGCTTCAGGCCATCGTGCCGACCACCGCGCGGCTGATCGACGGTTGCCGCGCGGCCGGCGTCCCGGTGATCCACACCCGCGAATGCCACAAGCCCGACCTGTCCGACTGCCCGCCCGCCAAGCGTCTGCGCGGGGCGCCGTCGCTCCGGATCGGCGACGCGGGCCCGATGGGCCGGGTCCTGATCGCCGGCGAACCGGGGGCGGAGATCGTCGCAGAACTGGCGGCCATCCCGGGCGAAAAGGTCATCGACAAACCGGGGAAGGGGGCCTTCTACGCCACCGACCTCGGGCCGTACCTTGCCTGTCTCGGGACGAAGACCCTGATCTTCGCGGGCGTCACGACGGAGGTCTGCGTCCAGACCACAATGCGCGAGGCCAACGACCGCGGCTTCGACTGCCTCCTGGCCGAGGACGCGACCGAAAGCTACTTCGCCGAGTTCAAGGAGGCGGCCTTGCAGATGATCCGCGCGCAGGGCGCCATTGTAGGCTGGACGGCGCCCGTCGCCACGATCCTCTCGGCGCTGGAAATGGCCGATGCCTGAGCCGCTCTCCATCGCTGACCTCACCAGCGGCAGCTGGCGCGACATGACCTTCGCCCCGTTCCGCGACGGGATCGAGATGTGCACCATCGCCGAAGGCACGCCCCAGGTGGCACTCCTGCGCTACGAACCCGGCGCCGCCGCCCCCCGCCACCGGCACAGCGGCATGGAAACCGTGCTCGTGCTGGACGGCAGCCAGAGCGACGAGAACGGGCATTACCCCACGGGCAGCCTCGTGCTGAATCCCGAAGGCAGCGTGCACACCGTGCGCTCGGACGAAGGCTGCGTCGTGCTGATCCAGTGGACGAAGCCGGTGGAATTTCTGGAAGGTGACTGACCTATGAACGTGATGACGCTACAGGCGCCCGACCTGCGGATCGGCGCGCTGCACGACCTCTATGCCGCGGGCAGCACGCCCGACACGGTGATCGCCGCCGTCTACGCCCGCATCGCCGAGATAGGCGACCCCGGCATCTTCATCGCGCTCCGCGAGCAGTCCGAGGTCGTGGAAGAGGCCATGGCCCTGCCGCCTTTCGATGCCGACGCGTACCCGCTCTGGGGCGTGCCCTTCGCGGTGAAGGACAACATCGACGTGGAGGGTCTGCCCACCACCGCCGCCTGTCCCGCCTTCGCCTATGAACCGGCCGAGGACGCCTTTGTCGTCGCCCGCCTGCGCGCCGCCGGAGCACTGGTGATCGGCAAGACCAACCTCGACCAGTTCGCCACCGGCCTCGTCGGGATGCGCTCGCCCTACGCCGTGCCCTTCAACGCCGTCGATCCGGAGATCGTGCCGGGCGGCTCCTCCTCCGGCTCTGCCGTGGCGGTGGCGCAGGGCATCGTCAGCTTCGCGCTGGGCACCGACACCGCCGGATCGGGCCGCGTGCCCGCCGCGCTGAACAACATCGTCGGCTTCAAACCCTCGCTCGGGCTGCTCAGCGCAACCGGCATGGTGCCCGCCTGCCGGACGCTCGACACCATCTCCATCTTCTCGGTCGGCGTGGCGGACGGCTGGACGGCGCTGCAGGCGGCCTCCGGCTACGATCCCGCAGACGCCTATTCCCGCGACCTGCCCGCCCCTGCGCTCGACACGCGCGAGACGCTGACCGTCGCGATCCCCGATGCTGCCTCGGCGCAGTTCTTCGGCGACACCCTCCAGGCAGAGGCCTTCGCCAGCGCCACCGCCCGCCTGATGGACATGGGCATCACCGTCGAGGAGATCGACCTCACTCCCTTCTACGACGTGGCGCAGATGCTCTACTCCGGCGCATGGGTGGCCGAACGCAGGGCCGCGATGGAAGAGATCATGGCGGTCGAGCCCGACGTTGTGCACCCCGTCACCCGCGCCATCGTCTCCGCCGCCGATCGGTTGACCGCTGTCGATGCCTTCCGCGGGTTCTACCGCCTCGCCGACCTGCGCCGCGCCGTCCAGCCGGTGCTCGACCGCTACGACATGCTCGTGGTGCCCACCGTGCCGACCTTCTACACCCGCGCCGATCTGGAGGCCGACCCGGTCGAACCGAACTCCCGCTTCGGCACCTACACCAACTTCGTCAACCTGCTGGACATGTGCGGGCTGGCGGTCCCCACCGCGCCCCGCAGGGACGGGCGCCCGGGCAGCCTGACGCTGCTGGCGGCCTCCGGCAGGGACGGGCTTCTGGCCGCGCTCGCCGCCCGGATCGAGGAGGACGCCGCCATAGCCCCCGGCAACGGGCTTGCCATCCCCATGCCCTTGCCCCTGCCGGCCCGCGCGCAGAACGAGACGGTGATCGCCGCCGTCGGCGCCCATATGTCCGGCCTGCCGCTCAACGGCGAGCTGACCCGCCTCGGCGCCCGATGCCTCGGCCCCGCCCGGACCAGCGCGGACTACCGGCTCTACCGGCTGCCCGGCGGCGGCGTGCCGAAACCGGGCCTCCTGTGGGTGAACCGCGGCGGCAAGGCGATCGACATCGAGCTCTGGGCGCTGCCCACCGCCGCGGTCGGCGCCTTCATGGCGAACATCCCCTCGCCGCTCACCATCGGCACGCTGACGCTGGACGATGAGGACCTCTGCAAGGGCTTCCTGGTAGAGGCGGCGGCGGTCGAGGGCGCAGAGGACATCACCGCATTCGGCGGCTGGCGCGGCTTCCTCGCCTCGCTCGAATCCGCCCCGGCCTGACCCGGCCCGCCGGCAAGAGGAAAGGCGCCTCAGGGGGCGCCTTTCCAGTCCGTCCCAAGGATGTCAGCCCAGCAGGCGCCGCGCGATCACCTGCGCCTGGATCTCTGCCGCGCCCTCGAAGATGTTGAGGATGCGGGCGTCGCACAGGATGCGCGACACGGTGTATTCCAGCGCAAAGCCGTTGCCGCCGTGGATCTGCAGCGCGTTGTCCGCCGCGGCCCAGGCGACGCGCGCGCCGAGCAGCTTCGCCATCCCCGCCTCGAGGTCGCAGCGCCGGCCCTCGTCCTTCTCCCGTGCAGAGAAATACGTCAGCTGCCGCGCAATCATCACCTCGACCGCCATCATCGCCAGCTTGCCCGACACGCGCGGGAACTTGATCAGCGCCTTGCCGAACTGCTTGCGGTCCAGCGCGTAGCGCATGCCCACGTCCAGCGCCGCCTGCGCCACGCCGATGGCCCGCGCCGCCGTCTGGATGCGCGCGGATTCGAACGTCTCCATGAGCTGCTTGAAGCCGTTGCCCTCGACGCCGCCCAGCAGGTTCTCGCCCTTGACCTTGAAGTTGTCGAAGCCCAGCTCGTATTCCTTCATGCCGCGGTAGCCCAGCACCTCGATCTCGCCGCCGGTCATGCCTTCGGTGGGGAAGGGATCGGCGTCGGTGCCCGGCGTCTTCTCGGCGATGAACATCGACAGGCCCTTGTAGTTGTCCGTCGACGGATCGGTGCGCGCCAGCAGCGTCATGATGTGGGTCCGGGCGGCGTGGGTGATCCACGTCTTGTTGCCGGTGATCCGGTAATCGCCGTTCTCGTCCTTCACCGCCCGCGTGCGGAGCGAGCCGAGGTCCGACCCGGTGTTCGGCTCGGTGAAGACGGCGGTCGGCAGCACCTCGCCCGACGCGAGCTTGGGCAGCCACTTCGCCTTCTGCTCCTCCGTGCCGCCCGCGATGATCAGCTCTGCCGCGATCTCCGACCGGGTGCCCAGCGAACCTACGCCGATATAGCCGCGCGACAGCTCTTCGGAGACCACGCACATCGACGCCTTGGACAGGCCGAAGCCGCCGTGCTCTTCCGGGATGGTCAGGCCGAAGACGCCCATCTCGGACAGCTCCTCGATCACCTCCATCGGGATCAGCTCGTCCTTCAGGTGCCATTCGTGGGCGAAGGGCTCTACCTTGTCGACGGCATAGCGGCGGAACTGCTCGCGGATCATCTCCAGCTCTTCGTCGAGCCCGGTGCGGCCCACCGTGATTTCGGCCGAGCGTTCCTCCATCAGCTCGACCAGCCGGCTCCGCGCGGCCTGGCTGTTGGCGTTCAGCGTCAGCGTGACGATGGCCTCGCTGGCCAGCGGCGCGGCTTCGTCGGGGGTCACGCCAAGGTCCGCAAGGCGCACCATCTCGCCCTGGTTCATCTGGATGCCGCCCATGATCTGCGCGAGGTACTCGCCAAAGGCGATCTGGTGGATCAACTGCTCCACCTCGCCAAAGGTCCCCTCGGCGGTCAGCTTCTCCGCCCAGCCCTGCATCTGGCGCAGCGACTCGAGGTAGGTGGCGAACCACGCAAGGCCATGCGCCGCGGTCTGGTTGTCCTCCACCGCGCGGGCCGAGACCCGGCCGTCGATGCTGACCAGCGCGCGCACGTGCGCACGGGCGGCCTCGAACACCTGTTCCACCGGGGCAACGGCCGCGCCGGTCAGATCCAGAAGGTCGGGCAGGATCACGCGGCCCTGACCCAGGTCTTGTCCATCATGCGCCATTCATCGTCTCCTTGTCGTCGGTTTCGGTCGCCGGACGCGACGGGTTCGGTCTGTGTATTCGGTTGCGACGGTCCTAAACATTTTGCAGTTGCAGCGCAACAAAAATACCAAGGACTGCGGAAGAGTGTTCATTTCTTGCGCAGAGGATTCTTGCGGCGGCTCTCGGACGCCCATGCTATCAGCGCCGCATGACCGCTTTTCTGCCCGATCTCGCACTGCCCGTCCTGCTGGCCGCCCTTGGCATCGGCCTTGTGGCGGGCGTGGTCAAGGGAATGGTCGGTTTCGCCATGCCCATGATCATGATCTCCGGCCTTTCGAGCCTGATCCCGCCGGAACTGGCGCTCGCCGGACTGATTCTCCCGACGCTTGTCACCAACGGGATGCAGGCGCTAAGGCAGGGGGCGGGCGCCGCGTGGCAGTCGGTCAAGCGGTTCCGGCTGTTCCTTCTGGTCGGGCTGGTGTTCCTGCTGGGCGCCGCGCAACTGGTGACGGTGCTGCCGGTGCGCTGGCTGCTTCTGGCCATCGGCCTGCCGATCACGCTGTTCGCCATGCTGCAACTGGCGGGCTGGCAGTTGCGCCTTGCCCCCGGCACCCGCCCGGGGCTCGAGGCCGGGATCGGCGCCTTTGCCGGCTTCATCGGCGGGCTGTCCGGTGTCTGGGGGCCGCCGACCGTGGCCTACCTGACCGCCATCGGCACCGAGAAGACCGAGCAGATGCGCGTGCAGGGCGTGATCTACGGCCTGGGTGCACTGGCACTGACCGTCGCGCACATCGGCTCGGGCGTGCTGAACGAACGCTCCGTCTGGTTCTCGGTCATGCTGCTGCCCACCGCCGTTTGCGGCATGTGGATTGGCAGCCGCATCCAGGACCGCATCGACCAGCGCGCCTTCCGCCGCGCCACGCTGGCCGTGCTGCTGGTCGCGGGCCTGAACCTCGTCCGCCGGGCGCTGATGGGCTGACCGGCGGCCCCGGCCGCGCTAGACTCTCCTTCATGACCACGCTCACGGATCACGTCACGGCGCTTGTCGACGCGGAACTGGCGATGCACCCGAAGGCCACGCGGGCCGACCGGATGCTGCTGGACGACTTCCGCCGCCTGCGCGCCCGCCACGTCCCGATCACCGTGAACATCCCGGGCGGCGCCACCACGACCTGCATCATGGTCACCCGCTCCAACGGCGCCTACACGCTGGTCTGGCTGCCGGAGGCGCAGCTCTTCTCGCTCTGCGTCGACTCGATCTTCGGGCCGGTGGACATCGGCGTGCACGGCGCGGCGCTGGCCTGCTTCTCCTCTGTCTGACCCGCGGACTTCCCGTCCTTGCAAGTGGATGCCCGAAGAGGCAGCACCCGCGCCTTTCGACCTGTTCCTGATGCAGGTGCAGAAAGAAGGCCGCCAATTCCGAATTGCCACCTTGGGATAATTCCGGATTGAGCGCCCGGATTTGAAAAGGGCAGGGGATAACTTCTGACCGGGCGGAGTGAATGAAGCCCCATCAAAGCCCGAGTCCGGCGGGCCCTCCAATCCAAGCAGACGTTCATGAAGTCCGCACCCCTGCGCCGTTCCTATGCCGTGGTGCGCCCCCACTCCTGTGCAGGAGCACGCCACCGCCTCCGGCCCCAACGATCAGGCCTGACGCCAGTTAACGCCACTTGTTTTCAAGGCCGGAACCGGTCAGTGCAACGCGCGGGCACCAAGCTGACCAAGGGCAGCCCCCGCACCGGCATCGCCGGTAAAGGACCGACTATGGAATTCCCCACTCGACTCAATTCGGGAAATGCACGAGAATAACAACCTATGGTTGGGGCGCTTTCCGCCTATGGAAAAGATTCCCGATTAATTTGAGAGTCCTGTGAATTAAGTCGGGGTTTTTTGTCGCCCGCGGGAAACGGCCTTATTTACGCCTTTTTTGCGCGACAGACGGCGGCGAATCGGTCTTAATTCCGATCACCAGCTTATTTTTGGAGGTTACTAATGAAGATCAATACGTTCCTTGGCGCTGCCGCAATTGCAATTTCCGCTATCGCCACCGCCGCTTCCGCCGGCCACCAATCCTATGACGGCCCGATGGACCCGGTCACCCCGGGCTGTGACCGCTACCGCAGCGGTCTTGCCTCGTACGACGTGTGCTTCACCGGGGGCGAACCCTACGTGCAGGGCCACTATTCCTCTCTGGCCTGCGCGGACCCCTACAAGGGCACCCGCTTCGTCTGGAAAAAACCCTTCCTCGCCAAGGGCCGCTACGTCCTGACCTGCACCGACAACTGATCCGTCCGTTACGGACCCATGACGCGCGCGCCCCGGCATTACCGGGGCGCGTTGCGTTCAGGCCCGCAAACCAGTCACGCCAGCCGCACCGGCTGCCGCTTGCGGCCCCACGTCCCCGGCGGCCCGTCGAAGACCCCCGGCAAGGCCGTCCCGCAGACCACGCAGGCACCGCGGTCGTCGAGGCCCCAGTCCGACAGCGCATACCAGTCCCGCCCGATGACCTTCGTGCCGCAGCCCGCGCAATAGCTCGATTGCGCCGCCTCGTGATGCACGTTGCCCACGTAGACATGCCGCAGCCCCGCGCCCTTCGCGGTGGTCCGGGCGCGCAGCAGCGTCTCCACCGGCGTCCGGGGCACGTCGAGCATCCGGTAGTCCGGGTGGAAGGCGGTGAAATGCACCGGCACATCCGGCCCGCAGGCCTCCACGACCCATTCTGCCAGCGCCGTCACCTCTGCCTCCGAATCGTTCTGGCCGGGGATCAGCAGCACCGTCAGCTCGACCCAGCAGGCGGTCTCGCGCACGGCGTAGCGGATCGTTTCCAGCACCGGGGCCAGCGCGGCGCCTGTTAGCTCGCGGTAGAACCGTTCGGTAAAGCCCTTGAGGTCGATGTTGGCCGCATCCATCGCGCCGAAGAACGCCTCTCGCGGCCCGCCCGAGATGTAGCCCGCCGTCACCGCCACCGATTTTACCCCCGCTTCGCGGCAGGCCGCGGCGGTGTCCAGCGCGTATTCGTAGAAGATCACCGGGTCATTGTAGGTGAAGGCCACCGACCGGCAGCCGCCCCGCACCGCCGCCGCCGCGATCATCTCCGGCGTGGCGCGGGCGCTCATGGCGTCGACCTCGCGGCTTTTCGAGGTCTCGTGGTTCTGGCAGAACTTGCAGGCGAGGTTGCAGCCCGCCGTCCCGAAGGACAGCACCGGCGTGCCCGGCAGGAAATGGTTCAGCGGCTTCTTCTCGATCGGGTCGATGCAGAAGCCGGTCGACCGCCCGTAGGTGTCCAGCACGATCTCGCCGCCCTGCCGCATCCGGACAAAGCACATGCCGCGCTGGCCGTCGCGCAACTGGCATTCGCGCGGGCAGAGCGTGCACATCAGCCGCCCGTCCGGTTGTTCCCGCTGAAGGACGATCTCGCTCAAGGTGCTTGGTTTCCTCTCTCCGACGCGAGACAATGATAGGGCAACGGAAGGCAGATGACGATGACCACCACCCGACAGCCCGCCGTCGCGGGGCGATTCTATCCCGGCCAGCCGGGCGCGCTGGCATCCGAGGTCGCGGCCCTGCTGGAGGGCGCGCCCACCGCGCCCGAACCGCCCCTTGCCGTGATCTCGCCCCACGCGGGCTACGCGTTCTCGGGGCGGCTGACCGCGCGGGCGCTGGCCGCGACACGGGACGCCACGCCCGGGGCCATCGCCGTCCTCTCGCCCTCGCACCGCCACGCCTTCGACGGCATCGCCGCGCCGTCGCAGGACGCCTTCACCCTGCCCATCGGCACCGTCCGTATGGACACCGCCACGCGCGACGCGCTGATCTCCAAGGGGCTGATCCATGTGGAGGACGCCGCCCACGACCATGAACACGGCGTCGAGGTGCAGCTTCCGGTCCTGCACGCCCTGCACCCCGGCGTGCCGGTGCTGCCGCTGGTGGTCGGGCGGGCGGACAACGCACAGGTCGCGGCGCTCGTCGACGCGCTGCCCCAAGGCACGCTGATCGTCCTCTCCTCCGACCTCAGCCACTTCCTGACCCGCGACGCCGCGCAGGCGAAGGACGCGCGCACTGCCGAACGGCTGGAGACCGGCGCCGCCCCCGACCTGCGCCCCGAAGAGGCCTGCGGCGCCCGCGCCATCGCCGGGTTCTTCACCTCGCGGCTGGCAGAGGGCACGCGGCTGACCCGCCTCGCCATGGCGAACTCGGGCGAGGTGACGGGCGACGACAGCCGGACCGTGGGGTATGGCGCATGGGCGATCACCGCGGGGGAGGCGGCCTGCCTCGACCCCGGCCAGCGCAGACGGCTGCTCAGGACCGCGCGCGAGGTGCTGGCCTCCAGCCTGAGCCGGGGCAAGCCGCCGCTCATCGACACGGCGAGCTTTCCGGCGCCCTTGCAGACCTACGGGGCCAGTTTCGTGACGCTGGAACAGAAGGGGCGGCTGCGCGGCTGCATCGGCAGCCTCAAGGCACACCGCCCGCTGGTCGAGGACGTGGCCCTCAACATCCAGAAATCCGCCTTCGAGGACCCGCGCTTCAACCCGCTGAAGGAAAGGGAACTCGACCGGACCTCCATCAAGATCGCGATCCTGTCACCGGCGCGGCGCATGACCTTCGCCGATCAGGAGGACCTCGAATCGCAGCTGGTGCCGGAACGCGACGGGCTGATCCTGCGCGACGCGGGCCGCGCGGGGATCTTCCTGCCGATGGTCTGGGAAAAGCTGCCCGATCCCCGCGCCTTCGTCGAGGCGCTGAAGGTCAAGGCCGGGCTGCCAAAGGATCACTGGAGCGACACGCTCACCATCGACCGGTTCCACGCGGAAACCTTCGCCGAGGGGTGACGCGTGCGTTCAGCCCTTGCGGCGCGGCGGTTCCGTCCCGCCGGGGCGCGGCTTGCCGCCGGTCTTGCCCTTGAACTTCGACGGACCCTTGGCGCCGTCCTTCGGCGTGCCCTTGAACGACCCCTTGCCCGGACCCTTGGCAGGCCCCTTGCCGGGGCCCTTCGCCGGTCCCCGCGACATGCGCTGCGACGGGTCGGAGGCATTGCTGCGGTAGGCGGGTTTCGCCGGGGCGGCGTCGCCGTCCTTGGTCGTGCGCGGCTTGTAGGGCTTCTTCGGGCCGTCCCGGTCCGACCGCTCGCGATTCGGTTTGCCGTATCCCTTGCCTTCGGTGCGCTGGGTGAACTTGCCCGCCGGCTTGCCTTCGGACCTGCCCTCCGGCCGTGCGGCGGGCTTCTTCGGGCGCGGCGTGTCGGCGGCCGGGGCGGCAGAGGCCTCGGCCCGCGGCGCGGCTTCGCTCACCGGGGCGGATTTGGCGGCCGGGGCAGGGGCAGGGCGTTCCGCCCGCTCGGTCCGCTCGGGGCGGTCTTCACGCGGCGGGCGCGGCTTGCGCTCCGGCCGGGCGCCCCGGTCGTCCCGGTCATCGCCACGGCCGCGATGCGGCTTCGGCCCCTTGCGGAACCCGTCGTCGCGGCGCGGGCCGGAGGGGCGGCGCGCGAACTCGGGCTCTCCCTCGACGGCACGGGCGGTGATGTTGTCGGCCAGCATGCCGTCGGCCCCCAGCGCGCCTTCGAAGGCGGCAGCCCGGGTGGCGGCGATCTCGACAAATGTCTCGGTGTCCTGGACCCGGATCGCGCCGATGGCGTCCTTTTCAAGATCCGTGGCGCGCAGGATCAGCGGCAGCAGCCAGCGCGCTTCCGCCCGGTCGTTGCGGCCCGCCGACAGCGCGAACCAGCGGCTCGGGCCAAAGCTCTTGGTGTCGCGGCGCGCGGGCGTGTCGGGGCTTTGCAGGTCTTCCGGCGCGGAATGACGCGCCAGGTGCATGCGGACCAGCGCGGCGGCCACCGCCTCCGGCCCGTGCGCCTCAAGAAGGCGGGCGGCGAACTCGGCCTGCTCCTCCGGGACGCCCATCTGCCAGGACGGATCGTTCAGCAGCTTTTCCTCGTCGCGCGCCGAGATATCCTCCGCCGAGGGAGGCACGGTCCATTCCGCGGTGATCTTCGCCCATTTCAGCAGGCGCTCCGCCTTTCCCACCGACTTCGGCGGCACGATCAGGGCCGAGATGCCCTTCTTGCCCGCGCGCCCGGTGCGGCCCGAACGGTGCAGCAGGCTTTCGGTGTTGGTCGGCAGATCGGCGTGGATGACCAGCGACAGGTTCGGCAGGTCGATGCCCCGCGCCGCCACGTCGGTCGCCACACAGACCCGCGCCCGGCCGTCGCGCATCGCCTGCAACGCGTGCGTGCGTTCCTGCTGGCTCAGTTCGCCGGACAGCGACACCACCGACAGGCCGCGGTTGTGCAACCGTGCGGTCAGGTGATTCACCTGCGCGCGGGTGTTGGCAAAGACGATGGCGCTTTCGTCGTCGTGAAAGCGCAGCAGGTTGAAGATCGCGTGATCCGAATCCGCCTGCGCCACGCGCAGCGCCTTGTAGGCGATGTCGGCGTGCTGCTTGGCCTTGTTGATCGTGTTGATCCGGAAGGCGTCCTTCTGGAATTCCTCGGCGATGCGCCCGATGACCGGCGAGACCGTGGCCGAGAACAGCAGCGTGCGCCGCTCGGCCGGGGCGGTCTGGAGTATGAACTCCAGATCCTCGCGGAAGCCCAGGTCCAGCATCTCGTCGGCCTCGTCCAGCACCACGGCGCGCACGTCGCTCAGGTCCAGCGCGCCGCGCCGGATGTGGTCGCAGAGCCGCCCGGGCGTGCCCACGACGATATGCGTGCCACGTTCGAGGAAGCGCCGCTCCTGCCGGACGTCCATGCCGCCGACGCAGGAATTCACCATGGCGCCGGTCTTTTCATACAGCCAGCGCAGCTCCTGCATGACCTGGAAGGCCAGTTCGCGGGTGGGGGCCACGACCAGCGCCAGCGGCGTGCCGGCGGGGCCGAAGGCCTGATCCTCGCCCAGAAGCGTCGGCGCGATGGCAAGGCCGAAGCCCACCGTCTTGCCCGATCCGGTCTGCGCCGAAACCAGCAGGTCGCGCCCATCGGCGTCCGGTGCGGTCACGGCCTCCTGCACGGGGGTGAGGGTGTCGTAACCGCGCTCGGTCAGCGCGTCGGTCAGGGCAGGAATCATGCGGAGCGGCTCCGGAAAAGGGGCGTCCGGGATCGGACGCGGAAAGGTCGGCATCTGGCAGGATGCGGGATAAGTCTACCGGAAAGCCGGTTGCAAACACGTCAAAACGACAGGACGGACCCTTTCCCGGTGCCAGCCCGGGCGGTCGACCTGTCGCGCTATCGGAAGAATGGTGGAGCCTAGGGGGATCGAACCCCTGACCTCTACAATGCCATTGTAGCGCTCTCCCAGCTGAGCTAAGGCCCCATCTTCTGGTCTTCTCCGGCCGACCGCATGGCCTGTCGGAGTGTCGTCCCTGGGCGGCGCATCCGCGCCGTGCGGGGGTGATTACGAGAAGCCGCCAGCAGGATCAAGCGGAAAATGCACCCTGCGCCGCGGCTTTTGTCCCAACCCCTTCCGGGGCGAGGTCAGCCCCTCCCCCGCGGGGAGAGGCCAGGGCGTGCGATCAGGAATCGTCGTCCTCGTTGGACACGTCGGTGATGTCGTCGAGCGAGACGTTGTCGTCGTCCTCGTCCTCCAGAACATCATCGTCGTCCAGATCGACTTCGACATCATCATCGTCCAGCAGGTCGACGTCTTCCGAGTCCTTCTTCTTCGCCTTCGAGGCCTGGTCCTCGGCGTCCGCCGCGATCATGCTGCGCTTGCCGGTGTCGAGGTTCACGACCTCACCGGTGTACGGGCTGACGATCGGATTGCGGTTCAGGTCGTAAAAGCGCTTGCCGGTGGTCGGGCAGACGCGCTTCGTGCCCCATTCTTCCTTCGGCATGGGTGATCCCCTCTTGATGCTGGGACCTGGCGGGCCCCCGTCGACAATCTTCGCCCCCTGCCATATGACCGGTTCGATGTCAAAGCTTTTGGGGGAAGGCGTCATATGGGGCAGATCCGCCTGACTGGCAACCCCGAGATTGCAGTCACCGTGCGCCGGTCCGCCCGCGCACGCCGGCTGAGCCTGCGCATCTCGCAGCTCGACGGCCGCGTGACCCTGACGCTGCCCCGCGCCGTGCCGGAGGCGGAGGGCCGCGCCTTCCTGCGCGCCAAGGAGGCCTGGCTGCGCCGCCACCTCGAAACCCAGGGCGCGCCGGTGCCCGTGGGTCTTGGCGCACGCATCCCGCTGGAGGGCACGCTGCACGAGATCCTGCCGGGGGCGGGGCGGTCGGTCACGCGCGGTGACGGCGTGCTGCACGTGCCCGGCGATCCCGACCGGGCGGCGGCGCGGCTTCAGGGGTATCTCAGGACGCTGGCCCGCGACCGGCTGGCGGCGGCCTCGGATTTCTACAGCGCGAAGCTCGGCAAACCCTACACCCGGCTGACCCTGCGCGACACGCGGTCGCGCTGGGGGTCCTGCACCTCCGACGGCGGGCTGATGTATTCGTGGCGGCTGATCCTCGGCCACCCCGAAGTGCTGGATTACGTCGCCGCCCACGAGGTCGCGCACCTCAGGCACATGAACCACTCCGACCGTTTCTGGGCGGAGGTCGAGCGCCTGTATGGCGACTGGCGAGCGCCGCGCAAATGGCTGCGCGATCACGGCAACGAACTGCACCGCTACCGCTTCGACTGACCCGCGACAGACCCGACAGGCGCCGCCCCGTCAAGACAGGTATCCCTGCCTGTGCAGGCGCGCGCGCCGTCCCCACATCTTAAGGTAGTAAAGTCACACCCGAAGGAGGGTCCGATGACCATGCTCCACTCCCGCGCGGGGGCCATCCCGCTCGAAGGCCTGCCGATCACCGCCGAACAGCAGGAACGCCTCTCCCACACGCTGCGCTGCGTCCCGGCGGATCACCTGCGCAGCCTGCAACGCATCGTGATCCGCGACCGGCAGGTGCGCGACGAACGCTCGGGCGAGATGCGCGAATACGCCGGCGGCTCCACCAATGCGGCGCAGCGCGGCTGGAGGGACCTCTCGCCGCACCAGCGCCGCTTCTGGATCATGCTCGACATCGACAGCTTCGATCCGCGCCAGCGGCCGATCAACAACCGCCCCGGCGGCAAGCACTACACGCTGCTGCACGAACTGGGGCACCTCGTCGACTGGAGCTATGGCGCGCTGAGCTGGATCATGCGCAACGATCCCGAGGGCTTCCGCCTGCTGGCTCGCCAGCCGCACACCGGCATCACCCAGGGCACGCAGGAGCGGTTCGCCGACGCCTATGCCGACCTCTACTTCCACCCGCCGGAGCGGACGCGCGACGACCCGCGCATCCGGTGCATCCTGCAAAGCCCGCCCTTCCGCACCGCCTGGACGCCGCACACCGAAATCGCCGTCTGAGCCTTGCCGCCATAGAAAAGGGAGGGCTGCAGCCCTCCCTTTCCCTGCCATGCCCGGGCATGGTCTGGTTTGGGGCTCTTCACATACCCAGGTACATGACAAGCCGGAGGGTGCCGCAGGTGTGTGTCTTGAACCGGCACCGCATCCGCACGAAGGACGCGCCCCGGACGCCCTCCGATCCCTTGCCGGGGCGTGTCCGGCCCGGCGCTTGACCCTATCCACGAACGCGGTGGCGAGGCAGTTTCAGAAAATTCTACTTAAAGTTGCGTCATGCTGACGTTTTCCCGCCCACCCGCGCCGCGCAGAGACCGATTGACCTGCCGCGAATTTGTGATCACATGCGACCATGCAAACCGTTCCCCTGAAGACCGCAGTCACCGCCTCTGCCCACGACCGCGTCTATCGCGGGCTCCGGACCCGGATCATGCACGGCCAGATCGGGCCGGGGCAGGCGCTGACCCTGCGCGGCATCGGCAAGGAGTTCGACGTCTCCATGACACCCGCGCGCGAGGCGGTGAACCGGCTGGTGGCCGAAGGCGCGCTGTCCATGTCGAACTCGGGGCGCGTCGCCACGCCGGAACTGTCCAACGAACGGATCGAGGAACTGGCGGCGCTGCGTGCGCTCCTGGAGGTCGAGCTGGCCTCCCGCGCGTTGCCGCGGGCGCACATGGCGCTGATCGACCGGCTGCAGACCATCAACGCCACCATCGCCGATGCGGTGTCAAACCGCGACGCGGTGGCCTACATCCGCACGAACCTTGAATTCCACCGCGCGCTTTACCTGCGCGCCCAGGCTCCCGCGATGCTGGCCATGTGCGAAACCGTCTGGCTGCAACTGGGGCCGACGATGCGCGCGCTCTACAGCCGCCTGCGCCGCACCGATCCGCCGCAGTACCACCGGCTGATCATCGCCGCGCTGAAGGCCGGGGACGAGCCCGGCCTGAGGCTGGCGGTGCGCACCGACGTGACGCAGGGTCTGAGGATGATCGCAGACCGCATCTGACGAACCCGCGAAGGCCGGCGCACCGCCCGCCCGTCCTGCGTATGTCCGGCGAAAGGCGGCCCGAAGGCCCGCCCTACAAACCCTCCCGCCCGTGGTCATCCGGTCACGCCGCGTCAAGACGCCTGCTTGTGGCCACAGGCAGGGCCGCGCATACCCCGGAACCGCATCGCCCCCTCCGGAAAGAGCCGCCATGCCGTCAGATCCCTCCGCCAGCCCGCCGCGCCGCCAGGTGCTGTTCAAGTTCCTGCTGCTGCTGGCGCTGCTCGCCGGTTATTTCGCCTATCTCTGGGTGCGTTTCGATGCGGCGACGGGCGCCGTCACGGCGGGGCTGACATGGGCGTTCTTCGTGCTCTGCACCCCCATCGCCGACGCGGGTTTCCTGCTGGACTTCCCGCTGCGTGTGCTGTTCGGAATCCGCATGGTGGTCTCGGAACTGGCGGTCTGGGCGCTGGCGGGCGGCATCGTCGGCGCGACGCTGCTGCTGGCGCCGGCATATTTCGACACCACGGTCCTGACCCGGCTCTTCCACCAGATCCTCGTGCACCCCTGGCCCTACTGGGGCGTCGTGGCGCTGTCCGCCGCCGGGACCTTCCTGTCGGTGCGGATCGGGGACGAGCTGATGGACGTGCTCCACCACCGCGACCGGGCGTTCTTTCACTCCCACGCCTTCAAGCGGGAGCTGATCCAGATCGCGGCCTTCGCGGCGGTGGCCATCGCGTATTACCGGCTCATCGCCTCGCTCGGGCTGGAGAGCGTGCTGTAGCGCGGATCAGGAGGTCGCGGCGCCGAGCGCGGTGTCCATCAGCGCCTTGATCTCCGCCTTGCCGGTCTGCGCGACGAGACGGCCCAGTTCCTGCTCGCCCTTCAGCACGACGAGGGTGGAGCGGCGCGGGATGTTCAGCATGCGCGACAGTTCCCCCTTGCCGTGGATGTCCCAGTCCACGTCGATGAACGTGATGTTCTGCTCGTAGGCGGGGTTCTCCTGCTTGAGCTCGGTCAGCACGCGCTGCTGGGCGGCGCAGGTCGAACACCAGCTTGCCCGGAAGTCGAGGAACAGCGTCTCTCCGGCGGCGAGCCGCTGGGTGGTGAGGCCGGGCGTGTACTCCAGCGCGGCGCGGGCGGCGAAGGGCAGGGCAAGCGCGCCCGCGGTCAGGGTCAGGAAGCTGCGGCGGTGCATGGGAAACTCCTTTGGCAAGGGTCGGGAGGAAAGAGTCAGAGCGAAACGGAAAGGTCGATCAGCCAGCCGGGCAGGACGCCGATCAGCCAGGCCTCGACCATATGGTGGAGGTTGAAGAGGAGCGCCAGCCCGGTGGCGGCAAAGACCACGCCCAGCACCGGCCGGGCCGAGACCGCCAGCCGCCGGAGCGTCGCGTTGTGCCGACCGATGGCACCGCGCGTGCCGTAGGCCAGCCCGAGGATCAGGGTGGAGACGCCCATGGCGAAGGCCGCCATGATCGCCGTGACCCGCAAGAGGCTCTCGCCCTGCGAGGCGAGCGCGATGGCACCGCCCAGCGTCGGGCCGATGCAGGGGCTCCAGACCGCGCCGAGCAGCAGTCCGCCGAGGAACTGCCCCCGCAGCCCGCTGCGGTCGACACCGTCCATCCGCATGTCGGCGCGCGCCGCCATCCCCGCCGTGGCCCCGGCCAGCACGGCCCCCGCCCGCGGCACCAGCAGCGCCAGCCCGAAGACCACCATGAGCACCGCCCCGGCCTTCGAGATCGTCTCCACGTCGAGGCCGACAAGGTGCCCGAAGGCGGTGACGGTCACGCCGAGGATCACGAACGACAGCGACATCCCCGCCGCCATCGCCAGCGGCCCGCGCGGACTGGCCTGCAGCGCGCCCGCAAGCACGATCGGCAGCACCGGCACCACGCAGGGATTGATGAGCGTCAGAAGCCCCGCGCCATATGCGAAGACGAGTTCCATGGGGAGATATGACCCGAGCGCGCGGCCGCTGTCACCGGGCAAACGGCTGACGCGGGGTCACGACCGCGCCAGCGATTGTTTCAGCGGGCAGGCGGTGGCGCCTGTGGTGCGGGCGGGAGCGAGGGGCCGGCCCCTCGCGCTCCCCGGAGTATTTTTGAAGCAAAGAAGCAGGGAAGGGTGAGGGTGCTGGGGCGCGGTGCGGTGTGGGGCAGCACGTAGGCGGAAGTGCCGGGAGCGTTGCGGCGTTGGCGCGCCCTTGGATGGGGTGTCCAGGCGCGCAATAGTGCGCGGGGCACCGGTTTTCGTCGGGCCGAGGCCGGGCAGGGGCGCGCCCTGCCGGCGCGGCCTTGTTCGGGAAGAAGAGCGGTGGCGGTGGGATCGGGAGGGCGGCCGCTCAGGCCGCCAGCCCCTTTGCGCCCATGTTCAGGTATTTCGCCCGGCGGGCCTGCACCAGTTCGCCGCGTTTCGCGCCGCCCAGTTCCTTCAGCATGGTCGCGATGGCCTCGCCCACGGAGGCGAGCACCGCCTCGCGGTCGCGGTGCGCGCCGCCCTTCGGTTCGCGGATGATCCGGTCGCAGACGCCCAGCTGGTAGAGGTCCTGCGCGGTCAGGCGCAGCGCCTCTGCGGCCTCGCGCATCTTCTCGGCGTCCTTCCACAGGATCGAGGCGCAGCCCTCGGGCGAGATCACCGAGTAGACCGAATGTTCGAGCATCGCGACGCGGTTCGCCGTGGCGAAGGCCACCGCCCCGCCCGAGCCGCCCTCGCCGATGACCACGGTCACCAGCGGCACGCCGATCTGCAGGCATTTCTCCGTCGACCGGGCGATTGCCTCGGACTGGCCGCGTTCCTCGGCGCCCTTGCCGGGGTAGGCGCCGGGCGTGTCGATCAGCGTCACCACCGGCAGGCCGAAGCGGTCCGCCATGTCCATCAGGCGCACCGCCTTGCGGTAGCCCTCGGGCCGGGCCATGCCGAAGTTGCGGTCAATCCGGGACGAGGTGTCATGGCCCTTCTCGTGGCCGATCACCATCACCGGCTCGTCGTTGAACCGCGCCAGCCCGCCCATCACCGCGTGGTCGTCGGCGAAGTTCCGGTCGCCGGCCAGCGGCGTGTACTCGGTGAACAGCGCCTCGATGTAGTCCTTGCAGTGCGGGCGTTCCGGGTGGCGCGCGACCTGGCACTTCCGCCAGGGCGACAGCTTGGCGTAGAGGTCCTTGAGCAGCGCATCGGCCTTCTTGTCGAGCGCCTTCGCCTCGGCTTCCACGTCCATGCCGGGGTTCTCGCGCGCCATCGCGCGCAGTTCTTCCGCCTTGCCTTCGATCTCCGCCAGCGGCTTCTCGAAATCGAGGTAGTTGGCCATGCGGTGTCCTCCATGATGCTGGGCGCTATATGGCGCCTGCAACAGCGGAACGCAACAAAGCAAGATTTGTCGCCCCCGCCCGGTGCAGGGTGGCGCCGAAAGGAGCACCCATGACCGCCCAGCCGCCTGCCACGTCCTACGAATCCCGCCTGCGCCGGGTGATCCGGCACATTGCCGATCACCCCGACGGCGACCTGTCGCTCGATGCGCTCTGCGAGGTGGCGGGCATGTCGCGCTTCCACTTCGCGCGGGTCTTCCACGCCATGACCGGCGAGACCGCGGCGCAGGCCGTCCGCCGGTTGCGGCTGCACCGCGCCGCCTTCGACCTGACGCGCGGCACCGACCCCGTGGACCGGATCGCCGCCCGCAGCGGCTACGACAATGCCGACAGTTTCGTGCGGGCGTTCAAGGCGCTTTACGGCATGACGCCCACCGCCTTCCGTCAGGCCGGGCGCAGCACCGCCGACGCGATGACCTTCACGACCGTCACCCCCGGAGAGACCGACATGACCGACACCTACCCGACCGAACTGCGCGCCTGCCCGGCGCTGCGCCTTGCCGCGCTGGAACATCGCGGCCCCTATCACGAGATCGGGCGGAGCTTTTCCGACCTCGCCACCCTATTTGCCACGCGGGGGTTGTTCCCGCAGGCGCGGGCGCTTGTCGGGATCTACCACGACAGCCCGGAGGACACGCCGCAGGCGGAGCTGCGCAGCACCGCCGGGATGGACGTGGCCGAGGGGTTCGAGATGCCCGAAGACCTGACCCGGGTGGATGTCCCGGGCGGCGAGCACCTGGTGCTGACGATGCGCGGGCCCTACACCGGGCTGCCCGCCGCCTGGGGCTATCTTTATGGTACGGCGCTGCCTGCCTCGGGCCGTCTGCCCGCCGACCGGCCGCCTTACGAGTATTATCTCAACAATCCCATGGACACGGCGCCGGAGGATCTGCTGACCGAGATCCGCGTGCCTTTGGCCTGAGCGCCGGGCGCCAAGGCCTCAGCCGAAGAGCACCGGCACCATGGCGGCGACCAGCAGCACCGCCATGGTCACGTTGAACCATCGCAGGCGCACCGGGTCGGCCAGCCAGCGGCGGATGCCGGTGCCGAAGCTGGTCCAGACGAAGCCCGACACCATGCCCAGCGTCAGGAAGACCGCCGCCACGAACAGCACCCCGGCCACGTCCCGGCCCGGCGCATAAAGCGTGATCGCCCCCAGCGCCATGCTCCAGCCCTTGGGGTTGACCCACTGGAAGGCCGCCGCCTGCGCGAAGGTCATGGGGCGCGCCTCTGCCTCCGCATCCCGGACCTCTCCGGCGTTGGCGATCTTCCATGCGAGATACAGCAGGTAGACCACGGCCAGCGTCTTCAGCACGGTGTAGGCGGGCGGCCAGAGATCGAAGAGCCGCATCGCCCCCAGGCCCACCGGCACGATCATCAGCGGGAAGCCCAGCACCACGCCCGACAGGTGCGGCAGCGTCCGGCGGATGCCGAAGTTGGCGCCCGAGGCGACCAGCATCAGGTTGTTCGGCCCCGGTGTGAACAAGGAGGCGGCGGCAAAGCCCGCGAGGGCGGGGAGGATGTCGAAGGTCATGGCGGGGCGCTTCCGGGTCGTGCGGCTTTGGCGCAACTCTGACGCAATCGCCGCGCCATGAAATTGCGAGATGCCGCGCGGATCGTGCTATCACGCAATCCATGACCGAACTCGACCACATCGACCGCAGGATATTGCGCGAGCTTCAGGCCGATGGCCGCCTGTCCAACCTCATGTTGGCGGAACGGGTGGGGCTGTCGCCCTCTGCCTGCCTGCGCCGTACACAGGCGCTGGAGAAGGCGGGCGTGATCGCGGGCTATCGCGCCGTGCTCGATCCCGGCAAGACGGGGACGGGGTTCGTGGCCTATCTCTCGGTCGGGCTGAACCAGCACACCAAGGCCTCGCAGGAGGCGTTCGAGCGCGCGATGACCGCCGCCCCGCAGGTGGTCGAATGCCACAACATCACCGGCGCGGTGGAGTATCTCCTGCGGGTCGAGGTCGCGGACCTGACCGCCTACAAGCATTTCCACACGGAGATCCTCGGCGCGCTGCCGCAGGTGGACCGGCTGACGACCTACGTGGTGATGGGCTCACCCAAGGACATGCGGGCCTGAGGACAGGCGGGCGTAAGGACGGGCGGACCTGAGCGCCGTCAGACCGTGATCCCCAGCGTCGCAAGCCGGTCCTTCAGGCCAAAGCTGTCCTCCGCCTCGCCCGCGACGACCGCGCGATGCGCCTTCACCCCGAACTGGATCGGGCCGCCCCAGGCGGGCGACACGAAGCCGGGCATCGGCTTGCGCGCCTTCAGGCGGCGCAGCATCGCGGCGTTGAACCCGTCGCAGCCGTCCTGCGCGGCCTGCCGCTGCTCCCCGGGCCGCAGGTCCAGAAGCGCGCCCGAGACATAGGCCGTCATCACCGCCTGGAAGGCCTGCGGCGTGTCCACGTCCAGCGCCGCCATGCAGTCGCCGAAGGTCCGCCCGCCGTCCCCGGCCACCTGCTTCAGCCCGGCCAGCACGTCATCGGGCAAACCGCGCTTCAGTTGGTCGCCGACCGAGGGATGCGTGCCCATGTCCAGCGCCTCGTCCCAGGCCACCACCTTAAGGTCGCGCATCGCGGCCACCATGGCCGGGCCGGGCATCCGCATCGCGCCGCGGTGGAACAGGTCGTTGCGGAAGGTCCGGCGCAGCAGCAGGTCGCGCGCCGTCTCGGCCCAGCCGCCCTCCACCGCCTTCTTCAGGAAGTCCATCTCGGCGGCGTCGAGGTAGAGCGCGTCCATGTGCTCCACCAGCACCGCGGGTCCGGCAAAGGCCATCTTCGCCCGCTCCAGCGGCCGGCCCAGGTCCTCCATCCACTGCCCGGTGCCGAAGGAGCTGGCGATCTCATGCGCAAGGAAATGGTCCGGCGCCTCGCTCAGCTTGTTCCACAGAAGCCGCATCTGCGGATAGCCGTCGCCCACCATGTCGACCCAGGCCTGCGTGGCGGCCCGCGCCGCGCCGTAGCGCGCGTCCGCCGACCGCGCCAGCGGGGCCGAGCGGAAGATCTTGCGGATCGGCGCGGCCGAGCACCAGCCCGCCGCGGCGTTGTAGCCGAAATAGGCCACCGACCCCGGCGCCATCCACGTGCCCAGCACATCGACGATCTCCTCCCGA
Source organism: Sagittula sp. MA-2 (assembly GCF_030126985.1). Taxonomy (GTDB): domain Bacteria; phylum Pseudomonadota; class Alphaproteobacteria; order Rhodobacterales; family Rhodobacteraceae; genus Sagittula. Next base: position 3,714,147 of record NZ_CP126145.1, on the reverse strand, counting down.
ACGTCCGGCGGGACCCAGGCCCAGACGCCGTGCGCTGCGGCGAAATCGTATTTTTCGGCGGGCGGGGCTGCGGCCATCTCCGCAAAGCTGCCCTCGCGCACCTCGATGTTGGTCAGGCCGATCTCGTCGATCAGCCGGTTCGCCATGACGATGTGTTCGGGCATGAAGTCGTAGCCGGTGAACTCCGCCCAGGGGTAGGCGGCGGCCAGCGCGATCAGCGTCATCGCCGACCCGCAGCCCAGCTCGAGAAAGCGGAACGGCTTGCCCGGATCGGGGCAGCGGAGCCCGCCGAAGTGCATCGCCTGCGCCCACCGCCACGGCGTGATCTCCACCTGTATGGCGTCGATGTAGGCGCTGTCGGTCGGGTATCCCTGAGACCAGTCGGACATCACGCCACCCCCAGCACGCGCAGCCGCCGCGCAAGGTCCGGGCCGGGCTCGCCCTCGGCCAGGGCGGCGCGGTGCGCCTCCTCCTGCACCTGGATCGGGCTGCCGATCACCGGCGACACGAGGCCCGGCGCGGTCTCTCCGCGCTGCAATCGCCGCAGCATCGCCATGTTGAAGCGGTCGCAGCCGTCCTCTGCCGCCGCGATCTGATCGGCCGGGCGCCGGTCCAGCAGCTTGCCGGAGGCAAAGGCCAGCATCGCGATCTGGAAGGTCTGCGCAGGGTTGTCGCCAAGCATGTCCGCGCAGTCGCCCAGCGTCGCCCCCTCTGCCGCGCGGGCGTGCAGCGCGGCGACAAGGTCGTCCTGCAGGTGATGCTTCAGCCGCCGGTAAATGCCCAGATGCGTGGTCAGCCGGATCTCCAGATCCCAGGGCACCACCTCCAGCGCGCGCATCCGCGCCACCATCTCCGACGCGCCGAGGAAGGGCGCGCCCCGGTGGAACAGGTCCTTGCGGAAGAAGCGACCATGCAGCATGTCGCGCGCCGCCTCGCCCCAGCCGTCCGCCACGGCCTGCCGCAGCATCTCCAGCCGCGGCTCGTCGAGGAAGGGACCGTCCATGTTCTCGGCCAGCACGGCGGGGCCGCCATAGGTCATCTTGGCATCGGCAAGGGGGGCGGCCACCTCCTCCATCCAGACGCCGGTGCCGTGAGGGTTGCCCAGCTCGTGCGCCAGGAAATGGTCGTCGCGGTCGGCCATGGTCGCCCAGTGCGCCCGGACGCCCGGGTTCGCATCGCCCATCAGGGTCAGCCAGTGCGACACGGCCTCCCGCGCGGGGCCGTATGGGTTGCCCGGCGGGCCTTTCGGCGCCTCGGCAAAGATCTTGCGGATCGGTTCGGACGCGGCCCAGCCCGCCGCCGTGTTGTAACCCACGTAGAACACCGCGCCCGGCGCCATCCACCGCCCCATGACCGCAACGATGTCGCGGCGGAACGCCTCCGGCACCCAGGTCCAGACGCCATGCGTGCAGGCAAAGTCGTACTTCTCCGCCGGGGTCTCCAGCGCCATCTCGGCAAAGCTGCCCTCCCGCACCTCCACGTTGGTCAGCCCGGTCTCCGCGATCAGCGCGTTCGCCTGCATCACGCATTCGGGCATGAAGTCGTAGCCGGTGAACTCCGCCCACGGATAGGCGGCGGCCAGCGCGATCAGCGTCGTCGCCGACCCGCAGCCAAGTTCGAGAAAGCGGAAGGGCCTGCCCGGGTCCGGCGCGTCGCGCCCGGCAAAGGCCAGCGACTGGTGCCAGCGCCAGGGCGAGATCGCGGGCTGGATGGCGTCGACGTAGACGGAGTCGGTCGGGTAGCCAGCGGACCAGTCAGACATGCGTGTTCCCATCCCCGGATCAAAACTGATTTTTGTCGAATTGAGGCAAGCCTGCGAGGAAGTCGGCTGAAAGGCAAGGGCAGGGTTTCCGGACCCGCGCCGTGCGCATCGGGCAGGTCGGAAGGTGGCTGAGGTCACGCGGGTGTGATCGGCAATTTGCGCTGCGGCGCGGAAATTCGCGGGATGCCGGCGGTTTTGCCGGGAAAACGCCGGAACGGCACCGTTCGATGGTTAACAACCGGCCGGTTCAGGGGGTCGAAACGGCCGGGACTCACCATAAGAAATGGTTAACGGGGCGTGGTTGACGCCCCGTTCTGTCCGTTCCGAAGATGTTCAGCCGATGCGGCATCCCCCGCAGCGGGCCTGTCACATGCTGGCGATCAGGTCGGCCTGTTTCACGATGACCTCCGCCTGTTTCATCGAGGCGATGTCGATCAGCTTGCCCTTGTAGGTCGTGGCGCCTTCGCCGCGCGCGGTGGCCTCCTGCATGGCCGTCAGGATGGCGCGGGCGTCCTCCACCGCGGCGTCGGTGGGGGTGAAGACTTCGTTGGCCAGCGCGATCTGCTTGGGGTGGATGGCCCACTTGCCCACCATGCCCAGCGTGGCCGACCGCAGCGCCTGCGCGCGGAAGCCCTCGTCGTCCGAGAAGTCGCCGAACGGCCCGTCCACCGGCAGCACGCCATGGGTCCGGCAGGCGGCGACGATGGCGGCCTGCGCCCAGTGCCAGGGGTCCGACCAGTACTTCTGCCCCTCGCGGTGCATGTAGTAGTTTTCCTGCGTGCCACCGATACCTGTAGTGGCCATGCCCATGGAGGCCGCAAAATCTGCCGCGCCAAGGCTCATGGCTTCGAGCCGCGGGGAGGCGGCGGCGATCTCTTCGACATGGGCGATGCCGGCGGCGGTTTCGATGATGCATTCGAAGCGGATGGGCTTGGTGCGCCCCTTCGCCCGCTCGATGGAGGTGACGAGCGCGTCGACGGCGTAGATGTCGGACGCGCAGCCCGCCTTGGGGATCATGATGCGGTCGATCCGCTCCGAGCCCTGCTCCAGCAGGTCGACGACATCGCGGTACCAGAACGGCGTATCGAGCCCGTTGATCCGCACCGAGAGGGTCTTCTTGCCCCAGTCGATGTCGTGCGTGGCGGCGATGGTCTGCGCGCGGGCCTTGTCCTTGTCCCCGGGGGCAACGGAATCTTCAAGGTCGATGTTTATGACGTCCGCAGCAGAGGCCGCCATCTTCTCGAACAGCGCCTCGCGCGACCCCGGCCCGAAAAGCTGGCAGCGATTCGGAACGGCGGGCGCAATCGGCTGAAGTCGGAACGACATGGGGAGGGGCTCCTTCGGTTGGGTAAGGAAATTGCGTGAGTTTCGCGTGACGGGTTATTAAATTACCGTATGCTGCGCAAGCAAAATGCGTGTGCCGCGGTATGCAAAGGTTCGCCCGTTGCGAGATTCTTCGCCAAACTGCCGGTTTTTTCGCTGATTCTTGCCAGAAACCCGGTTTGACCCATGTAATCGCAAGCCTGTTGCGGCGGATTGCGATCATGATCCCCGCAAGACCGATTTGCGGAGACTATCATGATTCAGACGCCCTATCTTCTTTTCCTCGGCGACGCGCCGGACCCGCTGGCTGCCAAGGTGGCCCAGGGGATTCGCGACTGGCGGCCGGAGAACTGTGTCGGACAGTTCCGCATGGAAGGCTGCAAGGCCGACATGAAACTGCCGGACATGACGCTGGAAGAGGCAAAGGCCGCGGGCGCGAAGACGCTGGTGATCGGCGTGGCGAACCGGGGCGGCAAGATCTCGGCCGCGTGGAAGAAGGTGCTGGTGCAGGCGCTGGAAGAGGGCTTCGACCTCGCCTCTGGCCTGCACAACCTGCTGCGCAACGAGGCCGACCTGAAGGCGGTGGCCGAGGCGACCGGCCGCACCCTGCACGACGTGCGCGTGCCGGTGGTGGAGTACCCGATCGCCGACGGCACCAAGCGCAAGGGCAAGCGCGTGCTGGCCGTGGGCACCGACTGTTCGGTCGGCAAGATGTACACCGCGCTGGCGCTGGACAAGTCGATGCGCGAGGCGGGCATGAAGAGCACCTTCCGCGCCACCGGCCAGACCGGCATCCTGATCACCGGCGGCGGCGTGCCGCTGGACGCGGTGATCGCCGACTTCATGGCCGGGTCGATCGAGTGGCTCACGCCGGACAACGACGAGGACCACTGGGACGTGATCGAGGGGCAGGGGAGCCTGTTCCACGTCTCCTTCTCGGGGGTGACGCTGGCGCTGATCCACGGCGGCCAGCCCGACGCGCTGATCCTCTGCCACGAGCCGACCCGCACGCACATGCGCGGCCTGCCGGGCTATGCGCTGCCGACGCTGGAACAGGTGCGTGACGCGGCGCTGTCGATGGCGCATGTGGCCAACCCGGACTGCAAGGTGGTGGGCGTGTCGATCAACACCCAGCACATGGGCGAAGAGGAGGCCGCACGCTACTGCGAGGAGACCGAGGCGCGCCTGGGCTTGCCAACGGTGGACCCGTTCCGTCACGGCGCCGACCGCCTGGCGCAGGCCCTGGCGGCGGTCTGACCCTCGGACGGCGGGTGGGCCGGCCTGCGGCCGGACGCTCTTCCTTCGGAAATCGCCCCACCCACCGTCCCTTCAAGGTCTTCCGTCCCGGCGCCGTGCCGGTGTCCCGGGCGGAGATGAGTATTTTCAAAGCGAAGAAACGGGGGAGTGCCCATGATCGAAGTCAGGCGCGACGTCTTCCGCCTTGCGGAAGCCTTTACCATCAGCCGCGGATCGCGGACGGAAGCGCAGGTGCTGACGGTTTCGGTCAGCCGGGACGGGATCACCGGGTGGGGCGAATGTGTGCCCTACGCCCGTTACGACGAGACGCTGGACAGCGTGGCCGCGCAGATCGCCGGTCTGCCGGAGGGTATTTCGCGGGCCGACCTTCAGGAGGCGCTGGAGGCCGGGGCGGCGCGGAACGCGGTGGACTGTGCCCTTTGGGACCTCGAGGCGAAGCAGGCGGGCAAGCGGGCCTGGGAACTGGCCGGACTTTCGGCGCCGCGGCCCGAGATCACCGCCTACACGCTGTCGCTCGATACGCCGGAGCGGATGGAGGCCTCTGCCCGCAAGCACGCGCACCGGCCGCTTCTGAAGATCAAGCTGGGCACGCCCGACGACATGCCGCGGCTCGAGGCCGTGCGGCGCGGCGCGCCGGGGGCCCGGATCATCGTCGACGCCAACGAGGGCTGGAGCGCGGAGGTGTATTCGGACCTTGCGCCACACCTGGTGCGTCTTGGTGTAGCACTGGTGGAGCAGCCCCTGCCGGCCGGTCAGGACGAGGCGCTGATCGGGCTGGAGCGCCCCGTGCCGCTGTGTGCCGACGAGAGCTGCCATGACAGGGCGTCGCTGCCGGCGCTGAAGGGCAAGTACGACGTGGTCAACATCAAGCTCGACAAGACCGGCGGGCTGACCGAGGCGCTGGCGCTGCGGGATGCGGCGCTGGCCGGGGGCTACGGGATCATGGTCGGTTGCATGGTCGGATCGTCCCTGGCGATGGCGCCTGCCGTGCTGCTGGCGCAGGGGGCGGATGTGGTCGACCTCGACGGGCCGCTGCTGCTGGCCGAGGATCGCGATCCGCCGCTGACCTACGATGAGGCCGGTGTGCACCCGTCCGATGCGGCCCTCTGGGGCTGACGTGGGGCGCGCGGGGAACGGGCGGGCTGTTCGGGGCAAGCTTTGCACGCTGTGTTCCGGCGCGGTGCGTGAGTCCAGCAAGGTGTGGCCATGACCGGCCCTCTCCGGGACATGAGGTGGGAGGTGCTGGAGACGCGCCTCCTGTCGGACAACTGGGCGCGGCTCACGACGTCCCGGCTGCGGGTGACGATGAGCTGCGGCACCGTGCAGGAGCAGTGGCGCGAGGCTTACGACCGTGGGGACGGCGCCTGCATCCTGCCCTTCGATCCCGAGCGCGGCCACGTCCTGCTGGGTCGGCAGTTCCGCTGGCCCGCGGCCTGTAACGGCGACGATCCCTTCCTCGTGGAGGCGGCCGCCGGGCTGCTGGACGACGACGCGCCGGAGGACCGCATCCGTGCCGAGGCGCAGGAGGAGTTGGGACTGGCGCTCGACGCGCCCCGTTTTCTCTTCTCGCTCTACATGTCGCCGGGATCGGTGACGGAGCGGCTGCATTTCTTCACCGCCACCTATGGCGCCGCCGATGCGCAGGCGCGCCTGGGCGGGCTGCGGGATGAGGGTGAGGAAATCGAAATAATGGATATCCCCCTGAAGGAGGCCTTGACCATGGTCGAAGATGGCACCATCCGGGATGCGAAAACCGTGATCCTGCTGCAATACGCGGCGCTGCACCTGATGCCGGAGGACTGACCCATGACCCGCACCGTCTACGTGAACGGAGAGTTCCTGCCGGAGACCGAAGCCAAGGTCTCCATCTTCGACCGGGCCTTCCTGATGGCCGACGGCGTCTACGAGGTGACCTCCGTGCTCGACGGCAAGCTGATCGATTTCGACGGCCACGCGGTGCGGCTTGAACGGTCGCTGAACGAGCTGGACATGCGCTCTCCGGTGACGAAGGAGCAGCTCCTGGAAATCCACCGCGAGCTGGTGGAGATGAACGGGATCGAGGAGGGGCTGGTGTACCTCCAGATCACCCGCGGCGCGCCGGGCGACCGGGACTTCGTCTTCCCCGATCCGGAGACGACGGAGCCGACCATCGTTCTGTTCACCCAGAACAAGCCGGGACTTGCGGACAGCCCGGCGGCGAAGAAGGGAATGAAGATCATCTCGATCGAGGATCAGCGCTGGGGCCGCCGCGACATCAAGACGGTGCAGCTGCTCTACCCGTCCATGGGCAAGATGATGGCGAAGAAGGCCGGGGCCGACGACGCCTGGATGGTGATGGACGGCTACGTGACCGAGGGCACCTCGAACAACGCCTATTACATCAAGGGCAACACCATCGTGACCCGCGCGCTGAGCAACGACATCCTGCATGGCATCACCCGCGCGGCGGTGCTGCGCTTTGCGGCAGAGGCGCAGATGCAGGTCGAGGAGCGCAACTTCACCATCGAGGAAGCGCAGAAGGCGGACGAGGCGTTCATCACCTCGGCGTCGGCCTTCGTGATGCCGGTGGTGGAGATCGACGGTGTGCCGCTGGGCGATGGCCGGCCCGGTCCGAAAGCCACGCGCCTGCGGGAGATCTACCTCGAGGAAAGCCGCAAGGTCGCGGTCTGATCACCCTTTGACATAGGCCGCTGCGTGGCGCCCGGCCCAGAGGCCGGTGGCCAGGCAGGCGGTCAGGAGGTAGCCGCCGGTCGGCGCTTCCCAGTCCAGCATCTCCCCGGCGCAGAACGTGCCGGGGATTTTTCGTATCATCAGCCCGGCGTCGAGCGCGTCGAACTTCACGCCGCCGGCGGTGGAGATCGCCTCGTCCATGGGGCGCAGCCCGGCGTGGCGGATCGGAAGCGCCTTTGCCAGCGACGCCAGTGCCTGTGGGTCGTCCGGCAGGGGCCGCGCCATTTCCATCAGCAAGCCGAGGGCGCCCGGCGGCAGGCGGAGCGCCTTGCGCAGGGCGTTCGACAGGCTCTGCTTGCCGCGCGGGCGGGACAGCCGTTGCGTCAGCGCCTCCGTTGTCACGTCCGGCAGCAAGTCCACGGTCAGCGGGTGCCCGTTCCGCAGTGCCGGGGTCAGCGGGTAGAGGCCGCCACCTTCCAGCCCTCGGCGGGAGATGACGGCCTCGCCGCGGTTTTCCAGCGGGCCAGCGCGGAAAGTGACGTTCTTCAGCGGCGCGCCGAAGTGGCGCTCCATGTGGCTCGACCAGTCGATCTGAAGTCCTGCGTTCGACGGGGCGAAGGGGGCGATGTCCATGCCCTCGGCCCGGAGGATGTCTGCCCATGCGCCGTCCGAGCCGAGCCGCGCCCAGCTGGCGCCGCCGAGGGCGAGAACTGTGGCTGCGGGGCGCAGCGTGTGCGGGCCGTCGGGCGTGTCGAAGCGGGGTGCGCCGCCCTCCCAGCCCTTCCAGCGCCAGCGGGTGTGGCGGACCAGCCCCATGCCGTCGAGCCGCGCCAGCCAAGCCCGGAGCAGTGGCGAGGCCTTCATGGCATTCGGAAACAGCCGCCCGGTGGAGCCGGTGAAGCACGGCTGGCCCAACCCTTCTGCCCAGTCGCGCACCTCCTCAGGGCCGAAGGCCGTCAGCATCGGTTCCAGCAGCGGCGCGCGGTCGCCGTAGGCTTTCAGGAACGTTTCGAACGGCTCCATCTTCGTCAGGTTCAGCCCGGATTTGCCCGCCATCAGGAACTTGCGCGCGGCAGAGGGTTTGGCCTCCGCCAGCGTCACCGGCACTCCGGCGGACAGCAGCGCATCGGCGGCCATGAGGCCCGCGGGGCCGCCGCCGATGACCAGCGCGAAACGGTCCGGGGAAGGGGGCAGAGTTATCATGCCCCCTCCTTACCCGCGCCATGCGGGGCGCGACAGGGGGCTTGCACGCTTGATCTCGGCGCCTTGCTGGCCAGATGGTCCCGGTGAAAGGAGAAGCCATGGCCGACCCGATCTGTCCACTCTGCCTGCGTCCGATCCCGCCTGAGGCGAAGCAGAGCCTTGACCACCTGGTCCCGAAGCTGAAAGGCGGGAAGGGCGGGCCGACGGTGCTGCTCCACCAGATCTGCCACTCGGAGATCCACGCCCGGTTCACCGAGGCGGAACTGGCGCGTGACCTCTCGACCGTGGGCAACCTGCGCGCCCATCCAGACATGCAGCGTTTCCTGGACTGGGTGGCCAAGCGCCCGCCCGCATTTCACAGCCGTTCGGCCGGGGGACGGCGCAAGCGGTGATCTTGCGTGATGCCGGGGCAGCGGCTACCCCTTCGACCGGACGGCAGCAAGGGGACGGGGCCATGCACATCTATCCCATCCGGGTCTACTACGAAGACACCGACATGGCGGGGATCGTCTATCACGCCAACTACCTCAAGTATATCGAACGGGCCCGGTCCGACTGGGTGCGGGAGCAGGGGCTCGACCAGAACGCCATGCGCGAGAAGGACGGCATCGTCTTCGTGGTCCGCCGGATCGAGGCCGACTACCTCGCCACCGCCAAGTTCGACGACCGGCTGGAGGTGCGCACCTTCGTGCGGAGCATCACTGGCGTCCGGCTCGTGATGGCGCAGGAGGTGCTGCGCGGCGAAGTCCCCGTCTTCCGGGCAGAGGTGACGGCGGTCTGCGTGACATCGGACGGCCACCCGGTGCGCCTGCCCGCGGCGCTGCGGCTCAAGGTGCACTGACGCGCGCCCCGGCTGCACGCTGGCAAGGCTAGTCCGGCAGCCGGTAACGGGAGCGGAACTCGGCCCCGCCGCCGGTGCGGCTGGTGTGGATGACGATCTTCCACGGCTCGTTGCTGCCGGGGGCGCTTTCGTGCAGCACGACGCGCACGTATCCCAGCGCATCGGCGGCGATGTGTCCGAAGAGGTAGAGGTTCATCATGAAGCGCGACCGCGCCCCCGAAGGTCCGGGCGACAGCAGCGTCATCTGCTGGTCCGACGCCTCGGCGATCGTGACGTCCTCGTCGAGCCAGGCGATGGCGGTGTCCACCTCGCGCGCCACATGCGCCATCGTCGGGCGGCCGGGCCGGGCGTTCCGGATGGCATTGGCCCCAAGCTCTGCCGCGAGGGTATAGGCGGACTCGGCCATGAAAAGTTCCGCGTCATGCCGCCCGAGGTGGGTCTCGTAGACTTCGGCGACATTGCCCAGAACGGCGCGCAAATAGCGCGTGTCGTGACCTTGCCCCTGTATTGCGGCCTGGCTCGTTTCCCTCATCGCTTCCTCCCGTGGCAAAATATGCCTCGTTACGCCAGTAATCCGAACAGGCAGACCGCGTAAACGCGATTTTCCGTGAGCGGTGGCAGGGATTCGCGCATGCGCGCCGTGCCGCGGCGCAGAATTGCCAAACCCGTGGTCAATGGCCTGTATTTCCGTTACATGTGTGGCAAATCAGAGCCCCAACAGGGCCGACAACGAAAGAGCAGGTTCATGGAAGCAGACACTCTTGCCCTCGCGCAGGGCATAGACTTCTCGTTCTGGGCATTGTTCGCACGCGCGACGCTGACCGTGAAGCTCGTGATGATCATGCTGATCGCCGCGTCGATCTGGTCGTGGGCAATCATCATCGAGAAGTTCGTCAGCTATCGGTCCGCCCGCCGCGAGGCCTCCCGTTTCGACCGCATGTTCTGGTCCGGAGAGCCGCTGGACGAGCTGTTCGACCAGTTGGGGCCGGAGCCCAAGGGCCGGTCCGAACGCGTGTTTGCCGCCGGCATGATCGAATGGCGCCGCTCGCACCGCGAGGACGGCGCACTCATCGCCAACGCGCAAAGCCGGATCGACCGCTCCATGGACGTGGCCATCCAGAAGGAGGCGGACGAGCTGCAGCGCGGGCTGCCTGTGCTGGCAACGGTCGGCTCCACCTCGCCGTTCATCGGCCTGTTCGGTACGGTCTTCGGGATCATGCACGCCTTCGTCCAGATCGCCGAGACGCAGAACACCTCGCTCGTCGTGGTCGCGCCGGGTATCGCCGAGGCGCTGCTGGCCACCGGCCTCGGCCTTCTGGCGGCCATCCCGGCGGTCATCTTCTACAACAAGTTCTCGGCGGACGCGGACCGCATCGTCGGCAACTACGAAGCCTTCGCGGACGAATTCTCCACCATCCTCTCGCGCCAGCTGGATTCCTGATCCATGGGTGCAGGTGTCATGAAATCCGGGGGCGGTGGCGGCAAGCGGCGGAGACGCGGGCGCCGCAAGTCCGCGCCCATGGCAGAGATCAACGTCACGCCCTTTGTCGACGTCATGCTCGTGCTGCTCATCATCTTCATGGTCGCGGCGCCGCTCCTGACGGTCGGCGTGCCTGTGGAGCTGCCCAAGACCGCCGCCCAGGCGCTGCCGCAGGACACCGAGGAGCCGCTGACAGTCACGCTCGCCTCTGACGGCACGGTGCTGATCCAGGCGACCGAAGTGCCGCGGGACGATCTCGTGAACCGCCTGCGCGCCATTGCGGCGGAACGGTCTGATGACCGCGTCTACCTGCGCGCCGACGGAACAGTCCCCTATGAAAGCGTGGCCCAGATCATGGGTGCGCTCAACGCCGGTGGCTTCTCGTCCATCGGGCTGGTCACGGACGTGGGTGGTCCGGGGCTCGACGGACAGGACTGAGGTCAGGCGCCGGTGTCGCGGTCTCTTTACATATCTGCCGGAGGGCACGCCTTCCTCTTCGCGTGGCTGTTGCTGGGCGACCTCTTCGACGCGCCGCCGCCGGAGATGCAGATCGCCGACGTGACCGTTATCTCCGAAGAGGAGTTCGCCGCGCTGTCCACGCCGACTTCGTCGGAGAGCGAGGCGTTGGAGCCCGCACCCGCGCCGGAGCCTGCCCCCGAGCCGGAACCGGAGCCCCAGCCTGCGCCGGAACCGGAACCCGCCCCAGAGCCGGAACCGGAACCCGCACCTGAACCGGAGCCGGAACCCCAGCCCGCACCGGAGCCTGAGCCTGCCCCGGAACCGGAGCCGGAACCCGCGCCCGTCCCGGAACCCGAACCCGCGCCGCAGCCCGAGCCCGAGCCGGAACCGCTGCCTGCGCCCACGCCGGAACCCGATCCGCTGCCCCTGCCGCCGTCGCCGGCGCCCGTGCCGCAAGTGCTGGCCCCTGACAGTTCGCGCCGCCCGCAGCCGCGCCCCGCACCGCGCGTGGCCGATGAACCCATCGCGCCGCCCGATCCGGAGGCCGTGACCGCCGAGGACACGCAGACCGCCGCTGACCCCGACGCCGAAAGCCCGGACATTGCCGAGGAGACGCAGGAGTCGACCGCCCCGCCGGAAACCACGACCGAGATCGTGACCGAGGCCGAAGAACCCTCCGGCCAGCCGCTGGCGCCGTCGTCGTCGATGCGGCCGCGCGGACGTCCCGAACAGGTGGCCTCGAACCCCGAACCGGCGCCCGAGACGCCGGCACAGCAACCGCCCGCCTCGGAACCCGAGACGGAAAGCGCCCCCGCAAGCGATCCGGTCGCCGACGCACTGGCGGAGGCCATTGCCGAGGAACTGAGCGGCGGCGGGGCTCCCGACGCCCCGAGCGGCCCGCCCCTGACCGGGGCGGAGCGGGAAGGTCTGCGCATCGCGGTGCAGGCGTGCTGGATCGTCGACGTGGGCAGCCAGGCGGCGGACGTGAAGGTCACCGTCGGCTTCGACCTTGACCGGGAGGGCCGGGTCGCGGGCAACGTGACGATGATCGGCGCCGAGGGCGGATCGGGCGCGGCGGTGGACACCGCCTTCGGCGCCGCCCGCCGTGCCATCCTCCGCTGCCAGGGCGACGGTTACGAGCTGCCGCCGGAGAAGTACGACCAGTGGAAGCGGGTCGAGATCACCTTCAACCCCGAGGACATGCGCCTGCGCTGATCCCGTGGTGGGCGCACCTGTCCGCGGGGCGCCCGTCGCAAGCGTCTTCGGGGCCGTCACGTGCCCCACACGCGGTTGTGTCGGCGATTACCCGCTGAAACCGCCGTCAAGGGGTGTTTTGCGTGCATGAATTGCGCTGTATGTTATGTGCACGCGGGCGTCAGACCCGTGCGGCAGATTGTGGGCAGATCCCGAGGAGGGTTTCCATGAAACGAGTGGCATTGGCGTGCCTCATGATGACGTTTGCGGTTTTCCACGGGGTTCTCCCGGCCGCGGCGCAGGACCCTCTCCGGCTGGAGATCGACCGCGGCATCGTCGAACCGATGCCCATCGCGGTCCCGTCCTTCGTGGCCGAGACTCCCGCCGCCCAGGAATACGCCGACCAGCTGAGCCGCGTCATCGCGGAGGATCTCGTGGGCACCGGCCTCTTCCGTGAGATCCCGCGCGACGCGCATATCTCGCGCGTGTCGACTTTCGCGGCGCCGGTGCAGTTCGCCGACTGGAAGGCGATCAATGCGCAGGCGCTGGTGACCGGCGCGGTCAGCACCGACGGTTCCGGCCGCGTGGTCGTCAAGTTCCGCGCATGGGACGTCTTCGCCGAGCGCGAGCTGGGCGAGGGGATGCAGTTCGCCTCTTCCGCCGATGGCTGGCGCCGGCTGGCCCACAAAGTCGCCGACCAGGTCTACTCGCGCCTGACCGGCGAAAGCCCCTATTTCGACAGCCGCGTCGTCTTCGTGTCCGAGACCGGGCCGAAGGACCAGCGTCAGAAGCGGCTCGCGATCATGGATTACGACGGTGCGAACGTGCAGTACCTGACGGACAGCAGCTCCATCGTGCTGGCGCCGCGCTTCTCGCCGACCGGCAACCAGGTGCTGTATACCTCCTACGTCACCGGCTTCCCGCGCATCCACATCCTCGATGTGGGCGCGGTCCAGAGCCGTATCCTGCAGACCAACGAAGGCGTCATGAGCTTTGCGCCGCGTTTCTCGCCGGACGGGCGGATGGTGGTCTACTCGATGACCCAGGGGTCGAACACCGACATCTGGGCGATGGACGTGGCCTCGGGCGCGACGCGGCGCCTCACCTCGACCCCCGCGATCGAAACGGCGCCCTCGTTCTCTCCTGATGGCTCGCGGATCGTGTTCGAATCGGACCGTTCCGGCACCCAGCAGCTTTACGTGATGCCCGCGGGTGGCGGCGAAGGGACGCGGATCTCCTTCGGCGAGGGCCGTTACGGCACGCCGGTCTGGTCACCCCGCGGCGACCGCATCGCCTTTACCAAGCAGAACAAGGGCCGGTTCCACATCGGCGTGATGAACACCGACGGCTCCGAGGAGCGTCTGCTGACCGCCTCCTTCCTCGACGAGGGCCCGACATGGGCGCCGAACGGCCGCGTGATCATGTTCACGCGTGAGACGCAGGGCGCAGAGGGTGCGTCGGCGCTTTATTCCGTGGACATCTCCGGGCGGAACCTGCGGCGCGTCCGTACCCCGGCGGGCGCCTCGGATCCGAGCTGGGGCCCGCTCCAGTGACCAAGTTAACGTGATTCCCAAGACCCGTTGTGTGTGGTAGCTTGCCACAAACAACATATGCGCACAGGCGCAAGACAGAGCAGGATGACAGTGATGAGCAAACTTCCCATGGCGATTATGCTGGTGGCGGCCCTCGGCCTCGCTGCATGTGCCAATCCCAACCGCTTCGGCGCCAACGGCGCGGGTGCAAACGACGCCTCGCGCAACGGTGGCGGCGTATCGAGCGGGGTCATTCCGGGCAGCGTCGATGACCCGACCTCCATGGCGTATTTCAACCAGCGCGTCGGTGACCGCGTGCTGTTCGCCGTCGACCAGTCGAGCCTCTCGCCGGAGGCGCGCACGGTGCTGGACGGCCAGGCGCAGTGGCTGATGACCAACGCCGACTACATGGCGGTGATCGAAGGTCACGCCGACGAACAGGGCACCCGCGAATACAACCTCGCGCTCGGTGCACGCCGCGCCAACGCGGTGATGGAATACCTCGTGTCGAGGGGCGTGTCGCAGAACCGCCTGAAGTTCGTCAGCTACGGCAAGGAGCGTCCCATCGAGATCTGCTCCGAAGAGGCGTGCTATGCCAAGAACCGCCGCGCGGTGACTGTCATCGCCGCCGGATCGCTGATGGGCTGAGCCGATGCGCTGGGGGTGGATCATGGTTGCGGCGGTCTTCGCCGCCGCGCCGGTGCAGGCGGAAACGCTTGCCGATGTGAAGCAGGACCTCGCTGTCCTGTCGGTCGAGGTGCAGAAGCTGAAGCGTGAGTTGTCCACAACGGGCAGCTCCACGGTGCAGGTGTCGGGCGACGTGTTGCAACGGCTGAACACCATCGAGTCCGAATTGCAGCGCGTGACGGCCAAGGCCGAGGAGCTAGAGTTCCGCATCGGCCAGGTCGCCGAGGACGGCGGCAACCGGATCAGCGACCTGCAGTTCCGGGTGTGTGAGCTGGAACCCGGCTGTGACCTGTCCTCGGTCGGGCAGGGCACTTCGTTTGGCGGCGAGACGGCCCCGGTGGCCGACGCTCCGGTTGCGGCGGGTACCGACGATCTGCCGTTCGACGGCGAACTGGCCGTCAGCGAGGAAGCCGATTTCCGCGCCGCGCAGGAAGCGCTCGATGGGGGTGACAATGCCCGCGCCTCCGACCTGTTTGCCAACTTCCGCCAGACCTACCCGGGCAGCCCGCTGGAATCCGCGGCGCTGGTAGCTGAGGGGCAGGCGCTGGAAGCGCAGGGCGACACGCGCGAGGCCGCCCGGCGTTACCTCGACGCCTATTCCCGTTTCCCCGACGATCAGATCGCACCCCAGGCCCTGTGGCGGCTGGGAGAGACGCTGGGCAAGCTGGGCTCCGTCTCCGAGGCCTGCGTGACGCTCGCCGAAGTGGGCAACCGCTATCCCGGCTCGGAGGTCATCAACGCGGCGGCGGATAGCCGCATCGCGCTCGGCTGCCCGGTGGAATGAGACACGTCCGGGCCTTTTGTGCCCGGCCTGACTGATCCGGGTTTAGGTGGCCTGAAGAGCAGGTATTTTTGCCAAGATGAAGGGGCTGCCGGTGAGCCTTGACCAGCGTTTCGCGGAAGAGATGGGGGCCCTGCTGGGGCCCTCTTTTCCATCCGAGATTGGTCTGGCGGTGTCGGGAGGCGGGGACTCCATGGCCATGCTGGCTCTGGCGCATGGCTGGGCGCGCGTGTTCGGCGTGCGCCTGTGGGTGGTCACGATCAACCACGGTTTCCGCACGGAGGCGGCGGCAGAGGCAGAGATGGTCGCAGCCGAATGTGCCCTGCTGGGCTGGCCGCATGCGACGCTGCAATGGTCCTGGGACGGAAGGGGCAACGCCATGGAGGCGGCTCGCGAGGCGCGCCTTCGGCTGATCGCCGGGTGGCGCGGCCATCTGCGGCATGTGCTGGTGGCGCATACGCAGGACGACGTGGCCGAGACCTTCTTGATGCGGCTGGCGCGCGGGTCCGGGGTCGACGGGCTGTCTGCGATACAGGCCCGCCGGGTGGTCGATCAGCCGCCTCTGGCGGCGAATGCATTCGCGCCGATGATCGGGGAGGCGCCCTCGCAGGAGAGCTGTGTTCATCCTGACGGAGCGGTATCGAGCACAGGGGACAGGCGTGCCGATGGGCCGGGCGAGGACGGGACCTTCGAGATCGTCCGGCCCTGCCTGTCGATGCGGCGGGCAGAACTGCGGCATCACGTGCGCGTCCTGAAGGTGCCCTTCGTGGATGATCCGACGAACGAAGATCCGGCATATGCCCGTGCGCGCATCCGGGCGGCGCTGCCCGGTCTGGCGGACCTTGGGCTGGACGTCCCGATGCTGGCCGCGACGGCAGAGCGTATGGCCCGCGCGCGGGACTCGCTGCGTGTTCAGACAGCGGCGGCGTGGGATCGGATCGGTCAGGAGGGGCACCATCGCGGTGTGCCGACCGGCGACCTGCTGCTGGAACGGGACGGTTTTGCAGGGCTGCCGCGCGAAGTGCAGCTGCGGCTGCTAGCCGGCGGGATCGGCTTCGTCTCGGGCACGGTCCGGCGCCCACGTGCCGCGCGGCTGGAAGAGGTCCTGGACCGGGTGCTCTCCGGTGGCGGAGGCACGCTGGGCGGGTGCGAGATAGTGGCCGAACGCACGCACATCCGGGTCTTCCGGGAATACGCGGCGCTCGAGGGGCTGGCAGACGACGACGCGGGGTTGTGGGACGGGCGCTGGATGTTGTCGCCGGAGGCGCGGCGGGAGACGGGGGCAGCGGGTCTGGTGCCCCTCGGGGACGCGGGATGGCAATCGTTGAGCGCGGAGGAGCGTGACGGATTGACCTACCGCGCAGCGCGGTCCCTGCCGATGGTGGCGAATGACGCGGGCGGGGCCCGCATCAGCGTGGCGCAGGGCACGCGCGACATCCTCTACCGGCCGTTCGGAAAGCAGGGGCTGACCTTCGCCGCGTTCCTCATGACGCATTGAACCCGGGCCACATATCTCTATGTTAAGCTGAAACGGCGCCTGCCGCTCGGGCGCCCGGTTCCGTCTGCAAAGGAGTCCCCTCTTGGGCAACGCTCGCAACATCGCCTTCTGGGTCGTCTTGTTCCTGCTGATCCTCGCGCTTTTCAATCTTTTCTCGGGCAACAATCCGACCCTGCAAAGCCGTGAGACCGGGTATTCGGACTTCGTCAAGGCGGTCGAAAGCCAGAACGTGTCCTCCGCCACAATCGATGGCGAGCAGGTGCGTTACAGCACGAACGACGGGCAGGATTACGTCACGATCAAGCCCGAGGACGCGGAGGTGACAAACCTCCTTCTGGACAACAACATCCCGATTTCCGCGAAGAGCCAGGAGTCGTCCGGCTTTCAGGTCTTCCTGTTGAACCTGCTACCGTTCCTTCTGCTGATCGGCGTGTGGATCTATTTCATGAACCGCATGCAGGGCGGCGGCAAAGGTGGCGCCATGGGCTTTGGCAAGTCCAAGGCCAAGCTGCTGACCGAAAAGCATGGCCGCGTGACCTTCGACGACGTGGCGGGCATCGACGAGGCCAAGGAAGAACTCGAGGAGATCGTCGAGTTCCTGCGCAACCCGCAGAAGTTCTCCCGCCTCGGCGGCAAGATCCCCAAAGGGGCGCTGCTTGTGGGCCCTCCGGGTACCGGTAAGACGCTGCTGGCCCGCGCCATTGCGGGCGAGGCGGGTGTCCCGTTCTTCACCATCTCGGGCTCCGACTTCGTCGAGATGTTCGTGGGTGTGGGCGCAAGCCGTGTTCGCGACATGTTCGAGCAGGCCAAGAAGAACGCGCCCTGCATCGTCTTCATCGACGAGATCGACGCCGTGGGCCGCGCCCGTGGCCAGGGCTATGGCGGTGGCAACGACGAACGCGAACAGACGCTGAACCAGCTTCTGGTCGAGATGGACGGTTTCGAGGCGAACGAGGGTGTCATCATCATCGCCGCCACCAACCGCCGCGACGTTCTCGACCCGGCGCTGCTGCGTCCCGGCCGTTTCGACCGTCAGGTCACCGTGCCGAACCCGGACATCAAGGGCCGCGAGAAGATCCTCGGCGTGCATGCGAAGAAGACCCCGCTGGGGCCGGACGTCGACCTGCGCATCATCGCGCGCGGCACGCCGGGCTTCTCTGGTGCCGATCTGGCAAACCTCGTGAACGAGGCGGCGCTGATGGCCGCGCGTGTGGGCAGGCGTTTCGTCACCATGATCGATTTCGAGAACGCCAAGGACAAGGTCATGATGGGGGCGGAGCGCCGCTCCATGGTGCTGACCGACGACCAGAAGGAAAAGACCGCCTACCACGAGGCCGGTCACGCCATCGTCGGCCTGTCGTTGCCGCAGTGCGATCCGGTCTACAAGGCCACGATCATCCCGCGCGGCGGCGCACTTGGCATGGTCGTGTCGCTGCCGGAAATCGACCGTCTGAACTGGCACAAGTCAGAGTGCGAGGAAAAGATGGCGATGACCATGGCGGGCAAGGCCGCCGAGATCATCAAGTACGGCGAACCAAATGTGTCGAACGGACCGGCTGGCGACATCCAGCAGGCCTCTGCGCTGGCCCGGGCGATGGTCCTGCAGTGGGGCATGTCCGACAAGGTCGGCAACATCGACTACCGCGAGGCCGCCGAGGGTTACTCCGGCAACACCGCGGGCCTGTCGGTGTCGGCAGAGACCAAGCGCATGATCGAGGAAGAAGTGCGCCGCTTCATCTCCGAGGCCTATGACCGCGCCTATCAGATCCTGACGGACCGCCGCGACGACTGGGAGCGGCTGGCCAAGGGTCTTCTGGAATACGAGACCCTGACCGGCGAGGAGATCGAGCGCGTCATCCGGGGCGAACCGCCGCAGTCCGAGGATGGCGAAGGTGGGTCCGGCGCCGCGGTCGAGGAGAAGAAGCCGAGCCTCACCGCCATTCCGAAGACCCGGCCGAAGAAGAACGGCGAAGAGGGCGGACTGGAACCAGAGCCCTCTGCATGAACGGTGCCGATGGCATGATTTGGGACCCCGGGATCTATGGCAGATTCCGGGGTCTTCGTTTGCGGCCCGCGCTCGATCTGCTGCGCTCCTTGCCGTCGCTGCCCGAGGGGCCCGTCGTGGACCTCGGATGCGGTGCGGGGGCCGTATCGGAGGCGTTGAGGGCGACGCTTGGCAAGGACCGGCAACTGGTCGGCGTGGATGCCTCGGCCGAGATGCTGGCCGATGCGCGCGGACGCAACGACGACCTCGTGCAGGCGGACATCGCGACGTGGCAGCCCGAGACGCCGCCGGCGCTGATCTTTTCCAACGCCGCCCTGCAATGGCTGGGCGATCACGAAGTTCTGTTGCCCCGGCTCGCGGCGACGCTCACGCCGGGCGGGGTGCTGGCGGTGCAGATGCCCCACCAGAACGATGCGCCGTCGCACCGGACGTGGCTCCACCTCGCCCACCAACTGTTCGGCGTCGAACCGGACGACGTGCCCGGCATCCTCGAACCCGCTGCCTATCATCACATTCTGGCGCCGTTGGGGGAGGTCCAGTTGTGGGAAACGACCTATTTCCAGGTGCTGGCGCCCTCGGATGACGGCCACCCGGTGCGCCGCTTCACGGAGGCGACCTTTGCCCGGCCGCTGCTTCGGTCGCTCGATCCCGAAAGGCGGGCCGCCCTGATCGCCGCCTGCGATGCCGCCATGGCGGGCGCCTATCCCGCGTCTGAGGACGGCAGCGTCCTCTTCCCTTTCCAAAGGCTGTTCTTCACCGTCCGCGTATGAACGGCCAGCAATCCGCGCTCCGGCCTGCCTCCGGTTTGTGCCCTTGCGCATCCCGCCGCACGCGCTTTACCTGCACGCGCAACGAACAGGCGGAGGGCACGATGCCGGCTTTGAAACCGACGAAATGGACAGCCGAGGTCATCTGGCTGGGTATCGTCACGAGCATGGACCGCAAGGCGCTGATGGCGGAGCCCGTCGAGGCGGTGGACCTGACCTTTGCCGGCATGGCCGGATCGGTGCACGGCGGACAGACGCGGGAATCCTGTTCACGGGTCACCTCGCAATACCCGCGCGGCACGCAGATCCTGAACGAGCGACAGCTGAGCATCGTCAGCGCCGAGGAGCTTGACCAGATCGCGGCGGCGATGGGCGTCGAGACCGTGAACCCGGCACGGCTCGGCGCCAGCATGGTGATCCGCGGCATTCCCGACTTCACCTTCGTGCCGCCATCCTCCCGGTTGCAGGCGACCTCTGGCGCGACCATGGTTGTGGACATGGAGAACCGTCCCTGCCAGCAACCGGCCCGCAGCCTCATGCAGGAGATCGGAGACGCGGCGAAGGGGTTCCGGAAGGCGTCCGACGGGCGCCGCGGGGTCACGGCCTTTGTCGCCCGCGAGGGGCGCGTGGCAGTCGGGGACAAGCTGGTGCTGCACGTCCCGGATCAGCGCGCATGGCGGGGGGAGGCCTGACGTGGCGATGCTGCCGGCTCGTGGCGCCACGCCGTTGATCTCCTCAGGCGCAAGGATGCGCCGAAGGTATGCCTTTCCCCGGATCGGGTGAACGGCAACACTCCGCACGGCATCCGGTGCCTGTCGGGCGGGCGTGCGTTCCCGGTTTCGTCCCGGGCGCGGCACAGTGTCCGGTGCGCCGCATCATCGCGCCGAAATGTCGGATTCACCGGGACGGACGGTCTGCGGACCGCTAACAATCCGGGCAATTCAGGAACTGCCAGCAGGGATAACAAGCAACATGGCCCATAAGTCGGACATCGAAATCGCCCGTGAAGCCCGGAAGAAACCGATACAGGAGATCGGCGACGTCCTTGGTATTCCGAACGAACACCTGCTGCCCTACGGCCACGACAAGGCGAAGATCGGTCAGGCTTTCATCGATTCCGTCCAGTCGCGGCCCGATGGCAAGCTGATCCTTGTGACGGCGATCAATCCGACCCCTGCGGGCGAAGGCAAGACCACCACCACCGTGGGTCTGGGCGACGGCCTGAACCGCATCGGCAAGAAGGCGATGATCTGCATCCGCGAAGCCTCGCTCGGGCCGAACTTCGGGATGAAGGGCGGCGCGGCCGGGGGCGGATACGCGCAGGTCGTGCCGATGGAGGAGATGAACCTCCACTTCACCGGCGACTTCCATGCGATCACCTCGGCGCATTCGCTGCTGTCGGCGATGATCGACAACCACATCTACTGGGGCAACGAGGCCGAGATCGACCAGCGCCGGGTGACATGGCGCCGTGTGGTGGACATGAACGACCGCTCGCTGCGCCAGATCACCTCTTCCCTCGGCGGGGTGGCCAACGGGTTCCCGCGCGAGGACGGTTTCGACATCACCGTTGCGTCCGAGGTCATGGCGATCCTCTGCCTCGCCAAGAACCTGAAGGACCTCGAAAAGCGGCTGGGTGACATGATCGTGGCGTATCGGCGTGACAGGTCGCCGGTCTTCTGCCGCGACATCAAGGCCGAAGGTGCGATGACTGTCCTGCTGAAGGACGCGATGCAGCCGAACCTCGTCCAGACGCTGGAGAACAACCCGGCCTTCGTGCATGGCGGCCCGTTCGCCAACATCGCGCATGGCTGCAACTCCGTCATCGCCACGACGACGGCGCTGAAGCTGGCGGATTACGTGGTGACGGAAGCCGGCTTCGGTGCGGACTTGGGCGCCGAGAAGTTCATGGACATCAAGTGCCGCAAGGCCGGGCTGCGCCCCGACGCGGTTGTGATCGTCGCCACGGTGCGTGCGATGAAGATGAACGGTGGCGTCGCCAAGGCGGACCTTGGCACCGAGAACGTGCAGGCGGTGAAGGACGGCTGCCCGAACCTCGGCCGTCATATCGAGAACATGAAGAAGTTCGGCGTGCCGGCGGTGGTGGGGATCAACCACTTCGTCACCGACACCGATGCCGAGGTGCAGGCGGTCGTCGACTACTGCGCGTCGCTGGGCGTGGACGCGATCCTCAACAAGCACTGGGCCGAAGGCGGCGCCGGCATCGAGGAGACCGCGAGGAAGGTGGTCGAGCTCTGCGAGGGCGGGTCGGCCAACTACGCGCCGCTTTATGGCGACGCCCTGCCGCTGGCCGAGAAGATCGAGACGGTCTGCAAGGAGATCTACCGCGCGGATGGCGTGGTGATGGACGCGAAGATCCGCGGCCAACTGAAGGAGTGGGAAGACCAGGGCTACGGTCACCTGCCGGTCTGCATGGCGAAGACGCAATACTCGTTCTCGACCGATCCGGGCCAGCGCGGCGCGCCCACCGGCTTCGACATCCCGGTGCGGGAAGTGCGGCTGTCGGCGGGGGCGGGCTTTGTCGTGGTGGTCTGCGGCGAGATCATGACCATGCCCGGCCTGCCGCGCGTACCTGCCGCGGAATCGATCCGGCTGAACGCGGACGGGCTGATTGAGGGTCTTTTCTGAGCCGGATCTGATCCGATCGGAAACGGCGGGACGGCGCTCTTCTTCGAATTCGCCCCGCCCGCCGTCCCGCCGCCCGCACCCGGCATGGAAAAGACCGGGCCGGGCGTGTAGGGCTGTGGCACCGGAACGGGCGGACAGGATGTGGAGGCAGGAATGCGGAAGACAGCGGCAGAGATAGAGACCGTGGCTGAGATGCGCGCCTGTATCGATGCGGTCGATGCGAAATTGATGGCGCTCCTGGCGGAGCGGTGGTCCTACACGGAACGGGCCGCAGAACTGAAGCACCGCGAGGGGCTTGCAGCGGCCGCACCCTCCCGCGTGGCGGCGGTGCTGGAGAATGTCTCGGGCCGGGCCGAGGCGGCGGGGCTGCCCGGCGCGATGGTCGCGGGGATGTGGAAGATCATGATCGACGAGATCATCGCGCGCGAAGAGCGTGTTCTGGGCAAGGAAGGGACGGACGGATGACGGCAACTCTGATTGACGGCAAGGCCTTCGCGGCGACGGTGCGGGGCAAGGTGGCGGAGCACGTAACCCGCCTGAAGGACGATCACGGCATCACGCCCGGTCTGGCCGTGGTCCTTGTGGGCGAGGACCCGGCGAGCCAGGTCTACGTGCGCTCGAAGGGCAAGCAGACCGTCGAGGTCGGCATGAACTCCTACGAGTACAAGCTCGATGCCGCGACCGAGGAGGCGGACCTGCTGGCGCTGATCGACAAGCTGAACAACGATCCTGAGGTGCATGGCATCCTCGTGCAGCTTCCCCTGCCGAAGCACCTCGACGAGGATCTGGTGATCAACGCGATTTCCCCGGCCAAGGACGTGGACGGGTTCCACATCTCCAACGTCGGCCTGCTGGGCACCGGGCAGAAGTCGATGGTGCCGTGCACGCCGCTGGGGTGCCTGATGATGCTGCGGGATCACCACGGCTCGCTCTCCGGGATGGACGCGGTGGTGATCGGCCGGTCGAACATCGTCGGCAAGCCCATGGCACAACTGCTGTTGGGCGACAGCTGCACGGTGACCATTGCGCATTCGCGGACGAAGAACCTGGCCGAGGTGGTGAGACGGGCGGATATCGTTGTCGCGGCGGTTGGACGGCCCGAGATGGTGCCCGGCGACTGGATCAAGCCCGGCGCAACGGTGATCGACGTGGGCATCAACCGCATCGACGCGCCGGAAAAAGGCGAGGGCAAGACGCGTCTGGTGGGGGACTGCCAGTTCGACAGCTGTGCCGAGGTCGCGGGCGCCATCACCCCGGTTCCGGGCGGCGTTGGACCGATGACGATTGCCTGCCTTCTGGCCAACACCGTCACGGCGTGCTGCCGTGCCAACGACCTTGCGGAGCCGGAAGGCCTGACCGCCTGAAGCCGCCATGGCTGCGGTTTGATCACATGCCGGGCCGGAGCCTTGCTCTGGCCCGTTTCATGTCATGCCCGGCCGCCCGGCCCGTGTCACATCAGCCAGACGATCACCCCGGCCACCAGCGCCGTCAAAACGTAACCCGCGGCCACGACCGCGCCGTCACGGGCAAGGATGCCGATGCCGAACAGGGCCACCGGCAAGCCGACAAGCGGGGTCGCCACGGGAATCGCGCCGATCACGAACAGCGACGCGCCGCAGGCGATCAGCAGCAGGGCGATGATCGAGAGGGACAGGGCCCCGTTCGACAGCGGTTCCATACGTCGGTGCAGATGCCGGCGGAGCCACATGGAGGCGGGGTGGATGCGGTCGGCGAGGTTGCGGACCCGCTCGGCCGACATGCCGCGGCGGCTGAGGAAACCGGGCAGCCAGAAACTGCCGTGCCCCAGCAGCATCTGCAGTCCGATGGCCGCGACGACCGCGCCAAGTGCACCGCCGACCCCGGGGATAAGCCCGGTGGGCAGGACCATCAGCAGGGACACGATCATCAGGAGCGGCGCGTGCCCCTGCGTCCCGATCTGGCGCATCAGCATGTCGATGGTGACCTCGTCGCATTCGTCCGCGAGGTCATGAAGGCGATCCACGAGCAATGGCACGGCCCGCGGCCCGGACCATTGCTTGCCGCTCGTGTTGGTGTTGTAGCTCGTCATCGTTGCCTCGTTTGCCGTCCGCACACTCAAAACGGGCGGGTGGCGGGTGAGGTTCCCGGCGCAGGGCTGTGTGATCGGTCAGGCGCTCGGCGTCACCCGGACCATGGTGCCGGTCATGCGCGCGATGTGCGTCTCTTTGTCCTCGGCCACCGTGTAGATGTCGGCCTGCGTGACCAGCATCCGCCGCCCGGGACGGATGACCGTGCCGCGCGCCTCCAGCGTGTCGCCCAGGCCCGGCGCGAGGTAGTGGATCGTCATGTCGGACGTCACCACATCGAACTCCGGCTCGAGCAGGGACACGGCGGCATAGCCCGCGGCGCTGTCGCCAAGCGAGAAGGCCACGCCGCCATGGGCATAGCCCTGCTGCTGGGTCAGCGCCTCCGTCAGCGGCAGGGCAAGCGTGACGGCGCCGGGCTCGACCGACACCACCCTTGCCCCCAGCGTGCGGAGAAGTCCCTGTCGGGCAAAGCTGTCCTTGATGCGGTCGGTCAGTGTCATGGCGGGATCGGGCCTTCGGTTCATGTGCCGGTCAGGCGGCGCGGCATGGGGATGGCCACCGGCCGCGTCCCGGTGAGGATCGCGCAGGCGTCGCGGCCCATCAGCGCCGAGAGCACCGGGCTGTCGGTATAAAGCCCGCCGGTATAGGTGCCGAACGCAGGCAGGATCAGCCGGTCCGCATCGCAGAGGAAACAGGGCATGGAAAAGCCGCGCCCCCGCGCATTGATCCGCGCCTTGGGATGGTAGTGGCCGGACACCTCGCCGGGGCCGGAGGTAGCGATGTGGCGGAACGTCAACGGTCCGAGTTGGAGGTCGGCATGATGCTCGCCTCCCAGGGTCAGCGGGCCGGGATCGTGGTTGCCCTCGATCCAGATCCAGCGCCGCCCCGCCTTCATCCGCGTCAGTGTATCGAGGTCCTCGTCGGGCAGGCAGGTGTCCAGCCCCGGCGCATCGAAACTGTCGCCGAGGCAGATCACGGTGCGCGCCCGCGTTACGGTCAGCACGTCGTCCAGCCGCGCCAGCGTATCGCGCGTCTCGTAGGGGGGAAGGGCGGCACCGCCCGTGGCTGCCAGCCGCGCGGCCTTGCCAAGATGCAGGTCAGAGACGACCAGCAAAGCTTCGTCCGGCCAGTATAGGGCGCCGGAGGGGAGGGCGTGCAGATCTGCGCCATGGAAGGTGAACGCGTGTGTGTTCATGCTTTGTTTTTGGCGGTTTGGCGGCGGCGTGGCAAGGGGCTGCGGGGCGCTCTCAATGGAATCTTCACCCGGGATGGATAGCGTTCGGTGCATATGTCCGGCCCTTGGGCGGGACGTTGGCGGAGATGGACGTGCAGATGAACCTCGACGTGATCGGGATGGCCTTTGGCGTCTCGCCCATCGCGATGATGCTGGTGGCGCCGGATGGCCGCATCCGGACCTGCAATGCCGAATTCGATGCGCTCTTCGGCTACGGACCCGGCGCGCTGACCGGCGCGCCGGTCGAAACGCTGCTGCCGGAACATCTGCGGTCGGGGCACGTGGCGTTGCGCCAGGCGTTCAACGTGATCCCCGCCAAGCGCCGCATGGGGGCGGAGAGGGAGGTGAAGGGCGTTGCCAGGGACGGCACCGTGCTCCCACTGGAACTGGCGCTGGAGCCGGTGGTCGTCGATGGCGGTCCGCATGTGATCGTCGTGGCGCTTGACCTGCGGCACCGCCATGCGCAGCGGGAACGGATCAGCTCTGTCATGGATGCGGCGTCCTGCACGATGGTCGTCGTGGATGCGGGCGGCCGGATCGACTTCGTCAATCGCGCGGTCACCCCGCTGCTCGGCTACACGCCGGAGGAACTGCTGGGCCGTCCGGTCGAGGATCTCGTGCCCGAGGATCTGCGCGTCGCCCACCAGGTCTACCGCCGCAGTTTTGCACTGCTGCCGGATGTGCGGGCAAAGGGGCGGTCGCGCACCGTGACCGCGCGCCACCGCGACGGCCATGGCGTGACGGTGGAGGCGACGCTGGACCGCATCGACCTTGACGGGCAGACGGGTGTGGTCGCCACGCTGGTCGACCTGACCGAACGGATCGAGACGGAGCGCGCGCTGGCCGCCCGCGCGCATGAACTGGAACGGCTGAACGCGGATCTCGAACAGTTCAGCCGCGGGGTCAGCCACGACCTCAAAGCGCCGCTCGCCTCCATCGCCGGGTTGCTGAGCCTCTGCCGGGAGGATTTCGCGGCCGGGGAAACTGCCGACCTGGGCGACAACCTTGCCCGCGCCGCCGAGATCGCGGAACACAGCGTGTCGGAGATCGAGAGCGTCCTCTTGGCCACCATGACGACGGAACGCGGGATCGCGCGGGTCCCCGTCGATCTCGGCGGCCTCATTCGCCAGCTCTGGCGGGACCTGAGCGGCGGCGCCGTCTCTGCGCGGCTGGAGCTGGAACTCGCGCTGCCGGAAACGGTCGCGACGGAGGGGGCCACGCTCAGGACCGTGCTGCGGAATCTGCTGTCCAACGCGCTGCGCTACCGGGACGACATGAAGGCCGAGCTGGTGGTGCAGGTCACCGCCCGCCAGACAGGCGAGCACCTCAGGATCATCGTCAGCGACAACGGCATCGGCATCCCCGAAGCGGTCCTGCCGGAGATCTTCGGTCTGTTCCGCAAGCATGGCGACCGGGGCGGCTCCGGCATTGGCCTGAACCTCGTGCAGCGCAGCGTGGAACGGCTGGGCGGGAGGATCGCCGCGAGCAGCATAGAGGGGGAGGGCACGACCTTCACGCTCGACCTGCCGATCCGCATGGAGGGCGAGGCATGATAGACGCCTACATTGTCGACGACCGGGAGGTCGACCGCTACACAGCGCGGCGGCGGCTGGCGAAGTCGGGACGCTTCGCCGCGGTGCACGAGGCGGAGGATGGCCGCATCTTTCTGGACAAGTTGTTCGACCAGCCGCGTGTCGCCGCCTCCGAAGGGCCGCTGGTGCTGATGGATATCTCGATGCCGGTCATGGACGGCTTCCAGACGGTCGACGCCCTGCGCGCCCGGATGATCGAGCAGGGCTGGCCCAAGGATGTGATCGTGGTCATGGTCTCCTCCTCCAGCGCCGAACGGGACCGGGCTCGTGCAGCGGAGCGTCCCCTCGTGCGCGGATATTTCGAGAAACCGATCCGCGTGCAGGACGTGGAGGAGATGCTGAGGCTGTTCGAAGGGCGTGACCAGCCGTCCACGCGCTAGAACGGGACGCGCCATGCCTTCTTCGGCACTTCGACCTGGGCGAGGCCGCTCTCGGACATCAGGCGGGTGACCTCTTCCTCCAGCAGCCGCTGATCGGCGGACCCGTTCACCGGCACGCGTCCGGGTTCGAGGAAGAGCGGCGCGGCCAGCGGTGTCACGCGGTCGAGTTGCACGTGGTCGATGCGGTCTCCCACGCGGGCGCACATCTCGCGGATGCGCGAGAAGTCGACGAGACCCCGCATGGCCTCTTCCCGCGTGATCTGCATCAGCAGGTGGTCGGGGTCGTACCTCAGCAGCGTATCGTAGAGGATGTCCGACGACATGGTGGCCTGCCGGCCCGTCTTGCGCTGGCCGCCCAGTTGCCGCTCGATCAGCCCGGCGATGGTGGCGGAGGCGCGGAAGGTCCGCTTCATCACCGCGTTGCCCGCCAGCCAGCCCTCGAGACCCGCCTCCAGCGCTGTCACGTCGAAAAGCGGGGCGGGATCGGTCACGCAGTCCAGTCCCCAGATCAGGGTTGCGTAATCCGTCGCGACGAAGCCCATGGGGGCGAGGCCCATCTCCTCCATCCGCTTGGTCAGCAGCAGGCCCAGCGTCTGCATCGCGTTCCGTCCGGCAAAGCCGTAGGCCACGAACTGCTCGCGCCCGTCGTGGGGGAAGCTCTCGACCAGAAGGCGCCCGGGTTCGGGCACGCGCGAGCGTTCGCGCTGAAGCGCCAGCCATTGCGCGGTATGGTCCGGCAGCTCGGGCCAGGTGTCCTGCTGGAAGAGCCGCAGGATACGTTCCGAAAGCTGCGTGGAGGTGGCGAACTTCGTGCCCATGAAGGTGGCGATCTTGGGCTTCTTTTGGGCGTCGCGCGTCACCTCGACGGTCAGTTCGCGCAGCCCCTCGTAGCGCACGATCTGTCCGCCGATCAGGAATGTGTCGCCCTTCGTCAGCGAGGCGGCAAAGCCTTCCTCGATCTCGCCCAGAGGCGCGCCGCCGCGTCCCTTCCAGCGCACCTTCAGCGTGTCGGTGTCCTGGATCGTGCCGACGTTCTGCCGGATGCGCACCGCGGAGCGCGGGTCGCGCAGCTGCCACAGCCCGTCCGGCCTCAGTTGCAGACGCTTCCACTGGTCGTAGGCGCGCAGGGCGTAGCCGCCCGTGGCGCAGAAATCGAGGCAGGCGTCGAACTGCGCGCGGCTCAGCCCGCGATAGGGACCGGCGGCCGACATTTCGGCATAGAGGGTGTCGGCGTCGAACGGGCCGGAGGCGGCGGCGATCAGGATGTGCTGGCAGAGCACGTCGCGCGGCCCGGGACCGCGCGGCTCGCCGTCGAGGTCATGCGCCTTCACCGCCTCCAGCGCCGCCACGCATTCGACGATCTCGAAACGGTTGGCGGGCACCAGCAACGCCTTCGACGGGGCGTTGTAGCGGTGGTTCGCGCGCCCGATCCGCTGCACCAGCCGCTTGACGTTCTTCGGTGCGCCGACCTGGATCACGAGGTCCACGTCCCCCCAGTCGATCCCGAGGTCGAGCGAGCCGGTGCAGACGATGGCCCGCAACTGCCCGGCGACCATCGCGGCCTCGACCTTCTCGCGCTGCCCCCGGTCGAGCGAGCCGTGGTGGATGCCGATCGGCAGCGCGTCCTCGTTCGCGAGCCACAGGTTGTGAAAGAAGATCTCGGCCTGTGCGCGGGTGTTGTGGAAGATGAGCGTGGTCTTGTGCTGCTTCACCTGCTCGAGCACGGCGGGAATGGCATAGGCCGCGCCGCCGCCGGCCCAGGGCGGGGCCTCTTCTGTGCGCAGCATCCGGATGTCCGGATCGGGTCCGGGATCGGCGTGCAGGATCTCGGTCGTGGTATCGCCGAAGGACATCAGCCGTGCGATGGCGCCGGGGTCCTCCACCGTGGCCGACAGACCGACGCGGCGCAGGTTCGGCGCCAGCGTCTGCAAGCGCGCCAGCGCCAGCATCAACTGGTCGCCGCGTTTCGATTCCGCCAGTGCGTGGATCTCGTCGATGACGACCCGTTCGATGCCGGCGAAGGTGCGGGCGGCGTCCTCGTAGGACGTCAGGAGTGCCAGGGATTCCGGGGTGGTCAGCAGGATGTGCGGCGGGTCGGCGCGTTGCCGGCGCTTGCGGGCATAGGAGGTGTCGCCGGTGCGATCCTCCACCCGGATTGGCAGGCCCGCCTCCTCGATGGGGATCAGCAGGTTGCGCCGGATGTCGGCGGCCAGCGCCTTCAGCGGCGAGATGTAGAGCGTGTGCAGGCCGTCGCGCGGCCGGTCCGTCAGTTCCGACAGGGTCGGCAGGAAACCCGCCAGCGTCTTGCCGCCGCCGGTCGGGGCGATCAGCAGCAGCGAGGGCGAGGCGGCGCGCTCCAGCATGGCCTGCTGGTGCGGGTGGACTTGCCAGCCGCGGGCGTGGAACCAGTCCCGGAGGGGAGGAGGAAGCGTCATCCTCCCCAGATAGGTGCGCGCGGGCGGTTTGGCACGTCTTTCCTGTGCCGCGCCGGGTCAGTCGCCGAGCGGGTGGAAACAGGCGGCTTCCGTCTGCCCCCCGACCGGCGTCAGCTTGGGCACCTCCGCCCGGCACTTGTCGCTGGCGCGGGGACAGCGCGCCGCAAAGGCGCAGCCCCGCGGCGGGTTCAGCGGGTCGGGAAGTTCGGTTGCCTTGCCTTCTGGCGCGGTCAGCGGGCGGCCAACGACCGGCGCGCTGTTGGCCAGAAGCTGGGTGTAGGGATGGCGGGGCTGGGCAAAGACCTCTTCCGCCGGGCCGACCTCCACTACCGATCCGAAGTACAGCACCGCGATCCGGTCGCTGACCGCCTCCACCACCGCAAGGTCATGGCTGATGAAGAGGTAGGTCAGGTCGTATTCGCGGCGCAGGTCGGCCAGCAGGTTCAGCACCTGCGCCTGCACCGACACGTCGAGGGCAGACACCGGTTCGTCGAGGATCAGGATGGACGCATTGGCCGCCAGTGCCCGCGCGATGCCGATCCGCTGCGCCTGCCCGCCCGAGAATTCATGCGGGTAGCGGTCGAGGAACTCCTCGCGCAGGTTCACGCTGTCGAAGATCTCGCGGATGCGCTCCCGGCGCTTCGCGGCGGGCATGCCGTGAAGGTGTTTGAGCGGCGCTTCCATCACCTGCCGGATCGTCTTGCGCGGGTTCAGCGACGAGATCGGGTCCTGGAAGACGTACTGGATGCGCTTGCCGAAGGCCGCCGGGTCCGCATTGTCGAGCGCCTTGCCCTCGATCTGGATCGTCCCGGTGGAGGGCGGCAGCAGCCCCACGAGCATCCGCGCCAGCGTCGACTTCCCGCAGCCGGATTCGCCCACGATGCCAAGGGTCTCGCCCTTGCGCACCGACAGCGTGATCGGATGGACGGCCTTGACCGATCCGGTGGACTTGCCCAGCAGGGAACGCCCCACTGGAAAGGTCTTCGACAGGTTGGAGAGGGTCAGGGCATCGGTCATTCGGCGGCCTCCGACAGCGGGGTTTCGGGATAGAGGCACCGCACGGCGTGCGAGCCGACGCGCTCCAAGGGAATGTCGCCCTGCCGGCAATCGTCCTGCGCCTTCATGCAGCGGTCGGCAAAGGCGCATCCGGCGGGCAGCCTATCGACCACCGGCGGCAGGCCGGCGATGGCCTCCAGCCGCCGCTTGCCCCCGCCCAGTTCCGGCACGCAGGCCATGAGCCGTGCGGTGTAGGGATGGCGGGGCGCCTTCAGGATCTCGTCGGTGGTGCCTTCTTCCACGATCCGCCCGGCGTACATCACCGCCACACGGTCGCACAATTGCGCCACCACACCGAAGTCATGGGTGATGAACACGATGGCCAGCCCGCGAGAGCGACGGAGGTCGTCGAGGATGGTCAGCACCTGCGCCTGCACCGTCACGTCGAGCGCGGTCGTCGGTTCGTCGGCGATGATGATGTCCGGCTCGTTGGCCAGCGCCATGGCGATACCGACGCGCTGCCGCATCCCGCCCGACATCTCGTGCGGGTAATCGGTGATCCGCTTGGCGGGGTTCGGGATACGTACCGCTTCGAGCAGTTCGATGGCCTTGCGCTTGCCTTCCGCCTTGCCGATGGGACGGTGCGACCGGATCGCCTCGATCAGCTGATCGCCGACGCGGTAGAGCGGATGCAGCGTGGCCAGCGGGTCCTGGAAGATATAGGCGACGTTCCTGCCGCGCATCGACCGCAGCTTGCGATAGGGCGCGCCGACGAGGTCGTCGCCGTCGTAGCGGACGGCGCCCCCGGTGATCACCCCGGGGGGCGAGGCGACAAGCCCCATGACCGACAACGCCGTGACCGATTTGCCGGACCCGGATTCGCCGATGATGCCAAGGCATTCGCCCTTCTCGACGTGCAGGTCCACGCCGCCCACCGCGCGGTAGATGCGGTCCTTGACGTGGAACTGGGTCTGCAGGTCCTGCACTTCCAGCAGGCCCTTGCCCTCCGCCTGCGGCACGGGTCCGTCCCGCTCCACCCGCGTCGCCGCCATGGGCCGCGACAGGGCGCCGGACTTCAACCGCGGGTCCAGCGCGTCGCGCACCCCGTCGCCCAGCAGGTTGATCGACATGACGATGATCAGGATCATCACGCCCGGCACGACGGAGGTGTGCGGGTTGGTGATCAGCGCCGACCGCGCCTCGCCCAGCATGGATCCAAGATCGGCCTGCGGCGGCTGCGATCCGAGCCCGAGGAACGACAGGCCGGCGGTCTCGAGGATCATCCAGCCGATGGTGGTGGACATGGCGATGACGATGACCGGGATCACGTTCGGCAGGATCTCCGACAGGATGATCCGGGTGTTCGACAGCCCCGCAAGGCGCGCGGCATCCACGAACTCCTTGTGCGCGATGCCCACTGTGATGCCCCGGATGTTGCGCGCGAAGAACGGCACGTTCACCACGGCCACGGCGATCAGCGCGTTCAGCAGCCCGGGACCAAGCGCCGCCACGATGGCCAGCGCCAGCAGGATGTAGGGAAAGGCCATCAGCATGTCGACGCCGCGCATGATGACATTGTCGGTCCGCCCGCCGTAGAAGCCGGCGATGATCCCGATGGCGGCGCCCAGGGTGGCGGCGGCCACCGCCGCGGCAAAGCCCACCGCCAGCGACAGGCGCGTGCCGTAAAGCAGGCGCGCCAGCAGGTCCCGGCCAAGGTGATCGGTGCCCAGCAGCGCCCCTTCAGAGAACGGCGGCTGGAACCGGAACGCGGTATTGGTGACGTCCGGATCTTTCAGCGGCAGCAGCGGCGTGACCAGCGCCAGCAGCACGACCAGCGACAGCACGATCCCTCCGGCCAGGGCCAGGCGGTTGCGGGCGAGGAGTTTGAAGAAGGCGCTCATGTCTTGATCCTCGGGTCCAGAAGGCTTTGCGCCACGTCCACGAGGATGTTGAACAGGACGTAGCAGGCGGCGACAAAGACCACGCCGCCCTGTACCAGCAGGATGTCACGCTTCAGGATGGCATCGACCAGCATCCGCCCCACGCCGGGCCACTGGAAGACGATCTCGATATAGACGGCGCCCGACAGGACAAAGCCCGCCTGGATGCCCAGCACCGGGATGATCGACACCATCGCGGCCTTCAGCGCATGGCGCCAGATCACGCCACGCTCGTGCACACCCTTGGCGCGGGCGGTGCGGATGAAATCCTGCCGCAGCACCTCGAGCATGGCCGACCGCGACAGCCGCGCGACAACACCTGTAGCGACGACCGCAAGGGCAAAGGCCGGCATCGCAAGATGATTGAGCAGCACCCAGAGCGTCCGGTCGCCGTAGATCGGCCACATGCCGGAGACCGGGAACCACCTGAGGTTCACCCCGAACAGAAGGATCATCATCATGCCGAGGAAGAAGGACGGGATGGAGATCCCCAGCAGGACCGCGAAGGTGATCCCCTTGTCCGCCCAGCCGTACTGGTTCGCGGCCGAGATCACGCCAGCCACGATGCCGAACACGGCGCAAAGGACAAACGATGTCCCCGCCAGCACCAGCGTCCCGTTGAACCGTTCCAGCACCTCGTCGAGCACGGGCCGGTTCAGCGCGAAGGATTGCCCGAAATCGCCCGTCAGCATGTTGCCGAGCCAGATGAAGTACTGCGACACCAGCGGCTTGTCCAATCCGAGGTCGCGGTTCAGCTTCTCCACGTTCTCCGGCGTCGCATAGGATCCGAGGATCGCCGTCGCCGGGTCGCCCGGGATCATTGCCATGATCAGGAACACGATCACCGTGATGCCCAGCAGCACCGGGATCGCCGACACCAGTCTCTTGAGGATGTAGCCGGTCATCGCCGCGGCCTCCTTCGCTGAAACACATGAACCCCGCGGAACGGACGGCAACGGCCTGTCCCTTCATCTTGGGCCAAATACCTGCGGGGGGTCCGGGGGGCGGCAGCCCCCCGGCGGATCGGCGCGGAACGCGCCGAAACCTCAGTTCTTCACGACGTCGTCGAGCAGCAGGAAGAACGACGGCTGCAGGGCGAAGTTCTCCACCCGGTCCGATGTCACGGCGTTCTGCTTCCAGTTGGCGACGAAGACCCAGGGCGCATCTTCCTGCACGATGGTCTGCATCTCCTTGTAAAGCTCGGCGCGCTTGTCCTGGTCGGTGGCGACGCGCGCCTCTTCCAGTAGGGCATCGACCTCCGGGTTCGAATAGTAGCCGGAGTTGAAGCCGCCCTTGTCGGGCCATGCGTCGGTGCGCAGCGCGAGGAAGGGCAGGGTGTCCGGGTCGTTGGTCATCCATGCCATCTCGGCCATGTCCGCCTTGCCTTCGAGGCCGGGGTTCACCTCTCCGAGGAAGGTGTTCCACTCGTAGGTCTCGATCTTCACGTCGAAGCCCACGGCCTCCAGGTCCGCCTGGATCGCCGTGCCCATGGCGATCGGGTCGAGCATCCCGGAGCCGCCCTCGGTCACGTAGAAGGTCAGCTCGGCCCCCTCGGCCCCGGCCTCCGCCAGCATCGCCTTGGCCTTCTCCGGGTCATAGGGGTAGGGCTCCAGATCGGAATTGTAGGCCCAGGCAAAGGCGGGCGGCGTGGGCCCCGCGGCCACGTCCGCGGTGCCTTCCAGCACCTCGTTGACCAGCGCTTCCTTGTTGATCGCGTAGTTCGCCGCCTGCCGCACGGCCTTGTCGGCGAAGGGACCTTCCTTGGCGTTCAGGATCAGGAACCAGACGTGGGGGCCGGCCTGTTCGAAGACCTGGTAGGCATCCGACTGGAATTCCGACAAGGCGACCGGGGGCACCTCGACCATCAGGTCGATGCCGCCTGCCAGCATCTCGGCAGTGCGGGTGTTGGCATCGGTGATCGGGCGGAAGACGACGGCCTGCAGTTCGGGCGCGCCGTCCCAGTAGTCGGGGTTAGCCTCCACGACCACGGCTTCGTTCGACCGCCATTCGGCGAACTTGAAGGGGCCGGTGCCGGACGGGTTGCGGCCGAAATCCGCGCCGTATTGCTCGACGGCGGCGGGCGACACGATCAGGCCGGTGGGATAGGCGAGGTTCGACAGGAACGGTGCGTAGGGGCTGCCCAGCGTGAACTTCACCGTCAGGTCGTCCACCGCCTCGACGTTCTCCACCGCCGAGAAGAAGAAGGCGAGCGGGAACGGGCCGGTGTCGTGGTAGGGGTGATCCTCGTTCAGCATCCGGTCGAAGTTGAACTTCACCGCCTCGGCGTTGAAGTCGGAACCGTCGTGGAACTTCACGCCCTCGCGCAGCTTGAAGGTATACTCGGTCCCGTCCTCGGAGATCTCCCAGCTTTCCGCCAGCGCAGGTTCGACCTCCAGCGTGCCGTCCTTGTAGCGCACCAGCCCGTCGTAGACGTTCATCAGGATTCGGAAGTCGTTCACCGCCGTCACCGCTGCCGGGTCCAGCGCCTTGGGCTCGGCGATCTGGCCGACGATCAGCACGCCCGGGGGCGTCTGCGCCTGCGCGCCCGGCACCGTGGCCAGGGTCAACGCCAGCGCCGTACCGGCAGCCATCAGGCCGCGGCGGGTCATTTTGAGTAGCGACATTGGGTTCCTCTCCTGTTTTTTCATCCGGGCCGTCACCGGCTGCGGTTAATTTATCATGATAAATTGAAATGGGGCAAATTTTCATGATAAATTCAAGTCCGACGACGAAAGGACCCATCCATGACAATTTCGATCCTCGCATACGACGAAAAAACGGGCGCTTGCGGGGGGGCGGCCACCACGGGCAGCCTGTGTGTCGGGGGCTGGGTCCTGCGCGGAGACGCCGAATCGGGCATGACCGCCTCACAGGGGTCTCTCCCGTCGACGATGTGGGGGACGGAGGCGCTGGCCCTCATGCGCAGCGGAGTTCCGGCAGCGGAGGCAGTGGCGCGCGTCACCATGCCAGACACCGGCAAGGCCGAACGGCAGATGTCGGCGCTCGACCTCACCGGGGCGACCGCCCATTTCACCGGAGCGAACAGCATCACCGTCGCCGGGGCGCGCGAGGCGCCGGGCGTCGTGGTGGCAGGCAACCTCCTTGCCTCCGAGTCGGTGCTGGATGCCTGTCTTGAAGGGTTCCTGACCGGCAAAGGCGGGCTGGATGAGCGGCTTCTGACCGCGTTGGAGACGGCCTCGCGCGCAGGTGGCGACAGTCGGGGGCTCTTGTCCGCGGCGCTGCTGGTGGTCAGCCGGACGACGCCGCCGATGACGTTGCGCGTGGATTACTCCGAAGCCCCGCTTGCGGCCCTGCGGGTCCTGCATGGCCACGCGACCAACGGCCTTTATGCCGACTGGCTGCGCCATGTGCCCGTGGCGGACGATCCCTACCGCGCGCTGCCGTTCGCCTCGACCGAACTGCCGGTCGCGGAGACCTGACCCGCCACGGGTTTCACGGCAACAACGCAGGCCGCTTCACACGATGAACCGCTTCATCACTTCGGCTTCCTGATCTTCCATCATCTGCCGCGCCTCCTGCATGTGTTCTCGCATGATGCGCCGCGCGGCCTCCGCGTCTCCGTCGCGCAGGGCGGCGATCAGGTCGATCTGGTGCTCGCGTCCGTTCCGCCAGAGGTCGTGGTTCGGCTGGGTGTAGAGCCGCTTGTAGACCGTCAGGTCGGTCAGGATCTGCGCCATGAACCCGATGAAGAACCCGAGCATCGCATTCTCGCCGAAGTCCGCCAGACGGGCGTGAAACTTCAGTGAGGAGACATGTTGCACCCGCTCCTCCTCCGCATCTGCGGCGGGCTGGGCGTAGTCTTCCATGATCGCGGACAGTTCTGCCAACTGGTCCTCGGTCAGGCGCCCGGCAAGGCTGGCTGCCATCTCCGGCTCCAGCGCGATGCGGACCTGGTAGATGTCGTCGATGGTGATGTGCTGGAAATAGAAGAAATTCGCCAGCAGCGCCCGCGCCCGCTCGCGCGAGACTTCACCGACAAAAAGACCGCCGCCCGGGCCTGTCTTGGTCTCCACCAGCCCCTGCGCCTGCAACAGACGCAGCGCCTCGCGGATAGTGCCCTTGGACATGGCGAAGCGCTGGATCAGTTCGGTCTCGCCGGGCAGCCGGTCCCCGGGTTTCAGTCCCTGTTCCACCACCCAGTCCTTGATCGCGTCGGCCACCCGCACGGGGCGGGATCGGCGTTGAGGAGGGGTGGGAAGGGAGGACATGGAATGCGGACGTGACTGCTGGGGCGAATGCGTTAAGATACCAAGTGAATCAATTTATCATGATAAATACAAGGGTGAGATGACCTACGGAGAGACCGCCGCCTCCCGATTGGACGCGATTGCACGCGCCTCGGCAAGTGCCGAAGGTGTGACTCGCCTGCCATGGACGGAACACCACCGCGCAGCCCTCGACCAGATCGCGTCGTGGATGACGGACGCCGGGCTGGAGCCCGCGCAGGACGCCGCCGGAACGCTGGTGGGCCGCAGTCCGAACCCGGAAGGCAAGCCGGTCCTGATGATCGGGTCGCATCAGGACAGCGTCCCCTCGGGCGGTGCCTTCGACGGGATCATGGGCATCGCGCTCGGATGCCTTGTAGCCGGCGCGCTGAAGGATCGCCTGCCCGCGCTGCCCTTCGCGCTGGAGGTGCTGGCCTTTGCCGACGAGGAGGGCGTGCGCTTCCCGACGGCCCTGATCGGCCCCCGCGCGCTGGCCGGCACGCTGAAGGCCGAGGCGCTGGACATGACCGACCGCGACGATGTGGCGATGCGCGACGCGATGCGGGCCTTCGGTGTGGCGGTGGACAAGATCGGCGCGGTGCAACGCGCCCGGCGGGATGTCGTGGCCTATCTGGAGGCACACATCGAACAGGGCCCGGTGCTCGAGGCCGAGGACCTGCCCGTCGCCGCCGTCAGTGCGATCTGCGGGATTTCCCGCTTCGACATGCGCATCACCGGAGAGACCGGCCACGCCGGGACCGTGCCCATGGACGGGCGGCGGGACGCACTGGTGGCGGCGTCGCGGATCATTGCGGCTGTCAGCGACGCGGCGGCGCAGGTCCCGGACCTGCGGGCGACGGTGGGCACGCTGGCCCTGAAACCCGGCGCGGTGAATGCCATCCCCGCCGACGTCCGCTTCCCGCTTGAGATCCGCGCGCCGCAGGACACCCTCCGCGAGGCCTTCGAGGCGGAGGCCATGGCGCTGGCACGGGATATCTGTTTCGACGCCAACTGCGACCTGAGTGCGGTCCAAACATACGCGCAGCCTGCGGCGGTCTGCGATCCCGGTCTGACGCGGGCGCTGGAAGGGGCCATCGGCAAGGCGGACCTCGTGCCGCTGACCATCCCCTCGGGGGCGACGCACGATGCGTCGGCGATGGCGGACCTTTGCCCGATCGCGATGCTGTTCGTGCGGTGCCGGGGCGGTATCAGCCATCGGCCCGACGAATTCGCCTCCGCCGCCGACATGGACGTGGCGGTGCGGGTGATGGCAGACGCGTTCCTGGCCTACGCGGACAAACTCGGCTGAGAGGGCGCGAACGGACGGTTCCGGGCACGGGCTGTCGGTGCGGCCGCGGAACTGCCGTCGCGAAACCGGGTGCAGGGCGGGGCTCTGCGCCGCTTTGGCTGGCCGCTGAACGGCGCAAATCCCCTTTCCTTCCGGCCCGACTTGCGCTCCAGTGCGGGCATGCTGACCGGATTGCGCATCCTCGAGTTCGAGGCCCTCGGGCCCGCCCCCTTCGCTGCCATGCACCTCGCGGACCTTGGTGCGGAGGTGACCGTCATCCACCGTGCTACCCCCGACAACCCGTCGAAACAGGAGAATAACCTGCTCGACCGGGGCAAGCGGTCCATCGTGCTGGATCTGAAGGCGCCAGAGGACATCGCCGTCGCCAAGGCCCTTATCGCCCGTTCCGACGCGCTGATCGAGGGGATGCGGCCCGGGGTGATGGAGCGCCTCGGCCTCGGGCCGGAGGCGGCGCACACGCTGAACCCGGGGCTGGTCTACGGGCGGATGACGGGCTGGGGGCAGGACGGGCCGCGCGCGAGACAGGCCGGGCACGATCTGAACTACGCCGGGTTGAGCGGCACGCTGTTTTACGGCGGCCTGCCGAGCGAAGTCCCCGGCGTGCCGCCGACCCTGCTGGGCGACATCGGCGGTGGGGCGCTCTATCTCACGGTCGGCATTCTGAGCGGCGTGCTGAACGCGCGGAGAACCGGCAAGGGCTGTGTCGTGGACGCGGCCATCGTCGACGGCACCTCACACATGCTGTCGTTGCTGCTCTCCATGGGGCCGATGTTCTCACGCGAGGCGCGTGGCGCGTCGCTGCTGGACGGGCCGCACTGGTCGCGCTGCTATGTCTGCGCCGATGGACGCCACGTCGCGGTGCAATGCCTTGAACCGAAGTTCTACGCCGAGTTCCTTGAGATCATGGGGCTCGCGGGCGATCCGGCCTTTGCCGAACAGTTCGACCCCGTGCAGTGGCCGGTCCAGACCGCGCGGCTGGCGGGCCTGTTTGCCGCGCGGCCGCGGGATGAATGGGTGTCGCTGTTCGACGGGTCCGACGCCTGCGTCGCGCCGGTGCTGAGCCCGGCCGAGGCACAGAAAGATCCCCACATCGCGGCGCGGGGCATCTGGCAGGACGGTGTGCCAGCACCGGCACCGCGCTTCGACGGCGTGGCACGCGGCACCGGCGATATCCCACCGCGGGGCGCACATGGGGCGGAGATACGCGAGACCTTGAGACAGGAGGGTCTGATATGACGAAGGAGAATACGCTGGCCGCCAGATTCGGAGCGCTTCTGCGGGCGCGGGCCTCCTGCCGTGCGTTCACGGATCAACCTGTCGACCGGGCGCTTGTGGAGGCGGCCCTGCGCGATGCGCAGCAGGTGCCGTCGTGGTGCAACTCGCAACCGTGGGAGGTCCACGCCTGCGGGGCGGAGGAAACCGCCCGGCTGGCCCCCGCCTTCTTCGAGCATGCGCGGTCCGGCGCACACGCGACCGACATCCCGTTCCCGAAGGCGTGGGACGGGGTCTACAAGGACCGTCGCAGGACATGCGGCTGGCAGCTTTACGGCGCGTTGGGGATCGAGAAGGGCGACCGCGTGACATCGGGCCGGCAGATGCAGGAGAACTTCCGGCTGTTCGGCGCCACCGGCTTCCTGCTGATCACCACTCCGAAGGTGCTGGGCGCCTATGGCGTGCTCGACTGCGGCGCCTATGTGACCGCGGTGCTTCTGGGGCTGGAGGCGCGGGGTATCGGTGCCGTGGCCATGGCTTCTGTCGCCGGGTTCTCGCCCTTCATGCGGGAGTGGTTCGACGTGGCCGATGACCGGGACGTGCTGTGCGGGATCGCCTTCGGGATGCCCGACCGCGACCATCCGGCGAACAGCTTCCGTACCGAGCGCGCCAGTCCCGACGAGGTCGTGCGCTGGCGGTAAGACGGGTGGCGAACCCGGGCCCGACAGGCCCGGAACCCCCACCCTACACCCTGTAACGCCTAGGGATCAGGCCTCTTCCAGCCGGTCCGTGGCCGGGGGCGGCGTAGGTCCCAGCGCGGTGATGCGGTCGTAGAGGTCCTTGTCCATCGGCCAGTTCATCGCCGCGAGCGAAGGGCGAAGCTGTGCCTCCGACCGGGCCGACAGGATCGGTGCGGGCCGGGAAGGATGCAGCGCGACCCAGGCCACCGCAAGCGTCGCCGCGTCCGTCCCGATCTCTTCGCCCAGGTCGGCCAGCGCGCGGGCGGTCTCGTGCATCTGTGCCTCGCCGTAGCGCTTGGCGTAGCGTTCATCGGTGGCGAGCCGTCCGCTGCCGCCGCGCGCGTACTTCCCTGTCAGGAGGCCGCCGCCCAGCGGCGAATAGGGCACGGGGAGGATGCCTTCGGACTGGCACATGGGCAGGATCTCGACCTCGGCCTGCCGCTTCACGAGGTTGTACATCGGCTGGATGACGTCGATCTTCGTGCCGAAGCGCGCGGCCGTGGCCTGGGCCTTCATCACCTGCCAGGCGGCGTAGTTCGAGACGCCGATGTAGCGGATCTTGCCCGCGGCCTGTACCTCCGCCAGCGTCTCGAAGGTTTCCTCCAGCGGCGTGTCGGCGTCCCAGCGGTGCATGTAGTAGAGATCGACCGTGTCCATGCCCAGCCGTTTCCGGCTTTCGTCGAGCGTTGTCAGTATGTTGTGACGCGAGGAACCACCGGGGAAACTGGCCTTTGTCGCGATGAACAGCCGTTCGCGCTCGGCCGCCGCGAATCGGCCCAGCAGGGTCTCGGAGGCGCCGTCGGTGTAGACGTATGCGGTGTCGAAGTGGCGGATGCCTGCGGCGCGGCAGGCCTCGAACATTTCGGCGCTGGCGCGTTCGTCGGCGGTGCCGCCGAACTGCATGGTGCCAAAGGCGAAGCGGGCGGGCGTGTCGCCCGAGATCGTGGTCAGGGTCATGGCGCAGAGACTGGCACGGCGCGGGCCGCACGGGAAGCGCGATGTGAGGGGGCGTTTGCTTCGGCTCGTGAGGGACGCCCGGCGGTGTCCCGAACGGAAGGCCGCGGATCCGACCATTGTTCAGTGCCGGCAAAATGTCTTTCTGTCAGCGGGTTAAGGCGGCGGCGGGTCCGGGGGCATGCGCGGGACTCGACAGACTCACGGGGGGCGGGCAGGCTGTCGGGGAGGAGGAGTTTCATGAAAGCTCTTTGTCTGACGCTTGCCGCGATGACCGCCTTGCCCGTGTCGGCGGGGGAGAGTTGTACGGAGGATGCGATGATCGTGTTCGACGGGTCGGGGTCGATGGCGGAGATCGGGTTCAACGCCATAGGCGAGCCGCGAATCGTTCAGGCGCGGCAGG
This sequence comes from Sagittula sp. MA-2, assembly GCF_030126985.1. Taxonomy (GTDB): domain Bacteria; phylum Pseudomonadota; class Alphaproteobacteria; order Rhodobacterales; family Rhodobacteraceae; genus Sagittula. The sequence goes on along the minus strand of NZ_CP126145.1, from coordinate 3,672,552 downwards.
CGATGCGTCAGGTGCTTCCGGATATTGCGGTGCTGCGGCGGCTGGGGCTGGTGATCTACGGCCCCGGCGGCGACCGGACCTGCCGGAACGTCGACCTGCGGCTGAGACCGCAATGGCAGGCGGATGCGCCGATTATCTCGGAAATCGAGGGGCTTAGACCGGCCGGTGGGACGGCCCTCACGGATGGTGTGCGGCTGGCGGCGGAGACGCTCGATTACCTCCACACGCCGGGTGCGGTGGTGCTGGTGACGGATGGGAAGGAGACCTGCGGGGGGACTCCGTGCCAGCTGGCGGCAGAGTTCGCGCGGGAGGCGCCGGGGCTGACGGTGCATGTCATCGGCTTCAAGGTGCGGAGCGATCACTGGGACTGGAACACGCCCGACACGGAGACGGAGAGCGTGGCGCGCTGCCTTGCCGACGACACCGGCGGGCAGTACCTGAACGCCGAAACGGTGGACGATCTGATCGGTGCGCTGCGCGTGACGCTCGGGTGCAACGTCTTCGGATCGTTGGAAAATATCACGGCGATCGAGTGAGGTGGCGCATCGGTCCGCGGGCCGGTCAGCCCTTGACAGACGCCGCGTGACAGCCCGCAGGCGCGAAGCTGTCGACGCATCTCAAAGGCGCTGGGCATGCGTCGGGAACAGGCCTGGAAACGCCCAAGACAGCCGAGAGTTAAGGCAAATTCACCTCTGCGCCGCGAGGGGGCGCAGTTAACCCAGCGCACGCACGGGTTGATGGAGCGTGCGCCCGCCTGCAACGGGCCAGATCTTGTGGGGCCCCGTTCCGGCACATCGAGGCGCAAGGAAGTCTTCACGAAGATGGACGCGCCGTTACTGGTGAACCGGCCGTTTCGACCCCTCGTTCCGGCCGGTTGGTAACCTTTTGCACCGTGCGTTGCGCAACAGGCGGGAAAAGGTGGTTAACGGGCGGATCTGCCGCGGGCCGGTCCGCGCCGCATTTCCTTTGACAGGCCCGGCCGGGACAGCGGACAATCGTGCACCTTCAGGGAGAGTGAGCATGACCCGCATTCCGACATCTTTGATTTTCGCCGCCCTTGCCGCCACCGCGCCGGGCGTGGCGCTTGCCGCCGATCCGGCCTTTGACTGCGGCAAGGCCGACGGCTCCGTCGAGGAGATGATCTGCAACAACGACGGGCTGGCCGAACTCGACCGGGAGATGGCGCGGCTTTACGGCCTTGCGGTGAACGACCCGAACCTTGGCGCGGACCGGATGAACGAGCTAAAGGCGATGCAGCGCGGCTGGATCAAGGGGCGCAACGACTGCTGGAAGGCGGACGACATGGCAGGCTGCGTGGCGGAGAATTACGCCATGCGGATGCACGAGCTGCGCATGGGCTATGCCAACGCCCGCAGCGACGACGCGGCAGGCATCACCATCGGGCCGCTGGCCTATGTCTGCGGCGGGCTGAACGCCGGGATCTCTGCCGTCTTCGTGAACGGGGCAGAGGGGCTGGTTTCGCTCAAGTGGAACGACAAGGACGTGGCCCTGACGCAGGCGATTTCCGGGTCCGGAGCACGTTATGAGGGCGAGAATTTCGACGGGGCCTACGAGTTCTGGACCAAGGGCCGAGAGGCGCTTTTGACCACGCCCGAGACGGGGCAACTGAACTGCATGGAGGACGAGATCGGCTGATAGCCCGGCGCCGGGCGCACAGATGGTTTCAGGGCTGCCCTGAGAAGGGATGATGGCGCCGCGCCCCCGAAGGGCGCGGCGCCGGTCGTTTCCGGGCTTACTGCGGGATTTCCGCGTCGATGCCCTCGACGTAGAAGCTCAGGCTTGCGAGGTCGGCGTCGGAGGCGGTTTCGCCCTCGGCCAGCCAGACGGAGCCGTCGGCCTTGTTCAGCGGGCCGGTGAAGGGGTGGTATTCGCCCGACGCGATGCTGTCCTTCAGGGCCAGCGCCTCGGCCTTCACGTCTTCGGGCACGGCGTCGGTGATCTCGCCGATGCCGACCATGCCGGCGCCGATGCCGTCCCAGGTGTTGTCCGATTCCCAGGTGCCGTCCATCACCGCCTGGATGCGGTCGATGTAATAGGGCGCCCAGTTGTCGATGATCGAGGAGACGCGCGGCGTCGGCGCGTATTCGATCATGTCGGAGGCCTGGCCAAAGGTGATGACGTCACCGGCTTCCTGCGCGGCGGCCTGCGGCGCGGTGGAGTCCGTGTGCTGCAGGATCACGTCCGCGCCGTTTTCGATCAGCGCGCGGGCGGCGTCGGCCTCTTTCGCCGGATCGAACCAGGTGTAGGCCCAGATGATCGAGAACTCGACATCGGGGTTCACCTTCTTGGCGTGGATGTAGGCGGAGTTGATGCCGCGGATGACCTCGGGGATCGGGAAGGAGGCGATGTAGCCGATCTTGTTGGTCTTGGTCATCTTGCCGGCGATGTGGCCCTGGATCGCGCGGCCTTCGTAGAAGCGCGCGGAGTAGACGCCCACGTTGTCGGCGGTCTTGTAGCCGGTGGCGTGCTCGAACTTCACGTCCGGGAACTTCTCGGCGACGGCGATGGTCGGGTCCATGTAGCCGAAGGACGTGGTGAAGATGATGTCGGCGCCCGACAGGGCCATCTGGGTGATCGCGCGTTCGGCGTCGGCGCCTTCCGGCACGCTTTCCTGGAAGATGGTCTTTACCTTGTCGCCGAAGTGCTCCTCGACCGCGAGGCGGCCCTGGTTGTGCTCGTAGGTCCAGCCGCCGTCACCGACGGGGCCCACGTAGATGAAGCCGGCGGTCACCGGGTCCTGTGCAAAGGCGGCCTGCCCGAGCGAGAGCGCGAGCGCGGCGGTGGTCAGCAGGGTTCTGCGGTTCATGTTTCAACTCCCTTGGTTGTCGTTGTGTCGGTGTGTCGTTGAGCGTCGTGTCCGGTGCGGCCTGTCCGTCGTGGTGCACGATAGCCCGGTGTCGGTGTCGCGGGCCATGGGTCAGGTGGTGGCGTGGAACGGTCGCCCGAGCGAGGCCGGCGCGCCGTGATGCCCGCGTGCAGAGATGATGACAAGCACGAGGATCGTGACGATGAACGGCGAGGCCGAGAGCAGCGCGACGGGCACGTTGGCGCCGACGGCCTGCAGGTTGAGCTGGAGCACGTTGATCCCGCCGAAGAGGTAGGCGCCGATCAGCACGCGGCCCGGCCGCCAGGAGGCGAAGACCACGATGGCGAGCGCGATCCAGCCGATCCCGGCGGTCATGCCCTCGGTCCATTGCGGGACGCGCACGAGCGAGATGTAGGCGCCGCCGAGGCCCGCGCAGGCGCCGCCGAAGAAGATCGCGGCCAGCCGGATCAGCACGACCTTGTAGCCGAGCGCGTGGGCGCTGTCGTGGCTTTCGCCGACGGCGCGCAGGATCAGGCCCGCGCGGGTGAACTTGAGGAAGGCCCAGACGGCCAGCACCAGCAGCAGCGAGAGGTAGACCATGGCGTCGTGGCTGAAGAGCATCCGGCCGACGACGGGCAGGTCCGACAGCACGGGGATGTCGAGCTTGGGGGTGGGCGGGGACTTCATCCCCTCGTAGGACTTGCCCACCAGCGAGGACACGCCCAGCCCGATCATCCACAGCCCGAGACCGGTGGCGACCTGGTTGGACAGAAGGAACTGGGTGAGCAGGCCGAACGCCATGGAGAAGATCGCGGCGGCCAGGGAGGCGGCGACGAAGCCCAGGAACGGCGAGCCGGTGCTGACGGCGGTGGCGAAACCGGTAACGGCGCCGATGATCATCATGCCCTCGACGCCGAGGTTCAGGACGCCGGCCTTTTCCACCACCATCTCGCCGATGGCGGCCAGCAGGATCGGCGTGGCCGAGACCATGATGGAGGCAATCAGGAGGACGGGGCTGATCGAACTGAGGTCCATGCGGGTCTACACCTTGATCCGGAGAAACGACGCGGCAGATCCGGACGCGATCCCGACCGCCGCGACCGCCGAGAGGCGCAGCGGGCCGCGCGGCTGGGTGCCCGCCAGCCCGGGGGCCGCCTGCACGGTGCGCGGGACGGCCGGGCCGCTGCGCCCGGTCGGGTGACGGAGGCCAAAGCCCATGGCTGTAGTGGCGATGTCGGTGCGGCGGCGGGCGGCGGTCATGCGGCCACCTCCCCCCGGCCGAAGCGCAGGCGGTAGTTGATGAACACGTCGGTGCCCAGCAGGAAGAACAGGAGCATCCCCTGGAAAAGCTGGATCGAGGCGCCCGGCAGGCCCAGCATGAGTTGCGCCAGTTCGCCGCCGATGTAGGTCAGCGCCATCAGCAGCCCGGCCAGCAGGATGCCGATGGGGTTCAGCCGCCCGAGGAAGGCCACGATGATCGCGGTGAAGCCGTAGCCGGAGTTGAAGTCGATGCTGATCTGGCCCGCGGGGCCGGAGACCTCGAACAAGCCCGCCATGCCCGCAAGCAGGCCCGAGAGGCCTAGGCAGAACAACACGATCCGCGCCGGGTTCACGCCGGAGAAGCGCGCGGCGCGGGGCGCCTCGCCGGTCAGCCGGACCTGAAAGCCCAGCATGTGCCGCGACAGCATGATGTAGGCGAAGATCACCGCGATCAGCGCCGCGACCACCCCCCAGTGCGCGCCCGTGCCCGAGAAGATCTCGGCGTTGTGGGCGGCGTCCCATTGTTTCAGGTTGCGCGACCCGGGGAAGCCCATGCCTTCGGGGTTGCGCAGAAGCCCGGTGGAGACGGAGCCGAGGATGGTCTCGGCCACGTAGACCAGCATGAGCGAGACGAGGATCTCGTTGGTGCCGAGCGTGGTGCGCAGGATCGCCGGGATCATCGCCCAGGCCCAGCCGCCAAGTGCGCCCGCAAGGATCATCAGCGGGAAGATCAGCGGGCTTTCGGACGGGTAGAAAGCAAGGCCCGCCCCGGCGCCGCAGATCGCGCCCATGATGTACTGGCCTTCGGCGCCGATGTTCCAGATCCCGGCCTTGAAGCCGATGGACAGGCCGATGGCGATCAGGATCAGCGGCGCGGCCTTTACCAGCAGCTGCGGACGCGAATAGGCGGCGAACTGCGGGTGGAAGAGCGGGTCCCAGAACAGGGTGCGGATCGCCTCGAACGGGTTGGCGCCCAGGGCGGCGAAAAGCGCGGCCCCGGCGATCATGGTCAGGATCACCGCGATCACCGGCGTCAGCGCGGACCAGAGCCGCGACGGCTGCGGGCGTTTCTCCAGCCGGATCATGCGGCGGCTCCGGTGCATGCGCGGGCGGCGGTTCGCGGGTCAGCCGTGCACATGGGCCACCTCCATGTCATGCGCGCCGCCCATCATCAGGCCGATCTTCTCGGTATCGAGGTCGGAGACGGGGCGGGTGGCGGAAAGGCGGCCTTCGTTCAGGGCGCCGAAACGGTCGGAGATTTCCATCAGTTCGCCGAGGTCCTGGCTGATGACCACGACGGCGCCGCCCCGGGCGGCCACGTCGAGGATCGACTGGCGGATGAAGGCGGCGGCGGCGGCGTCGACGCCCCATGTCGGCTGGTTCAGGATCAGCACGTCGGGGTTCTGGGCGATCTCGCGGCCGACGACGAATTTCTGCAGGTTCCCGCCCGAGAGCGCGCGGGCGGCGGTGCCGGGGCCGGGGGTGCGGACGTCGAAGTGGCTGATGACCTCCTCGGCGAAGGTCTGGGTCTTCGACCAGTCGATGAAACCGCTTTTCACCAGTCCCTTGCGCAGGGCGGCGGTGAGCACGGCGTTTTCCGTCAGGCTCATGTCGGGGGCGGCGGCGTGGCCCAGGCGTTCCTCCGGCCCGGTCAGCAGCCCTTCGGCGCGGCGGGCGGCGGGGCCTTGACGGGACATGTCCTGCCCCTTGAGGAACAGCGATCCGGGGGCGGAGAGCCGTTCGCCCGAAAGCGCCATCAGGAGTTCGTCCTGACCGTTGCCCGCGACGCCGCCGATGCCCAGCACCTCGCCGCCGCGGACCTCGAAGGTCACGCCCCGGAGCGGTGTGCCGAAGGCGCCGGGGGCAGGCAGCGTCAGGTCGCGCGCCTCGAGCAGCACCTCGCCCTTTTCGGTGGCGCGGGATTCGGGTGTGGCGAAGGTCGTGCCGACCATCATCTCGGCCAGTTCGCGGGCGGTGGTGTCGGCGGGCGTGCAGGTGTCGACCAGCTTGCCGAGGCGCAGGATCGTCGCCGTGTCGCAGAGCGCGCGGATCTCTTCGAGCTTGTGGGAGATGTAGAGGATCGAGGTGCCTTCGGATTTCAGTTTCCGCAGCGTTTCGAAAAGGATGTCCACCTCCTGCGGCGTCAGGACCGAGGTGGGTTCGTCCATGATCAGCAGGCGCGGCTCCTGCAGGAGGCAGCGGATGATCTCGACCCGCTGGCGTTCGCCGGCGGAGAGCGTGCCGACGGTGCGCGAGGGGTCGAGCGGCAGGCCGTAGTTTTCGGAGACCTCGCGGATCTGCCGGGCGAGATCGCGCATGGGTGGCGGGTTTTCCATACCGAGCGCCACGTTTTCCGCCACGTTCAGCGCTTCAAAAAGAGAGAAATGCTGGAAGACCATGGCGACGCCGCCCTGCCGCGCCTCGGAGGGCTTGGCGGGCCGGTAGGGCTGGCCGTCGAGCGTCATCGTCCCGCTGTCGGGTTTCACCAGCCCGTAGATCATCTTGACCAGCGTCGACTTGCCCGCGCCGTTCTCGCCCAGGAGCGCGTGGATCTCCGAGCGGCCGATGTCGAAGGACACGTCGCTGTTGGCGATCACGCCGGGGTAGGCCTTGGTCAGGCCGTCGATGCGGAGGAGGGGATCGTCCACTTTTGATCTTTCTCACTGTCGGGGCGGAGTATCTGCGCGGCGACGCCGATGGCAATGGCCTGCGGGTGCTTGCCGAAGGCTTTGTGCCCGATCGGACAGCAGATGCGGTTTATTTGGGCGTCGGTGTGGCCGAGGTCACGCAGTCGGCGGGTGAAGCGGGCGCGCTTCGTGTCCGACCCGATCAGCCCGCAGAAGGCGAAGCGGTGGGACAGCGCCGCATGGCAGAGCGCGAGGTCGAGCGCATGGCTGTAGGTCAGGATCAGGTGGTGCGCGTCGGGCGGCGCGTGGCGCATGAGCCGCTGGGGTTCCGGTTCGGGGAGGGTCGTGACGCCGTCCGGCACGGTGGCGGGGAAGCGGTCGGGCGCGGTGTCGATCCAGGTGATCGCGAGGTCCGGCAGGGGGGCGAGGGTGTTGACCAGCGCGCGGCCCACGTGGCCCGCGCCCCAGATCCACAGGGGGCGGCGCGGCGGGGTCATCGGTTCCACCATCCAGTCGCCCAGAAGCTGCGGGGCAGGCGTCTCGCCCTGCGCGCGGGCGCGGTCGGCGAGGCGGCGCGCGGGCAGGGGCGCCTCGCCCGGGCCGCGCGCGTAGAGGGCGGCGGGCCGGGGCAGGGTGTCGGCGGTGAACTGTTCGGTCAGGAGCGTCACGGCGCCGCCGCAGCACTGGCCCAGGGCGGGGCCGAGCGGATGGCGGCTGAGCCCGGTGCGGGAGAGGGCGCGTTGCGCGGCCTCCAGCTCCAGCGCGCCGCCGCCGATGGTGCCCTCCTGCCCGAAGCCCTCCGGCGTGGCCCAGACCAGCATCGACGCGCCGGTTTCGCGCGGGGTGGAGCCCTGCGTCGCCGCCACCACGACCCGCGCCACCCGGCCATGTGCGGCGCAGGCGCGGGCGAGGGCGTCGCGGTCGAAGCTCATGCGCCGTCCTCGCCGCGCACCCGGCGCACCGCCATCAGCAGCCGTTCCGGCGTGGCGGGCGCGTCGAGCGCGGGGTAGTTCGGGCCGCAGAAACTGAGCGCGTCCGACAGCGCGAGGAAGGCGGAGATGCCGAGCATCAGGGGCGGTTCGCCCACCGCTTTCGAGCGGTAGATCGTCGGCTTCACGTTGCGCCCGTCCCAGAGCGCCACGTTGAACACGTCCGGCCGGTCGGAGCAGGCGGGGATCTTGTAGGTCGAGGGTGCATGGGTCCGGAGGCGGCCCTCGTCGTCCCAGACCAGTTCCTCGGTGGTGAGCCAGCCCGCGCCCTGCACGTAGCCGCCCTCCACCTGCCCGATGTCGATGGCGGGGTTCAGCGAACTGCCCGCGTCGTGCAGGATGTCGGTGCGCAGGATGCGGTTCTCGCCGGTCAGGGTGTCGAGGACGACTTCGGTGCAGGCGACGCCGTAGGCGAAGTAGTAGAACGGGCGGCCCTGGCCCTTCACCCGGTCCCAGGAGATGTCCGGCGTGGCGTAGAAGCCGGTGGCCGACAGCCCGACCCGGCCCTGGTAACATTGCGCGGCGGCCTCCGCGAAGGTCAGCCGCGTGTCGCCCAGGATGACGTGGCCATCGGCGAAGACGACCTTCTCGGCCGGCGCGTCGTGCAGCCGGGCGAGGTGCGCGGCCATGGCGTTGCGCAGCTTGGCGCAGGCATTGGCCACGGCGGCGCCGTTCAGGTCGGAACCGGAGGAGGCGGCGGTCGCCGAGGTGTTGGGCACCTTGGCGGTGTCGGTGGCGGTGATGCGCACGGCGGACATGGGCACGCCGAAGACCGACGCCGCCACCTGCGCCACCTTCTGGAACAGGCCCTGTCCCATTTCCGTCCCGCCGTGGTTCAGCGCGATGGAGCCGTCCTGGTAGACATGCACCAGCGCGCCCGCCTGGTTGAGGTGGGTCAGCGTGAAGGAGATGCCGAACTTCACCGGGGTGAGGGCGATGCCCTTCTGCAGGATCGGGTTCTGGGCGTTCCATTGCTCGATCGCGGCGCGGCGGTCGTGGTAGTCGCACGACGCGATCAGCGCCTCGGTCATCTCGTGCAGCAGGAAGTCCTCGACCGGCTGGCCGTAGGGCGTGGTCTGCACGCCTTCGGGCGCGGCAGGGGTGTCGCCTTCGGGGCCCGCCTGGGTGTCCCCGCGCGAGGTATGCTCGACCGAAGGGTCGGGGGCGTGGTGCTGCCGTCCGTCGGTGGAGGTGTCTTCAGGCTGGCCCGGCGCGGTGGCGGAGGGCGCCTCGGCGGCGTCCGCGGGCGCGGCGGTATAGTAGTTCGCCTGCCGCACGGCGAGCGGGTCGAGCCCCAGCGTGTGGGCGATGTGGTCCATCACCCGCTCGATCCCGACCATGCCCTGCGGGCCGCCGAAGCCGCGGAAGGCGGTGGCGGACTGGGTGTTGGTCTTCAGCCTGTGGCTTTCGATGCGCACGGCGGGCAGGTGATAGGCGTTGTCGGCGTGCAGCATGGCCCGGTCGGCCACGGGCAGCGACAGGTCCTGCGCCCAGCCGCAGCGGGCATACTGGGTGAAGGCGATGCCCTCTACCCGGCCCGCGTCGTCGAAGCCCACGCGGTAGTCGATCCGGAAGTCGTGGCGCTTGCCGGTGATGGTGAAGTCGTCGTCTCGGTCGTAGCGCATCTTTGCCGGGCGGCCGGTCGCGGCGGCCACCACGGCGCAGGCGATGGCCAGCGCGTTGCCCTGGCTTTCCTTGCCGCCGAAGCCGCCGCCCATGCGCCGCGTCTCCACCCGGACCTTGTGCATGTTCATGTGGAGCGCGTGGGCGACCTTGTGCTGGATCTCCGTCGGGTGCTGGGTGGAGGAGTAGACATGCATGTCGCCGTCCTCCATCGGCACGGCGGCGGCGGCCTGTCCTTCGAGGTAGAAGTGTTCCTGGCCGCCGATCTCGATCCGGCCGTCGAGGGTATGGGGCGCGCCGTCGATGGCCGCATCGGCGTCGCCCTTCGACCAGACCACCGGGCCGCCCTCGAACCGGCTGCCGGCCTCGAGCGCGTCGTCGACGGTGAGGATCGGCGCCTCTTCCTCCGTCTCGATCCCGGCGAGGCGGGCGGCGCGGCGGGCGGCGAGGTGGCTTGTCGCCGCCACGAGGAACAGCGGCTGGCCGAGGTAGTGGATGGTGCCGTCGGAGAGCATCGGCTCGTCATGGTTGGAGGGCGAGCAGTCGCAGTCGGAGGGCAGGTCGCCATGGGCCCAGATGCCCACGACGCCCGGCGCGGCGCGCACCGGGTCGAGGTCGAGCGCGGTGAGTGTGCCGCGGGCGACGGGCGAGAGGCCGAAGGCCAGGTGCAGCGCGCCTTTGGGCAGGGGGATGTCGTCGGTGTAGCGGGCCTGCCCGGTGACGTGCAGGTGCGCGGTGTCGTGCGGCAGCGGGGCGCGGACGGTCATCGTGCGGCGCCCCGTGACAGGCCGCCGCGACGGGAAGAGTGAGTATTTGCAAAGCAGAGAAGCAGGGGCGCGCGCCCGGCATGGCGGCGGGGGACTCTGTTTGGGACGCGGTCTGGTGAGCGGGTCATGGCGTCACCTCCAGCACGTTGGTCCGGGCCCCGATCTGGTCGAGGTAGACGCGGGAGAGCATGTTGCAGGCGGCGGTGATGCGGTAGTCGGCGGAGGCGCGCATGTCGGACATCGGCTGGAAGTCCGCCTCCCAGGCGTCCCATGCCTCGATCAGGGTCTGGTCGTCCCAGGGCTGGCCGGTGATCGCCTGTTCGACATGGGTGGCACGTTTCGGCGTGGCCGCCATGCCGCCGAAGGCGATGCGGGCCCCGGTGACGATGCCGTCCTCCACCGTGATGTTGAAGGCGCCGCAGACCGCGGAGATGTCCTGGTCGAAGCGTTTGGACAGCTTGTAGACCCTGAGGCGGTCGGGCTGGCGGGGGATGGAGATCGCCTCCACGAATTCGCCGGGGCGGCGGTCCTGCTTGCCGTAGGCGAGGAAGAAGTCCTCGAGCGGGATCTGCCGCGCGCCGTCCCTGTGGCGCAGGTGCAGCGTGGCGCCGAGCGCGATCAGGGCGGGCGGGTTGTCCCCGATGGGCGAGCCGTTGGCGACGTTGCCGCCGATGGTCGCGGCGTTGCGCACCTGGGCGGAGCCGTAGCGGCGGATCATCTCGGCGTAGCTGGGGTGGTGTCCGGCCATGAGGTCGCGCACCCGGTCCATGGTGACGCCCGCGCCGATGGTGATCGTGTCGTCAGTCACCTCGATCTGCTGGAGGCCGGTGCAGCGGTTGAGGAAGATCAGCGGCTGCGGCTGTTTCAGCGCCTTCGTGACCCAGAGGCCGACGTCGGTGGCGCCTGCCACCAGCGTGGCGTCGGGGTGCCGGGCGCAGAGGTCGGCCAGCGCTTCGGTCGTTTCGGGGGCGAATTCCTGCGGGGCGGCCTCGGGCGGGGTGTCCGTCATGTGGCCGGGGACGGCGGCGGAGGTGGCGGCACGGGCGGCGCGGACGATGGGCGCGTAGCCGGTGCAGCGGCAGAGGTTGCCCGCCAGCGCGTCGTCATGGGCCTCGTCGCCGTTCAGGTGCGCCACCGCCATGGAGACGATGAAGCCGGGTGTGCAGAAGCCGCATTGCGAGCCGTGCAGCTCGACCATCGCCTCCTGCACCGGGTGCAGCGTGCCGTCGGGGGCGGCGATGCCTTCGACCGTGCGGACCGCCTTGCCGTGCAGCTGGGGCAGGAAGAGGATGCAGGCGTTGAGCGCCCGCGCGCCGCGGTCGTCGGTGACCATGACGGTGCAGGCGCCGCAGTCGCCTTCGTTGCACCCTTCCTTGGTGCCGGTCAGGCCCCGTTCCTCGCGCAGCCAGTCGAGAAGCGTCGCCGTCGGGGAGACGCCCGCGAGGTGCACGCTCTCTCCGTTCAGAAGAAAGGTGATGTCCATTCAGAAAGCCCGCCGCCTTACCCTTTGCCCCGCCGTTTGGTGACGGGGTGTGCGCCCTCGATGCGGCGTAGAAAGCGCACAATTGTCCCTGTTTCCATCAGGCTAGGCGGGTGAAAAGCGGCTTGGCAAGGGGTTTTTGCCTTTTTATGCGCCATGCGGGCCGGAGGTGCCTGTTTGCAAGGCCGCGCGGCGGGGCAGGTGCGGCGGGCGGGCAACGGGATGCTGTCCGGCGGTGGCGTTCTTCAACCTGGCGTTGCGAGGGCGCCGATCCGGTATGGGCGGCGCGGCGGTCAGTGCGCCGATTGCGTGACGCTTTGTTCGAGGTTGTTCAGAAGCGCCGTCCAGCCGTGCTTGCGGCCCTCGGGGCCGTCGGTCTGGCCGATGCCCTGAAGGGTTTCGGTGAAGGTGAGGCGGGTGCCCTTGCCGCTTTGCTCGAAGGTGACGGTGGCGAGCGAGGCGGAGTGCACGCGCCCGTTGATCGACATGGTGTAGGCAAAGACGATGCGGGCCCTGTCCTCGATCACGAGGTAGGTCGTTGCATTGCGGTGCTCGCCCCTGAAGGCGGCCATGGCGGGGTCGTCGGAGGTGTGCAGGAAGCGGCCCGTTTCCGTCCCGCCTTCGCGGAAGTCGAGGGTGTGGTCGAGCGTTTCCCAGCCGGGGCCGTCGTTGTCGGCGAACCAGGCGCGCTTCAGGGCCGGGTCGCTCCATGCCCGCCAGAGGGTGTCGGGCGTGGCGGCGATGTCGCGGGTGAGGGTGAAGCTTTGGTGGTGGTTGGCCGTGGTGGTCATGGCGGTCTCCTTCGGATCGGGCACGGCGGCGCCGGTCGCCGTCCGCGGTGGGGCGGCGGCGGTCGGGCCTGCGTGCATGTGATTTCGTTTGTGGTCAGGCGTTGGCGGGTTCGGTCGCGAGCCGGCTGAGCGAGTCGAGCGCGCCGGTCCAGCCCTGCGCGTAGTCGTCGAAGAGGTCGGGCCCGGCGAAGCTGGCGATCTGGAGCGTGACCGTCAGGTGCGTGCCGCCGTCCTGCGCGGCGATGTCGTGGGTGCAGAGCGAGGTCGACAGAAGCTCGCCGCCGATGACCAGCGATTCCGTCGACACGAGGCAGGCCGGGTCGACGCGGTGGAAGGCGGTGTGGGTCTCGAACTCCGGCGCCTCCTTCGGGCCGCAGCGGGCCTTCTCGTGGCCGCCGGGGCGGCAGTCGAATGCGTCGATGATCACGACGGCGGTGTCGGAGGGGGCGCCCCATGCCTCTCGCCCGTCCTTCGTGGTCAGGAGGCGGAACAGCCGGTCGGGCGCGCAGGCGATCTGCCGTTCCAGCGTCATGGTGGTGAAGTCGGTCATGTCCTGTCCTCCTGTTCGAGACGTTCGGCAAGAAGGGCCAGCCGGTCGAGCCGTCCCTCCCAGATGCTGCGCTGGCGGGTGAGCCAGTCCTCGGCGGCGGCAAGCGGCGCCGGTTCGATGTGGACCATGCGGGTGCGCCCGGTCTTGATCGAGCGCACGATGCCCGCCGCCTCCAGCTTGTTGAGGTGCTTGAGGAAGGAGGGCAGGGCCATGTCGTGACCGTCGTGCAGGTCGGAGACGGCGGCCGGTCCGCGCACCAGCCGCTCGATCACGGCCCGGCGGGTCGGATCGGAGAGGGCGGCGAAAAAGGAATCGAGATGCTGAGCCATGTGGATACCTTTCCACATGGGTAACTATTGGTCAAAGGGAAAGTTAGCCAACCGGAAAGGTTTGGCCGGGCGGCACGCGGCAAGCGGGTCAGTCCGTGTCGGAGAGGTCCGAAAGCCCGTTGCGCAGGATGGCGATTTCGTCGGCCACCGGGCCGGAGGGGCAGGCGGCGCTTTCCGACCAGGCGCTGAACCGTTCCAGCAGCGGCAGGAAGGTGGCGATCTCCTCGCGGGTCCAGGCCTGCAGGTAGCTGCCCAGCACGAGGAACTTGTAGTTGCGCACGGCGTCGACGATGCGCACGCCCTTGTCCGTCAGCTCCAGCACGGTGCGGCGGGCGTCGGCCTGGCTGACGGAGCGTTTGAGCATCCCGCGACCGATCAGCTCCGAGGTCATGCGGCTGGCGCGCGAAGGGTCGATGTTCAGCCGCTGCGCGACGGTGGAGACCATGGTTTCCGACCTGTCCTCGTCGCCGAATTCGTTGGCGGGCGCCCAGACGGCCATCAGCACGTCGAGCTGCGCGAGGTCGATGGGCAGGCCCAGTTCGTCCAGCGCCCGGTAGCCCAGTTCGCGTTTGAAGACCCGGCGGCGCCAGACCTGCAGAACGGCATCAATGTCCAGCGCGGCCTGGGTGTGTTCCGCGTCGACGCCGGCCCGGGCCAGCTTCTGCTTCAGGATATCGTCTCGGTTCATGTGCTCCACATAGCATGTGCGTATTTGCTTGTCCCAACCAAATGCATGACATTGACATGCATCTGCAATCGGCACATATTCAGTTTCAAATCCGGACCGCCCGCGCCTGCCCTGTCTTGTCCTCCCGGACAGGGCGGCACGGGCGGTTTCAGTGTTGATATCTTGGGAACGCGTGAAATGTCACTTACCGAAACAACCGCCCATTACGAGGAGGCGCCCGACGATGTCGCGGTGCGGCTCGTTCTGGGCGCCGTGGCGGCGACGCTGCTGTTTGCCTCGCTCGGGCAGACCATCGTCTCGACCGCGCTGCCGATCATGGTCGCCGACCTTGGCGGCATGGACCACCTGACGTGGGTCATCACCGCCTACCTGCTGGCCTCGACCATCGCGGCGCCGCTGGCGGGCAAGCTGGGCGACATGTACGGGCGCAAGCTGGTGCTGCAGTCCGGCATCATCGTCTTTACCATCGGCGCCGTGATCTGCGGCGTGGCGATGAACATGGGCATGGTCATTGCCGGACGCTCGGTCCAGGGGCTTGGCGCGGGCACGCTGATCGTCACCTCGATGGCGACGGTGGGCGACCTGCTGCCGCCGCGCCAGCGTGGCATGGCGCAGGGCATGATGGGCGCGGCCTTTGGCGTGTCGACGGTGATCGGGCCGCTGCTGGGCGGCTTCATCGTGCAGCACTGGTCGTGGCACTGGATCTTCTTCGTGAACCTGCCGGTGGGTCTTCTGGCCTTCGTCATCCTCGGCATGGCGTTGCCGCGCCGCGACGACCTGACGAAGCGCAAGGTGGATTACCTGGGCGCCGCGCTGCTGGCCTCCCTGCTGGCGGCCATCGTGCTCTTGCCCAACGCGGCGCAGAGCGCGGGCGGCTGGGGCAGCCCCGCCGTGCTGGCGCTGGCCGCGATCGGCGTGCCGACCATGGCGGGCTTCGTGCTGGCCGAGACCCGCGCGGAAGAGCCGATCCTGCCGATGAGCCTGTTCCGCAACAACACCTTCGTGGTGGTGAACACCGTTGGTTTCCTTGTCGGCATGGGCATGTTCGGCACGATCACCTTCCTGCCGCTGTTCCTGCAGGTGGTGAAGGGCGTGTCGCCCACCGGGTCGGGCCTGTTCCTCGTGCCGATGATGGGGGGGCTGATCTTTGCCTCGACCATGGCGGGGCGGATCATGTCGAAGACCGGGCGCTACCGGCTGATGCCGGCGATCTCGACCGGGGTTCTGGCGCTGGCGATGGTCGTGCTGGCCACGGTCGGCACGGACAGCCCGCTGTGGCTGATCGGCGGCACGATGGTGCTGGTCGGGCTGGGGCTCGGGCCGGTGTTCTCCGTCGGCGTGGCGGCGATCCAGAACGCGGTGCCGAACTCGCTGATGGGCGTGGGCACCGCCTCGGCCAACATGTTCCGGCTTATCGGCGGTGCGCTGGGAACGGCGGCCTTCGGTGCGCTGTTCAGCGCCGGCCTCGCGCGCAACCTTGCGGGGCAGGTGCCGGGCGCCGGTGAGGGCGGCCTGCGGTCCATCGGGGCGGAGATGGTTCAGAGCCTCCCGCCCGAGGTGCAGGCCCGCGTCATGGACGGCTTCAGCGCCGCGCTGCACCCGGTCTTCTGGGTGGCGGCGGCGGCGGCGGCCCTGGCCTGCGCGATGTCGATGATGTTGAAGGAATTGCCGCTGGCGGGCGAATAAGCCCGCCGCGGTCTGCGGTGTCTCCCCGCCCGCGTGAGGTGTGCGCGGGTTTGCCGGTCCCTCGAATCCTCTCGGGGACCGGCCTTTTTTTTGCCGGATTAGGACGGGGGCTGTGCCCTGTTGGGCTGGTCATGCCGCGTAATGTGATATCGTGATGGATGCCGTTGCCGGTCCGACGTGGGCGGGTTTCGCGACGTGTCCTGTCGCTCAGGACTTGAGGAAGTCCGCGATGCGGTTGACCGCCGCCTTCACGCTCAGGATCGAGTTGTGACCGCCGTGCGGGAAGACCGCGACCTCCGTATTGGGGCTGAGGTTTCTCAGCTTCTCGACGTCGCTGACCGGCGCGGCCCAGTCGTCCTGCGCGTGGACCGCCAGCAGGCGCTCGGTCCGTTCGGAGGCGATGGGATGCCAGGGCAGCGACAGGTGGAAGGGCGCGCCGAGTTCGCTGACGCGGTCCACGAATAGGTCGAGGCAGCGCCCGGAGAGCCCGTATTGTTCGCCGCCGTTGCGCACCAGACGCACGAGGTCCAGCGGCGTGGACACAAGCACCACGCGGTCGCAGCGCAGCCCGCCGTCGAGCGCGAAGAGCGCGGCGTTGGAGCTGACGCAATGGCCCACGATGCCGTCATAGGGGCCGTGCGCCGCGCAGGAGCGGTGGATCGCCTCCGTGATGTCGCGCATGGAACAGACGGTCTGCGCGTGGTGCATGTGCCCCGGCAGCACGGTCACGTCGACCGACAGCCCGGCCTGATCCAGCGCGCGCAGAAGGCGGGTGAACTGGCGGTAATGGCCGTCGTGCCCCGGCACCACCAGCACGCGGCGCGCGCCGGGGCGGTGGCTGTGGCGCATGATCGCCATGTCGTCGTCGATCGGCAGGATCTCGAAACGGTGGCGTCCCTTGGCGGAGAGCTCGTCGATGAAGCCGTGGGTCGAACTGAGATAACGTTTCGCCAGAACGTCCGCCGTGCGCGACGGCGCGACGGCAGCCGCCACGACAAGCGCAAGCCGTTTGAGCCGCGCCTTCAGCGTGAGCGGGGGCGCGGGATCGAATGCGGCCTCTTGCTCCGCGAGGGCGGCGCTGGAGAGTTCTGTTGCGTCGTTCATGGCGGGGAAACGGTGTACTTGCTGAAGAGCGGGGACCTACGGGACGTTTTCACAAAATCCAGCCTGAGGGCGAATAAAGGCATGAGTGGGGCCGGATTGTTGATATTTTGCGCACAGCGGGACACGGGTTACATCTCAGAGTAGTCTACGCGACCGGCGTGTCTGGGGGAAGGGGAGACACCAATTCGTGTAGCCGACCTCCGGGTTTCTGTCATCTTTCGCGTCGCGGGGTGTTCCAGCCGGTCCGTGAAACGCTGTAGTCTGCGGCCATGGCAGATCCGCGATTCATTCACCTCCGCACCCACACCGAATATTCCCTGCTCGAAGGCGCGCTCCGGCTGAAGAAGCTGCCGGGCATGTGCGCCGACATGGGGATGCCCGCCGTGGCGGTCACCGACACCAACAACCTGTTCGCCGCGCTGGAATTTTCCGTGGGCGCCGCCGGGGCGGGCGTGCAGCCGATCATCGGCTGCCAGATCGACCTGCGCTATTTCGAGCACGCCCCGGGCGAGCGGATCAGGCCGCCGGCGCCGGTGGTGCTGCTGGCCCAGACGGAGCGCGGCTACGAGCATCTGATGAAGCTCAATTCCTGCCTGTACCTGCGCCGCGACAACGAGCTGGCGCATGTGACGCTGGACGAGCTGGAGGCGCATTCGGAGGATGTGATCTGCCTGTCGGGCGGGCCGGACGGGCCGGTGGGGCGGCTTCTGCGCACCAATTCGCGGGCGGCGGCGCAGACGCTGATGACCCGGCTGCATTCGATCTTCGAAGACCGGCTGTACGTCGAGCTGCAGCGCCACCCCGGCGAGGACGGCACGCCGCCGGAGGCGGAGCAACTGACGGAGCGCGGCTTTGTCGAGATGGCCTACGAGATGGGCCTGCCGCTGGTCGCGACGAACGACGTCTATTTCCCGAAGTCCACCATGTACGAGGCGCATGACGCGATGATCTGCATCGCGGAGGGCGCCTATGTCGACCAGCAGGAGCCGCGCCGCCGCCTGACGCCGCAGCATTACCTGAAGACCCCGCAGGAGATGGCGGTGCTGTTCGCCGACCTGCCGGAGGCGCTGGAAAACACCGTCGAGATCGCGAAGCGCTGTGCCTTCATGGCCTATCGCCGCGACCCGATCCTGCCGCGCTTTGCCGACGACGAGGTGACGGAACTGCGGCGCATGGCCAACGAGGGGCTGCAGGCGCGTCTGGCCGTGATCCCGCATGCCGTGCCGGTGGAGGAATACCAGAAGCGGCTCGACTTCGAGCTGGGGATCATCGAGGGGATGGGTTTCCCCGGCTACTTCCTGATCGTTGCGGACTTCATCCAGTGGGCCAAGGACCAGGATATCCCGGTCGGGCCGGGGCGGGGGTCGGGCGCGGGGTCGCTGGTGGCCTACGCGCTGACGATCACCGACCTCGACCCGCTGCGCTATTCGCTGCTGTTCGAACGCTTCCTGAACCCGGAACGCGTGTCGATGCCCGACTTCGACATCGACTTCTGCATGGATCGCCGCGAGGAGGTGATCCAGTACGTGCAGCAGAAATACGGACACGACCGGGTGGCGCAGATCATCACCTTCGGCGCGCTCCTGTCGAAGGCGGCGGTGCGCGACATGGGCCGGGTCCTGCAGATGCCCTACGGGCAGGTGGACCGCCTGTCGAAGATGATCCCGGTGGAGGGGGTGAAGCCCGTCTCCATCGAGCAGGCGCTGCGGGACGAGCCGCGGCTGGCCGAGGAGGCGCGGAACGAGGAGGTCGTCGACCGGCTGCTGAAGTACGGGATGCAGGTGGAGGGGCTGCTGCGCAGCGCCGGCACGCACGCGGCGGGGGTGGTCATCGCCGACCGCCCCACGGACGAGCTGGTGCCGCTCTACCGCGACCCGCGCTCCGACATGCCGGCGACGCAGTTCAACATGAAGTGGGTGGAGCAGGCCGGTCTGGTGAAGTTCGACTTCCTCGGCCTGAAGACGCTGACGGTGATCCAGAACGCCATGGACCTGATCTTCAAGTCCGGGCGCCCGCTGCATGTCGCCGCTGACGGCACGCAGCTTTACGAGCCGCCGGAGGGGGCGGAGAACCAGATCAACCTTATCCCGCTGGACGACAAGGTCACCTACAAGCTCTATGCCTCGGCCAAGACGGTGGCGGTGTTCCAGGTGGAAAGCTCGGGCATGATGGATGCGCTGAAGCGTATGAAGCCCACCTGCATCGAGGACATCGTGGCGCTTGTGGCGCTGTACCGCCCCGGCCCGATGGAGAACATCCCGGTCTATTGCGAGGTCAAGAACGGCCTGCGCGAGATCACGTCCGTCCATCCGTCCATCGACCACATCCTGGCCGAGACGCAGGGCATCATCGTTTACCAGGAACAGGTGATGCAGATCGCGCAGGAGATGGCGGGCTACTCGCTCGGCGGCGCCGACCTGCTGCGCCGCGCGATGGGCAAGAAGATCAAGGAGGCGATGGACGCCGAACGGCCCAAGTTCGAACAGGGCGCGGCGAAGAACGGGGTGGAGAAGAAGAAGGCCACCGAGGTCTTCGACCTTCTGGAGAAGTTCGCCAACTACGGCTTCAACAAGTCGCACGCGGCGGCCTACGCGGTGGTCAGCTACCAGACCGCGTGGCTCAAGGCGAACCACCCGGTGGAGTTCATGGCGGGCGTCATGAACTGCGATATCCACCTGACTGACAAGCTGGCCGTCTATTTCGAGGAGGTCCGCAAGGGGCTGGGCCTGCCGTGGGTGCCGCCCTGCGTGAACCGCTCGCTCGCGACGTTCGACGTGGTGGAGGGGCAGCTGGTCTATGCCCTGGGCGCACTGAAGAACGTGGGCCTCGAGGCGATGAAGCTGGTGGTGGAGGGGCGTGACGGGCGGCCGTTCTCGACCGTCTTCGACTTTGCCCGCCGCGTGGACCTGAAGAAGATCGGCAAGCGGCCTCTGGAGATGATGGCGCGGGCGGGCTGTTTCGACGTGCTCGACCCGAACCGCCGGCGGCTGTTCGATTCGCTCGACGCGCTGGTGGCCTATTCGGCGGCGATCCACGAGCAGAAGAGCTCCGCCCAGGTGTCGCTGTTCGGCGAGGCAGGCGACGACCTGCCGGAACCGCGCCTGTCGCCGGTGTCCGACTGGCTGCCCGCCGAACGGCTGGCGGAGGAGTTCAAGGCGGTGGGCTTCTACCTGTCCGGTCACCCGCTCGACGATTACATGCCCGCGCTGAAGCGGCAGGACGTGGTGACGCTGGACGAGGTCATGGCCAAGGCCGAGCGCGGCCCGCTGGTGGCCAAGCTGGCGGGCGTCGTCGCCGGACGGCAGGAACGCAAGTCGGCGCGCGGCAACCGTTTTGCCTTTGCGCAGCTGTCGGACCCGACCGGAGCCTACGAGGTCACGCTGTTCTCCGAGACGCTGGAGAAGTCGCGCGAACACCTCGAGACCGGATCGAAGGTCGTCGTCACCGTCGAGGCAACGATGGAGAGCGACCAGCTGAAACTGCTGGGCCGCGCGGTGATGCCGGTGGATGCGGCGGCGGCGCAGGGCGGACCTTCGGGGATGCGGATCTTCGTCGACACGGAGATGGCGCTGAGCCAGATCGCCAGCGTGCTGGGCCGCGCCGCCGAGCAGTTGCCGAAGGCGCCGCGCGCGCCGATCGTGCTGCGGCTGGCGGCGCCGGGCCTGCCGGGCGAGGTGGAGATGGACCTTTCCGAACGCTTCCCCGTCACGCCGGAGATCAAGGGCGCGGTGAAGTCGCTCGACGGGGTGCTGGCGGTCGAGGACTTCTGAGCCGGTCCCGGCGATCGCACGGGGCCTGCGCCGTGTGCGGAGACCGCCGCGGAAAGGGGCGGTTTCCCGCCTGACGGGCAGACCTATCCCATGGGAGAGTGGACCTCGCGTGCGCTGCTGCTGTACGAGGGTCGAAACCGCCAGGGGACGAAATGCGCAAAGTTTTCATCGGAATGTCACTGGTCCTGCTGGCCTCGGGCTGCGGCGATCCCCTGAAGGACGTGCCGCGCCTGGCCGATGTGCCGGTAGAGACCGAGGCCGGGCAGGCCGATGTCCTTGCCACCAGTGCCGATGCCGAAACGCTTCCCGTCGCGCCCGTGGCCGACACCGCGCCGCAGCGGGGCCTGCTGGGTTTCCTGAAGGGCAAGGCCGACGCTGCGCAGGCCACGACGACGGTGGCTGCTGAGGAAGACGCTGCGGCGGACGAGGCCGTCACCGACGATCTGGACGACGTGGGCTCTGCCCCTGACGACGCGGAGGTGGTTGTCGTCGAAGCGGAGGAAGCGCCGCGGCGGCGCGGTCTCTTCGGGCTGGGCGGCGGCGATGTGCAGCTTGCGGCGGCCACGACCTCTGGTGCGCCCCGGGTCAACCGCCGTGCGGCGCCGCGCCCCGGCGCCCCCGACGCGCGCGAGATCGCCTATGGCACCACCGTGCCTTACGGGCAGATCGCCCGGGTCTGCGGCGTGCCGGGCGCAAAGCTGGGGCCGGTCACGCAGACATGGCCCGAAGGCGGCCGGGGCTACCAATTGCACGACAGCACGCCCGGGTCTACCGGCGCGCATACGTTCTACATGACCGGCTTCAAGGACGGCTGCGCACGCCAGTTCACAGCCGCGCTGGTGATCTTCGGCTCGCCGGAAAGCTGGGAACAGATCCACTACGGCCCGGCGGGCGAATCCCTGCCGGTGCTGGCGACCGACGTGGCCTACGAGGGCGTGAAGTCCAAGGTCTGCCGCGTCGGCAAGGGCAAGCCCTGCGGTTCGCGCATGAAGGCGCTGGAGCGGGACACGGTCTTTGTCTCGGTCTACGAGCGGTTCGAGGACAACACCCGCTGGAAGAACATCCTGCTGCACGACGGCGAAGTGGTCGCCATGGACATGAAGAACTGAAGAACTGAGGCACGGCGGCGGGGACGCCTTGTGCTTTCGGTCCGTTCCGTTAGGTTGATATCAAATCGATCCGGGAGGGGCAGATGCTGACCGTCTATGGCGAGGGCCGGGGGTTCCGGGTCGTCTGGCTGCTGGAGGAGATGGGCCTGCCCTACCGCTTCCGCCCGGTCGACATGCTGGCCGGGGTGGAGAACGACCCGGAGTTCCTGCAGATCAACCCCAGCGGGTTCATCCCGGCGCTGGTGGACGGCGACACGGTGATGGTCGAATCCATCGCCATCATGGACTACCTTCTGGCCCGTTACGGTCCGCACCCGCTTGCCCCGGAGCCGCAGTCGGACGCCTTCGCGCCTTACCGGCAGTTCCTCATGATGGGCGAGGCGGGGCTTGCGGGCGCGTCCTACTGGGTGCTGAACGCGCGGTTCCTGCCCACCGAGGCCGAGCGCGACAACCCCACCGTCCGCCACGCGCTGCGCCAGTATCACAACCGGATGAAGCTGGTGCGCCGCCAGCTCGAACGCACGCAGTATCTTGCCGGAGACGGTTTCACGGCTGCCGACATCTCGGTCGCCTATGCGCTGCTCCAGTCCTGGAAAAGCGCCGGGATCGCGCTGGAGGCGCCGGAAGCCGCCTACCTCGACCGCTGCCGCGACCGCGACGGCTTCAGGCGCGCGCTGGAGGTCTGCACGTCGCACGCGTCGTGGGGGTGAAGGCGGGCGTGACGCCGGTCGTGAGGCCGGGCGTGGGAGGTGTGTCCGCTCGTCGGTGGCGAAAGACGGGGCTTTCGGGACTGGTGCGCCCGGCATGCCATGGGTGTGGGCGCTGAGGTTTCCGGGGGAAACCTCGCTTGCCCACCGGCCGCGAAAGACGGGGCTTTCGCGGCCTAGTAATGCGGGGGTTTTTCGTCGCCGAGGAAGATGCTGCCGGCGGTGTCGGCGTCCCGCTGGGCCTCGCGGCGGAGCAGGATTTCCACCCGCCGGGAAACGTCCCGCAATTCGCGGTCCTGTCGGGCCACCACGTCGGACAGGTCGTCGACCGTCCGGAGGAGGTGGGCCATCTGCTCTTCTAGGCGACTCATGTCATCGGTCATGTCCTGGTCCTCCTTCAGTTGGCAGAGGGCTCATGGTTATTTGCATGAGCCCGTCTCCGCAAGGGCAGGCTTGCTTGCCCATGCCACGCCTTCCCGGTAGAGGGTGCGCGACAATGCAGCAGTGTAACCGGGACCGGTGCCATGGCCAAAGTGAAGAAAGCCCCCCGCCCCAAGGCTCAGACGCCCAAGGGGTTCCGCGACTATTTCGGGCACGAGGTGCGTGAGCGCACCGAGATGCTGTCGAAGATCGCCGGGGTGTACCATCGGTACGGCTTCGAGGCGCTGGAGTCCTCGGCGGTGGAGACGGTCGAGGCGCTTGGCAAGTTCCTGCCGGACGTGGACCGCCCGAACGACGGCGTATTCGCGTGGCAGGACGAGGACGACAACTGGATGGCGCTGCGCTACGACCTGACGGCGCCGCTGGCCCGGGTCTATGCCGAGCACCGCAACGACCTGCCGCTGCCCTACCGGCGCTTTGCCATGGGGCCGGTCTGGCGCAACGAGAAGCCGGGGCCGGGGCGCTACCGCCAGTTCTACCAGTGCGACGCGGACACCGTGGGCGCGGCGAGCGTGGCGGCGGATGCGGAGATCTGCGCGATGCTGGCCGACTGCCTCGAAGAGCTGGGCATCCCGCGCGGCGACTACCTGATCCGGGTGAACAACCGGAAGGTCCTGAACGGCGTGCTTCAGGCGATGGGTGTCACCGACGAGGAACAGGCGGCCGCAGTCCTGCGCACCATCGACAAGTTCGACAAGGTCGGCGAGTCCGGCGTGCGCGAGCTTCTGGGCAAGGGGCGGCTGGATGCGTCGGGGGCCTATATCGACGGCGTGGGTCTTGCGCCTGAGCAGGCGGAGCCGGTGCTGGCCTTCCTGACCTCCAAGGGCGCGACCAACGAAGAGACGCTCGCCAACCTGCGCAACGCGGTGGGCGATGCCCCGGTCGGTGCGGAAGGCGTGGACGAACTGGCGGAGATCGCCGACCTTCTGGCCGCGCAGGGCTATGGCCCCGACCGGATCGTGATCGATCCGTCGGTGGTGCGTGGTCTGGGCTACTACACCGGGCCGGTGTTCGAGGCGGAGCTGACCTTCGAGATCCTCGACGAGAAAGGCCGCAAGCGGCAGTTCGGATCTGTCGCGGGCGGCGGGCGCTACGACGACCTCGTAAAGCGCTTCACCGGACAGGTGGTGCCTGCGACGGGCGTTTCCATCGGGGTGGACCGGCTTCTGGCCGCGCTGCGCGAGAAGGGCCGCGTCGGCGGGTCGGAGACCGGGCCGGTGGTCGTCACCGTGATGGACCGCGACCGCATGGCCGATTACCAGGCGATGGTGGCGGAGCTGCGGCAGGCGGGCATCCGGGCGGAGGTCTACCTCGGCAACCCGAAGAACTTCGGCAACCAGCTCAAGTACGCGGACAAGCGCCACTCGCCGGTGGCGGTCATCGAGGGCGGTGACGAGAAGGCGCGCGGCGTTGTGCAGATCAAGGACCTGATCCTCGGCGCGAAGATCGCCGAGAACGCCTCGCTCGAGGAATGGAAGGAACGGCCCTCGCAGTACGAGGTGGCCCGCGGCGACCTCGTGGCCAAGGTGCGCGAGATCCTGGAGGGGCAGGCGTGACCTTGCAGGCCTACAGGGCGAAGGCCTTTGCGCTGCGCGACCGGTTCGAGGCGGCGGGAGCGGTGCCGGTCGACTGTGCCGTGCTGCAACCGGCGGAGGTGCTGCTGGACCTCTACGGCGAGGACGTGCGCACGCGCGCCTTCGTGACCGTCGATCCGGTGCGCGGCGAGGTCATGCTGCGCCCGGACTTCACCGTGCCGGTGGTGCAGATGCACATGGCCGAGGGCGCGGAGCCCGCGCGCTACACCTACGCGGGCGAGGTCTTTCGCCGGCAGGAGGATCATCCCGAGCGCGCGCCGGAGTATTTCCAGGTGGGCTACGAGGTCTTCGACCGCGCCGACCCGGCGCTTTCCGACGCAGAGGTCTTTGCCGCCTTCGCCGATGCGCTGGCGCCCTACGGCCTGCGCCCGGTGGTGGGCGACATCGGCATCCTGACGGCGGCGGTCTGGGGACTGAACACCACCGAGCAAAGGCGCACGGCGCTGATGCGGCACATCTGGCGGCCCCGGCGGTTCCGCGCGCTTCTGGACCGTTACGCGGGCCGGGTGCCGGTGCCCGCGTCGCGCACGGCGCTGCTGGCTGCGGGCGATCCCATGGCGGGGGCGGGGCCGGTGATCGGCCTGCGCTCCGAAGAGGAGATCCGCGCGCGGATCGAGGTGCTGCGCGCCGACGCGTCGGAGCCGCCGCTGGCGGACGAGGAGGTGGCGCTGATCGAGACGCTGCTGAAGGTGTCCGAGGCCTGCCCGCACGCGCTGGAACACCTGCGCGACATCGCCGTGGACATGCCCGCCATCGGCGCGGCGGTGGACCGTTTCGGCGCGCGCTGCGACGCCATGGAGGCGCGCGGCGTGGACGTCACGCACCTGTCTTTCGAGGCGAGCTATGGCCGCACCTCGATGGAGTATTACGACGGCTTCGTCTTCGGGTTCCTCTGCCCGCAGCGGCCGGACTGGCCGGCGGTGGCGACCGGCGGGCGCTATGACGCGCTGACCCGGCAGCTTGGGCAGGGCCGCGAGATCCCGGCGGTGGGCGGCGTGATCCGCACCGGCCTGCTGGTCGACCTGGAGCGGATGCGGGAGGCGGGTCAATGACGATCAAGCTGGGCGTGCCCTCCAAGGGGCGGCTGATGGAGAAGACCTTCGACTGGTTCGGCGCGCGCGGCGTGATGCTGTCGCGTACCGGGTCGGAGCGGGAGTATTCCGGCGCGGTCGAGGGCGTGGACGGCATCGAACTGGTGCTGCTGTCGGCGGGCGAGATCCCGCGCGAACTGGCGGCGGGGCGGGTGCACCTTGGCGTGACAGGCACCGACCTTGTGCAGGAGAAGCTGGTGCAGTGGGACCAGAAGGTTGCGCCGCTGGCGGAGCTGGGCTTTGGCCATGCGGACCTGATCGTGGCGGTGCCGCAGGCCTGGGTCGACGTGGACACGCTGGACGATCTGGACGGGGCGGCGGCGGCCTTCCGCGCGCGGCACGGTTTCAGGATGCGGATCGCGACGAAGTATCACCGGCTGGTGCGGGCCTACCTGCACATGGGCGGCGTGGCCGACTACCAGCTTGTCGACAGCCAGGGCGCGACCGAAGGCACGGTGAAGAACCTGACGGCGGAGGCGGTGGCGGACATCACCTCCACCGGCGAGACGCTGCGCGCCAACCAGCTGAAGATCCTCGGGGAAGAGCCGGTGCTGCGGTCGCAGGCGACGCTGTACCGTTCGCGGGTGGCGGAGCTTTCGGACCGGCAGCGCAGCTCCCTGCGGGCGCTGTGTGACTGCCTGGGAGTCGAATAACCCGAGTCAGGCGGCGTGTCGACAGGGGGAGGCGGCGCAAAGCCCCGCCCTACGGGATGGCGCGCCCCCCGGGGATGGCCCGGACGACCGGCCGTCAGGGCAGGTGGTCGTCCAGCAGCGTGCCCAGCGGCACGCGGGCCCGCATCCGCGTGGCGAGCAGCACCAGACCGGCGAGCTTACGCTGCAGGTGGAGGGCGTCCATGTGCGGCACCTCCGCGTAGCCCTGCGTCAGGGTCAGGTGCTCGCCCATCCGCCGCAACGTGTTGAGCAGCATGGTGTCGCCGAAGTCGAATGGCGTCCGGGACGTCAGCACCGGGCGGATCAGCGCGGCCATGTCGAGGATCGTGTTAACCTGATCGGCGGGCGTCGTGTCGGTGATGAAGCCGGTGTCCGTCAGTGCCAGTCGCAGCGCGTCGGGGTCGCCCCGGTGGGTGGCGTCCAGAAGGGCGCGGAAGCGGGCGGTGCTTTCCGGTGTGAAGGCGCGGGTGGCGCCGAAGTCGAGGAGCACGATGCGGGTGCCGTCTGGTGTCAGCCGGTAGTTGGCGAAGTTCGGATCGGTCTGGACGAGCCGCCAGTGGAAGAGTTCCCGCAGGAAGAGCGTGAAGAGGCGGGTGAGGGCGGTGTCGCGCTGCTGTTGCTCTGCGTCTTCCAGCGTGTCGATCGGGTGGCTCTCGATGAAGTCCATGGCGAGGATGCGGGGAGTCGAGAGGTCGGCATGCGGGCGGGGCACGACGAAGGCGGGGGCGTCCTTCAGGAGGTCGTGGAAGCGCGCGAGGCGGGTGGCCTCGAGGGCATAGTCGGCCTCTTCCTCCAGCTGCGCCGTGGCCTCTGCCAGCAGGGGCGCGAGGTCGAGCGTCTTGGGCAGGAGGCCCGAGGCGCGCAACAGGGTGCCGAGGTTGGCCACGTCGGCGCGGATCGCCTGCGCGATGCCGGGATACTGGATCTTGAGGGCGAGGTCGCGCCCGTCGGCGGCGGTCACGCGGTGGACCTGCCCGATGGAGGCGGCGGCGCGCGGGCGGGGATCGAACTGCCGGAAACGTTTCAGCGCGTCCGGGCCGTATTCCGCCATGAGCACCTGTTTCAACTGGCGGGGCGGCATGTGGTGGGCATCGTCGCGCAGGCGGGCCAGCACGCGGGCCAGGTCGGGCGGCAGGAGGTCGCTGTTCTCCATCGACAGGAGCTGGCCCAGCTTCATCGCGGCGCCGCGCATCCGGGCGAGTTCGCGCGTCAGACGGTTGACGTTGCCGGGGGTCAGGAGGAGGGCGCGGCGGTCGGGCCGCTCGCCGCGCAGCATGCTGCCCGCGGCGCCGAGCGCGGCGCTGCCCGCGATGCCGGTGGCAAGGGAGCCGAGACCCGCGGCACGGGCGAAGCGGGAGCGGGGAACGGCGCGGGGGCGTTTGGGGTCCATGCTGCGCCAGATAGCGGGGTCCGCGGGTCCGGCCAGACGGGCTGTCGCGGATGTGACGCGACGGTGGGGAGGGCAGGGCGGCGCAAAGCCCCGCCCTACCTTGTGTCGGTCAGCCTTTGAGGACGGCGTCGATGTCCGCCGCGCTGTGGCGCTCCTCGACGAAGCCGTCGCCGGTGCGGTTGACGATGCGGCCGCGCTGCACCGGTTCACGCTCCTGCAGCTCGTCGGCCCAGCGGAGCACGTTCTTGTAGCTCTGCACGTCGAGGAACTCGCCCGCGTCGTAGGCCTGCCCGTGCACGGTGCGCCCGTACCACGGCCAGATCGCCATGTCGGCGATGGTGTAGTGGTCGCCCACCATGTAGCGGCTGGAGGCGAGGTGGCGGTCCAGCACGTCGAGCTGGCGCTTCACCTCCATCGTGAAGCGGTTGATCGGGTATTCGTACTTCTCAGGCGCATAGGCGTAGAAATGTCCGAAGCCGCCGCCGAGGTAGGGCGCGCTGCCCATCTGCCAGAACAGCCACGAGAGCATCTCGGCCCGCTGGTCCTTGGGCCCGAGGAAGGCGTCGAACTTCTCGGCCAGGTGCATGAGGATGGCGGCGGATTCGAAGACCCGCACGGGCGCGTCGCCGGTGTGGTCCATCAGCGCCGGGATCTTGGAGTTGGGGTTCGCCTCGACGAAACCGGAGCCGAACTGGTCGCCGTCGCCGATCTTGATGAGCCATGCGTCGTATTCCGCCGCGTGACCTGCGCCCAGCAGCTCCTCGAAGAGGATGGTCACCTTCTGGCCATTGGGCGTGCCCATGGAATAGAGCTGGAAGGGATGATCGCCCACGGGCAGGACCTTGTCGTGTGTGGCGCCTGCAACCGGACGGTTGAGGTTGGCCCAGGTGCCGCCGGACGGCTGGTCCCAGGTCCAGACTTTCGGGGGAACGTATTCGGTCATTGTGGTCTCCTGTCGCTTGCCTGCAACGTAAGGGATGGGGCGGGGAATGCCAGAGGGGGATCTGTGCGGATGCGCGTTGCACTTGTGCTGGGAGCGAAGGTTCAGGAGGACGGCGCGCCGTCGCCCGCGCTGCGCCGCAGGGCAGAGCACGCGGCCGGTCTGTACCTGCGGGGGGAGGTGGGCCGCATCCTCGCCTCCGGCGGGGCGCTGTGGGGCGGTCCGAGCGAGGCAGCGGTGATCGCGCGGGTCTGTACGGAGGCGGGTGTGCCCGAGGCGGCTCTGACGCTGGAGCAGGCGGCCCGGTCGACGGCGGAGAACCTGATGCTGTCGCGACCGCTGCTGGAGGCGCTGGACGCGGCGGAGGTGGTGGTCGTGACGGACGGCTTCCACGCTCCCAGGGTGCGGCTTCTGGCGCGGCGGATGGGGATGGCGGTGCGGCTCTCCTGTCCGGAGGCGCCGCCGCTGCCGTTGCGCCGACGGCTGCCGCTCAGGGCGCGGGAGGGGGCGGCGCTGGCGCTGTGCCTGCTGCGCGGAACGGGGCGCTGAGGGGCGGGACGGGTGGACGGGTCACCATCCGAAGCGTTGCGCCCAACGGGCGTTTCGGCTTGCCGGAATGGTGCCGCGAAGGTTATCATCGCCCCAGAACAAACAGAAAAAACTGTGAGGCAGTAATGAGCAGAATTTTGACGGTCGCCCTGTGCGGCCTTGCGTGGGCTGTGCCTGCGGGTGCGCAGCAACTCGACCATTCCACGGCAATCGGGCTGGGCTACAGCCACCTGTCGCTCGACGGCGAGGGGGCGAATGCGTACTCCCTCGAAGGGGAGAGCATCCTGCGCTTCGGTCAGATCGAGACGGGGGTCGACCTTGGCTTCAACCGGCTGAATGAAGACGGTTCGCGGGTCGACCAGACATCGGTCGAGATCGCGCCGTCCTACTGGTTCACCCCGGGCTTCGGCATCGGCGTCTACGGCGCGCGGGACACGCTCGACTTCGAGGGCACGGACCTGACCCTGAACAGCTACGGTGTCGAGGCGCAGGTGCGTGCGGCCGCGATGAGCGGCACGCTGTTCGTCGGCGAGACGGACGTGGACCTGCTGGGGCTCGACGCCACCACGAAGGACGTGGGCCTGCGGGTGCGCGCCGACCTCACGCCGCAGGCGAGCGTCTGGGGCAGCATGGTGCGGTCGGATATCGAGGACACCGACTCGGACGCCCGCACCTGGGGCATCGGCGGCAGCCTGATGGTCAACGACGGTTTCAGCACCTTCGCCAGCTACCAGTCGAGCGAGATCGACGGCACCGGCGGCGACGTGAACGTAGCGGCCATCGGCATGTCATGGACGACGTTCGTGGGCGGACAGGAAGTCATGCTGAGCGGCGAATACGCCTCGGCCAGCGGGTCCTCGATGCTGGGGTCGTCCGATGGCAACCGCGTGTCTCTGGGCGCGACGATCCTTCTGGGCGATGCGCAGCAGAAGCGGACGCCGGCACATACGGTCACGCACAACACGCTGCGCGGCGAGCGCAACGGCCTGTCGGGGCTTTTCGGGTCCTTCGGGTTCTGAGGGCCTGTCGGCAGACAACGGCTAGGGGGCGGCCTGCGGGCCGCCCTTTTGCGTTTCAGATCACGCCGATCTCTGCCAGCGCGCCGGCCAGTTCGGGCGGCAGCGGGTCCTCTGCCGCGCGGCAGGCGGGCAGGTCGGCGGGGGCGTCGCCGGGGGCGAGGTAGCGCCAACCCTGAAAGGGGCGCTTGGGCGTCGCCTGCACGCGGATCAGCCCGGGCTCCAGCACGATGGCGCAGCGTTCGATGCCGTCCTGCCCGGTGACCCGGTCGAGCCGTGCGATTCGCTGCCGGGCCTGGATCAGGCCCTTGATGACCCAGAAGATCGAGCCGCCGTTCAGCACCTCGGCCTCACGCCGGGGCCACATGCGGGTGACGTGGCGGGGCATCCCTTCGGGCCAGCGCGGCGCCTGCGCGGTCTGCCACGCGGCGAGATCCTCGACCGACTCGGTGCCGACGGAGAGTTTCAGGAGGTGGACGGTGGCAGGCATCGTGACGGCCTCGGCGCTTGGGTTGGGGTGCCCCTGTCGGGAGCTACAAGATAAGGTGTTGCCCTGCGGACGCAAGCCCGCGCGACCGTCTTGCATGGCGGGCGCGGCGGGGGCATGACTGGTCAAGCGTGTGCGCGGAGGCCGTGATGACGCCGAAGATCCTGACAACGATGAAAACCTACGACCGGGAGACCCTGCGCGCCGACGTGCTGGCGGGGATCACGGTGGCCATGGTGGCGCTGCCGCTGAGCCTTGCCATCGCGGTGGCGTCCGGGGCCGGGCCGGAGAAGGGGCTGGTGACGGCCATCGTCGGCGGCTTCCTGATCTCGCTCTTGGGCGGCAGCCGGGTGCAGATCGGCGGCCCGACGGGTGCCTTCATCGTGGTGGTCTATGGGGTGATCGCCGAACACGGCTACGACGGGCTGGTTCTGGCGACGCTGATGGGCGGGCTGATCCTGCTGGTCGCGGGTGCGCTGAAGGCCGGGCGGCTGATCCGTCTGGTGCCGGAGCCGGTCATCAACGGCTTCACAATCGGGATCGCGGTGATCATCGCCACCAGCCAGCTGAAGGACCTGCTGGGTCTCGACGCGGCTGTCCCGGCGGAGTTCTTCGCCAAGCTGGGCGCGCTTTGGGAGGCGCGCGGCGCGGTCAGCGGTGCGGCCCTGGGGGCGGGGATCGCCGCGATGGTGCTGATCGTCGCACTGCGCCGGGCCTTCCCGAAGCTGCCGGGGCTGATCGTCGCGGTGGCGCTGGTCTCTGCCGCGGTGGCGGTGGCGGACCTGCCGGTGGACACAATCCGCAGCCGGTTCGGCGACCTGCCGCGCAGCCTGCCGCTGCCCGCCATGCCCGAGGTCACGCTGGCCCGGCTGGCGGAACTGCTGCCCTCCGCCCTGATCATCGCCTTCCTCGCCGGGGTCGAGTCGCTGTTGTCTGCCATGGTCGCGGACCGGATGAGCGGCGGCCACCACCGCCCCAACGCGGAACTGCTGGCGCAGGGCGCGGCGAACGTCGGATCGGCGCTGTTCGGCGGCCTGCCCGCGACCGGCGCCATCGCCCGGACGGCGACCAACGTGCGCGCCGGAGGGCGGACGCCCGTGGCTGGGCTCGTGCATGCGGTGACGATCCTCGTGGTGATGCTGGTGGCGGCGCCGCTGGCCGGGTACATGGCGATGCCCGCTCTGGCCGGTCTCTTGATCCTGACCGCCTGGAACATGAGCGAGCCGCACCGCTGGGCCGCCTACCTGAAGGACCGCCGCTCGGACCAGGTGCTGCTGGTGCTGACCTTCGTGCTGACCGTGGTGGCGGACCTGACGGTGGCCATCGGGACCGGCGTGGCGCTGGGGCTGGCGCTGCGCCTCGCCCGGCGGCAGGTGCCGGACGCCGACTGGGAGCCGCGCGACCGCTGAAACGCCGCGGACCGGGACGGGACTGCCGAAAGGCGCTCCCTGCCATGAAACGCAGCCCGTTGCGGGCCCTTGCCGCATTGGGCCAGAGACGGTGTCGTGCGCCTTATATGGTGTGAGGTGGCATCTGCTCTTCAACGTGTTGCGGTTTGCGCGTATGCTCACCCTTCCGCCTGAAAGGAGAATCACCCGCCATGACTCGTTTCGCCGCGCCCATTGCCGAACAGATCTGGGACATGAAGTATCGCCTCAAGGAGGCGGATGGCACACCCGTCGACCTGTCGGTGGAAGACACCTGGCGGCGCATCGCCCGCGCGCTGGCGAAGGTCGAGGCGGAGCCGTCGGCCTGGGAAGAGCGGTTCTACGCCGCGCTGGAGGACTTCAAGTACCTGCCCGCCGGCCGCATCACCGCGGGCGCCGGCACGGCCCGCTCCGTCACGCTGTTCAACTGCTTCGTCATGGGCACGATCCCCGACACCATGGGCGGCATCTTCGACATGCTGAAGGAGGCCGCGCTGACCATGCAGCAGGGCGGCGGCATCGGCTATGACTTCTCCACCATCCGACCCAAGGGCGCGCCTGTGACCGGCGTGGCCGCCGACGCCTCTGGCCCGCTGTCCTTCATGGACGTCTGGGACGCCATGTGCCGCACGATCATGTCCGCAGGCAGCCGCCGCGGCGCGATGATGGCGACCATGCGCTGCGACCATCCGGACATCGAGGCCTTCATCGGCGCAAAGTCCGACAGCGCGCGGCTGCGGATGTTCAACCTCTCCGTCCTCGTGACCGACGCCTTCATGGAGGCGGTGAAGGCCGACGGCCCGTGGGAGCTGCAGTTCGACGGCACGGTCTATCACACCGTGCAGGCGCGTGACCTGTGGAACCGCATCATGCGCGCGACCTACGACTACGCCGAGCCGGGGGTGATCTTCATCGACCGGATCAACAAGGCCAACAACCTCAACTACGTGGAGACCATCGCCGCCACCAACCCCTGCGGCGAGCAGCCCCTGCCGCCCTACGGCGCCTGTCTGCTGGGTTCGGTGAACCTGGCCCGGCTGGTGGCCGAGCCCTTCACCGACGCCGCCCGCCTCGACGAGGAGGCGCTGGACGAACTGGTGACCTGCGCCGTGCGGATGATGGACAACGTGGTCGACGCCTCGCGCTTCCCCCTGCCGCAGCAGGCCGAGGAGGCGAAGAACAAGCGCCGCATCGGCCTGGGTGTGACCGGGCTGGCGGACGCGCTTCTGATGATGGGCCAGCGCTACGGGTCCGAGGCCGCCGCCGATCAGGCCGAACGCTGGCTGAAACGGATCGCCCGCGCCGCCTATCTCGCCTCTGTCGAGTTGGCGAAGGAGAAGGGCGCCTTCCCGCTGTTCGACGCCGAGAAGTATCTCGCCTCCGGGAACATGATGGCGATGGACGAGGACGTCCGCGAGGCGGTCCGCGCGCACGGCATCCGCAACGCGCTGGTCACCTCCATCGCGCCGACCGGGACGATCTCGCTTTACGCCGGGAACGTGTCGTCGGGGATCGAGCCGGTCTTTGCCTACGCCTACACCCGCAAGGTGCTGCAGAAGGACGGCACCCGGACGGAGGAAGAGGTCGTCGACTACGCGGTGCAGATGTACCGCGCGGTGCACGGCGAGGAGGCGGAGCTGCCCGACTACTTCGTGAACGCCCAGACGCTCGCGCCGCTGGAGCATGTCCGGATGCAGGCGGCCGCCCAGAAGTGGGTCGACAGCTCGATCTCCAAGACGATCAACTGCCCGGAGGACATCTCCTTCGAGGACTTCAAGGAAGTCTACATGGCGGCCTACGAGACGGGCTGCAAAGGCTGCACCACCTACCGCCCGAACGACGTGACCGGGTCGGTGCTGAGCGTGTCGGAGGAGAAGAAGGCCGAGAAGTTCATTGGTTTCGGTGAAGCTTTGAAATGGCGCATGGAAGCGACCGGAAAGAAGATCACCGAAGTCGTTTCCGAGTCGGGTGTTTCGCGTGACGTGATCAACAAGCTTCTCTCACGGGAGGGCAGCTCTACCAACGCCGAGAATGCGATCGCGATCGCCCGTGCATTCGGTCTCGATGTTGACGGGTTCATGTCCCGGGCCGCCCCTCCCGAGGTCGTCGCCAATTCCGACGCCGAACCCCAGACCCCGCACGGCGACGTGATCTACATGTCCGAACCCTTCGACCGGCCCGAGCACCTGGAGGGCAACACCTACAAGCTGAAATGGCCCGACAGCGAACACGCGATCTACCTGACGATCAACGACATCATCGTCGGCGGACGGCGCCGGCCCTTCGAGGTCTTCATCAACTCCAAGAACATGGAGCATTTCGCCTGGACCGTGGCGCTGACCCGGATGATCTCGGCGGTCTTCCGGCGCGGCGGCGACGTGTCCTTCGTGGTCGAGGAACTGAAGGCCGTCTTCGACCCGCGCGGCGGCGCATGGGTGCAGGGCAAGTACATCCCCTCGATCCTCGCGGCCATCGGCGGCGTGATCGAACGCCACATGATCGCGATCGGCTTCCTGGAGGGCGAGGGCAAGGGCCTGAAGTCCGACCCCACCGCCAAGGTCGTGGGCCTCGACGCCCCCCGCGGCAAGGCCTGCCCCTCCTGCGGCCAGTTCACGATGATGATGGTCGAAGGCTGCATGACCTGCGCCTCCTGCGGCCACTCGAAGTGCGGGTGAGTGGGGGTGTGATAGTCATTGTAGGACCCACTAAATCTTGTCCATTTCCGGGGTAATTTGTCCATTCCGGCACAGGATTAATGACCACCGGCTGCACCGCAGCCGGTGGTTTCTTTTTATATCAATGAGTTGCGCGTCTGGCGGATTTACGGCTTTTGGTGCGCCGTAGCAGTGCTCCGCCCTGGTGGGCGCCGTTGACGGCCAGCCGCGCTTTCGGCATCCCTCAGGCAAATCCGGCCGGGTTCTTTCCAACCTCCTCCTCCTGCAGAACCTCTGCTCGAGGGCATGGCGCGATGCTCCGCCACCGATCTGACGGTCCCGACCATCAAGCGCACCGCCGCCAATGCTCTCAAGGTTCACCAAGATTTCGCCCCTCCAGTAGATCTGCTTCAGTATTGAATTCAATAATTTCAGATCGAGCCAAGGCTGATTGCACATCCTCCTTGTTCACGACAACAATATGTTGCCGCCGTGCGTCTTCTTTTTCGGCGTCACCCAACAGACCCAGTCTCTTGAGGGCGTAAAACAGCATTGCATTCCGGACTCTGAGGACCATAGAGCCATCCGACATGCCGTAGTCTTTAGCGACGACCTTCTTCTGGCTGTCTGTCAGCTGCGGATGGGGCGCAATCTCGATCCCGACATACTCTTGCCAGATTGTGTCCTTGTCTCCCAGCGCCACGGGATCACCGAACGACCCGGCCTCTAAGATCCGAGGAAGCAGGAAATCCTTAAACCTGTTCTCCAAATGGCAGAATGCGCGTGTATGCCACCGGAACCCGTCATAACCGAAGGCATGGGGGGTAATGCGACGCCAAACCGGATCGGGTCGCTTAGTGTTCATCGACTGGTAGCACACATCGAGCGAACGGCGCTCCCGCATCGCCGTCAATACTGAGCGCAGTATCTCGGTATCAATGATGCGATGCGGTGTAACCGCTACGTCTATCTCCGGCACATGTGCCACCCATGAATCTTCTAGCCGAGACAGGCCTTCCCGGAAGTCGGAAAACCTGGCGGTCGATGGGTCGGGCAAACGTACCGGACGCTCAACATCATCCAGCAGCAAGTCCAGAACTCACGTCAGCGTATCCTGTTCGGCATGGCTAACTCGGGTCAGAGAAATGTCGTATACTGGGACATTGGGTCTGCGCCGGAGCAATATGGTATCGAACATGGTACGGCGCTGTCGCGTGAAGAGGCTCGCGAAGCGGCCGACTTGCGAACGAGGCTCAATCCGTTCTCCAGCGTCGAGCAGAGGCTTCTCGTTAAGGCCGGCTACGCCGGCGCGGATGCAGCCCTCAAGGCGCGCGGCTTTATCCCGGACATTCCGGCTAACTTTCCAGTTCTGCCCTGATGGCGCAAAGAGCACTGCGGCGATATCAGCTACGCCGGCGTAGTGCTGACTGTCGCTGGTGCCCACAACGAGCGACTGTAGACTAGCTGCCGGCCTGGGGAAATGAAGTGGCGAATGACGCTGCATCTGTAAATATCTTCAAAGATTGTCGGCTTCGTGCTACATATGTTTATAATATGTAGTGCGAAGCTGACAGATGCCAACACCTCACAATCCTCCGGCCGCTGTGCGGCGCGCGCTGCGCAAGCTCGGCGCGGACATCCAGGACGCCCGGCGGCGTCGGCGGTTGCCGATGGCCGTCGTAGCAGAGCGAGCTTTCACGTCGCGGTCGACACTCCAGAAGATCGAGGCCGGAGACACCAGTGTCAGCATCGGCATCTATGCCAGCGTCCTCCAGGCGCTTGGGCTACTGGAGGGGCTAAGCCAGGTTGCGGATATCGCCAACGACAGCGTCGGCCAGGCGCTGGCCAGTGCCGACTTGCCGAAGAGTGTCCACCTCAAGCGGCCAGCGGGACCGTCGCGCGATGGCTGATTTCGAAGTTCACGTCGATCTGAAGGGCCGCCTGCATCCTGTCGGACTGGCGCGTAGCAACCGTGTCCGCGGTGGTGAGACCATCCTGTTCGAATACGATCCTGCCTGGCTCAAGGATGCGGAGCGGTTCTCGCTTGAGCCTGCTCTCCCCACTACGCGTGGCGCCTTTGCTCCACCGGCAGGGCTGTCGACCTTTGGCTCGATTGGCGACTCCGCGCCCGACACCTGGGGACGCCGCCTCATGCAGCGCGCGGAACGACGCAGCGCCGGACGGGATCGCCGTGCGGTGCGCACGTTGACCGAAAGCGATTATCTCCTGGGTGTCGCTGACGAGACCCGGCTTGGCGCGCTGCGATTTCGGCGGGTGGGCGAGGAACCGTTCCTAGCACCGATCCGCGCGGGGGTTCCCGCCCTGATCGAGCTCGGACGCCTCCTGCAGGTCACCGAACGGATCCTGCGGGATGAGGAGACCGACGAGGACCTCCAGCTCATCTTTGCGCCTGGCTCATCGCTCGGCGGAGCGCGTCCGAAGCCCGGCAACCCTCAAGAGCATGGTGCTGGAGATGCTCGAGAAGAGTGGCTACGGAACTGTGTCGCCGACCCGGCAGGTCTGGTCGCTTGTCCAGATCCTTCGCGAGCGCATGCGCGTGACGGGTACTGTTGTCCTGTGGATCGACGAGGCCCACGACCTGTTTTGCGCGGACAGAAACCTCATTCTGCGCGCGTTGAAGTCCCTGATGCAGGGGGATGATGCCGTGATCGTTGTCCTCTCCGGCACCGAGGAGCTTGCGCAGGTTATCCGGACGGACCCCCAAGTTCAGCGGCGCTTCTCGACGGTCGCTTTTGCGGCGTTGGTTCCCGAATTGCACGGTGACCTCTTCCAGCAGATCGTCGGCGACTACTGCCATCGAACTGGCCTTGGTGCGCCGGTCGAGGCCGACCTTGTCGGACGGGTATTCCATGGCGCGCGCTACCGGTTCGGTCGGGCGATCGAGCTGATCGTGCGCGCGATCGAGGTGGCCCTCTACGCGGAGGCCAGCGATCTGACGATCGATCACTTCGCCCGTGCCTGGGCCATGCATGAAGGGTGTCCTGCCGACCAGAACGTGTTCTATGCCGAGCAGTATCGGCTTCTGCGCCTCGATCAGGCCTCCGAGGTGGCACCGCGTGTCTCGACGCGGCGGAGGGGCTGAGTCATGGCGATGCTTTTCCCCCGCTTGCCGTTTCATCCGGATGAAACTCCGCTCTCCTGGGCCGCGCGTAGCGCGGCCTTTCACACGGGTGGGCGCCTTGTGCCGTTTTTGAACGACTTTGGCATCGACCTCTGGTCCTTGAAGCGTGGCGAGGGTGAAGATGTCCGTCATTCTATCGATGTTGCTGCAGGGGCGCTTGCTGCGTGCATGCCGTTTGGCCGGTGCCGCTGGCCTGGCGGCCGTTCTCGTGGATCCTCAGGAGATCAAGTCGAAGCTTGCGCTTCCCCGTCCCGGGATGAGCGGGGAGTTGGCGCTCATCATTCTCGGGTTCGATCCCTCCCGAGGCCGTCGCGTGTTCTGCCATCCCGAAGCGGCACCGCTGATCGCATCCGAGCCTTGCGGCGAGGACGTCTGGGTTTCGCCCGCGGCGCTCGAGAACTTCCGGCAGAAATACGTGACCAAGAAGAGGCTGCCCCTGATCACGGGTGCGCGACCGCTCGCCATTGAGAAGTTGCTTCGGGAGCGCGGGGTCAAGCCGATCTGGGACCCAAGGGAGTTCGGTGCTGCCATCTATGAGAAGGCAGACCTGTCCTTGGTTTGATCCGGACGCCGACGACTTCGAAATGGATGCCGCCGAAAGGCGGCATTTTTCTTGGAAAATCGATGGACATTAATCCTGTGCCAAAAGGACAAATTGGCCGCCGCCGGCGCGAAGGCGATTCTTTGGACTGAGTTATTTCAATGACTTATGGTTCAGTCGAGCGACCCCGATGGCGTTTTTTTGGTGGGTCCTACAGTCATTTGTGGCGTGCCACGCCAAATGACCTAACCGTCTCAAAAGGCCATTTTGCCTGAGAAGATGAAGAAACGGCCCCGGGGAGTACCCGAGGCCGTTTGCATGTCGCGCTGTGGCGATGCCTGGTGGTGCGGTCCGGGATCGGCACGACGAGCCGGACAGGTATTGATGCGTTCTGCATTTCCATGACCGGGTAAACAACATGCTGTCGGCACTGGACTGTCTCTGCCCGTCCTGTATTGATGGCCGCCGAAGCGGTCCGGGTTTGTCCGGAAACCGTGGAAAAGACCTATCAAATCTGTGGGAGGAAACATGGATCGTCGTTCTTTCATTCGCCGTGGTGCCCTGGCAGGCGCCGGTGCCGCAGCGCTGGCCAGCCCGGCCGTCGCGCAGGACCGTATCACCTGGCGCATGGTCACCACCTGGCCGAAGAATTTCCCCGGTCTCGGTGTCGGCGCGCAGCGCCTGGCAGACCGGATCACCGCCGCCTCGGGCGGTCGTCTGACCGTGCAGGTCTATGCAGCCGGCGAGATGGTGCCGCCGCTGCAGTCGCTGGATGCCGTGATCGACGGCACCGCCGAGATGAGCCACGGCGCCGCCTACTACTGGCAGAACAAGTCCACCGCGCTGAACTACTTCACCGGCGTGCCCTACGGCATGACCTCGCAGGAGCTGGGCGGCTGGGTGCGTCACCTCGGCGGCCAGGAGCTGTGGGACGAGGTCTATGACCAGTTCGGCGTGCAGGCCTTCCTGTCGGGCAACACCGGCACCCAGGCGGGCGGCTGGTTCCGCGACGAGCTGACCGGTCTCGACAGCCTCAAGGGCGTGCGCTTCCGCACCCCCGGCCTCGGCGGTCGTGTCTGGGAAAAGCTCGGCGCCACCGTGACCAACATGGCAGCGGGCGAAATCTTCCAGGCACTGCAGTCGGGCGCGCTGGACGCGGCCGAATTCGTCGGCCCCTACAACGACCTGGCGCTCGGCTTCCATCAGGTGGCGAAGAACTACTACTTCCCGTCCTTCGTGGAGCCGGGTCTCGCGACCGAGCTGGTGGTGGACAAGGCCAAGTACCAGGAACTGCCGGAAGACCTGCAGGCCCTCGTCCGCGATGTCTGCCAGGCCGAGTACGACATGGTCGCCTCGGACTTCGTGGCGAACGACCCGCGCGCGCTGAAGACCCTCGTCGAGGAGCACGGCGTGCAGGTGCGCCAGTTCCCCGAGGAAATCCTCGAAGCAGGTGCCAAGGCGTCGATGGAAATCATCGCGGAGCTGCGCGACAGCGGCGACGAGATGACCCGCAAGGTCACCGAGCACTTCATCGAATCGCTGAACATGATGCGCACCCGTACCGAGGGCAACGACCTGAGCTTTGTCCAGGCGCGGGCGAAGTACTTCACCCTCTGAGCGTTTTCCGCTTCGGAAAAACGAAAGGGCCCGGACGATGTCCGGGCCCTTTTTGCATGTGCGGCGCTGGTCGCGCCCGGCTCAGCCCGCGATGACGTTGGGCAGCCAGGTGACCACTTCCGGGAAGACGAAGAGCAGCGCAATCGCCAGGATCTGCAGCAGCACGAAGGGCATGATGCCCTTGTAGATGGCCGAGGTCGGCACGCTGTCGGGCGCCACGCCGCGCAGGTAGAACAGCGCGAAGCCGAAGGGCGGCGTCAGGAAGGACGTCTGCAGGTTCACCCCCACCATGACGCCCAGCCAGACCGGGCTGATGTCCATCGCCAGGAGGACCGGCGCGGTGATCGGGATCACGATGAAGATGATCTCGAACGTGTCGAGGATGAAGCCGAGCACGAACATGATCGCCATGACGGCGGCCACCGCCATCAGAGGACCACCGGGCAGGCCGGTCAGGAACTCGTGCACGAGGTTGTCGCCGCCCATCATGCGGAACACGACCGAGAAAACCGCGGCGCCGAAGAGGATGATGAAGACCATGCTGGTGATGGTGGCGGTCTGGATCGCCGTCTCGTGCAGGATCTTCAGCGACAGTTTCCAGCGCAGGGCGGCCAGCAGCGTGGCGCCCACGGCGCCCACGGAGGCCGCTTCGGTCGGCGTCGCGATGCCGCCGAGGATCGAGCCCAGAACCGCCAGGATCAGCAGAAGCGGCGGCAGGAGCGCGGTGAAGATCTCGCGCTTCAACCCGGCCTTTTCCTCGGGCGGGACGGGGGTTGCGGGGCAGCTTTCCGGGTCGGCGATGGCCTTGAAGATCACGTAGCCGATGTAGAGCACCACCAGCAGCACGCCCGGCAGCATGGCCCCGGCAAAGAGGTCGCCGACCGAAACCGGGCTGGGGGCGAAATTGCCCTTGGCCATCTGCACCTGGGCGTTGATCCCCGAGAGCATGTCGCCCATGAAGATCAGCACGGTCGACGGCGGGATGATCTGGCCCAGCGTGCCGGAGGCGCAGATCACGCCCGTGGCCAGCGTCGGCTTGTAACCCGCGCGCATCATGGCGGGCAGCGAGATAAGGCCCATGGTAACAACCGTGGCGCCCACGACGCCGGTGGAGGCCGCCAGCATTGCGCCGACGATCACGACGGAAATCGCAAGGCCGCCGCGCATGTTGCCGAAGAGCTTGCCCATGGTCATGAGGAGCTGCTCGGCGATCTGCGATCGTTCGAGCATGACCCCCATGAAGACGAAGAGGGGCACGGCGACCAGCACCTCGTTGGTCATGTAGCCGATGTAGCGGTTCGGCAGGGAGCCGAAGTTGGAGGGGTCGAAGACCCCGTAGTACATGCCCACCAGGCCGAAGATCAGCGAGGTCCCTGCGAGGGTGAAGGCCACCGGGAAGCCCATCAGCAGGAAGCCGATGATGCCTACGAACATGAGGCCGGAGAGGAGTTCTCCGATCAGGACGGGATCCATCAGACGGCCTCCGTGGGATGGGTTGGATCTTCGGTGCGGGTGTAGCGGATGCGTTCGGGAACGAGGTCCTCGCGGCCCGCAAGCATCAGGATCGAGCGCAGGATCATCGCCAGCCCCTGCAGCGCGATCAGCGCGGCGAAGACCAGGATGAAGGTCTTCAGCACGTAGAGACCGGGCATGCCGCCGACGTTGGCGGAGCCTTCGCCGTAGCTCCAGGACCGCTGCACGAAGGGCCACGCGTAGGTCCAGACAACCCACATGGAGGGGAAGAGGAAGACGAGCACGCCCACCAGGTCGATCACCGCCTTCTTCTGCGGAGAGGCCGGGCGGTAGAAGATGTCGACGCGCACGTGGTTGTCGCGCAGCAGTGCATAGCCCGCGACCGCGGTGAACATCGCGCCGTTGAGCCAGATGTAGAGATCCTGCATCCAGACGTGGCTGACGGCGAAGACATACCGCTGTACCACGACGGTGAAGCAGACGAGCACGATGCCGACCGACAGCCAGGACACGACCGTCCCGACGAAGGCGTTGATCGCGCAGATGATGGCGGCCATGCGCCCGATGAATTTCACGCTGCGTCCTCCCTCTGAGGGCCGGGAAAACCACCCGGCGGTACGGCGTTCTATCCCGACCACAAGGGGGAAGTCCAAGCGGTCTCGGCCGGGAATGTCGCATTTCGGCAGGAAAAATGCGCAACTCCGGGTCTGTTGAGGGGGCTTGGGGCCTCGGTCCCTTGGCGAACCGGTCTGCCGGGTGCTTCGGGAGACCCGCGCCTGGTCCTGAGGGCGGAGGGGCCATTCTGCCGGCCCCTTGGCTCGAGTCGCCGGAGTGGCAGTTTCGCTGTGCATCGCGGCCATCCGTTCCCGAGGAAGGGTGGTGGACAATTTGCAGGGAGCGGACTTGCGGGACCGTCGCGCGGTTGGCGGTCAATCAGCCTGCGCATTTCGCCGCGGACGGCCCGAAGCCAAATTTCGCCGCGTTTACCGAAGGCTGCTGCGCAGCCAACTATCGCGGGCATCGGCGTCGGGGTGTGTTCTGGACTCCCCGCATATAGGCTGATGGCGTGCCCCTGCCTTCCCCGGCGGGAACAGATCATCACTCGTCTTTACGGTGCCGGTCAGGAGACCGGGCGCGTTTTCCATCGCGTAGCTGAACGGCCTCGGGGAATTGGGATTGATCGCGATTGTCAGGCACATGGCAAGAAGATTGCCTGTGTCGATCACCAGCCCGAACCATTGGGCATCGGCAGGAGAGCCAATACCGATCATGGGGATGATCGCGCCGTCGTGACGATCATCAGGACGTTGCACACGAAGGGTTCAGGATTGTTCGGCATGTCCGGCTTTGCGCCGGGCTCGGTGTCACGCCCCGGCGCTTTTGCGCAATGCCCCGGTACGCGGACACTGGAACTCAGGTGCGCACATCCACCGTGACGTCAAGGCCGAGAAAGTCTCCGTTCCTGCCGCTGAAGCTGCCCGATACCGGCGAAATCTGGTGGATGTTGCGGGCCACTGCGACGGGGATCAGGTTGGCAGAGCCGACGGATCTGTTGGTCGGATCGAAGGGGATCCAGCCGGCGCCGGGGATGAAGACTTCGGTCCATGCGTGGGTCGCCCCCGTGTCCGTGGACCCGGCAAGCTCGCCGCCGGAGTTGAACAGGTAGCCGGAGACGAGCCGCGCGGCGAGGCCCAGGGTCCGGACCGCTTCGGCAAAGAGCACGGCGAAGTCGCGGCAGGTGCCCCAGCCGCGGTCCAGCGTCTCGAGCGGCCCCTGCGTGCCCTCGGTCTCCCGGCTCTGGTAGCGGATGTCGCGGGTGATCGTGTTGCTGATGTCCTTGAGCAGCGCCAGCGTATCCGTCGGATGCGCCGCCACGAGGGACTCTGCCCAGTCGCGCAGGCGATGCTTGGCGTCCCAGCACTGCGGCGCCGGGAGCGCACCGAGATCGGTCACCTCGTCCGGTGAATAGGTAAAGGGATAGGACGCGGCCGAGGCGGCGATGGGAAAGACCGGCCAGACCGGCGCGCGCAGGTCGACCTCCATCCTCGCCGTGATCTCGAGCATACGCGCCGGGGTGGGGAAGACCGCCGAGGCGACGGCATTGCCGGCCACGTCGTGCGACCAGTCGAGGACCGGCTCGGGCCGGATGTCGAGGGCGAAGGACACGAGGCTGAGGTCGCGGGTCTCCCGCGGGCGCAGCATCAGCTGGTGTCGTCCGAGGGCGATGTCCTGCCGGAACGTATAGCGCGTCACATGGGTGATCGTCAGCTGGGTCATGGGGGCTAGGAGGTCCGGCTGCCGCGTTGACGCCCTGTCGAGACAGCGCTGCGGACGCCGCTGCGCCATTCGGTCTTGCCCTTGCAGCGCCTGCAGATGCGTTCGCCGAACCCTTCGCTGGGAAAGGTGCCTTGGCAGCACAGGCACTTGCGGTCCGCCCGGACGTCTGCGGCCGACCGCGCTGTATGGTCGTCTGTCCGTGTGTCACGCGTTTCGGTCATATGACGTCCTCGTGGCACGTCACGCCCGGTACGTCAGCGATGGCCCGCGTGATGAGTTGCCGGATGCGCAGATCCGCGGGGTTTTCGATCAGTCCCTCACGCTCCAGGAAGGAGTGCCATTGTTCCCTGACCACGGCGCAGTCGTGCGAGGGATCGGTGAGCATCTGGAGCGCAAGATCGTCGAGGTGCCCCCAGTCGTCCGCATTGTCGGGATGCGGGTCCGCCGTCGCGACGGCGGGCGCGCTCATGAAAAATCGGGTGTCGAGCGCGATCAGATCACCGGTCATTCCGGCACCGGCCCGCGGCCTGTCGGCGCGTTCAGGTGCGCGCGGACGGGTCTCACTCGCCAATGCCCGGGCGCGAGCTTCCCGGACGCGGGCCATCCCCCACGGACATCGGGTCCGATGCGGAAGGCTGGCGCCCGAGGTGCGATGTCCGGCTTTGCCCGGAGGCGGGCGGAGACACACTGTAGAGGGTGCGTATCTCTGCGTCCGAGACCCCGTCCGCCAGCATGATGAGCTGGATCATCGGGTCTGCAAGCATCTGCTCGACGAAGCGGTTGGGCAGCATGATCGGTGCACCCCCTGTGCGCTCTCGGCTTTGCCGCTCGGGTGTGTCCTTGCGATGTGCCTCGCGTGGCCTCAGGACGGAAACGGCAGAGA
This sequence comes from Sagittula sp. MA-2, assembly GCF_030126985.1. Lineage (GTDB taxonomy): Bacteria > Pseudomonadota > Alphaproteobacteria > Rhodobacterales > Rhodobacteraceae > Sagittula. The sequence continues at coordinate 3,628,051 of NZ_CP126145.1, read as the reverse complement.
GCGTACCCCATTCCGGCGTCTCGCTGTCCAGCGGACAACAGAAAGGGCGCCCTGCGGAGGGGCGGGCGAAAGGAAACCCGGTGAGGGCCGGGAACCGATTCTTGAGGCCAGGGGAAATGACCGTGTCGCGTGGAAGGTCCATCAGGGAACTCCTTGAAGCATCGGGAAAGCAAACGGAGTCCGCACGCCCGGAGGGGCGGTCAGGCACTGGCATGCAAGGCGGAGGTCCTTTGACCGGGGTTCGGTCAGGGGGCGGGCACATTGCCTCCGGGCGTGTCGTCGACCTCATGGGTCCAGACCTCGAAGTCCGACAGCGTGCCCGGTCCGAAGATCTGCGTGAGCGGCACGTCCGCCGCGTCACGGCCGCGCGCCACCAGGATGCGCCCGGTGCGCCGCGTGTTGTTGCGGGGGTCGAACACCCACCACTGGCCGTCGAGATAGACCTCCATCCACGCGGCGAAATCGTCCGAGGGGTGGGGCAGGGGCTGGCCGATCTCGCTCAGGTAGCCGGTGCAATAACGCGCCGGGATGTTCATGCAACGACACAAGGCAATCCCGAGATGGGTGAAATCCCGGCAGACCCCGTGCCCGCCGGCCAGCGTCTGCGCAGCGGTGCGGGTGGAGTCGGCCTTCATGTAGTCGAAGGTGATGCTTTCATGCACGTAGTCGCAGATCGCCTGCACGCGGGACCAGCCCGGCGCGGCCTGGCCGAACAGCGCCCAGGCCCGCTCGGACAGCAGGTCGGTGTCGCAGTAGCGGCTGCCCAGCAGGTAGACGAGCGTGTCGAACGGCAGATCCTCGACGGCGTGTTGCTGCGCGTCGGGCGCGTAGGGATCGGGCAAGCCTGTGTCGCGGAAGATCCCGTCGGTCGTCAGCGTGAACGCGCCCGCAGGGGCGATCATCCGGGTGCACCAGTTGCCGAAACCGTCGCGGTAGCTCTCGAGCGGAACGCTCGGTTGCGTCACGAGGTAATCCGCGCGCTCCAGGTCTCCGAAGCGGGAATAGTGCACGTTCAGCACCGCGATCACCGGCGTGGGTTGCGTCAGCATGTGGGTAATACGGCACCCGATGTGCATCCGCAGCCCGGGGCCGCGGTCTGTGGGCGCACGCCAGCGGGGATCATCCCTCAAGGCTGTAACTCCGTTTGGCCTCCGGAGAGGTCATTGATAGACGCCCGCGCTTCCCGGGTCGGGGAAAATGCGTGGCGAGGGGTGAAGTGTTTTCGGCACCGCACGATGCCAGGGCAGGATATGCGTGCCAGTGGCCGAGGCCCGTACCGTTGCCGGCCATCCAGGCAGGGACGCGGCTTGCGCGACCCTGATCCCTCATGTCGCCCGCCCGCGAGGCGCGGATCGCAGCGCGGGAAAGGCTGTCGAGCAGGAAGCCCATGACGCTGAGCATCACCCCTCGTCGACCTCGCTGAAGACCGGAGCATCGAGGTCGATGGCGGCGAGACAGGCCTGCGCAAGATCGCGATCAGGGCCGTCCGAGCCGGGCACCGTGGCCCAGCCGGCCTCCATCAGCGCATCCCTTTGTTGGTAGCGCGAGACATCTCGGATCGTTTCGAGCTTGGCCCCGCGCTGCGGATCCGTCCGGGCGATGTCGAGGCAGACGGGCACCATGGCCGCGGTCACGTTGTCCTCGGACATCTCGGCAGCTTGTTCCTGCGCTGTGCCGCCGGTCACCCAGCCGCCCCAGGAAAAGCCGACGATGGCCAGGGTCACCGCGCCGATAACGGCACCGTAGATGCCGGGCTTGAGCCATTCTGGTGCATTCATGAAAAGTCCTCCAGCGGAGAAAGCGCCGCGTCGCTCTGATGTCGTGGCAGATCGTCACCGGATGGCATTGGCGCGCGTGCCCAAGTCGGCCGCGCGAAACGCGTCCGATGGTAGAAGCGCGACCCAGGCCCCGGTATCTCCCGAGGCGAGTTCCATGCGTCCCGATGTCGTGAAAGAAGCGCCGCTCGTTGCGGCAAAACCTTTTCGGCCTGAAGAAGATATAGCCTGTCTTGGCTCGAATTACAACTGCCACGGTCAGTTGCCGGACTCTCAGGGCCGATAAATGCGCAGGAATGGTGGCCCGATGATGACGGTTGCTGCAAGGGCTGTGGCCGGGGGGAATGCCCCACGGCAAAGGTCATCGTGGCCCGCCAATCCCCTCCGGTCCTTTGGTATTCGGTGCCCGAAGGCAGTCCCGGGCCACGGCTTCGCGTCGCGGCCCGGGCGCATCGGTCAGAGGTCGCCGACAGGGGTGGTCGCGATCTCGGGCCACTTGGCGAAGGCACCGGCGATCACGGCGTCCTTGTCTTCGAGGTACTTCTCGAAAATCGCCTCGTTCACGAAGAGGTAGAGCTTGCCGTCGACGATGTCGGCACAGCGCACGTCGCCGTCGAGCTTCTTGCCGACATAGACGCCAAACGCACAGAACCCGCCGAATTGCGGCAGCATCGCCGCCGGGTCGGCCTCGAACGCGGCCTTGGCGTCTGCCGTTGCGAAGTAGTAGTCGACGCCGTCATGCGCGACGGTGAACTCGGCGTCGCCGATCGTCGGCGCGTCGGACCTGAACATCGACACCGGGTCGAAGCCGTGGATGCCCAGCGTGTTGCCGGTCAGGGTCAGGCCGTTGGAGACGTTGACCTCGTCGGCGGCAAAGGCGGCCGGGGCGAGGCAGATGAGGGTCGCGGTCAGGAAAGCATTCAGTTTCATGGGATGGTCCTTTCAGTGGGTTTGCGGAAGAGGGATCAGGCGCCGCGGCCGATGCGGGTGACGGCGTCGTCCGTCCACCACACGCCGTTGGCGACCATGCGGAAGTTGATGATGGCGGCGAGATAGCCGTCTCCTTCGGGCACCTTCGCCCTGCAGATGGGCTATCAGGGCCGGATCCTCGCCGATCGCGGCACGGCCCAGCAGCTTCAGGCGTTTCGCCCGGGCGAAATCCATTGCGGTGATCGCGACGCGATCGTTGCCGCGCAGGTTGCCGGTGCTGATGTACTGCCGGTTTCCGGTGTAATCGGCATAGGCGACGGTCTGCGGGTCGATGACCTTCAGGAAACCCGGTGCGCCGCCGCGGAACTGGACATAGGGCCAGCCGTCCTCGCTGACCGTGGCCTGGAAGATGCCGTCGCGGGTCTGCAGGAAGGCCGTCTCGCGCGCACCGAGGAGGGCGTCAGGCACGGGCGTGTCGGAAATCGCCTGCGCGTAGAGGCTGTCCGACCCACGCCGGCGTTGTTCCGCGCGGACGGCGGAGGTGAAGGCGATGCGGGCGTATGCGCTGGACAAGGTCGCCTCACAACCCGAGGTCGGTGAGACCGGGATGCTCCGCCGGGCGCGGACCCTGCGGCAAGTGCATCAGGCGCTGGTCCCCGGCGATGGCAATGTCGTTGATCGAGGCGATGCGGTGGCGCATCAGCCCGTCTGGGGCGAAGTCCCAGTTCTCGTTGCCATAGGCTCGGAACCAGTCGCCGCCCGCGTTGCGATATTCGTAGGCAAAGCGCACCGCGATCCGGGTTCCGTCAAAGGCCCAGAGTTCCTTGATCAGCCGGTAGTCCAGTTCGCGCCGCCATTTGCGGATAAGGAAATCGACGATGGCGGGGCGGCCAGAAAAGATCTCTGCGCGGTTCCGCCACTGGCTGCCGGGCGTATAGGCCAGCGCCACTGTGTCGGGCTGGCGGCTGTTCCAGGCGTCTTCGGCCATGCGCACCTTCTGCGTGGCTGTCGTGGCGTCGAAGGGCGGTGTCGGCGGGCGGCTCATCATGGTGTTCCTTGAAAGGGGGACGCTGGGGCGCCCCTGCGGAGCACCCCTTTACTGCGTGCTCAGGCGGCGGGCGAGTTCGGGGCGCAGGATCATCCGGCGCATCGCCTGGCTGCGGAACACAAGGTGCGCATCGTCGAGTATCTCGAACGGCTCTGCGCCGACGCCGGGCTGGCTGACCCGGGCAAGGTGGCGGAGCGGCTGGCGTTGCTGAAGGAGGGGGCGATTGCCTCGGCGCATGTGCGCGGCATGCCGGAGGCGGCGCAACTCGCGAAGGAGATGGCGCGCCTCCTGATCGAGGACAGCCGCGCGCGGGGCTGAGGCGGGGCGGCCCTGTCCGGCCACCCATGCTCAGGCCGCGCGGTCCCATGTGCCGCTGCGGGCCGCCTTGGCAAAGTCGTTGAAATCGGGCGGGTCGAATTCATTCAGTCGGTTTTTCTGGGACTGGCAAGAGCAGGTTGGGGCAGGGGGGCCTGCGTTACAGGCACTCCCCGCCGTCGATCACCAATGCCAGTCCCGTCACGAAGGCGGAGCGGTCGGAGGCGAGGTAGAGGATGCCTTCGGCGATCTCCTCCGTGCTGGCCCAGCGGCCCATCGGGATCGTGTCGGAGACATAGCTCTCCAGTGCCGCGCGGCCGCCCATCTGGGTCTCGAACCCGGCGTTGAACGGCGTATCGACGAACCCCGGGCACAGGGCGTTGAAGCGGATGTTCTCCCGCGCGTAGTCGGCGGCCATCTGTTTCACCATGGCGACGGCCGCGTGTTTCGTCGTGGCATATGAGATCATTCCACGGTCGAACTGGACGCCGGAGTTCGACGCCGTGATGATGACCGAGCCGCCGCCCTGCGCGCGCATGTGGGGGATGACAGCCCGTGCCGCCACGAAATGCGCCCGCACGTTGAGCGCCCATGCGGCGTCCATCTGCGCGGGGGTCACGTCCTCGGCGCGGCCGGCGATCTGGATGCCGGCGTGGCTGTGCAGCACGTCGATACGGCCATGATCCTTGGCGACACGGGCAATCTCGGCCTCGACCGCCGCGTCGTCCCGCATGTCCAGCGCGCGCGCAGCACCCTGGCCGCCGGCTGCATGGATCATCCCGAGCGTCTCGTCGGCCAGATCCTGTTGCAGGTCGCTGACCACAACGAAGGCGCCCTCGCGGGCCATCGCGACGGCCCCCGCGCGCCCGATCCCCGACCCTGCGGCTGTCACCAGAGTGACCCGATCCTGCAACATGGCTTTCTCCTGCATGTGGATTATCCGCGGGTCCTGGCCTGTGACCGGCGCAGCAGAAGCTGGGCCACGATCAGAAGGGTCAGCGAAGCGATCATGACCATCGTGCCGATGGCGTTGATCTCGGGCGTGACGCCCCGGCGGATCGACGAAAAGACATAGATCGGCAGGGTCGTCTCGGCCCCGGCGACGAAGAAGGCGATGACGAAGTCGTCAAAGCTGAAGGTGAAGGCCAGAAGGAACCCTGCCAGCACCGCCGGGAGGATCTGCGGCAGCGTCACCTGCCGGAAGGTGCCGAAGGGTGTGGCCCCAAGGTCGCCGGAGGCTTCGATCAGCGCACCGTCCAGCGTCTCCATCCGGCCCCGCACCAGCAGCACCACCAGCGACATGGTGAACAGCCCGTGCGCCCCGATCAGCGAGCCCGCGCCCAGCGAGAGCTGCCAGCCGGTCAGGGGTTCGAGCCAGGGATTGATCAGGTCGAACACGCTCACCAGCGCGATCAGTGTGGCGATGCCGATCACGATGCCGGGGATCATGACGGCGATCTGCACCAGCAGGTCGAAGGCGGCGCGCACCCGTCCGCGCATCCCCGTCAGGGCCAGCGCCGCCGCCGTGCCCACGAGGGTTGCCAGCACCGCCGACAGGAAGGCGACGCGCACGGACGTCCAGAGCGCCTCCATCACGAAGGGGTTGTTCAGCGCGCGCCCGTACCATTGAAGCGAGAACCCATCCAGCGAGGAGGCCGACCGCCCCGCCGAGAAGGAGAACAACGCGATGATGCCGATCGGCAGGTAGAGGAAGGCGTAGACCGCCAGTGCGTAAAGTCTCATGTCCGCCTCACATCAACGCGACATCGTCGCGGCCCGCGCCGAAGCGTTTCACAAGGCGGGAATAGATCGCGACCGTGATCAGCATGATGATCACCAGGGCCACCGCCACGGCCGAGCCGAAGGCCCAGTTGCGCGATTGCAGGAACAGGTCCACCAGCGCATTGCCGACGAAGAACACCTTGCCGCCGCCGAGGATCGCGGGGATCAGGAATTCGCCCATGAGCAGGATGAAGACCAGCATCGACCCGGTCAGCACGCCGGGCATCGACAGGGGCAGGGTGATCTGAAGGAAGGACCTCCACGGAGGCGTGCCGAGGTCGGCGGCCGCTTCGAGCAGGCGCAGGTCGAGCTTTTCCAGCGCGACGTATATCGGGAAGACCATCAGCGGCAGGTAGCCGTAGACGATCCCCACCAGCACCGCGAAGGGGCCGTTCAGCATCCGGATGTCCTCGAACCCGAAGGTCGCCAGAAGCGCGGGCAGACCCTTGCCGCCGAGCAGGAAGATCCATGCGTAGGAGCGGATCAGGATCGAGGTCCAGAACGGCACGATCACCAGCACCAGCAGCATCGTCTTCCACCTGGGCGACACACGGATCGCCAGGAAATAGGCCAGCGGGTAGGCGATCAGCAGGGACAGGAGGGTGCCCACCGGCGCGAGCGTCAGCGTGTTACGGAACGCCGCGAACCGCGCCGGGAGGTTTGCGTATTGTTCGAGCGTGAAGCCCGGAGCGTAACCGCCGATGGCGCTGCGCTCGCCGAAGGAAAAGATCAGGACGACGGCCAGGGGCAGCAGCAGGAGGGCTGCATACCACAGCGCCGCCGGTGTCAGCAGCAGCGCCCTTGCGCGGCTTCGGATCATGGCCATCGTCCCTTGTCCTTACGCCGACTTGAACCGCGCCATGACCTCGGCCCGGTTGGGGTCGGTCAGCGTCACCGCGGCACCGAATTCCAGCGGGGTCAGCGCCTCGGCAGCCGGATAGAGGATCGGATCGTTCAGCAGCTCTTCGGGCAGCAGCGCGTTGGTGCGGCTGTCGGCCACCGGATAGCCGTGGGCCAGCGCCTCGCGGGCGTTCACCTCCGGATCCAGCAGGTAGTTGATCAACGCGTAGGCCGCGTCCTTGTGCGGCGCGTCCTTCGGGATGGCGTAGTAGTCCGACCAGATCTCTCCGCCTTCCTTGCCGAGGGCAAAGCCGATCTCGGGCATGTCGGTATTCAGCTGCTTGCCGTCGCCGGTCCAGCACATGGTCAGCCAGGCATCGCCGTTGCGCATCGCCGGCTGGTAGTCCGACGAAATCGCGTAGAGGTGCGGCTTGACCTCGATGAGCAGCTTCTCTGCCTGCGCCAGCTCCTCCGGGTCGACCGAGTTGAAGCTGAAGCCGTGATAGACAAGCGCGTTGCCGATGGTGGTCAGCTGGTAGTCATGCACCATGACCCGCCCGTCGAACTGATCGCGTGCGCCGTCGAAGAAGGTCTTCCAGCTGTCCACCACGCCGCCGGTCTTGTCGGTGTTGAAGGCGATGCCGGTCGTGCCCCAGTTCTTCGGCACGGCATAGACGGTGCCGTCGATCGTGCCCGCGTCGGAGAATCGCGGATCGAAGGAGGCGGGATCGAAGTTCGGGATCTTCGACAGGTCCAGCGGCTCGATCAGGTCGGCCTCGACGTATGTCGGGATGGCATAGTTCGTCGGCACGAACACGTCCCAGCCGGAGCCGCCCGCCTGGATCTTGGCCAGCATCTCCTCGTTCGAGCCGAAGACGTTGACCTGCGTGTAGGCGCCGGTCTCTTCGGTGAACATGTCGAAATTCGCCGGATCGTGGTAGTTTGGCCAAGTGGCCAGCACGACCCTGTCGCCGATGTCCTGGGCGCGGGCGCGCGACGGCAGCAGCCCGGGCAGAGCGCCGCCCATCACTGCCATCGCCGTCCCGAGGCCGGTGACGTTCAGGAAGTGCCGCCGCGTGACAGAGCCTTTCTGGTAGCGGCGCAGCTCCTCCATGAAGGCGGTGCGCGATAACGGTTTCTGTTCGTTTTTCATTTTCGTTTTCCCTAGTTGGACAAAGTCAGGATCACTCAGGTGTCGGCGGCAAGAACGAGGCCCGTTCCCGCCGGCCAGAGGACATGGACCATTGCGCCCACGTCGTGTTCGCCCACGGCTCTTGCGGCCTGTCTCGGCGCGTTGACCTGCAGCGAACCGATGCCTTCGGCTTGCAGCAGATATTCGGTTCTGTCCCCCAGGAAGGTGCGGTGCGTGACTCGGGCGGGGATCGCGGCCGCGTCGCCTGCGGGTGCGTCTTCCCTGCTCAGGCTCAGCGCCTCGGGACGGACGGCGATCTCGGCGGTCGTACGGGTGTCGTCGGGCGCGTCCCGCACGATGACCCGGGCGCCGTTGCCGAGAACGGCCTGCGCCATGCCCCCCTGCCGCCCGGTGATCTGGGCCGTCACGATGTTGGCCTTGCCGACGAAGTCCGCAACGTAGCGGCTGCGCGGACGGTCATAGAGATCCTGTGGCGTGCCCACCTGGGCGATGCGCCCATGCCCCATGATGCAGATGCGGTCCGACATGGACAGCGCCTCTTCCTGGTCGTGGGTCACGAGGACGAAGGTGATGTTCAGGCTGCGCTGCAGCTCCAGCAGTTCGCGCTGCATCTCGCCGCGCAGCTTGGCGTCCAGCGCGGCCATCGGCTCGTCCAGAAGCAGGATCTGCGGTTCGTTGATGACGGCGCGGGCCAGCGCCACGCGCTGCTGCTGCCCGCCCGAGAGTTCCCAGATGCGGCGCGCGCCGAAGTCCTCCAGCCGGACACGGGCGAGAGCGGTTGCGACCTTGTCGGCAATCTCGGCCTTGGACAGGCGCGGGCGCACCTGGCGCAGGCCGTAACCCACGTTCTGCGCAACGGTCATGTGCGGAAACAGCGCGTAGTGCTGGAACACCATGTTGACCGGGCGGCGGTAAGCGGGCACCGCGCTGACATCCTTGCCGTCGATCAGCACCGCGCCCGAGGTCGGCTGTTCGAACCCTGCCAGCATCCGCAGGGCCGTGGTCTTGCCGCAGCCCGACGGGCCGAGAAAGGACAGGAACTCGCCGCGCCGGATGCGCAGGTCGATGCGGTCGGCGGCCAGCACGTCGCCGAACCGCTTGGTCGTTCCGGCGAATTCCGCCACCGCGTCATGGGAAGACACCTGCGTGCCATCTGCTGTGAACGGTTCCTGGATCATCGTCTTCTTCATGCCGCCTGTCCGTTTGGCCGCTTCTCTCCGAAAGGTCTTGCGCGCCGTGGCATATGCCTTCAATTTTCAAAACGGTATGGAAACGGCCTGTGGCTGTATATATCACAAAGGGCATAGATGGTCGCGAAACTGCAGCTTTCAGATTGGGTCGCCGCCAGCGCCGAGGTTGTCCTGGCGCTCGACACGCCGCGCTTTGCCAAGGCGCTGACGGATGCCCTGCGGTGCGTGGTTCCGTTCGAATTCACCGTGATCTTCGCCTATCACCGAGACAGCCGACCGCTTGATATATATGATAATTTTCCACCCGGGAAACGTGAGGTCATGGTCGATGCCTACCAGGAGGGGCCATACCTGCTCGACCCGTTCTACCTGCATTCCGTCGCGCCCACGGCCTCGCGGCTGGCGCGGTTGCGCGATCTCGCGCCGGACCGGTTTTACCAGGCGGAATATTTCAGAAACTACTATGTGCAAACCGGACTTGCCGAAGAAATAGGCTTTATTGTCGATGTCGGTGAGGGGGTGAGCGTCGTGATTTCCGCCATGCGGGAACACAAGGTCTTTTCGTCGCGTGAGTTCCGCGATCTGCAGGCTGTCTTTCCCTTCGTCGAGGTCTGCGCACGGCGGCACTGGCACGGGCTGGCCGCGAAATTCTCGGACCGCCCGCATTCCGAAGAGCCGCGCCTGTCCCGGCTGATCGAGGAGTCCTTCCAGCGCTTCGGACGCAATCTGCTGACCCCGCGCGAAGCCGAGATCGTTGAGTACACGCTAAAGGGCTATTCCGCCGAATCGACGGGCGCCGCCCTTGGGATTGCCACCGGCACGGTGCGGATTCACCGGCGCAATATCTACGGCAAGCTGGGCGTCAGCTCTCAGGGCGAGTTGTTCTCCAACTTCATCTCGTCGCTCGACGAATACGGATCCGTGCGTGAGACCTGAAGCGGACGGGGCCGCGCAGACCATTGCCGTCGGCGGCCTTGTCCGGTGGTAACATGACTTTCCACGGGTCACGGGCCTGTCCGGGGAAGAAATCTTGGCCGGAAAGACGGCCAAGGCGGGGCGACCTGACATCCTCGGAACAATGCACGCGGCCGGTGGCACGCGGGCGCAGGTCGCGGCACTGAACGCGCAGTCCGACCACGGTTACAGGAAGAGCGTCACCGTCACCGGGGCGAGGGTCACGAGGACCAGCACCAGCAGCATCACGGCGATGAACGGCAGGGTGGCGGCAAAGATCTGTTCGACCGACACGTCGGGATCGTTCAGCGTGTTGTGCACCGTGAAGACCGATATCCCGAAGGGCGGTGTCAGCAGTCCGATCTCCACCGCGATCACCGTGACAATCCCGAAGTGCATCAGGTCGAGCCCCATGTTCTGCGCGATGGGGGCGGCGATGGGCACCATGATCAGCAGGATCGACGTGCTGTCGAGGATCATCCCCATCAGCAGGATGATCGCCGCGTAGAAGAAGATGAACCCCAGCGGCCCGAACCCGGAGTCGGAGACCAGCCCGGCGATGGCGTTGGGCAGACCGGCGATGGCCAGCATCCGCGAATAGAACGACGCCGCGATCAGGAGCAGCAGGATCGAGACGGAAATCACCCCGGTCTGCTTCATCACCTGCCAGAGCTTGTGCCGGTCGAGGCTCCGGCGGGAAAGGGCGACCACGAGTGCACCGAAGGCGCCGACGCCCCCCGCCTCGGTCGGGGTGAAGAACCCGGTGTAGAGCCCGCCCAGCACGAGGATCACAAGCAGGATGATGGGGATCATCTTGCGGATCATCTCGTCCAGCGGCATCGGCGTGATCTCCCGGTCGAGCCTGCGGGCGCGTGTGCTGTCGGGATCGGTCAGCACGAACTTCGGTGCGACGATGGTCAGGCCGATCAGCATGACGACGAATCCGCCCGCCAGCAGCAGGCCGGGGATGATGCCCGCGATGAACATGCCGCCGATAGAGACTTCGGCCAGCACGCCGTAGATGATGAGCAGAAGGCTCGGGGGGATCAGCATCCCCAGAACGGACGACCCCGCAACGGTGCCCGCCGAGAAGGCGGGGCGGTATCCGTGGCGCGTCATCTCCGGCACCGCGACGCGGGTGAAGACCGCGGCAGAGGCGATGGAAACCCCGGTGACGGCGGCGAAGACGGTGTTGGCGGCGACGGTGGCGACACCCAGCCCGCAGATCATCCGGCGAAGCAGTTCCTCCGCCACGGCGAAGGTGTCGCGCCCGACGTTCGAGACGCTGACCAGTAATCCCATCAGGACAAACAGCGGGATGGTGGCAAAGAGGTAGTCGGCGATCCCGGAGTAGGCGGTCAGCTCCAGCATCCGGAAGGCCAGCCCGATGTTGTCGCGGATGATCCAGATACCGACGAAGGCGACGGAAAACAGCGCGTAGGCGATCTGCATCCCCAGAAGGACAAGCGCGATCAGCACCGCGATCAGGATGAAGCCGATGGTCAGGGTGGTCATTGCGCGGCCTTCATCGTTTCGAATTCCCGCGTGACCCGGTAGAGGGCCGCGAGCGTTGCCGTTGCGGCGCCCAGCACGGTGATCCCGCGGAAGGGCCATGTGGGGATCGTCCATACCCCCTGGACGCCGAAGAACTCGGCCGTGGTCCAGGCGGAGGTGAACTTCGGCCACGACGCCCAGACGACCAGTGCGAAGACGACGGCGCCGGTGATGCAGAACAGGATCTCGAGCACGGAGACCGCGGCGGGCGAGGTGCGCCCGATGCGCCGGACAAGGAAATCCGCCCGGGTGAGGCGGCGTTGCAGGATGGCGGCGGGCACCTGAAGGAACACGATGGCGACGACGGTGCGGGCGGCGATCTCCGACACTCCGGTGATGGGCAGGTCGAGCAGGTTGCGCCCGATGACATCCGCCACGATCAGCAGCATCAGCGCCCCGATGGCGGCGGTGCCGACTGCCGACATGGCCGCCGCAAGACTGCCGAGCGCAGCACCCAGCGGAGACTCGGCAAAGGCCGGGACGAACTGGTCTTCGGTATCGACGGGGCTGTCGTCGCTCATGGATGCCTGCCTTTGCAGTAGGGGTCAGCCCGACCTTCCGGGATCGGGCTGACAGGGATCAAGACGGTCGTATGTGACAGGCTCAGAGCCCTTCGGCCCAGTTCCGGGTCGGTGTCGCGCCCCGTTCCGCCAGCGCGTCGAAGTAGGCCTTGAGCACGGTCTTGCCCGCATCGCCGGTCTGCTCCAGCCAGGGCTCGACGATGTTCGGCAGGCCGTTGACCCACTTCGCCTTTTCTTCTTCCGGCAGCTGGTGGACCGTCAGGCCGGCGGCCTGCATTTCGTCCATGGCCCGGGCGGCGAGGTCGGCCACGTAGTCGCCATGCGCCACGGACGTCGCCTTGGCCGCCTCGCGGAAGGCCTCCTGCACCGGGGCGGGCAGACCCTCGAAGAAGTCCTTGTTCGCCGCGATCCCGCCGAAATACATCGAGCCGATGCCGACGCGGGTCAGTTCGGGGGCAACCTCGTAGACGCGGGTCGGCAGGATGCCTGAGGCGAAGGAGAGGGTGCCCTCGGTCACGCCGGTCTGGATGTTGGTGTAGTAGGTGGTCAGCGCACCGTCGACCGGCGTGGCGCCCGTGTCCCGCAGCCAGTTGGCCGAGGTGCCCGGCGCGTTCAGCTTGCGGTTCTGCAGGTCTTCCATCGTGTTGACGGGGAAGGTTGCGTAGATATCGTAGCTGTCGGTGATCAGCGACGACAGGTGCACCATGCCGTTCTCCGCCCACGAGTCCTTCAGCTCCGGCAGGTTCTCCGAAAGGTCATCGAAGATCTCGATGATCATGCGGTGATCCTCGGTCGCGAAGGGCGTGAAGTAGGTCACGTTCTGAAGCGGCATGTTCGCCCCTTCCCAGACCGTGCCGACCATGCCGACATCGACGATGCCGTCCATCACCGCCTCGCGCGTGTCGGTGAACTTGTAGAGCGTGCCCGCATAGCTCTCGACCCAGTCGACCTGATACTCGTTGCCGTTCTCGGCAAGGATGCGGTTCACCTCCGGCTGGAAGGTGTTCTTCATCGCGTAGACCCAGATGTTGGCCTCCGGGTGCGACGAGCCGATGTTGACCGTGATGCTCTGCTGCGCCAGTGCGGCGCCGCCCATCAGCACCGCCATCGCGGTGGTGGTCGCAAGTTTCATGAAAGTCATGGTTGTTCCTCCCTGGTTCGGGGCGCGCTCCCGTCGCGCCCGTCGATTGGTTCAGTCCTCGAATGCCCCGAGCGCACGCAGGATGCGCTCCGGGGTGAAGGGCATCTCGGTGACCTGCGCCCCGAGCGGGCGCAGGGCGTCGTTGATTGCGTTCATGACAGCCGCCGGGGCCCCGGCTGTGCCAGCCTCTCCCGCCCCCTTGGCGCCGAGTTCGCTTTCGCTGGTGGGCGTCTCGACGTGGCCGATCTGCATGTCCGGCATCTCGCCGGCCATCGGCACAAGGTAATCCGCCATCGAGCCGTTCAGCAGCTGGCCGTCGCTGTCGTAGTGGATTTCCTCGTAAAGCGCGCCGCCGAGGCCCTGCACGATGCCGCCCCGGATCTGTTCGTCGACAAGCTGCGGGTTGATGACCCGCCCGCAATCCTCCACGCACCAGTGCTTCAGCAGGGTGACGACGCCGGTTTCGATATCGACCTCGAGGTAGGACGCCTGCACGCCGTTGGTGAAGGCGAAGGGGTAGTCCATCGTGATGAAGTGCCGGGTCTGCACCAGTTCGCGGGGCAGACCCTTGGGCAGGGTGTCGCCGCGGAAATAAACGATGCGGCCCAGTTCCTCCAGCGGGAGGCGCTCTTCGCCGGTGTCGGTGTTCACCACCTGCCCGTCGCGGATGTCGAGCGCACCGGCATCCGCCTGCAACATCGACGCCGCGACTTCGAGGATCGACTGGCGCAGGGCACGTGCGGCCTGCAGCGCGGCCTCGCCGCCGATGCCTGCCCCGCGCGACGCCCATGTGCCGCCGCCGTAGGGTGTGACCTGGGTATCGCCGGTGATGACGCGCACGGAGGAGGGCGGCACGCCGACGCCTTCGGCGACGACCTGGCTCAGCATCGCTTCGGTGCCCTGTCCCTGCTCGGTCACCCCGGACAGCGCAACGATGGAACCATCGGGGTCCATGCGGACAGTGCAACCGTCCTGAGCCGAGATCCGCGCCCCGCCGATGCCGTACATGAAGGGCGAGGGGTTCGTCAGTTCGATGAAGGAGGCGATGCCGATGCCGCGGTACTTGCCCTGCTTCCGCGCCTCGGCCTGGTCCGCACGCAGCGCGTCGTAGTCCATCATCGCGATGAGCTTGTCCATCGAGGCGTGATGCGACAGCCCCTCGAACCGCATCTTGGCGGGCGAGGTCACGGGGTATGCGTCGTCGGCGTACATGTTACGGCGCCGGATCTCGACCGGGTCCATGCCGATGGCGGCGGCGGCCATGTCCACCAGCCCCTCGGTGATCGCCACGGCGATGGGATGGCCCACCGCGCGATACTGGCAGGTCGGGGTCTTGTTCTGGAAGACGACCGTCGTCTGCGCGCGGTAGTTGGCAAAGTCGTAGGGGCCGCCGCAGAGGTTCACCACCTGGTTGCCCTCGATGGCCGAGGTGCGGGGATAGACCGAATAGGGCCCGATGCCGGTCCAGTCGTCGACGTCGATGGCGAGGATCTTTCCCTCCGCATCCACCGCGATCTTCGCCTCGATCTCGTGGTCGCGGGCGTGGATGTCGGTCGAGAAACTCTCCAGCCGGTCGGCGATGAACTTTACCGGGCGCCCCATGATCTTGGCGATGGCGGCGGTTGCGACCTCGTCCGGGTAGACGTGCACCTTGATCCCGTAGGACCCGCCCACGTCGCCGCAGATCACCCGCACCCGGCTTTCGGGAATGTCGAGGTGCTGGGCCAGAACCGTTTGGATCATGTGCGGCGCCTGAGTGGCGTGGTAAGCCGTCATCTGCCCCTCGGCCGGGTTCCAGTCGACGAGGATGGAACGGGGTTCGAGCGTGACGCCGGTGTGCCGCGCGGTGCGGAAGCTCGCAGAGATCACCCTGTGGGCCGAGGCCATCGCGGCCTCCACGTCGCCTTCTTCGTGCAGCCGCCGGAAGGCGAGGTTGTCGCCGAGGTCGGGATGGATCACCGGCGTGCCGGCATCGAGCGCGGTCATCGTGTCGGTGACGACCGGAAGCGGCTCGTAGTCCACGTCGATCCGTGCGGCGCCGTCCTCTGCCGCGGCGCGGGTCGTGGCGACGACGGCCACCACCGGCTCGCCCACCCATGTCGCGCGGTCGACCGCCAGCGCGTGCTGCGGCGGGGACTTCAGACCCTTCAGGTGCGCCAGAACGGCCACCCATGGCGTGCATACCTCGGCCAGATCCGCGCCGGTAAAGACCCGCAGCACGCCCTTCACGTCCTTCGCATCGGCAAGGTCGATCCGCTTGATCCGGGCATGGGCAAAGGGCGACCGGACAAAGGCCACATGCACCATGCGGGGCAGGGTGATGTCGTCCACGTAACGCCCGCGCCCCTGCACCAGCTTGGCGGCGTTGGGGCGGGGGACCGTCTTGCCGATGTAGGAATTGGGACGGTCGGGGTTTCCGAATGCGATGGTCATGCGCGGTCCTCCTCGGCGCGCGCGTGCGCGACACTTTCGACCGCGTCCACGATGGCCTCGTAGCCTGTGCAGCGGCAGTAGTTGCCGGACAGGTGTTCCCGGATCGCCGCCCGCGAGGGGACGGTGCCACCCTTCAGCAGTTCCTCTGCAGCGACCAGCATACCCGGCGTACAGAACCCGCATTGCAGCGCGTTGCGCGCGACGAAGGCGTCCTGCAGATCGGTGATCGTGCCGGTGTCGGTCAGCCCCTCGATTGTCCAGACCTCTGCCCCGTCGGCCTGCGCGGCCAGCATCAGGCAGCCCCGGACCGCCTGACCGTCCACCCGGACGGTGCAGGCCCCGCAGACGCCGTGTTCACAGCTCGCGTGGGCGCCGGTCAGGCCCAGTTCGGTGCGCAGGAAATCGACGAGGTGTTGACCTGCGGGCACCCGTGCCTCGACCGGTTCGCCGTTCACCGTCAGCGATACGTCTACCTTGTCGCGGAAGGCCTGTGTCATGCGTTGTCTCCTTCGATGCGCGCCACGGCCCGCCGCAGGAGCACGCCTGCCAGATGCCGCCGGTAGCTGCCGCTTGCCTGTGTGTCGGAGGGGGGATCGATCTCGGAGCGCAGTGCCTCGACCGCTGCATCTATGTCGCCCGCATCGAGCGCCTGCATCGCACCGCGCGCCAGCGTCGGCACCGGCCCGGCAGAGAACACCGACAGCCTGTGCCCAGCCTTGCGCCGCACGAGGCAAAGGCCGGTCAGAGCATAGTCGCCGGAGCGGCGCGCGACTTCCTCGATGATCTGGACTTCGCCTGCCTCGGCCTTCGGCACGGAAATCGCCGTCAGGATCTCGTCCTCCTCGAGCGCCGTGGTAAAGACGTCCTCGAAGAAGTTCTCCACGGGAATGTCGCGGGTGCCGTTGGCGCCGCTTGCGTGCAGCGTCCCACCAAGTGCGAGGGCGCAGGCCGGGAACTCCGCCGCCGGATCGGCATGGGCCAGCGCGCCGCCGATGGTGCCGCGGTTGCGGACCGCGGCGTGGGCGATGTAGCGGACGGCCTCGGCCAGAAGCGGCGCGTGGGTACGGATCATCGGGTCGCTGCCGACCTGTGCATGCCGGGTCAGCGCGCCGATGCGCAGGAGGTCGCCGTCCTCGGCCACGCCGGACAGCTCCGAAATCCGGGAGATGTCGATCAGCATGTCGCCTTCGGACAGACGCATGTTCATCGCTGCGACAAGGCTCTGGCCACCTGCCAGGAAACGACCCGCGCCGTCCGACTGGGCCATCAGCTCCAGCGCGTGCGCCACGTCGACAGCCCGGGCATATCCGCCCGCCGATGCCTTCATGTTGGTATCCTCCCTACATGAGCGCGACCCGTCCTTTGACGATTATTGATCGTCTGCTCACTCTTGTTGAGCGGATGATCTATAAAAATGTGAGCATTACAAGAAAAATTTGCTAAACGGGTTCCGGGACAACGAGCCAGGGACACCGTCGTGGACAACCAGACCGAACAGGACAGGGACACGGCCGCACGCCGGAGATTGCCTCCGCAGGAGCGGCGCGAGCAGATCGTGAACGAGGCGGTGCGCTTCTTCGCCGAGGTCGGGCTGGAGGGGAACACCCGCCAGCTGGCGAAGCGGCTGGGGGTCACGCAATCCCTTCTTTTCAAGTACTTCGCCACCAAGGAAGAGCTGCTGGAAGCGGTCTACGAGAAGGTCTATCTGGGTCGCCTGTCCAACGACTGGCCCGACCGGCTGACCGACCGTTCAGTGCCCCTGAGGACGCGGCTTCTGGCGTTCTACACCGAGTACAGCGGGCTGATCTTCGAACATGACTGGATGCGGATCTTCATGTTCTCGGGTCTTGCCGGGGCGGCCCTGAACAACCGTTACCTCAAACACCTGGGCGACGTGATTCTCCGTCCCGTGCTGGCGGAAACGGCGGCTTTGACCTCCGGTCCGACGCAGCCGACCATGGAGGACCTGTGGAACCTGCACGGCGGGATCGTCTACATCGGCATCCGCACGCACATCTACAGCCTGCCCGCGCCGGACAATCCGGAAGAGGTCATCGCGCGGGCCATCGACAAGTATCTGCGGTTCTTCGGCATCCCCGACGACGCGTGACTGGCCTCGCGGGGACACACCGCAAAGAAAAAGCGCGGCCCGATGAAGGCCGCGCTTTGATGTCGTTCGGATGGTGCCGGATCAGACGTAGTTGAAGTCCAGCCCGAAGATCAGCGGATCGTGGTCCGACGAGGCGTAGATGCCATCGTTGTAGAACGCCGGGTCGTTGAAGCTGGTGTCGTAGCCGATCAGGCCGGGTTCGTCGGCGTTGATGTGCCACTCCGCCGCGCCGGTGACATGCGCCGCCAGCGCCGTGTCGGCCAGACCCTGATCCAGCGTGCCCCGCTGGCCATCGAAGACGTAGGAGTAGGCCTCGTCCTGACCGCCCGGCACGAAGGTGTCGATCAGGTCGACGAGCCCCGCGTCGTCATCGAGATACTGGACCGCGTCCTCCTCGGCATAGGAGTTCATGTCGCCGAGCAGGGCGTAGTTGGTGGTGCCGCCGCCGTTGTAGGTGTTGGCGATCCAGTCGGCGAGTTCCACCGCCGCATCGAGGCGGACACCGTTCCAGAAGCCCTGACCGTCGCCCTGATCGAAGTTCGGATCGGCGTAAAGATCGGCCAGCAGACCCTCGACCGTCGCGTAGTTGGCGTTGCCCGCGTTGTTCGTCAGCCACGTTTCGGCGTCGCCCGCGAGGTCGTCGAGGCCGCTCGCCCCCTTGGACTTGAAGTGCGACGAGACGACGGTAAACGTGTTGCCGCTGGCATCCTCGAAGGTCGCGGCGACCGAAGGCCGGTTGCGCTGGTAGTCGTCGAAACTGCTGCCGATGTAGCTGGCGAGATCGGAGGCGATGGCCGCCGTCGCGTCCGCCGAAGGTTCCGCGTAGACGAGGTACTCGGAGTGCAGCAGCGTCACGGAGGAGGAGTCGTAGATGATCCCCGTGGTTATCGCGTCCTCGCCGATGAAGTCCCCGGTGCCGGTCGGATCGACGTAGGCATAGGTGGCAGATGTGCCCTCGGCGTTCAGCAGGTCGACCAGCGTGCCGATGGCGGTGGTGCCGTTGTTCTCGATCTCCTGCAGGGCAAGGACCTCGGCGCCGGTGCCGATGATGCCGTCCACGATCTTGGCGGACTGGCGGGCGAATTCCTCCGCCGTGTCGGCGCCGCGCGGATCGAGATCTCCGTTCGGTCCGGTCGCGTTGGAGCCCTGGTCGATCGTGGTGAAGAAGTTCAGCACGTTGTAGGAGGCCACCTGCAGGCTGCCGCCCACGTCGGGCGCGGTGGTCGGACGCGGGTTCGCGCTTTCGTCGAAGACCAGCGTGTCCGTCACCTGCAGCGTCCACTCGTCGAAGGAGTAGCCCAGCACGCCCTCGATCGGCTGCGCGATCTCGGTGCCGAGACGCACGGTGGTGCCGCTGTCGCCGAAGTCGTCGTCCTTGTCGAGATAGTCGTTGCTGTCCAGCGGGTTGCTGTCGGGAATGTACTGGAACTCGTCGGGGTTCTGGCTGGTCAGCCCATCATCCAGGAGGAGCGAGGCATTGGCGTTCTTCTCGGCCAGCGCCGCGATTTCCGCCTGTTCGGTCTGCGCATCGTAGATCTGCGTCGGCTGCACCTGCGTGCCCGCCGAGACCGAGATCTGGCCGTAACGGGCGAGGTTGTAGTTCTCGTTGATCGTCAGCGCATCCGTGGTGCCGGAGATGACCTCCAGTCGCATGCCCTCGAGGCTCTCCCAGTCCGGCGCGGTGTCCGGCGACAGGGCCACCACCGTTGCGGCGGGCAGCGGGTTGCCGGAGGACTGGACCACGACGCCCGACACGGAGGTGATTTCCGTCAGGCCGAAGTACTCCGTGACCGACCCCGTGACCTCGACAAGATCCCCGAGCGTGACGGCATAGCCGCCGCCGGTGTAGACGTAGATGCCTTCGGAGGTGGCGGTGTCGCCGTCGCTGTCGCCGTCTTCTTCCTGCAGCCAGAAACCCTCGTCCGTCAGTGCGGTGACGATGGCAGATGCGGTGACCTGCTGGCCGACCATTCCGGAGGCATCGCCCGATCCCTGGATCTCCGAGATCAGGGTGATGTCCTCGACCGGCGGTTCGACCACGGCATCCGGGTCGGCGGTGACGATGACGTTGTCGAGGTAGACCGCCTCGCTGCCGGAGTTGCTGTCGAACTCCACGATCAGCTGCGCGCTGTTCACCGAGGCGTCGACCGTGGCCGAGAGGGTGTTCCACGCGCCCTCGATGCCCAGGTCGTCGATGTCCTGCCCGGTCGAGTCGAGCAGGATGACCTCACCCGCGTCGGTGGCGACGTAGACCTTCAGCAGGTCGTCGGATTCGTAGCCGGTCGACTGCAGGAAATAGTCGATGGAGAAGGTCAGTTCGCCCACGTCGGTCAGGTCGAGCGTGTCGAAGGACATCCGCAGCAGGCCGTCGCCGTCCGACAGTTCGTACCCCTGAAGGCCATCGGTGTAGGCGCCGACGACACCGGCGTAGTCCTGCACGCCGACAAAATCGCCGTCCGACAGGCCCACGTCGCCGCGCGTGTTCACCCATGTCAGGTCAAAGCCGAGCTGCCCGGCAGAGGCGGCGGTGCTGTCCACGGTCGCAAGGCCCGGACGGTTCGGCACCTCGGCCTCCTCGCCAAGCGCGGTCGGACCGTCGGCGGCATCGTCGAGCTGGTACTGCGCCCCGGTGGCCTCGGTCTCGAAGCTCTGGGTCACCTGGAAGATCTCTTCCAGCCTCACGTTGTCGACGTACACAGCCTCCGCTGCGGCATTGGAATCGACCTCGACCACCAGCGACGCCTCGGTCACGCCATCGGGCAGCTTGGTGGACAGGTTCTGCCATGCGCCCTCGATGTCGAGGTCGTCGATGTCCTGCCCGGTGGTGTCGATCAGGGTGAAGGTGCCGAGGTTGGTTTCGACGACGATCCGCAGCAGGTCGTCCGTTTCCCAGCCCGTCTCCACGAGGAAGGTGTCGAGAGAGACCTTCACAACGTGGTTCTCGGTACGGTTGGACAGGTCGATGGTGTCGAAAGTCAGGCGCAGCAGGCCGTCCGAATCCGACAGCTCGTAGCCCTGCTGCCCTTCGCTGAAGGCGCCAACGTCGCCCGCGAAGGACTGCACGCCAATCCAGTCGCCGTCCGAGATACCCACGTCGTTGCGGGTGTTCTCCCACTCCAGGTCATAACCCCAGAGCCCGGTGGAGGCCTCGGTGCTGTCGACGCTCGCAAGGCCGGCCACGTTGGGCAGATCGACGATTTCGCCCAGTTGGCTCAGGCTGCCTGCCGCCGGATCGTATTCGTACCGGCTGCCGGTGGCTTCGGTCTCGAACCCCTGCGTGACGAGGAGCTTCTCCGAAACATCGCTGACTGTGACGGTGATCGCCCGCTCGTCGCGCGCGCCGTATTCGTCGGTGACCACGACGGTCAGTTCGTAGGTGTTGTCGGTGTCCGCATCGGCGGGCGCCTCGTAGTCCGGCGCGCCAACGAAGGTGATGGTGCCGTCCTCGGCGATCTGGAACAGCGCCGCGTCGTCACCTTCGAGCGAGTAGGTCAGCACCGCGCCGTTGTCGACGTCCGTGGCAGAGACCGTCATAACCGCGGTGGTGTTCTCATCAATCGTGATCGCCGGGTCGGAGACGGTCAGCACCGGTGCGTCGTTGGTGCCGGTGACGGTCACGGTGACGGTTGCGGTGTCGGTCCCGCCGTAGCCGTCATCGACCGTGTAGGTGAAGGTGTCCTCCACCGTCTCGCCCTCGGCCAGTTCGTCGAAGGCCGGGGTGTAGGTGATCTGCCCGTCGGCCATGGTGACCGTCGCCCCCCGCGCAGAGGTGCCGTCGACGGCTATGATCGTCAGCGTGTCGCCGTCGAACTCGGTGTCGTTTGCCAGCAGGTCGGCGGTGTCGAGGGTGACGGCCTCGGTCTCCGTGGTGGCGGCGGTGTCGTCGCCTGCCAGCACGGCATTGTTGGTCCCGTCGAGGTAGAGCGTGTAGTCGTCCGCTTCGAAATAGAGCGCCTCGACCTGCTTCAGCACGTCGATGGAGGTCACGGCGCCCTGCGCATCGGTGGTCGTCACGATCGCGGTGGATGCGTTCAGGGCGTGGTGCTTGCCCTTCTTCAGACCCGAGAGGGCAATGTCCGCGTCGAGGATCGAGCCGGAATAGACCACGGTGTCGAAGCCACGGTCGCCCATGATGAAGTCGAGACCGTCAGAGGCGATCACCGTGTCATCGCCGCTCCGGCCGAAGATGAAGTCCGTGCCCTCGGTGCCGGTCAGCTCGTCGCCGCGGCGGGTCCCGAATTCGAAATTGAACGGATTGGTGAAGGCACGGCCAAAGGCCCGGCCGTTAAGCGGATTGTGAAACATGGAATGGCCCCGTTGATGTCTTTCGTTGTTTCCTGACAGCCTTTGGTAACAGAGCCTTGACGTCCAGTTTTTTGAGCTCCGCGTACAACGTCAGCGCGAGTTTTTGCCGATTGGTCAAAAATCTGCAGGGAATATTGGCGCCTGCCGTAAAGGCACTTTTGGGTGACGTAAGGACGCTTTTGGCCTTGTAGCCGCTTCGGGTTGGGCCCCGGCGCGGGCAGAACGCGTGACGCGCGGCGATGATTCGGGGCTGGGTCTGGCGCAATGGGGCAGATGAACGCGCATGGCATCGTCGGGCCTACCCGGTCCGGCGGGTATGGTCGTGGGAACGGCCAGCCAAGGCACCGGAATGCAGGGAAACGCCGACCGCTCGATGCATCTGCCATTGCGAAAAGCCCGCCCGCCTGCGAACCGGCGGTAATCAAGGCCATGCAGTCCCCCGGGCAATTATTCGCCACGGACCGGGCAACGGATTGCCCGCCATTTCCGGCCTGAACACGCCTATTCTTTGAGATTTTCCGGGCGCCACTGTTCCTTGATGCCGATCGTCCCACGGGCGATCAGCACAAGGGAGGATACCATGAACTATCTCACAGCCGCACTGCGCGGGACCGTCGCCGCATCCATCATCCTGGTCGGCGCAACCGGCGCCCATGCCCAGAACTTCGTGAACGTACTCACCGGGGGCACCTCGGGCGTCTACTATCCGCTCGGCGTCGGCCTGTCGAACATCTACGCCGAGAACATCGACAAGGTGCGCACGCAGGTGCAGTCCACCAAGGCGTCGGTCGAGAACCTGAACCTGCTGCAGGACGGCCGGGGCGAGATCGCCTTTGCGCTGGGTGACAGCGTCGCGGCGGCATGGGCCGGGGATACGGAAGCCGGTTTCCCGCAGAAGCTGGACAAGCTGCGCGGCATCGCGGGCATCTATCCGAACTACGTCCAGCTCGTCGCGCTTCAGGAAAGCGGCGCGACCACGCTGGCGGATCTCGCCGGCAAGGGTGTCTCGGTCGGCGCGCCTGCGTCCGGCACGGAACTGAACGCGCGCGCGATCATGGGGGCGGCGGGCATGTCTTACGACGACCTCGGCAAGACCGAATATCTGCCGTTCGCGGAGTCGGTCGAACTGATGAAGAACCGCCAGCTCGACGCGACGCTGCAGTCTGCGGGCCTTGGCGTGGCGTCGATCCGCGACCTGTCGACCTCGGTCCCGATCACCGTGGTGGAGATCCCCGCATCCATCGCCGAAACCCTCGGCGCGCCTTACCAGGCGGCGACGATTCCCGCGGGCACATACGAGGGGCAGGAAAGCGATGTCCCGACCGTGTCCATTGCCAACTACCTCGTGACGCATTCCGACGTGTCGGACGAACTCGCCTACCAGATGACCAAACTGCTGTTCGAGAACATCGAGACACTGACCTCGTCGCACCAGGCGGCGGCGCAGATCAAGCTCGAGAGCGCGCTCGAAGGCATGCCGATCCCGCTGCACCCCGGCGCGGAACGCTTCTACCGGGAACAGGGCCTGATCAACTGATCGGAGGCTGACCCACGGCGCCGCGTGCCCCTCGCGCGCGGCGCGCGTTCCGTTTGCAAGGAAGACCGACATGACTGACCAAGCCGCCCCGCCTGTCTCGGCGGAGACCCATGGCGTCACCTTTCCGGCCGGACGGGTCGGACGTGTCCTGTTCTGGATCGCCGTGATCTTTTCGCTGTTTCAGATCGCCACCGCCGCCCACCTTCTGGACATGCCCAGCCAGATCGTGCGGGCCATCCACGTGGGCTTCCTGATGGCGCTGACTTTTCCGCTGGTGGCCTACGCCCGCGACGCGTGGCCTGTCCTACGCGCCCTTGCCTGGGTGCTGGCCGCCGCGGGCATCCTCGTGGCCTGCTACCAATGGGTCGAATACCAGGACCTGATCCTGCGCGCGGGCCGCCCGACCGGCGCCGATATCGCCGTCGGGGTCATAGCTCTCGTCACCGTCTTCGCCGCTGCCTACTGGATGATGGGCATGGCGTTGCCGATCATTGCGGGCCTGTTCCTGCTGTACTGCCTTTTCGGCGAGTATCTACCGTATCCGCTGGACCACCGCGGCTACGCCTTCGAGCAGGTGATCGACCACATGGCCTTCGGTACCGAAGGCATCTACGGCATCCCGATTTACGTGTCCTCGACCTACATCTTCCTGTTCATCCTGTTCGGCTCGTTCCTGGAACGGGCGGGGATGATCCAGTTGTTTACAGACGTGTCCATGGGGCTCTTCGGGCACCGGCAGGGTGGTGCGGCGAAGGTGTCGGTCGTGTCGTCGGGCCTGATGGGGACGATCTCCGGCTCCGGCGTCGCCAACGTGGTGACGACCGGGCAGTTCACCATTCCGCTGATGAAGCGCTTCGGCTACCGGGCAGAGTTCGCGGGCGGCGTCGAATCCACCGCCTCGATGGGCGGCCAGATCATGCCGCCGGTCATGGGGGCCGTGGCCTTCATCATGGCCGAGACGCTGGACGTTCCTTACGTCGAGGTCGTCAAGGCGGCGCTGGTCCCGGCGATCCTCTACTTCGCCTCCGCCTTCTGGATCGTGCACCTCGAAGCGGGCAAACACGCGCTGCGCGGCCTGCCGAAGGAGGACTTGCCGTCCCCCATGAAGGCGGTGCGCGAGGGCTGGATGCTGCTGGTGCCGCTGGGGGTGCTCGTCTACCTGCTGTTCGGGGGCTACACGCCGCTGTTTGCGGGCACGGTCGGGCTTGGCCTGACGGTCCTGCTGATCCTCGGCGGTTCCATCGTGCTGGGCCTGCCGTCACCGGCGCTCAGGACGGTGTTCTGGATCGGGCTCGGCCTTGTCACCGCGGCCTTCCTGCAGTTCGGCACCAACATCCTCTTCATCGCCATCGCGGCCCTCCTTGCCTGGTGCGCGCTGACGAAAGGCGGGCGCGAGACGCTGGCCCTGATCCGCGACAGCCTGGCTGAGGGCGCCCGCACGGCGCTGCCGGTGGGTGTGGCCTGCGCGCTGGTGGGCGTGATCATCGGCACCATGACCCTGACCGGGGCGGCCAACACCTTCGGCCAGTTCATCGTCGCCATCGGGCAGGAGAACCTGTTTCTGTCGCTGGTGCTGACGATGGTCACCTGCATCTTCCTCGGGATGGGGATCCCCACGATCCCCAACTACATCATCACCTCGTCCATCGCGGGACCGGCGCTTCTGGACCTGGGCGTGCCGCTGATCGTCAGCCACATGTTCGTCTTCTACTTCGGCATTCTCGCGGACCTCACACCCCCCGTGGCGCTGGCCTGTTTCGCGGCTGCCCCGATTGCGAAGGCGAATGGCCTCAGGATCTCGATGGAGGCGATCAAGGTCGCGGCGGCAGGTTTCGTCATCCCCTTCATGGCGGTCTACACGCCGGTCCTGATGCTGCAGCCGGGCGGTCCCCTGGCGGAGGCAATCGGCTTCTGGCCCGCCGTGGCCTACGTGGTGTTCAAGACCGCCGTGTCGATCATGCTCTGGGGCATCGCGGTGATCGGCTGGTTCGGCCACAGGCTCGGCTGGCCGGTGCGGGCCCTTGCCATGGTCGCGGCCTTCACGCTGATTGCCTCCGTGCCGATGACGGACGAGATCGGCTTTGCACTGGTGTTGCTCACCGCCGGGCTGATCTGGTTCGGCGGGCGCAAAGCGGCGCAGGCATGAGCGCGCTGTGCATCGGTGCTGCCGTGGCCGCGCTGGCGGCGCCGCAGTTCACCCTGTCATGGACGCATTCGGTGGAACGCACCGGCTGGAAGGAGACATGGGTGGTGGAAGAGGACGCGCTGCGGCTTGTCCGGAGCGCGGTTCAGGGGTCTGGCGCCGGGATGGAACCCGGCCTGGACGCCCGGCTGCAGGACGGCTGGTGGGTCTGGGACAGCGACTTGCGGGTGCCGGAACTGATGCTCGCCGCCTCCGGCGCGACGGTGGGCGGATGGGAGCTGTGCACGGGGTCGGTCTGCCGCGAGATCGGCGCCACGCCCGGCGCGCCGGTGCGCATCGCCCCCTGCGACGAAGACAGTTCCGCCGCCGTGGCTCTCGTGTCAGAGTGACGCCATGAGACCGCTCCGTCACAGAGCCTTCTGGCCGCTGGTTGTGTTCTGTGCCGCACTTGCGGCCGGCGTGGCGGGCATTGCCGCGTGGCATGTGGCCAAGGGCGCGCTGGCGCAGAGGGTGGACCGGTCTCTGGTCCTGACGGCCCGCACCATCGAGGCAGAGATCGAGCGGTTTCGCTACCTGCCTTCCATCGCGCTGGAGGACCCGCGCATCGGTGCCGCGGTCGAGAGCCCGGAAGATACCGCGAGGACGGAGGCCGCCAGCCGGGCGCTGGAGGTTGTCGCCCGTCAGTCGGGGGCCAGCGAGCTTTTCCTGCTGAACGACACCGGCACCGCCATCGCATCGAGCAACTGGCTGGACGACAAGAGCTTCGTCGGCGAGAACTACGCCTTCCGCCCCTATTTCAAGGACGCGATGAGCGGTGGGGCAGGGCGGTTCTACGCGGTGGGCGTCACCACCGGGGAGCCGGGCTATTTCCTGTCTTCGCGCGCCGACATCGACGGGCGGCCTGCGGTGATCGTCGTGAAGGTCGACCTGCGCCCGCTGCAGGACACCTGGGCCGATGCCGGGGACACGCTGGCAGTGGCGGACAGTTTCGGCGTCATCATCCTGTCTGGGCTGGAGGACTGGCTCTACCGCCCCCTGCTGCCGCTGTCGCCGGAGCATCGCGCCGCCATCGTGGAGGAGCGTGTATTTGCCAACATCCCGGTGGCGGATCGGCTGCCGCTGCTTGACGGGGCGGGGCAGGACCTCGTGCCGGTCGGCGGCGGCACGCGGCTTTTGCGGCGGCAAACCCTTCCGGTGGACGACTGGGTCCTCCTGGGCAGCACGTCGCTGGCACCCGCGCTGCGTGGCGCGTCGATCACGGCGGGCGTCGTGCTGCTGACGGCGCTGGCGCTCGGGGCGCTCTTGCAGACGTGGTGGCAGAGGCGGCGGCTGATCGACATGCGGCTGCGGCAGGGCGCCCTGCTGGAGGCGCGCGTGGCAGAACGGACCGCCGCGCTTGCCCGCGAGATCGAGGAGCGGCGGCGGACCGAGGACGACCTGCGCGCGGCACAGGATGCGCTGATCCATTCGGAGAAGATGGCAGCGCTGGGGCGCATGTCGGCGGCCATCGTGCACGAGATCAGCCAGCCTCTTGCGGCGATGGAGGCCACGCTTGCCGCCACGCTCTTGTCGGGCACCGTCACGGACCCCTACGCCACCTCGCGGATCGAGAAGGCGCGCAGCCACATCCGGCGGATGCTGCGGACGATCCGGCACCTGAAGAGCTTCTCGCGCAAGGAGGCCGGAGAGCGGTCGCCGGTCGCCGTCGACCCGGCCATCCGCAATGCCATGGAACTGGTCGCGCCGCGGGCGACGGACGAAGGCGTCACTATCGCCTTCGATCCCGAAGGGGCGGTGCCGGTGATCCTCGCCGGGCAGGTCCGGCTGGAACAGGTGCTGGTCAACCTGCTGATGAATGCGCTCGACGCCGTCGCCGGGCGGGACGAGCCGCGCATCCGGGTGGAGCGGCGGCAGTCCGGAACCGCCGTCGAGATCGCTGTCATCGACAATGGCCCGGGCATTCCCTCGTCGATGCTGACCAAGGTGGTGGAGCCGTTCTTCAGCACCAAGAAGACCGGCGAGAGCCTTGGGCTCGGGCTGTCCATTTCGCGCAACATCGTGGAGGAGTTCGGCGGCCAGCTGACGCTGTCGAACGCGGCGGGGGGCGGCACTTGCGCGCTTTTGAGCTTCGAGGCACTGGCCTCCGACCGGATCGCCGCGGAATGACCGGCGCCCGCGTGTTCGTCGTCGACGACGACCCGGACCACCTTGAAGGGCTGTGCGACCTGATCTCGGCCGTAGGGCACGAGACCGTCGCCTTCGACGCGGCCGCGGCGGCGCTGACAGCCGCCATCGCCACGCCGCCTGACCTCGTGCTGACCGACCTCAGGATGCCGGGGATGGATGGCATCGGGCTGCTCGACGGGCTGGTCGATGCGGGATGCGACGTGCCCGTGGTACTGCTGACCGGCCATGGCGACGTCGCCCATGCTGTCCGGGCAATGCAGCGCGGGGCGGAGGATTTCCTCGAGAAACCCTATGACGCCGGGCACCTGATGTCGGTGATCGAACGCGCGCTGAAGACCGGGCGCCTGAAGGCCGAGGTCGCGCGCCTGCAGACGCGGCTTGAGGAGCAGGCGGATTTCATCGGCGAGAGCCGCACGATGGCCGCCCTGCGCGACACGCTGGCGGAGATCGCGCCGCTGGCCATCGACGTGGTCCTGACCGGCGAGACCGGAACCGGCAAGGAACTGGCCGCGCGCCTGCTGCACCACCGCGGGTCGCACGCGCAAGGCCCGTTCGTCGTGGTCAACTGCGCCACCCTGCCGGAGGCCGGGGCCGAACCGATCCTGTTCGGCGACACGCGCGCCCCGGCAGAGGGGGCGCCGAACCCCGGCCTGATCGCCTCTGCCGACGGGGGGACGCTGTTCCTCGACCAGATCGACACCCTGTCCATGGCGCTGCAACCGAAGCTGCTGCGCATCCTGCAGACCCGCGAGACGGACGGGCCTGCGGGGCCGCGCAAGCTGGACTTCAGGGTGATTTCCTCGGCTTCCGGTCCGTTGCGCGACGCGATCCGGCAGGGCACCTTCCGCGAGGACCTCTATTACCGGATCGCGGGTTACGAGGTGGCGCTTCCCGCGCTGCGGCAGGTGCCGTCGGACGTGCCGCTGATCTTCGCACATTTCCTCGCCGCCGCAGCAGCGCGGCACGGGCGGCAGACACCGGAGATCACCTTCGACGACCGCAAGGCGCTGCAGGGACATCATTGGCCGGGCAATGCGCACGAGTTGCGCATCATGGCGGATCGGCACGTCCTTGGCCTGAGGCGCCCGCGTACCGTGTCGCGGGAGGGCGGCACGGGCGGTGTGGTGGGCACGGGCCAGACACTGCGGGACCTCGTGGCCGACTTCGAAGCCAAGGAAATCAGCCGCGTGCTCGATCAGTGCAACGGCAACACGGAGGCGGCAGCCCGCATTCTCGGTCTGCCGCGCCGGACGCTCAACGACAAGATTGCGAAACTGTCGCTTGCCGCGGGGCGAAAGAAGTGAGCCCGGGGCGGCGCAGTCCCTGAGCGAGACTTCGGGTTTGTCCGACACCGCGTTCAGGCACTGACCACCGGCCAATGCCGGTCCGGAGGATGCTCGCGGCGGTCTTCATCCCAAGGACCGGCGACCCTTCAAGGCGGGTCAGGCGTGCGGCGGCAGCTCCACGCCATCGCGGCGGGCGGCAAGGTTGTCCTGCATGCCGTACCAGCGCAGCATCAGGCCGGGCGCGAAGGACATGTAGGGCGGTGCCGACTTCAGCCGTTCGACCGGCAAGGCAAGGTCCTTCTCCGCCGTGCCCTCCGCCCAGTCGGCGAGGATGCCGCCCAGCATGGTGCCGGTGGGCACGCCGCGCCCCGACAGTCCGGTGCAGGCCAGCGCGCCCGGCCCAAGGTCGTAGAGGCGGGGAATGGTGTGGCGCTGCATGTCCAGCTCGCCCATCCAGTAGTAATCCCATGTCGTGCTTTCCGGCACTTGCGGATGCAGCCAGCGCAGCCGGTCCATGAACATCCGGCGCGTGTACTCAAGGTCGCGGCCACGTTTGCCCATCGGGAACATCGAGGCCACGATCCGGCCCTCGCGGTTGTACTTGTAGACGAAGATGTCGCCGCGCCCGTCGTGCATCGTCCCGTCGAAGGGCAGCACCTCGGCCCGGACATCTTCGGGCAGGGGGCTGGTGGCGGCGAGGATGACCTTCTTGATGCGGAAGGTCTTGTCGAGACCCTTCCAGCCGCCGTCGGTATAGGCGCCTGTGGCCATGATGACCTTGTCTGCCACGACCTCGCCCGCATCGGTGCGGACGTGCCACCTGTCGCCCTGCCGGTCGACCTTCGACACCTTGGAACGGGTGAACAGGCGGG
Organism: Sagittula sp. MA-2; assembly: GCF_030126985.1. GTDB lineage: Bacteria > Pseudomonadota > Alphaproteobacteria > Rhodobacterales > Rhodobacteraceae > Sagittula. Next base: position 3,597,975 of record NZ_CP126145.1, on the reverse strand, counting down.
CGCCTTCCTGCAGCACGGCGCGGGCAAGCCCGCGAGAGTAGCTCAGCGGGTTCAGGTGGCCGCCCGACTCCAGCATCCAGCCGCCGTGAAAACGGTCGGACCCGGTCAGGCGCTTCGCCTCGGCGGCATCGACAACGCGCGAAGGGCAGCCGACAGAGGCATAGCTGTCGGCCTTCTTGCGGATGCGGTCCATGCGCGAAGGCGTCAGTGCCCCGTGGAAATAGCCGTTCTGTTTCCATTCGCAGGAGATCTGGAAATCGCGGATGAACTCGGCGGCCATGTCGGCCCCCTTTGTCTGGCGGGCGATCAGGCGTGCGGCCCGTTCGTGGCCCAGCAGGCTGCGCAGCTCGTCCAGCGAGTAGTAGGAGAACGTCGGCGTGCAGTGCCCGGCATTGCGGCCCGACCCGCCGAAGCCGGCCTCCTGCGCTTCCAGCAGCACGACCTCGTGACCGCGGCGTCGCAGCTCGATGGCTGTTGTCATGCCGGTGTAGCCGCCGCCCACCACGCAGACATCGGTGCGCACGGTGCCTTCCAGCGGGCCGGTGTCCGGCGCGGGGGTGGCCGTTGCATGCCAGAGCGTCGTGTCGAAGGGGGAAAACTGGGTCATGCCATGTGCTTTCGTCTGGAAGATGAGGTGCTGTCGCCTATCGCCGGCACGAGGGTCAGGTCGTCGCGGATGCAGGCGCTCAGGTGGCCGGGGCCGCGCGGCCGTAGTTCCGGCCGGGCGCGGGCGCAGTCCGGGGTGGCGTGCGCGCAGCGGGTGCGGAAGACGCAGCCCGAGGGCGGCGACAGCGGGCTGGGTGGTTCGCCCTTCATGGGGATGCGGGTCCGGCGTGCGCCCACGGTGGGTTGCGGGGCCGCGGAAAGCAGCGTCTCGGTGTAGGGGTGCCTGGGCGAGGCAAAGAGCGCACGGGTGGGTGCAATCTCCATGATCTGGCCGAGGTACATCACCGCCACCCGATCTGCGATGTGCCCCACCACCGCAAGGTCGTGGGTGACGAACAGCAGCGTCAGGCCCATCGTGTCGCGGATGTCGGAGAAGAGGTTGAGCACCTGCGCCTGCACCGACACGTCGAGCGCCGAGACCGGTTCGTCCGCGACCATGAAGTCCGGCCGCACGATCAGCGCGCGGGCGATCCCGATGCGCTGCCGCTGCCCGCCCGAGAATTCGTGCGGATAGCGGGTGATCATGCTGCGCGGCAGGCCCACGCGCTCCAGCGTGTCGGCGGCCACGTCGCGGCGGTCGCTGGCGCTCAGCTCCGGCTGGTGGAAGCGCAGGGGCATGGTCAGGCTGTCCTCGACCGTCATGCGCGGGTTGAGCGAGGAAAACGGGTCCTGGAACACCATCTGCATCTTGCGCCGGTAGGGGTGCAAAGCGGCGTGGGACCGGATGGCAAGGTCAGTGCCCTCGTAGAGGACCGATCCCGACGTTGGACGCTCCATCATCATCAGGGTGCGGCCCAGAGAGGACTTGCCCGACCCGGATTCCCCCACCAGCCCCAGCACCTCGCCGCGCTGGATGCGCAGGTTCACACCGTCCACCGCCTTTACCGCGGCGGTCTGCCGGCCCAGCACGCCCTGCCGGACGGGATAGTGCTGCTTCAGGTCGACGGCTTCGATCAGCGTACTCATGCGGAGATGTCCTCCATGCAGGTCGGGTTCAGCGCGGCGTCCTCTGCCCGGGCGCAGCGCACCGGATGACCGGGTTTGCCGTGCGGCAGCAGGTCCGGCATCATCGTGTCGCAGGTCCCGGCCTGCGCGTAAGGGCAACGGGGATGGAAGCTGCAGCCCTGCGGCAGGTCGCCGGGCGTGGGAACAAATCCCTCGATCGTGCCGAGTGCGCCCTTCTTCAGGCCCGCATCCTCCAGCCGCGGCACAGAGGCCAGAAGGCCGCGGGTGTAAGGCATGCGCGGGCGGGTCAGCACGTCTTCGAGCGTGCCTTCCTCGACGATCCGGCCGGAGTACATGACCATGACCCGGTCGGCGATCTCGGCCACGACGCCGAAGTCATGGGTGATGAACAGCATCGCCATGCCGGTCCGCTTCTGGATGTCGCGCAGGAGTTCGAGGATCTGCGCCTGCACCGTCACGTCGAGCGCGGTCGTCGGTTCGTCGGCGATCAGCAGGTCCGGTTCCAGCGCAAGCGCCATGGCGATTACCACGCGCTGCCGCATGCCGCCCGACATCTCTCCCGGGTAGGCCGTCATGCGGCTTTCCGGGTCGGGGATGCCCACGAGTGTCAGAAGTTCCAGCACGCGGGTGCGGATCTGCGCCCGGGTCAACTTGCGGTGATAGCGCAGCGCCTCGGCGATCTGGTCGCCCACGCGGTGCACCGGGTTGAGCGAGGTCAGCGGCTCCTGGAAGATCATGGCAATCTTCGGCCCGCGCACCGCGGTCATGCGGCGTTCGGACAGTTCCAGCAGGTTGACCCCGCCGATGGTGACGCTGCCCCGGATGACGCAGTGCCGGGCGTCAGGCAAGAGCCGCATCAGCGCGAAGGAAGTCACCGATTTGCCCGACCCGGATTCACCCACCAGCGCCAGCGTCTCGCCGCCGTGGATGTCGAAGTCGATGCCATGCACCACCGGCAGTTCGCGGCGGCCGCCCTTGAAGCTGATCGACAGGTTGCGGACCGACAGGACGGGGTCGCTAGAGGGGGATGCGGTCGTCATGGATCTCGCCTCGCCTATTTGACCGAGCGGGCATCCAGCGCGTCGCGCAGCCCGTCACCGATGAAGTTGAAGGAGGTCACCGCGAGGGTGATGGCGACGCCGGGCACGATGGCGAGCCACGGCGCGCTGTCGAGGTACTGCTGCGCGTTGTTGAGCATGTTGCCCCAGCTCGGCAGCGGCGGCTGTATGCCGTACCCGAGGAAGGAGATGTAGGCCTCAAGCAGGATGGCGCGGGCGACGGTAAGCGTGGCGGCCACGATGATCGATCCTATCACGTTGGGCAGGACCTCGCGCAGCATGATCCACCAGTGCGGCGCGCCGATCATGCGTGCGGCGGCGGTGAAGTCGCGGGAGGCCTGCCCGCGCACCTCGGCCTCGACTATGCGGGCGACCTCCATCCATGAGGTGACCGCGATGATGAGCGTGATCATCGCCGGGGACGGTTGCAGGAAGGCGGCGAGCGTCAGCATCAGGAAGATCGACGGGAAGGACAGGAAGGCGTCGACGACGCGCATCAGTCCGGTGCGGGTCCAGCCGCCGAAGTACCCCGCGACCAGCCCGATCACGGTGCCGATCAGGGTCGACAGGACCATGGCGGTGAAGCCCACGGTCAGCGAGATCTGCCCGGCGGAGAACAGGCGCGCGGCGATGTCCCGGCCCAGCGGATCGGTCCCGAGGATGTGGTTCTCGGTCAGGGGCGGGGAAAAGCGGGCGCGCAGGTCGATATACAGCTCGTCGAAGGGCAGGAAGTAGGGCCCGAGGAAACACGCCAGGGTCAGGGCGACGATCATGAACAGGCCGACCATCGCAAGGCGATGGCGCATGAACTTGCGCATGCGCGGCCCGGTGAACAGCGACAGGGGCGTGCGGCGGACGGCGGGGTCGGGAAGGGCGGTCATCTGTGCGGTCCTTTCGTCAGCCGAGGCGAATGCGCGGGTCGGCCAGCGCCACCCCCACGTCCGCGAGGAAGTTGCCGATCACGGTGAGGATGGCCGAGAACATCAGGAGCCCCATGATGACCGGGTAATCGTTGTAGCCGAGGCTATCGATGAACAGCCGCCCGAGGCCGGGCCAGGTAAAGACGGTCTCGGTCACCAGCGCGCCGCCGATGATGGTGGGCAGCTGCAGCCCGGCGAGGGTGATCATCGGGATCAGCGCGTTGCGCACGATGTGGGCGCTGATGATGCGGTAGCGTGGCAGGCCCTTGGCCCTGGCGGTGCGGACGAAATCCTGGTCCATCACGTCGAGGGTGGAGGCCCGCATGTAGCGGCTCCAGATCGCGACGTTGACCAGCGCCAGCACCAGAGAGGGCATGATCAGGTGGATGAGGTAGTCGCCAAGGCTCTGGTCGCCCACGGTGTACATGCTGCCCGCAGGCAGCCAGCCCAGTTCCAGCGAGAAGAAGAAGATGGCGACGAGCCCGAACCAGAACGTCGGAATCGAGAGCGCGATCATCGCCCCCACAGTGGCCATGTAGTCGAAGATCGAATAGCGCCTCAGCGCGCCCAGCACGCCGATCAGCGTGCCGAGGCTGACGGCGATGGCGGTGGAGGTGCCCATCAGCAGAAGCGTCGCCCACATGTGCCGCCAGATCACGTCGGTGACCGGCGAGAGGTCTCGGTAGCTGTTGCCCCAATCTCCGCGCACCATGTGAACCAGCCAGTCGAGGTACTGGATCGGAATGGGCCGGTCGAGACCCATCTGCGCCGCGATCCGGTCGAGGTCGGCCTGGCTCATGCCCGGGGTCATCGCGTATTGCGACAGCGGCCCGCCCGGGGCGAGGTTGATGACGGTGAACCCGATCATGGACACGATCAGGATCAGCACGGTGCCCTGCAGGACCCTGTTGATGAGGAAACGTAGCATGGTGCGGCCTCCGGATGGGAAAGGGGCGGCCGTCCCCGGCGCACGCGTGGCGCGCCGGGCTGGCCTGTTCGGTCAGGTCTGGATGCGGGTCAGGACCAGCTCCAGTCCTGCATGTTCCAGAAGGTGATCCGCACGTTGATGTTCGGCTGGTAGCCGTTCATCGTCTCGGCGTGGCCGCGGACCTCGTTGCGCTGGAACAGCGGGAGGAAGGGCAGTTCCTCGCGGACGAGCGACTGGATCTCCTCGTAGATCGGCTTGCGCGCCTCCGGCGAGACGGTGGTCGCGCCCTCGGTCAGCAGGGTGTCGATCCGCTCGTTGGCGTACTGGAAGGTGTTCTGTCCGGCGCCGCCCTGCGCATTGATCGCCTCGCTGTGGAAGTAGTCGCGGGTGTCCGGGTCGGGGCCGGTCAGGAAGATGATCCCGGCCACGGCCATGTCGAACTGCGACTGCATCCAGTGATCCGCCCACATCACCGCCGGCGGCAGGTTCGAGATCGACATCTCGATGCCCATGTCCTTCCAGGTCTGCTGCAGGAACTGCTGAAGCTGCTCGCGCGTGTGGTTGCCCGCGGTGGTCGAGCAGACGAAGCTCAGGCGCTGGCCGTCCTTCTCGCGGATGCCGTCGGAGCCCACGACCCAGCCCGCCTCTTCCAGGATCGCCTTGCCCGCCTCGGGGTCGTAGACGTGCTGCGGCAGGTCCGCGTTGTAGTAGAAGCTCTGCTGCGGCATGTAGGTTTCGGTGGGTGTCGGCAGCCCGTAGTAGAGCGCGTCGATCACCGTCTGCTTGTCGACGCCGAGGTAGAGCGCCTCGCGCACGGCCTTGTCGGCCAGCGCCGGGTTGCCGAGGTTCAGCGACAGCGTTTCGACCGTGCCCACCGGGACCAGTTCGACAGTCTTGCCCGGCAGGGTGGAGGCTTCGGCATAATGGTCGGGCGAGATGCCCTGAAGCGCGATCACGTCGATCTCGCCGGTCTTGAACTGGGTATAGAGCACCGTCAGGTCAGGCACGTACTTGACCACCACCCGTTCGATCTGCGCCTTGTTGCCGTGGTAGTCGGGGTTGGCCAGAAGCTGGATGTTGTCGCCCGGCGCGCGGCTGTCCCACTTGAAGGGGCCGGTGCCGATGGGTGTCTGGTTGAACGGCGCCTCGTTCGGATCGACGCCGTCGAAGGCGTGCTTGGGGATGATCATCGTCCAGCTCAGGATCGCCATGTAGGGCGCGAAGGGCGACGACATCTTCCACGTCAGCTCGGTGTCGGAGACGACGGTGATCTCCTCGATCAGCTCGTGGCCGGTGCGGCGGGCGGCGCGGAAGTTGTCGTCCTTCTGCAGCTCCAGCGTGAACTTGACGTCCTCCGCCGTCATCGGCGTGCCGTCATGCCAGGTGACGCCCTCCTTGAGGGTGATCTTCCATTCGGTGCCGTCTTCCGAGATGCCGCCGTTCTCGACCGTCGGAACCTCGGTCACGAGGCGCGGCGCAAAGGTGCCGTCCGGCTCCACCGAGAAGAGCGGATCGAAGAGCGCCCAGTGAATACCCTCGTCGACCTCGATGTGCAGCATGTGCGGGTTGAAGACGGTCGGCTCCTGGCTGATGCCGACGATCACCTGGCCGGAGGCCTGGGCGCGGGCAGTGCCCGGGAAGGAGGCGAGCCCCAGCCCGGCAGCGCCCAGAAGTGTCATCCCGAGGAAACCTCGGCGGGACGGATGCGAAAGGTCGTTTCCAGTGTTGGTCATGGGTACGTTCCCCTGTTCGGTGAATGGAAGGTCAGTTTCGATCTTGGTCCGGCGCTTCTGGCGGCGCCGCTTGCTTCGCCCGGGTCTTTCACCGGGCGGGCGTTTCAGAACCCGTCGTCGGGTTTCAGGCGGGTGCCGTCCGAGAACCGCGAAAACCGGAAGTGATGCGGGTCGACGCAGGTCTGGCGGCCGGTGACGATCTCGGACATCAGGCGTCCGGCGGCGGGGCCGATCCCGAAGCCGTGCCCGGAGAAGCCCGACGCCATGAAGAAACCGGGCAGCGAGTCGACGGCGGAGATCACCGGCACTGCATCGGGCGTGACGTCGATGTACCCCGCCCAGCTTTGCCGCGGCCTGGCGTTGGCGAAGATCGGAAAGGCCTTTGCCGCTGCCTCCAGCGTGTTGCGGACCACCTTGGCGTGCGGCTTCGGATCGAGCACGCGGGTGTATTCGAAGGGCGTGGTCTCGTCGTTGCGCCACTTGCGCGCGTAGGAGGCCTCCTGCGCGAAACGCGGGCCGAAGCGCAGGCGCAGGTCGCGCCACTGGTGTTGCAGGGCGGGCAGGTACTTCAGCGCCAGCCGGAAGCTGTCGGGTACGATGTCGACCACGTTCACGGACCCGGACGCCAGCGTGTAACCGCCGTCCTTGCGCTTGCGGAACGAGAAGTCGCTGGTCCAGTAGGCCGCCTCCGGGCCGCCCTCGATCGGCTCTGTCCGCACCACGGTGTTCATCACCTTCAGTTGCGGGAACTCGATACCGAGATTGCCGGAGAACAGCCGCGACCAAGCTCCGCCGGCCAGCACCACGGCGTCGCAGGCGATGGGGCCGCGCTCTGTCACCACGCCGCTGATCGCGCCGCCGCTGGTTTCGACCCCGCGCACGGCGCATTCGGTCAGGATGACGGCGCCCTTGTCGCGGGCCGCCTCGGCGATGGCGGGGGCGGCAAGCTGCGGTTCGGCGCGCCCGTCGGCGGCGGTGAAGAGACCGCCCTTCACGGGTTCATTGCAGCCGGGCATGACCGAGTCGAACTCCGCGCCCGAGACCATGCGGCTGTCGAGCTGGTAGGGCTTCAGGTGGTCCGACCAAGATTCGTACTGCGCCATCTGCTTGTCGCTGCGGCAGGCGAACAGGATGCCGGATTGCTTGTAGCCGAGTTCCCGCCCGGTCCGTTCCTTCAGCCCCGGCCAGATGCGCAGCGCTTCGGCCATCAGGGGTATCTCGCGCGGGTCGCGGCGGGAAATGCGCACCCAGCCCCAGTTGCGCGAGCTCTGCTCCTGACCGATGCCGCCCTTTTCACACAGCGCGACGCGCAGGCCCTTCTCGGTCAGTTCGAGGGCGGTGGAGGTTCCGATGATGCCTCCGCCGATCACGACGACATCGACCTTGCCGGGCAGGTCTTCGTCCCCGTGGACAGGGGTTACACGTGGTCCGGGCATCAGAATATTCCGTCAAGTTGGCAGTTGAAGGTGATCTCCGCCTGGCAGAGCGTGCCGGGCGTTTCGATGGTGTTGAGCGTCAGGGCGGCGAGGTCCCCGACCTGGGTCATCGCCTCGACCGGAAGCGACCCGTTCGCGGCGGAGAGGCCCATGTCCGTGGCGACGATGCCCGGGCAGATCGCGGTGGCGCGGATGCCGTGGTCCCAGCCTTCGTGGCGCAGCGCATGCGCCAGCCCCACGGCGGCGAACTTCGAAAAGGCATAGAGGCCGGAGCGCTGCGACTTCACCCGCTTGCCCGAGAGCGAAGCCATGACGACGATGCGTCCCGCTCCGCTGTCGATGAGCGGTTGCCACGCCGCGGCAGCCAGGCGGCGCGGGGCGTGGGCGTTGACCTCGAAAAGCCGCAGCACCTTTGCATCATCGCCGGTCACGATGCTGTCGTGTTCCAGCAGTCCCGCGCAGGCCACGACGGCGTCGATGCGGCCATGGCGATCCATGACGCCCGCGACCCAGTCCTGTTCTCCGCCCGCGGTGGCATCGTAGCCGACCACTTCGGCCGCGTCGGGTGTCAGGCCCTCGGGCAGGGTGTCGGCGTTGCGCAGGCCCAGCGAAACGAACCATCCACGCCGTACCGCTTCGCACGCGATACCCAGGCCGATCCCGCGGGATCCGCCGGTCAACAACATGATTTTTCGGGTCATGACCTGTTTCGCTTCCAATCCAGTCCGTTGTGGCGCTCGACGTATGCGGCGGCGATCTTGCGCAGCAGGGCCACGGTTTGTGCGTGTTCCTCGGCGGTCAGCATCCAGAAGGCCTCTTCGGGTTCGCGGCCGACGATGCCGCGCACCTCGTCCAGCGCGGTCCGGCCTTTGTCGGTGATGAAAAGCTGCTGGCGGCGCTTTGTCTCCGGGTCGGGGCGGCGGTCCAGCAGGCCGTCGGTGATCAGCTTGTCCACGAGCCGGGTCATCGCGGGCGCGTCCTTGCCGGCGAACTGCCGGATCTCGGAGGCGGTGATGCCGGGCTGATGCTCCACGATGAACAGGGTCGAGACCTTCCCGGTCCCGCCCGCCAGCGGCGAGCCGGAGAGCTTCTTCTCCAGGTCGCGCGACACCCAGAGGTTCAGGACCCGGATGTAGTAGCTGATCGCCGTGCTGAGGCAGTCGATCTCGATTTCGTCGAAGCAGTCCTTCGGAGTGTCGGTCATCGTTACGCGTTCTTCTGATCGTTTAAGTGCGGCGTGACTTGTCCTTGCGTCACTCCGAATAGGTTGCGCAGGACAATTGTCGATGACAACTGTCATCGACAACTTTTTGCTAAAATCGGGGGTTTCGGCGTCGCCAGACGTCGATTGATGTCATTTTGGGCTGATTTCAGAGCGGGGCGGTGGTTGGCGCGTCTGGATGTGAGGCCGATTGAGGCCATCCCTTGGAATCGCGCGACTCACCTGCGGACGGTTCCGGTCATGCGCAGTGAGGGGAAGGATTACTCTGAAAGTGCCGGGTAAGGGTCACCCGTGCGGGGCAAATGCGGAAACACACGACCGCCGGGGACGGCGTCGTGGAAAGGGCACCCGACCCCTCGACTACGAAGGGCGTGCCTGTGGAGGCGGCTCCGCGCGGGGACGGTGTCACCCGCACGGAGGAAGACGACCGGCGAAGTGGCTCAGGTGTCGAGGCGTGCGACGTTCACCAGCGCCGTGTGCGCGCTGCAGCCCTGACCGAGTTTCGAGGTGCCCACGTCCTTCGTCAGGACGTTGGGGTTGCCGTCGAGGTCGATGTTCCCGCCCGGGTCGCTGAACCATGCGCCGGTCGGCAGGGCGACGACGCCGGGGCGGATGTCCTCGGACACCTGCGCCCGGGCGCGACAGGCGCCGCGCGCATTGAAAACCCGCAGAAGGTCGCCCGTGCTGATCGCCCTAGTGGCCGCGTCGTCGGGATGGATGACGAGCGTCGCGGGCCGTGCACCCGGTACATCCGCCAGCGCGCTTTCGAGCTGGCTGTGCAGCTTGTCGCCGGGCTGGGGCGAGACGAGGTGCAGCGGTGCCTCGGGGGCGGCGGACCCCAGCCACTCCGACGGCGGCAGCCAGATCGGGTGACCGGGACAATCGTCATACCCGAACCCGTCGATGGTCGCTGAGAAGATCTCGATCCGGCCTGAAGGCGTCCAGAGCGGTGCCTGTTCCGGGTCCTGCCGGAAGGGGCCGAAGTACGAATGCCCGACGCGGTCCGAGCGGATGGGCAGCTTGATCCAGTTCTCCTGCCGCAACCCGTCGAGGTGGGGGATATCGACCCCCTGGGCAGCGGCCCGTTCCCGGTAGTCGGCATAGAGGACCTCGATCCAGTCGTCGGCGCTGCGGCCCTCGGAAAAGACCTCGCCAACACCGATCCGTTCGGCCAGACCGGCGAAGATCGCGTAGTCGTCGCGCGCCTCGCCCACGGGCGACACCAGCCGCGGCATGTGGAACAGGTGGTCGTCGAGGCTGGACCGGCCGATGTCCTCGCGCTCGTAGGGGGTGGTCGCGGGGAAGACGATGTCCGCGCGCTTGGCCGTGGCGGTCCACCACGGTTCGTTGACGATGATCGTCTCGGGCTGCTGCCAGGCCTCGTGCAGGGCGTTGAGGTCCTGATGATGGTGATACGGGTTGCCGCCCGCCCAGTAGATCAGGCGGATGTCGGGGTAGGGCGCGCGCTGGCCGTTGAAGTCGTAGGGCTGCCCGGGGTTGCGCAGCATGTCGGCGATGCGCGCCACGGGGATCCGCGTCTGCACCGGGTTCGTCAGTTGCGAGAAGGTCATCCCCGACATGGCGTCGAGCGTCTTGCCCACGCCGCCGATTGCGCCGTAGCCGTAACCCACGCCGCCGCCGGGCAGACCGATCTGACCGAGCATCGCGGCCAGAACGGCGGACATCCAGTAGGGCTGTTCCCCGTGTTCGCCGCGCTGAAGGGACCAGGCCACGGTGATCAGCGTGCGGGTCGACGCCATCCGGCGCGCGAGGTCGCGGATCGCGTCAGGCGCCGCGCCGCAAAGCTCTGCCGCCCATTCCGGGGTCTTCGGCGTGCCGTCGCGCTCGCCCATGAGGTAGGGGCGGAAGCGGGCGAACCCCTCGGTGTAGCGGTCGAGGAAGGCGTGGTCCGTCAGGCCCTCGCTCTCCAGCACATAAGCCAGCGCCAGCATCAGCGCGGTGTCCGACCCCGGTCGGACGGGCAGCCACGCGCAATCCGCTGGCGCGTCCGTCCGCTGCGGTCCGACGTTCAGACAATACATTCCCTTGGCGAGGAAACGCTGCATCCAGCCCGCGGTGTCGTGATCGGTCACGCCGCCCATGCTGACCTGCGCGTTCTTCGGATTGATCCCGCCGAACATCACCAGCGTTTCGGTGTGATCGTGGATCGAATGCCAGCCCTCCTGATGCTCGTAGAGCAGCGACAGGAAGTTGGTGCCGAATACATGGGGCATGATCGATTGCGCGCAGCCGGTGGAATAGCTGCCGAAGGAGGCGACGTAACCGCCGATGCTGTTCAGGAACCGGTGCACCTGGCTTTGGGCGTGGTGGAACCGTCCGGCCGAACTCCAGCCGTAGGAGCCGCCGAAGATCGCCTCGTTGCCGTGGGTCTTGCGGATGCGATCGATCTCGGCCGCGGCGATGTCGAGGGCCTCGTCCCAGGGCAGTTCGACAAAGTCGTCGGTGCCGCGCCCGCTGCGCTGGCGGGTGTCCAGCCAGCCGCGCCTGATGGACGGCCGCGCCACGCGGGAACGGTGATGCACCGCCTGCGGGAGGATGTCGGGAATGTGCGAGGGATGCGTGTCGCCTTGGAACGGCCGCGTGGCGACGATGCGGTCGTTCTCCACGTCCACCTCGAAGGCGCCCCAGTGGCTCGACGTGACCCTGGTGAAGCGTGCGGCGGTGTCGTCCATGTTGCGTCCCTGTCTGCGGCTCGATTGCGTGCCAATCCCTAGCCAACATGGATCGGTCCGCCAAGGGAGCGCGTGCAGGTTCGTGCGCGGATGCGCCGTCCAAGGGTGTGTGGGGGAGGACCGGGGCGCGGACTGGCGGCGGGCCATGAGGGCCGTGCACGTAGGCGGTCGCGCGGTGGTCGGTTGAGATTTTAGGAGAGCGGGCGTTCCGGTGCCCATGGTCCGGACCGGGGCGCAGGGGGGGCATCGCTGCCCCGCCCGGTGGTCATTCGGCCGGTTGCGCTTCGGCTGCCGGGCGCTTGCGGGTGAACAGGCGCACCACGATCACGAAGAACAGCGGCACCAGCAGCACCCCGAAGATGGTGGAGGACAGCGTGCCCCCCAGCACCCCGGCGCCGATGGCGTTCCGCCCGCCGGAGCCCGCGCCGGTGGAGATCACCAGCGGCACCACGCCGAGCGAGAAGGCCATGGAGGTCATGATGATCGGACGGAAGCGCTGCTTGGCAGCCTCGATTGTCGCGCTCAGCACATCCTCGCCCGCCTCCATTCTGTCGCGGGCGAATTCCACGATCAGGATGGCGTTCTTGCCGGTCAGACCGATCACCGTCAGCAGACCCACCTGGAAGAACACGCCGTTCTCGTAGCTGCCTGCCCAGGCACCCAGCAGCGCGCCGAGCACGCCGATGGGCATGGCCAGCATCACCGCGAAGGGGATCGACCAGCTTTCGTAAAGCGCGGCCAGCGACAGGAACACGGCGGCCAGGGACAGTGCATAGAGCAGCGGCGCCTGGTTGCCGGATTCCCGTTCCTCCAGCGACAGGCCGGTCCAAGACAGGCCGAAGCCCTCGGGAAGCTGGGATACGAGGCGCTCCATCTCTGCCATGGCTTCACCGGTGGTGACGCCCGGCGCGGGGCTGCCCTGGATCTGGAGGGCCGGCACGCCGTTGTAGCGGTAGACGCCCTGTGCGCCCATTTTCCACGATCCCTCGGCAAAGTTGGCGAAGGGCACGAGGCCGCCGGAGGCGTTGCGCACACGCCACTTGGTCAGGTCCGAAGGCGTGGACCGGCTGTCCGCCTGTCCCTGCACGTAGACCCGCTTGATTCTGCCCCGGTCGATGAAGTCGTTCACGTAGGCCCCGGCCCATGCGATCCTCAGCAGGTTGGACACGTCGGAGGCCGTCACCCCCATCGCGCCCGCCTTGCGCCAGTCGATGGCGAGGTTGAACTGCGAGGCATCCTCGAGCCCGTTGGGACGCACGCCCGTCAGCAGCGGGCTTTGCGCCGTCATGCCCAGAAGCTGGTTGCGGGCGGCGACGAGTTCCTCGTGGGTCTGGCCACCACGCGCCTGCAGGTACATGTCGAAGCCCGACACGTTGCCCAGTTCGGTAACGGCAGGCGGCACGACCGGGAAGACGAAGGCATCCTGGATCTGCGACAGCGCGCCGAAGGCCCGACCGGCGACGGCCCGCGCCGACAGCGCCGGGTTCTCCCGTTCGGACCAGTCCTTCAGACGGACAAAGGCCAGCGCCATGTTCTGCCCCTGACCGGCAAAGCCGAAGCCCGCCACGCCAAAGACCGCCTCAACCGCGTCCGCCTCCTGTTCGAGGAAATAGGTCTGCACCTGTTCGACGACCTCCTCCGTCCGCTCCAGCGTCGCGCCGGTGGGGGCCTGGATCATCACGAACATGATGCCCTGGTCCTCGTCCGGCAGGAAGCCGGTGGGCGTGCGCAGGAACAGCGCGACCATGCCGCCGACGATCAGCAGGTAGATCAGCGTCATGCGGAACGGCCGCCGCACGATGCCGCCGACCGCCTTGCCGTAGCCGCGCGTCGTCGCGCCGAACCCCCGGTTGAAGAGGCCGAAGAAGCCGCGCTTTTCGCCGTGGGACTGCTTGAGCATCGTGGCGCAGAGCGCCGGGGTCAGGGTCAGCGCCACTAGGACCGACAGCGCCATGGCCGAGACGATGGTGACGGAGAACTGCTGGTAGATCACGCCGGTCGACCCGCCGAAGAAGGCCATGGGCACGAACACCGCCGACAGGACCATGGCGATGCCGATCAGCGCGCCGGTGATCTGGTCCATCGACTTGCGGGTGGCTTCGCGCGGGGAAAGGCCCTCTTCTTCCATCAGGCGCTCGACGTTCTCGACGACGACGATGGCATCGTCCACAAGCAGGCCGATGGCCAGAACCATGGCGAGCATGGTCAGCGTGTTGATCGTGTAGCCCATCACCGCGAGAACCCCGAAGGTCCCCAGGATGACGACCGGCACCGCAAGCGTCGGGATCAGCGTGGCGCGCAGGTTCTGCAGGAACAGCAGCATCACGAGGAAGACGAGGATGATCGCCTCGACCAGCGTGCGCAGCACCTCCTCGATCGAGATCTCCACGAAGGGGGTGGTGTCGTAGGGGATGGTATAGGCGATGCCGGCGGGGAAGAACTGCGCGAACTCCTCCATCCGGGCGTGCACCAGCTCAGACGTGTCCAGCGCGTTGGCGCCGGGGGCAAGGCTGATCGCCATGCCGCTGGCGGGCTGGCCGTCATAGGTCGGGGTGAAGTTGTACCCTTCGGAGCCGATCTCGACCGTGGCCACGTCGTCCAGCAGCACGAGGCCGCCGTTCTCCTGCGCGCGCAGGACGATCTGGCGGAAGTCCTCCGGCGTCTGGAGCAGCGACTGCGCGGTGATCGTGGCGTTCAGCATCTGCCCGTCGGCGGTGGGACGGTCGCCGAATGCCCCGGCCGAGATCTGGGCGTTCTCGGCACTGACCGCCGCCACCACGTCCGAAGGCGTCAGTTCATAGGCGGTCAGTTTCGACGGGTCGAGCCAGATGCGCATGGCATACTGGCCGCCGAAGACCTGCACGGAGCCGACGCCCTCGATCCGGGACATCTCGTCCACGAGGTTGGATTTCAGGTAGTCCGACAGGTCCGTCTGGTCGAGGCTGCCGTCCGGAGAGATCAGCGCGATCACCATCAGGAAGCCCGCCGAGGACTTCTGCACCGTCACGCCCTGACGCTGCACGCTGTCGGGCAGCAGCGGTGTGGCCTGTGCCAGCTTGTTCTGCACCTGCACCTGCGCGATGTCCGGATCGGTGCCGGTCTCGAAGGTCAGCGTGATGCTGGCCGTCCCCGCCGAGGTGGAGTTCGACGACACGTAGCGCATCCCGTCGAGGCCGGTCATCTGCTGTTCGATGATCTGCGTGACGGTATTGGCCACGGTCTGCGCCGAGGCACCGGGATAGGTCGCCCGGATGGAGATCGAGGGCGGCGCGATCTGCGGATACTGCGCGATGGGGAGCGTCAGCACCGAAAGGATGCCGATCCCCATGACGATGATGGAGATGACCCACGCAAAGATGGGCCGTTCGATGAAGAAACGGGCCATTGCGCTTACTCCGTTGCCGTGGTGGCGTCGCCGGGTGTCTCGGCTGCGGCCTCGGCGGTACGTTCCGCCGGGGCGACGGTGGCGCCCGGTCCGGTCTTCTGCACGCCTTCGACCACGACGCGGTCGCCGGGGTTCAGACCTTCGCTGACGACCCAGTCGGAGCCGCGGTCCTGCAGGATCGTCAGCGGACGGACCTCCACCACGTTGTCGCCGTTCACCACCCATGTCTGCGGGTTGCCGCGGCGGTCGCGGGTGACGGCCTCCTGCGGGACGAGGTAGACGTTGTCGAGCTGCGCGGTCGGCATCTCGACCTGCACGTACATGCCCGGCAGCAGCAGCATGTCGGGATTCGGGAACTCGATCCGCAGGACGATCACGCCCGTCTGTTCATCGACGTGCGGTTCGGCGGCGGTCAGCTGGCCGGGCTCCGAATAGGATTCGCCGTCGGCCAGGGTCAGCTTGACCTCGCCCGGGGTTTCATCGTCCAGCGCCGTGCCACGACGCCAGGCCAGCAGCTCGGCGGCGGATTGGGTCACGTCGACATAGACCGTGTCCAGCTTGCGGATCGTGGTCAGCGGTGTCGACTGGCTGGCGGTCACGAGCGCACCGCGCGAGATGTCCGAAAGGCCGATCCGCCCTGACAGGCGGGCGCGGATCTCGGTATGGTCGAGGTCGATCTGGGCCGACCGGAGCGCCGCCTCGGACATCACCACCTGTGCATCGGCGGTGTCGCGGGCAGAGGTCGCCTCGTCCACCGCCTGCTGGCTGGTGACACCGCGCGTCGACAGGCTGCTGACCCGCTCGAAGTCACGCTCTGCCGCCCGTTGCTGGGCCTGCGACGCGCTGAGCTGCGCCTCCGCCTGCGCGACTGCGGCCTCGTAGGTTGTCGGGTCGATGGTGTAGAGCAGGTCGCCCTCCTCGACCATCGTGCCTTCCTTGAAGTGACGCTCGGTGATGATGCCGTTGACCTGCGGCCGCACCTCCGCCACCGCCGACGCGCGCACGCGGCCGGGCAGGGTGGAGGTCAGCGTCAGCTCCTGCGGCTGCATCGTCGCCACGGTGACCGCCGCCGGAGGACGCTCGCCCCCCTGTTGCTGCGCAAGCGCCGGGTTGACAGACAGCGGCAGGACAGCCGCCAGAAGAAGCGCCCGAAGCGGCGCGGTCGTGACCGAACGCATTGTCGGCTCCTTTTCGCGAATCCGGCGAAATCGCTTGGCGCAATCCGGCGGAGTATTTAAAAGACTCGCGAGTCTCATAAGTACCGTAATGTGGATTCCGCAAGATGCTTTTTGTCGCGAGGGGCAAAGCACGGCGATTTGGAGGGCTGGCGTGGCACGCATCGCACAAGCAGTCGGCGAGAACGACGATCCTGTTCCCGTCCGCAAGGGGCGCCCAGTGGTCATGGACGCGGAGGAACGGCGCGACGTGATCCTCGGCGCGCTCGACGACCACTTCCACGAGGTGGGACTGGCGGGGATGACCATGGCGGCCATTGCGCGCCGCGCGGGGATGTCGAAGCAGACACTTTATGGCCTGTTCCAGGACCGCGACACGCTGTTCGACGCCTATATCGAGAGACGCTTTGCGAGGTGCGCCCCCATGCCGGACCTGCCGGAAGACGCCTCCTTTGCGGTCCGGCTGCGCAAGCTCTTCATGATCGACGAACCCGGCGACCGCTGGGACCTGCCCATCGCGCTCTTCCGCCTGGCCATCGCGGAGGCGGCGCAGCACCCACGGCTCAGCCGGCGCTGCCTTGAGGAAGGTCCGCGCAACAAGCAGGCCATCGTCCGGGCCGAGATTGAGCGGGCCTGCGCGCGCGGCGAACTTCGGGTCGGCGACCCGGCCGCCGCGGCGACCCTGCTGCTCGACATGCTGAACCTGCCGGTGATCGAGGCGCTGATCATGACCGACGAACATCCCTGCCAGACCGCGCGCAAAGCCCGGTTCGAGCTGGGCCTCAGGGTCTTCCTGAACGGGATTTCCTGAGAGGGTCCCGGCGGCTCAGGCCGCGGGGACAGCGCCCCCGGCCCGGGGGTGTTTCAGCAGGCTGTCCAGCGGATCGTGTTCCGCCACGAGGTGACCGCCGCCCATGTCGCGCAGTTGCGGAACATACACCTCGCCCTGATCGGCCAGACGGGAGGGCAGGAACCGCAGCGAGGCGCGCGGGTCCATGGGCGAGGGCAGCTCGCCCGGTATGCGGATGCGGGTCCGGGCGCGCTCGGCCTCCGGATCGGGGATCGGCACGGCGGAAATCAGCGCCTGCGTGTAGGGATGCTGCGGCCGGGCACAGATGGTATCGGCATCGCCCATCTCGACGATCCGTCCGAGGTAGAGCACCATGATGCGGTTGGAGATGGCGCGGACCACGGACAGGTCGTGGCTGATGAACAGCATCGACATGCCGAATTCGTCCTGAAGGTCCTTCAACAGCTTCACGATCTGCGCCTGGATCGAGACGTCGAGCGCGCTGACCGCCTCGTCGCAGACAATCAGCTTGGGACGGGTGATCATCGCGCGGGCGATGCCGACGCGCTGGTTCTGACCGCCGGACAACTCGTGCGGGTAGCGGTTATACATCGACGGGTCGAGACCGACGCGGGTCATCATCGCCGCCACTTCCTCGCGCCGCTCGCGGGCGGTCATCTCGGGGCGGTGAGTCTGCAACGGCTCCGCGATCGAGGCGGAGATGGTCAGCCGGGGATCGAGGCTCGCCAGCGGGTCCTGGAAGACGATCTGCAGGTCGCGGCGTTCCCGCTTCAACGCCTTGCGGTCCAGTTCGGTCAGCGGCTTGCCCAGCCATGACACGGTGCCCGACTGCGACGCGATCAGCTGCAGCACTGCGCGGGCGAGGGTGGACTTGCCGCAGCCGGACTCGCCGACGATGCCCAGCGTTTCGCCTTCCTTCAGGTCGAAGCTGACGCCGTTGACCGCCTTCAGCGGCACAGTGCGTCCGAAGAGCCCGCCCTTGACGGTGATCGGGAAGTGCACCTTCAGGTCGTCCACGTCGAGGACGGTCCTGCCGGTGACGTCGCCCGGTGCATCGCCCTTGTCGATCCGGGGCATGGCTTCAAGCAGCTTGCGCGTGTAGGCGTGTTCGGGCCGTGCGAAGATGCGCTCCACCGGGCCGTCCTCCACGAACTCGCCCAGTCGCATCACCTTCACGTGGTCGCACATGCGGGCGACGACGCCCATGTCGTGGGTGATGAGTGCAATGGCGGTGCCCATCTCCTTCTGGAGGGTGGCCATGAGGTCCAGAACCTCCGCCTGCACGGTCACGTCGAGTGCGGTGGTCGGTTCGTCCGCGATCAGCAGCTTCGGGTCGCAGAGCATGGCCTGGGCGATCATCACGCGCTGGCGCATCCCGCCCGACAGTTCGTGGGGGTACTGGTCGAGGCGGCGCTCGGCCTCCGGGATCTGGACGCGGTTCAGCCAGTCGAGGCAGTGGGCACGTGCCGCACGGCCGCGCAGACCCCTGTGGACCCGCAGCACCTCGGCCATCTGCGCGCCGATCTTCAGGTGCGGGGTAAGCGCGGTCAGCGGGTCCTGGAAGATCATGCCCACGTCCGCGCCCCGGATCGCGTTCAGCCGTTTCAGGGGCACGTTCAGGATCTCCTGCCCGGACAAGGTCACCGACCCGGTGGCGCGCCCGTTCGGCGGCAGAAGGCCCATCGCGGCCATGAAGCTTTGCGACTTGCCGGAACCGCTTTCACCCACGATGCCAAGACACTGGCCTGCGGCGATGTCGAAGGAGACGCCCTTGACGGCCTGAACTTCGCCATCGGGCGTGTCGAAGGAGACGTTCAGGTCCTTGACGGAAAACACGGTCATGTCAGCGGTCCTTCGGGTCGAGCGCGTCGCGCAGGCCGTCGCCGATGAAGAACATCGCGATGATCAGCGTGACGTAGAAGAAAAGCGGAAACAGCAACTGCCAGAGGGTGCCGTAGGCCATGGTGCCCGCGCCCTCGGCGATCAGGCGGCCGAGGGAGGTGTTGGGCTCAGATATGCCGAGGCCGAGGAAGGAGATGAAGCTTTCGGCCAAGATCATCTCGGGCACCAGCAGCGAGGCATAGACGATCACCACACCCGCGAGGTTGGGCAGGATGTGGCGGCGGATGATGGTGGCCTCCGACACGCCGGTGGCGCGGGCCGCCTCGATGAACTCCCGGCCCTTCAGCGTCAGGGTCTGGCCGCGGACGATGCGGCTCATGGTCAGCCAAGACACCGCGCCGAGCCCGAGGAACAGCGCGACGAAGCTGCGTCCGGCGACGACGAGGATGAGGATCAGGATCAGTGTCAGCGGGATGGCCAGCATGATGTCCACGAAGCGCATCATGACGCTGTCGAGGCGTCCGCCGAAGTAGCCCGCGACGACGCCCCAGAGCGTGCCCACGACCAGCGCCATGGCGGCGCCGATCAGCCCGACCAACAGCGAGGTGCGCGTCGCCTGGATCGTCCGGGCGTAGAGGTCGCGGCCAAGGTCGTCGACGCCGAAGTAGTGCCCCGTTTCCAGCGACGGCATGCCCATGCCCTTCACGTCGCCCATCACGACCCAGTCGATTTCCTCGTTGGACCATTGCGAAAGCAGGGGGCCGAACAGCACGAACAGCACGATCAGCGCGAGGATGACGACGCTGGCCATGGCGGCCTTGTTGCGCAGGAAGCGGTTGAAGGCGTCCCTCAGCAGCGACCGACCGCGCACCGCGGTGAAGTCGGTGATCTCGCCCGCCAGTGCGGCGGCCTTTGGGGATGTTCCGAAAAAGCGCATGTCAGTACCGGATCTTGGGATCGAACCACGCGTAGGCGAGGTCGGTCAGCAGGTTCACGATGACGGTCAGCGCGCCATAGAGGATCGTCACGCCCAGCAGCACCGCGTAGTCGCGGGTGAGGGCGGAGTTCACGTAGCTCTGACCGAGGCCGCCGGTGGAGAAGTAGAGGTCCACGAAGACCGAGCCCGTCAGCACGTAGACGAAGACCGGCCCGAGGTAGGAGATCACCGGCAGGAGCGTCGGCTTCATCGCGTGCCGCCAGATGATCGTGCTTTGCGGCAGACCCTTGGCGCGGGCGGTGCGGATGAAGTTGGAGTTCAGCACCTCCAGCATCGACGAGCGGGTGATCCGGGCGACGGACCCCATGTAGGAGGTCGAGAGTGCGATCACCGGCATGATCAGGTATTCCCACTGTCCGCCGTTCCAGCCGCCGCCGGGCAGCAGGCCCAGCCAGAGCGTGAAGGTCAGGATCAGGATCGGGCCCATGATGAAGTTCGGCAGCGCCTGCGCGGCGATCCCCAGCGACACGGCGAAATAGTCGATCCAGGTGTTGTGCCGGATCGCGGCGGCGATGCCCAGCGTCACGCCCACGACGGTCGCGGCAAGGAACGACAGCGAGCCATAGGTCAGCGAGATCGGGAAGCCCTGCGCGATGATGTCGTTCACGTCGCGGTCCTTGTAGACGAAGGACGGACCGAAATCGAAATGCAGGACGATGTTGGCGAAGTAGTCCCAGAGCTGTTTCCACAGCGGCTGGTCGAGGCCGTACCGGCGCTCGATGTTGGCAAGCACCTCGGGGGGGAGGGGACGTTCGGAGGTGAATGGCCCGCCGGGAGCAAGCTGCATCATGATGAAGGCGGCGATCACCAGCAACAGGATCGTCGGGACAGCCACCAGAAGCCGTCGGATCACGTAGGAAAGCATGTGGGGTTCAACCTTGCGGATGTGGATCGGCACCCCGGGACCGGGACTTGGCCGGTGCCCGTGTCCCTGCGCACAGTCGGGAGGCGCGGGGACAGGTCCCGGCGCGAACGCCGGGACGGGTCTCGGGAGGGGTTACTCGGCGACCTTGTAGAGGTCCTTCGAATACCAGTTCTGTTCGACGTTGTTCACCGGCCAGTTGCCCACGTCGCTGTCCATCATGTAGACGCCTGCCGCGTGGTAGACCGGGATCACCGGCATGTCCTGTGCAAAGATCTGCTCGGCCTCGGCGTAGAGCGGCGCGCTGTCGTCGGCGGACTTCGCCTCCTGGATCAGGGCGTCGTAGTCGGCGTTGGAGTACTTGCCGTCGTTGTAGCCGGACGGCGTCGTCAGCAGGTCGAGGAAGGTGGACGCCTCGTTGTAGTCGCCGCACCACGCGCCGCGGGCCAGTTCGAAGTCCTGGTTGCCGCGCACCTCGAGGAAGACCTTCCACTCCATGTTGGACAGCTCGACCTCGACGCCCAGCTTCTGCTTCCACATCTGCGACATGACCACGGCGATCTTCTGGTGGTTGTCGGAGGTGTTGTACATCATGCCGAACTTCAGCGGGTTCTCGGGGCCGTAGCCTGCCTCTGCCAGCAGTTCCTTGGCCTTCTCGTCGCGCTCTGCCTGGGTCATCTCCTGCATCTCGGTGACCGGCGGATCGAAGTTGGCGACGGCGGCCGGTGCGAAGGTGTAGGCAGACACTTCACCGCCCGCCAGCACGTTCTTGGTGATGATGTCGCGGTCGATGGCCAGCGCCAGCGCCTTGCGGACGTTCACGTCCTTGAAGGCTTCGGGGCCGCTGTCGGACAGGTTGAACGTGTAGTAGTAGTTGCACAGCCGCGGAAAGCTGATCGCCTCCTCGGGGTGTTCCTCGGACAGGCGCGGGAACTGGCCTGCGGGGACCTCGGTGCGGTCGAGCTCACCGGCGAGGAAACGGGTCAGTGCCACGTTCTCGTCGTTGATGACCAGCGCGACGGTCTTGTCGATGATGGTGTTCTCGTTGTCCCAGTACATCTCGTTGCGCTCGCGGGTGGAGCGTTCGTTGGGGATGTGCTCGGTCAGCACGTAGGCGCCGTTGGAAACGATGTTTTCCGTCTTGGTCCAGTCGTCGCCGAACTCCTCGATCACCTTCTGCGGTGCCGGGAAGGTCGTGGCGTGCGTCACCATCTGCGGGAAGTAGGACAGCGGCTGGCTGAGCTTCACTTCGAGGGTGCGATCGTCGATGGCGGTCACGCCCAGCTCTTCCGGTGCCATATCCCCGGCGATGATCGCGTCTGCGTTCTCGATGGACATGAGCGACATGTACCACTGGTAGGGCGACGCCAGTTCCGGAGAGACCGCGCGGCGCCACGCGAAGACGAAGTCCTGCGCGGTCACGGGATCGCCGTTCGACCACTTCGCATCGTCGCGCAGCGTGAAGGTGTAGGTGGTCTTGTCCTCGGAGGCCTCGAAACCGGTGGCGACACCGGGCACCAGTTCGCCGTTCTCGTCCTGGTTCATCAGGCCCTCGAACAGGTCGCGCGCCAGTTCGGAGCCGGTCACGTCCTCGACCACCTGCGGGTCGAGCGAAGAGAACTCGTCGAGGATGCGGTAGGTGAAGGTCTGTTCCGCGGCCAGCGGCTCGCCGGTCTCGGGGTGGGTCTCCTGGGCCAGTCCGGCGGTGGCGATGCCGGCGCTCAGGAATGTCGTCAGGGTCAGGTGGGCAAGTCTTGTCATTATGAGCGTCCCTTGCTGGGTCCGGGCGATCCCGCCCTTCGTGTTATGGTGTAGTCTTTTCCAGGTGTGGCAACCTGAGTTTGAGTTAGCGTACACCGGAATGGGTACTTCAGGTTGGCCGTTTCTGCCATTGGCAAATCAATACCGAAGGCAATCTGTCGGGCAATAGGGGCGTACGCGACGTTATCCGGGCAGCGGCGCAGATAGACGTTTCCTTCCCCGGCAGCCTGTAATGTCTGCACGAATGTTGCGCCCTGCGGCGGTCCCGCGCAATGGCCGCCGCGCCTAGCGGCGGCAAGCCGCTGGCTTCGGGGCCACGGATGCCGACGGATGCGCCGCGCGGCTGGAACCGGGGGCGCGTGACTCAGGTTTGATTTGCATCCGACGCCTGAATATCTGAGAAGGGCAGACCAACACTGCGGGGTTCCATGTCTGTCTCCATGCTGTCCACCTTCGTCAAGCCGATGCATCCGGAAGGACGAAAGTTCGTTGCCATAGCAGCCGCAATCGCGGTCGTGCTGTTCCTTGTGTGGGAACCGCTCGGCTGGCTTGCCGCGGGCGTGACCGTCTGGGTCTACTACTTCTTCCGCGACCCGGAGCGGGTGATCCCGGAGCGCCCGGATATCATGGTCTCACCCGCCGACGGGCTTGTCTCGCTGCTGGAACCGGCCGTACCGCCGGCAGAGCTGGGACTGGGCGAGGCAGAGATGGTGCGCATTTCCGTTTTCATGTCGGTCTTCAACTGTCACGTGAACCGCCTGCCGTCCGCAGGCACGGTCGATGTCGTCGCCTACCGGCCCGGCAAGTTCCTCAACGCCTCGCTCGACAAGGCGTCGGAGGACAACGAGCGCAACGGCCTGGCCGTGACCCTGCCGGACGGGCGGCGCTATGGCGTCGTGCAGATTGCTGGCCTCGTGGCGCGGCGTATCCTGTGCTGGACCAAGAACGGCGATACGCTGGAGCGGGGCGAACGGTTCGGCCTGATCCGCTTTGGCTCGCGTCTCGACATCTACCTGCCGCCCGGCGCCACGCCGCTGGTGCGCATCGGCCAGACGATGGTCGCGGGCGAAACCGTCATCGCCGACCTGACCGCCGAAAGCGGGGAAGGCTGAACCATGCCTGACCTCCCCACCGAGCCGGAAACCCAGCCGGAGGACCGCAGCCAGGTCTCCCTGCTGCTGCTCCTGCCGAACATGGTGACGCTGACAGGCATGAGCTTCGGCTTCACCGCCATCCGGTTCGCCATGGAGGGCCGGTTCGGGGCGGCGGTGTTCGCCATCCTGATCGCCGCGCTGGCGGACGGGCTCGACGGGTTGCTCGCCCGCAAGCTCAAGGCCGAGTCGCCGATGGGCGCGCAACTGGATTCTCTGTCCGATTTCCTCTGCTTCGGCGTCGCGCCCGCGATCGTCGTCTACCAGGTCCACTTGTCTCATACCGGCGGCTTCGGCTGGGTCTTTGCGCTGCTCTTTGCCGCCGCGACCTGCCTGCGGCTCGCCCGGTTCAACGTCATGTCGGGTCAGGCGGATGAAAGCGCGGGGCCCAAGCGGCACTTTGTCGGCGTCCCCGCGCCCGCAGGGGCGATGCTGGGCCTTCTGCCGGTGTTCATGATGCTCGCCGGCGGCTGGGACGCGGGAGAGGCCCCGGCGATGGTTGCCCTCTGGCTCGCGCTCATCGGGATGCTGATGATCTCGAAGCTGAAGACGCCGTCGCCCAAGGCGATCAAGGTGCCGCGCCGGATGATCGCCGTCATCCTGTTCGCCACCGTGACCGTGATCGGCTTCAGCTTCACCCACCCGTGGTACCTGCTGGTGCTGATCGACTGGGCCTATCTGGCTGTCGTCGCGCTGGCCGTCATCCGTGCGCGCGGACGGCTGTTCGGCTGAACCTCCGGCCCCTCCGCGTTGACAAGCCCGGCCCGGACCCTCACCAATCGGGAAGGGGGTAGGGCCATGGACGTTCAGAAAAGCGCGACGCTGGTGGCGGAGCGGATCGCCGAGACACCGATACGGGGGCGGCGACGGCTGGTCGCCCTGGCCGGGGCGCCGGGATCGGGAAAATCGACGCTGGCGCATGTGGTTGCCGCGCGCGTGCCCAACGCGGCGGTGATGCCGATGGACGGGTTTCACTTAGATGACCGGCTGCTGCGGCCTGCCGGGCTGCTGCCGCGCAAGGGCGCACCAGAGACCTTCGACTTCGGCGGTTTCCGCGCCTGCCTGGCCCGTGTCGCCGAAGAGGACGAGGTCATCCTGCCCGTCTTCGACCGCACCCGCGAAATCGCCATCGCCGGGGCCGAACGCATCGGCCCGGAGACGGAGACGGTGATCGTCGAGGGCAACTACCTGTGCCTCGCCCAGGACCCGTGGAGCGCGCTGTCCGACCTGTGGGACCTGACGGTCTACCTGTCGGTGCCCATGGAGGAACTGGAGCGGCGCCTGATCGAACGCTGGGTGAGCTACGAATACGACCATGCCGGCGCCCGCGAAAAGGCGATGGGCAACGATATCCCGAACGCGCACCGGGTGGCGGAACACCTCGGCCCGGTCGACCTCACCATCGATTGGGAAGGGCATCCGTGACCTCTCCGCCGCACATTGAGCCGCACTGCAGCATGGGCGGTGGTTGCCGGGATGCGGCTGCGGCATAAATCCTGCAGGGACAAGCAGGCAGAGGTCGCTTCATGGGTTTGATCGTGTTCACCGACCTCGACGGCACCTTGCTGGATCACGACACGTATTCGTGGGAGGCGGCGCGCCCGGCGCTCGATGCGCTGAAGGCGCGGGGCGTTCCCCTGATCCTCGCAACATCGAAGACCGCGGCGGAGGTAGCGCCCTTGCATGCCGATCTCGGCCTTGGCGAAACGCCTGCCATCGTGGAGAACGGCGCCGGGGTGTACCGGCCCGCAGAAGGTGTGGCGCAGGACAGCGAGGACCACGCCCGCATCCGCCGCGCCCTTTCCGATCTGGCACCGGAACTTCGGGCCGGGTTCCGCGGTTTTGCCGACATGACCGCAGAGGAGATCGCGGAGGTGACGGGACTTGGCCTGGACGGCGCCGAACGGGCCGGGCAGCGGTGCTTCTCCGAACCCGGGCTGTGGTCCGGAACGGACGAGGCGCGCGACGCCTTCCTCGCCGGGCTTGGCATGTACGGTGTCCGGGGGCGCAGCGGCGGGCGGTTCCTGACCCTGTCGCTGGGCCGGACAAAGGCGGATGCCATGCGCGAACTCGCCCGGGAAATGGGCGCCACCCGGACAATTGCGCTTGGCGATGCGCCCAACGACATCGAGATGCTTCAGACGGCTGACATCGGCGTCGTGGTGCGCAACGATCACGGTCCGGGCCTGCCTCTGCTGGAAGGGGAGGACGCGGGGCGCATCCTGCGCACTGACCTCCCGGGGCCCGCGGGCTGGGCGGCGGCGGTGCTGTCGCTTCTTGACGATTATGACGCGAAGGATCCCGCGCATGGCTGACTTTCACCAGAACGGCAATATCGCCCAGTTCCACAACCTGCGGCAGCGCCCGATCGAGGAACTGGTCTACGAGATCGAGACCTTCGCCCAGACGCGCAAGATCAGCCTCGTGCTGCCCTCGCTCTACTCGGAGCTGGAAGGCCCGGCGCTGTCGCACATCATCGACGAGCTGAGCCAGGTCAGCTACCTGCACCGGATCGTCATCGGGCTGGACCGCGCGGACGAGGACCAGTTCCGCCGTGCGCGGGACTTCTTTTCCAAGCTGCCCCAAGATCATGTGGTGCTCTGGAACGACAGCCCCAGGATGAAGGCCTACATGGCGCGGCTCGAAGAGATGGGGCTTGCCCCGGACGAGCCGGGCAAGGGCAAGAACATGTGGACCTGCATGGGCTACCTGATCTCCTGCGCGGACACGGCGGTGATGGCGCTGCACGATTGCGACATTGTCACCTACGACCGTGAGATGCTGGCCCGGCTGGTCTATCCGGTGGTCAATCCGAACTTCCGCTACCAGTTGTCCAAGGGGTTCTACCCGCGTGTCGGCGGTGGCAAGCTGAACGGGCGGGTAACGCGGCTGCTGGTCTCGCCGCTCCTGATCGCGCTGAAGCGGGTGATCGGCGACCGGGACTACATCGACTACCTGCGCGCCTTCCGCTACCCGCTGTCGGGCGAGTTCGCGCTGCGCACCGGGCTTTTGCCCGACCTGCGCATCCCGTCGGACTGGGGGCTGGAAATCGGCGTGTTGTCAGAGGTTTGGCGCAACAGCGGGCGGCACACCGTCTGCCAGGTTGAGATCGCCGACGCGTACGATCACAAGCACCAGGACGAAAGCGAGGGCGACGCGGCGGCGGGCCTGAACCGCATGTCGACCGACATCTGCAAGGCGATCTTCCGCAAGCTGGCGGCGGATGGGACGATCTTCACCGCCAACTCCTTCCGGGCGCTGAAGGCCACCTATTACCGGGTCGCGCTGGACCTGCTGGAGTTCTACGACAACGACGCCAAGATGAACGGGCTGACGCTGGACCGGCATCGCGAGGAACGCACCATCGAGCTGTTCGCGGAGAACATCATGGTCGCGGGGCACACTTTCCTGGCCAAGCCCAACGACGCGCCGTTCATCCCGAACTGGAGCCGTGTGAACGCCGCCGACCAGGGGCTGGTGTCGGAGCTGCGGTCGCTGGTGGCCGCCGACAACGCGGAGTTCGAGGCGAAGCCGTTCTGATGAAGATCCGTTCATCTTAACGCCGCGCGCGGTGGGGTTAAGGCCGCGTGCGATGCCTCGCGACGCGCAGATGTGGGGTCACACACGGCGCATTCCACAACGGATTCAGCACCCGTTCACCATGGTTTCCAGCTTGTAAGGGGTGAACCGGCCGTTTCGACCCCTCGAACCGGCCGGTTGGTAACCTTTCTGCGGTGCAGCGGAAAAAAGAGGTTAACAGAGGCGCGTCGGCCCTTGGAAAGTGCTCACTCGGCGCTGTTCAGGGCCGAGATCCGCCAGCCGTCCGCACCGGGGGTGAAGGTCATGCGCAGGGCGTAGACTTCGCCCGAGGTCGCGCCGCAGCCGGTCACCCGGGCGCGCAGGCTGACCGTTGCCGCGCCGCCGGAGAGGTCGGCATCGGAGGCATCGACGAGGCTCGCATCGCAGATGCCCGCGGCGGCGCGGTCGATGGCCTCGCGCTTTTCCGGAATCCAGAGGGCAGAGGGGGCGCCGCCGTCACGCTTGCCAAGGCGGTCGAAGTAGGCGCGCGCCAACGCCACCGGATTGGGGCCGGGAACGGACGCAGGGGTGGCTGCCGCCGCGCCAGACGCCGCCTTCCACGAAACGGCGCTGAGCGGCGTGCGCGGCGGCCAGGCCATGCTGTAGTGCATGTAGGCGCGGACGTCGGCCCGGTCGTTGGCGGAGGGCATGTTGTCCTGCCGGTAGAGGTTGACCGACACGGTGCCGGAGCCGGGCTCGGGCATGATCTCGCACCAGCCGGACCAGCCCATCCCGAGGTTGAGGTTGCGGAACTCGACGAAGTCGACCGGGATGTTCACGCCGTCGCCCAGCCACGGGGCGGGGTCCTGCCGCTGCACGTGGTTCGTGACGCTTTCGAAATACTCCTGCCCGCCGGTGTCGTAATCGGCAAAGCCGAACTCTGAGTGGTTCCAGCCGCGATAGGTGGAATAGAGCATGTTGTAACACAGGGTCGCGGCGCGCTGCCGGTCGAAGGCGGGGGTGGCCGTGTTGGGGATGTCGTCCATCAGCCCGATGTCGAAGCTGTAGAACTGGTCGTTCGTGGTGATCGTGTAGAACTCCTGCGGCGGCGTGCTGAACATCTGTGCGAAGAGGTCGGGATGGATCATCGCCTGCTTGTAGCCGGTGGAGGCCACGACGGAGGAGAGCTTGGAAAACGCGCTCTGGATCTGGGCGAAGATGTCGAGCGCGGCGGAGAACGACAGGTCGAGCGGCACAAGCTGCTGCTTCTGGTCCGGCTGCAGGAAGGGCGCGTGG
Source organism: Sagittula sp. MA-2 (assembly GCF_030126985.1). Classification (GTDB taxonomy): domain Bacteria; phylum Pseudomonadota; class Alphaproteobacteria; order Rhodobacterales; family Rhodobacteraceae; genus Sagittula. The sequence goes on along the minus strand of NZ_CP126145.1, from coordinate 3,569,554 downwards.
AAGCCCAGCGTCGCCGTGGGGTGCATCCGGCGGGTGGGCTGGCAGGTGTAGGGCGCACCGGCGCAGGTGTGGCCCGCCATGAAGATCAGCGCGCAGGCCGAGAGGCAGGTCTGCCCGGCATCGATCACGGTGGTCGTGCGGCTGAAGTGCTGCGGTATGGCCAGCGCCTCTGTCACCGAGCCGCCGGGCGAGGACAGGTGCAGGGTGGAATAGGTGCAGGCCGCGCCGTCCATCAGTGCGCCGAAGCGGTCGGCGTCGCCCTTCACGATCTGGCCGGAGAGGCGGATGTCGCAGTCGTCGCCCATGGTGATGTCGGCGGCCTGCGCGGGCGCGGAGAGGAGGAGGATGCAGGCGAGGAGGGCCAGAAGGCGAAACGTCATGAGGTCGTCCGGTGTGGTTCGGCAGGTCCGCCCATGATGGGGCTGGACCTGCCGTCGGGTCAACAATCCGTCCGGACGCTTTTTACGGTCACCCCCGGTTGGTGATCCATCGGCACTGGTAGGGGGCGAGCGTCACGCCGTCCTCTTCGGGGTGCAGCGTCTCGCCCGAGAGCAGGTCGATCCATTCCTCGTCCGCGATCAGGTTGAGCGCGCGCGGCGGCAGGTCCACCGTCTCGGCGCTGACGTTGTGCAGGGCAAAGATCGACTGTTCGCGGTTGATCGACTGCCGCCAGACGCAGAACACCCGGTCGTCCACGTTCAGGGTGAAGTTCGTGGCGTTGGGGTGGAAGGCGGGCTGCTTCGCGCGCAGCTTCAGCCGTTCCTTCAGGGCGGGCAGCACCTGGCCCTGCGGGGTCTCCGGGTCCTTGATGCGTTTGCGCAGTTCGGGGTAGTCCCAGCGATGGCGGTTGATCGCCCGGTTCATGCCGCGGCGCTCGACGCCCTCGATGTCGTTCTCCGTGCCCAGCATGGCGTGGATGTAGAAGGCGGGCACCCCCTCGATCGACATGACGATGGTCTGCGAGCACAGGAACCGCGCGATGTGGTTGGCGGTGTCGCCGCGATAGGTGCGCGACAGGGCCGAGAAGAAGGTGGCGTTCAGCTCGTAGACCGAGGTGCCGCCGTTCGGCAGCGCCCGCATCGACGCCCGCCCGCCGCTGTCCTGCACGGTGGAGATCATGCGCGCGATCTCTTCGTCCGGCAGCAGGCCCTCGGCCGGGCGCATCCCGATGCCGTCGTGCGAGGCGGTGAAGTTCAGGTACGCGCAGCCGTGCGGGGCGGGCGGCATGGAGCGCAGCCAGTTCGACAGGAAATGCGCGTCGCCCGAGAGCATGGCGTGCAGGATCAGCGGCGGAAGCGGGAAGTTGTAGATCCAGTGCGCCTCGTTCAGCTGCCCGAAGTAGCTGAGGTTCTCGGCCTTGGGCACGTTGGTTTCCGTCAGCAGCACGACCGGTTCGCGCGCGAAGTCCGAGAGCACCCGCAGAAGCTGCACGATGGCATGGGTCTGCGGCAGGTGGATGCAGGTGGTGCCCGGCTGCTTCCAGACAAAGGCCACGGCGTCGAGGCGGATGATCTTCACCCCCATCCCGATGTGCAGCCGGATGATGCGGATGATCTCGTAGAGGACCTCGGGGTTCTTGAAGTTCAGGTCGATCTGGTCGTGGCTGAAGGTGCACCAGACGTTCTTTACGCCGTTCGCCGTCTCCACCTCCTGCAGGAGCGGCGTGGTCCTCGGGCGGACCACCATGGACAGGTCGTCGTCCGGGGAGGCCTCGAAGAAGAACGCGTCGTAGGGTTTCTGCCCCTGCCGGTAGGCGTTGAACCAGGTGCCCTGGGACGACACGTGGTTCAGCACGAGGTCGGAGGCGAGGTCCCATTCCGAGGCGATGCGCTGGATGTCCGGCCAGTCGCCGAGCGCCGGGTTCACCTTGCGGTAGTCGGTCACCGCGAACCCGTCGTCGGAGGTGAAGGGGAAGAAGGGCAGGATGTGCACGCCGTTCACCACGCCCTTCAGGTGCTGGCCGAGGAAGTCGCGCAGCAGGTCGAGCGGTTTGTAGACCCCGTCGATCAGGCTGTCGCCGTAGGTGATCAGCAGCGCGTCCTTCTGGCTCCAGAGCTGGTTGCCGGGCTTGCGGGCGCGGCCGCGCGGTTCGGTGCCCTCGGGCCAAAAGGCCTCCACCACCTTGGCGGTCACCTCCTCGGTGTCATGGTCCGGGTAAAGACGCATGAGCAGCGCCTGCAGGCGGTTCGTCAGGGTCGATGGAACGGTCATGGCAGGCCTCGGCGCGGTCGTCATACCCGACATTTATAGACAGGGCTTGCGCAAGGGCGAAAGGGGCAGGCGGTCCGCAGGGGCGGCGGCGCCGCCGGACGGGCGCTTTGCCCGGTTTTTGGGCAGCCTCCGACCTTGCCTCCGGACGCGCCATGGCCCAGCGTACCTGGGCAAGCGAAGGAGCCGGACGATGGCGGATGTGACGGTGGGGGTGCGCGGGCGCGTGCTGGAGGTGGTGCTGAAACGCGGCAAGGTGAACGCCATCGACGCGGCGACGTCGCGGGCGCTGGGCGCCGCCTTCCAGGAGCTGCAGGAGGACGACGGGCTCTCGGTGGGCATCGTCACCGCCGAGGGGCGCTTCTTCTCCGCCGGCTGGGACCTCAAGGCCGCGCAGGAGGGCGAGGACCCGGAGGCCGACATGGGCCCGGGCGGCTTTGCCGGCCTGACGGAGTTCTGGGGGCTGACGAAACCGGTGATCGCCGCGGTCAACGGCACGGCGCTGGGCGGCGGGTTCGAACTGGCGCTGTCGGCAGACATGATCGTCGCCGCCGAAGGGGCGGAGTTCGGCCTGCCGGAGACCTCGATCGGCCTCGTGCCGGATTCCGGCGGTGTGATCCGCCTGCCGCGCCGCCTGCCGCGCGCCGTCGCGATGGAGATGCTGATGACCGCCCGCCGCGCCCCCGCCGCGGAACTGCTGCGCTGGGGCGTGATCAACGCCGTGGTGCCCGCCGATGCGCTGATGACGGAGGCGCGCGCGCTGGCCGACCGCGTCGCCGCCTGCGCGCCGCTCTCGCTCCGCGCGGTCAAGGAGATCGCCCGCGCGACGGAGGGACTCTCGGAACAGGAGGCCTTCGCCCGGATGCGCGCCGGCGGGCTGGAGGCCTACGGCCGGCTCTACGACAGCGCCGACGCAAAGGAAGGCGTGGCGGCGGTCATGGAGAAACGCTCCCCCGTCTGGACGGGGCGCTGACATGCTGAAGACGGAAACCTTCCTGCACGCCTGGACCGGCCGGGTGGACGCGCCGCTCAGGCTGGTGGAAAACGTCGTCCGGCCCGAATGGGTGGACGAATACGGCCACATGAACATGGCGCATTACCTGACCGCCTGCGACCAGGCGAACTGGGCCTTCTTCAACTGGATCAACGATCCGCTGCGGATGGAGGCGCGCGACGGCCACGAATACGTCATCGTGGAAAACCACGTCACCTATTCCGGCGAACTGGCCGAGGGCGACGCCTTCACGATCGAGACGCAGCTCCTCGACTGGGATGCCAAACGCTACATCCTCTTCCACCGGGTGCTGGACGCCTCGGGACAGGTGGCGGCCACCAACGAGGCGAAGATGCTGGGCTTCAACCTCCGCACCCGCCGCCCCGAAGCCTGGGGCGCCATCCCGTCGGAACGCCTCGCCCGCATCGCCGAGGCGCATGGAACCCTCGCGACGCCCGGGCAGGCCGGACAGGGCATCGTGCTGGGCAGACGTTAGGGCAACGGCCGTTCCGGCCGGAAGGGGGCTCCGCCCCCGCCTCCCTCGCGGGAGGCTCCCCCGAGGTATTTGGACCAAGATGAAGACAAGGCGCGAAAGATCTGCGCGGGGCAGGCAACACCGCGCGCCGCGCGCCCTGCTTCTTTGCTTCGCAAATACTCTGAAGGGGGTCCGGGGGAAGTGAAACTTCCCCCGGCGGGTCGCTGACGCAGTCAGCGAAACCCGTTCATCGCAGGGCCCTTACTGGAGGGCCTTGTCGCTGACCGCGTGGGTCCAGGCGCCTTCCGGCTCCTTGGTGATGACCGGGTCGGAGCCGCCCGCCAGCAAGGTCTCCACCGTGCGCTGGTAGTCGGCCTCGTCCAGGGCGCCGTTGGAGCCCGCCGTCAGCTTGGCGACCTCACCCATCATGCGGATCTGGTGCTCTTCGGTCTGGGCGCCGGTCTCGTCGTAGTCGAGCACGATCATCGCCGCCTCTTCGGGATTCTCCTCGGCCCATTTCCAGCCCTGCATCGAGGCATCGACGAAGCGCGCCATCTTGTCCACGAAGGCCTCGTCGGAGAGGTCGTCCTCAAGCACGTAGAGGCCGTCCTCCATGGTGGCGACGCCCTGGTCCTGGTACTTGAAGGTGATCAGTTCGTCCTCGGACACACCCGCGTCGATGACCTGCCAGTACTCGTTGTAGGTCATGGTTGAGATGCAGTCGGCCTGGCGCTGCAGCAGCGGGTCGACGTTGAAGCCCTGCTTCAGCACCTCGACGGAGCCTTCGGCCTTGCCGTCGGTCTTGATGCCGAGCGAGGACATCCACGACAGGAAGGGGTACTCGTTACCGAAGAACCACACGCCCAGCGTGCGGTTGGCGAGGTCGGCGGGTTCCTCGATGCCCACGTCGCCCCAGCAGGTCAGCATCATGCCCGACGACTTGAAGGGCTGGGCGATGTTGACCAGCGGCAGACCGTTCTCGCGTGCGGCCAGCGCCGCGGGCATCCACTCGACGATGACGTCGGCGCCGCCGCCGGCGATCACCTGGGTCGGCGCGATGTCGGGGCCGCCGGGCAGGATGGTGACGTTCAGGTCGGCCTCTTCGTAGAAGCCCTGCTCGAGCGCCACGTAGTAGCCGGCGAACTGCGCCTGGGTGACCCACTTCAGCTGAAGCGTGACGTCGTCGGCGGCGAAGGCCGGCGCGGCGAGCGCGAGGGCTGCCGTGGTGGAAAGGATATACTTCATTTTTACCTCCGGTTGGTGTTGGCCCCTCGTTGATGCGGGGGCTTGGGGTGGATGTTAGCTGCCTCGGGTGGAGGCGTGCCAGAAGGTCATGCGCTTTTCGATCAGCGCGATCAGGCCGTAGAAGCCGGTGCCCGCCAAAGCGGCAACCACGATGGCCGACCAGACCATTGGCAGGTCGAGCTGGCCGATCGAGGTGGAGATGCGGAAGCCGAGGCCCAGGGTGGGCGAGCCGAAGAACTCCGCCACGATGGCGCCGATCAGCGCGAGGGTGGAGGTGATCTTCAGCCCGTTGAAGATGAAGGGCAGGGCGGCGGGCAGGCGCAGCGTCCAGAGCGTCTGGCCCCAGGTCGCGGCATAGGTCTTCATCAGGTCGCGCTGCATGGCGGTGGTCTCGGACAGGCCGGCGACGGTGTTCACCAGCATCGGGAAGTAGACCATGAGCACGACCACCGCGGCTTTCGACTGCCAGCCGAAGCCGAACCACATCACGAGGATGGGCGCGGTGCCGACGATGGGCAGCGCCGCCATGAAGTTGCCCAGCGGCAGGAGACCGCGCCGCAGGTAGTCGGAACGGTCGACGAGGAGCGCGGTCAGGAAGGCCGCGGCATTGCCGATGATGTAGCCGGAGAGCGCGCCCTTGAGGATCGTCTGGGTGAAGTCGCGCCACAGGAGGCCGGTGTTTTCGGCAAAGCGCCCGGCGATGTCGGAGGGCGGCGGCAGGATCACTGTGGGCACGCCTGCGCCGCGCACGATCAGCTCCCACATGGCGACCAGCGTGGCGCCGAAGATCAGCGGCACGGCAAGCTGCACCGCGCGGGTGTCGCGGGCGGAACCGTTGGCCAGCGCCACGTTCAGCGCGAAACCGGCGGCCCAGAGGGCGAGGGCGGCGAGGATCAGGGTCATGACGGGACTCGGGCGGCGGGTGTGGATTGGACGGTCACGGAAGGAGAGAAGCGGGGGCGCGTGGTGTGGGTCATGCGGGACCTCCGGCGGCGGTGCGGGCGGAGGGCGAGGAGGTGAGTATTTGGGAAGCAGAGAAACAGGGGCGGTGGCGCGGGGCGGGTGCGTCGCGGATCATGGCGGTTTCCGGCGGCGGTTCTGGCCGCCATCGGGGAGGAGGTGCGTGCCTGGCAGCCAGAGAAGCCGGGGCGGTGGCGCGGGACGGCGGTGGCGGCGCGGATCATGCGGGACCTCCGGCGGTGGTTTTGGCGGAGGGGGAGGAAGTGAGTATTTGCGAAGCAGAGAAGCCTGGGCAGTTTGCGTTTGTCCGGGGTGCGGAGGGGGGCGGGTTCGGGGGTGTGCGGTGTGGGGGCTTGGGTCATTGCGCCATTCCCATCCTGGTCAGCGTGCGGCGTTCCGCGGCGCCGATGGCCCAGACCAGCACCGCCGCGAGACCCGCGGCCATGAGGAGGGCGGCCCAGATCTGGGCGGTCTGGCCGTAGTAGCTGCCCGCCAGCATGCGCGCGCCGAGGCCGCCCTTCTGCACCGGCAGTTCGCCGACGATGGCGCCGACGAGGCTGGCCGCGATGGCGATCTTGAGCGAGGCGAAGAGGTAGGGCACCGATGCCGGCAGGCGCAGTTTCATCAGCACGTCGCGGGTGGGGGCGCTGTAGGTGCGCATCAGGTCCATCTGCATGGCGTCGGGCGAGCGCAGGCCCTTCACCATGCCGACGACCACCGGGAAGAACGACAGGTAGGCCGAGATCACCGCCTTGGGCAGCAGCCCCTGGATGCCGACTGAGTAGAGCACCACGATGATCATCGGCGCCAGCGCCACGATGGGGATGGTCTGGCTGACGATGGCCCAGGGCATGACGCTCATGTCCATGACGCGGCTGTGCACGATGCCGATGGCCAGCACGATGCCCAGCCCGGTGCCGATCAGGAAGCCCACGAAGGTCGCGTTGAGCGTCACGACCGCGTGGTAGAGCAGCCCGCGGTTCGACAGCGAGCCGGAGCGGACGAGGCCGCGCCGCCCGGTCAGTTCCTCCGCCACGGTCGAGGCGTAGAGTTCCGCCACCACCTGGTGCGGGGCGGGCAGGCGGGGCCGGTCGAGCGACCAGCTTTCGCCCAGGGCACCGAGGTTGCCGAAGACCAGCGCCCATGTGCCGGTGTCGCGGCGTTCCACGGCGGTGGCGGGGGTGACGGCGATCTCCGCGCGCTCGGCCCGGGTGAGGGTTTCCTGCACGTTCATCGGCACCACGGCCACGTACCAGATCGCCATGAGCGCCAGCAGGACGCCGAGCAGCGGGGGGATGAAGCGGCTCATGATCCGTACCTCGACCATTCCATGCGGAGCCGGCGCAGCGGCACCGGCTTTGTTTCGTCTTCCAGCCCGAGCGTCGCAAAGCCGTTGCGCCGCCAGAAGGTCTGGGCGCGGACGTTGGCCATCAGCGGGCAGACGCTGAGGAAGTCGCGGCCCTCGCGGGCGGTTTCGAGCAGGGCGGAGCCGTGGCCGCAGCCCGGCGTCCGGCAGTTCAGCGCGCCGATGTGCCCGTTGGAGGGATCGAGCGACAGGTAGGCCTCCACCGGTTCGCCGATCACCCAGATGATGCGGTGCTGCAGGATGCCTTCGAACATCTCGCGGATCTTCTCTGCCGGGGTGGCGCGTTGCAGCCACGGCGTGCCGTCGATCCAGCCGTTCACCACCTCGGCGCAGTGCGGCAGGTCGTCGTTGTCGGCCAGACGGATCATCTTGCGACCTCGGTGCGGGTCCAGTCCATGCGCAGCATCGGGGGCGCGCCGTCGCGATCGGCGTCGAGGCGCGCGGTCTCGGTGAAGCCTTCGCGGCGGTAGAAGGCCTGCGCGCGGGTGTTGGGCGCATAGACCGTCAGCCAGAGCGTTTCGCGCCCTTCCTTGGCGAGGTCCATCAGCCGCTTGCCGGTGCCCTGGCCGGGACGGGCCAGGTAGATCGCGCCGATCCTGTTGCTGGAGGGGGCGATGGACAGGTAGCCCTCGACCGGGTCGCCCGCGACGTGCATGTCGCGGACCGGGAAGGCCTCTGCCAGGTAGCCGGTCAGGGTGTCCACGTCCGGGGTGCCCTGAATGTAGCCCGTGCCTGTCTCCCAGTCGTGCACGATCCGCGCGCAGGCGGGCATGTCGTCGGGGGTGGCGGCACGGATGGGGATCATTCGTCGTACCCCGCGCGCAGACCCTCGCGGACGCGGTGGGCGATCTCGATGAATTCCGGCGTGTCGCGGATGTCGAGCGGGCGGTCCTTTGGCAGGGGGCTTTCGATCACGTCGGTGATGCGGCCGGGACGGGGGCTCATGACGACGATGTGGGTCGAGAGGTAGACGGCTTCGGGGATGGAGTGGGTGACGAAGGCGATGGTCTTGCCGGTCTTGTCCCAGAGGCGCAGGACCTCCTCGTTCAGGCGGTCGCGGACGATCTCGTCCAGCGCGCCGAAGGGTTCGTCCATCAGCAGGATGTCGGCGTCGAAGGCCAGCGCCCGGGCGATGGAGGCGCGCTGCTGCATGCCGCCCGACAGTTGCCAGGGGAATTTTTTCTCGAAACCGGAAAGCTCGACCAGTTCCAGCACGCGGGCGATGCGTTGTTCGCGCTCGGCCTTCGAATAGCCCATGATCTCGAGCGGGAGGGCCACGTTGCGGCCGATGGTGCGCCACGGGTAGAGCCCGGCGGCCTGGAAGACGTAGCCGTAGGCGCGGGCGCGGCGGGCCTCGTCCGGGGTCATGCCGTTCACCGTCAGCGTGCCGCCGGTGGGGTGTTCGAGGGCGGCCATGCAGCGCAGGAAGGTGGTCTTGCCGCAGCCCGAGGGACCGATGAACGACACGAAGGCGCCCTTGGGGATGTCGAGCGAGACATCCTTCAGCGCGTGCACGGGGCCGTCGGCCGTCTGGAAGGTCAGGTCCAGGTTCTTTGCCTGGATCACCGGTTGGGCTGTCATCAAGGGAAGCTCCGGAAGTCGGCGGCCCCGGCGGCGTGGCCGGGATCGCATGTTTGGGTGGCAGGGCGCAGGCATCGCCGTCCCCATGAGTTGTCGGGGCCCGCGGTGCAGGCGTCAAGCGGTGCCTTCGGACGAAGACGGGTGATGACCGGCGGGTGACGCTCTGGCATCATCGCGCCACTGGGCACGAAAGGAGGTGCGGGATGGCGGATTGCGCGAAACTGCGGCCTGCGGGCACGTATGCGGGCAAGCAGGGGTTCGACTATTTCGAGGGGATCGCGAAGGAGACGGTCGGCGCGCAGGGCGTCTGCATGCACCTGCTGACCATTCCGCCCGGTGCGAGGGCCAAGGCCCACAAGCACGAGACGCACGAGACGGCGATCTACGTGATCTCCGGCACCGCGCGGATGTACTGGGGGGAGCGGCTGGAGCACGTCATGGACACCAAGGCGGGCGACATGATCTACATCCCGGCGGACGTGCCGCACCTGCCGTTCAACGACGGCGATACACCGGCGGTCGCGGTGATCGCGCGCACCGATCCGCACGAACAGGAGTCGGTTGTCCTGCTGCCGGAGCTGGAGGCGCTGGTGCCCGGTTGATCCGCGCCGCGCGCGGGTCATGGCGGGGTGTCCGTCCGGCTGCGCCCGTCTGATGGGGCGGCGAAAGAGGCGATCCGGGGACGGGGCTTGTGCGTCATGCAGCACCCTTGCACGGGGCCGGGTGACGCCGGCGGAGCGGGCCGTCTCATGCGGTGCGCGGGTTCCGGCCTCAGTCATCCGCGACTGCCCCGGCAACGGCTGTCGCCCCGGCGGTCACCGCGTCGGCGGCGGCGTCATCGGCGAGGGCGCGGAGGGCCATGAGCCCCCCGAGCGTGCGTTCGATCTGCGCCGGGCGACGCTGGTCGTGCCCGGGAAGGAAGTCGCCCCCCCGGGTCATGCCACCGCAGCCACACGCGCAGATTGCCATTTGTCCGTCCCCCTTCAGACGCCGGTGGCCGGGATGCCGGAGCGCTGCACCGGGCGGGGCGCGGTGAGGTCCTTCCACTTCGACAGCGCCTTGTTGGTGGGCGTGCCGGCCTTGCGCTCGACGAACTTGCCGTGGCCTTCCTGCGAAGTCAGCGTGCCGTCGGTCACGGCGACATGGCCGCGGGTCATGACGTAGCGCGGCAGGCCCTTCACCTTCTTGCCCTCGAAGACGTTGTAGTCGATGGCGCTGACCTGGCTGGCGGCGGTGATGGTCTTTTCCTTCTCGGGGTCGAGCACGAGGATGTCTGCGTCCGAGCCCACGCGGATCGCGCCCTTCCTCGGGTAGCAGTTGAGGATCTTGGCGATGTTGGTGGAGGTGACGGCGACGAATTCCTCCGGCGTCAGGCGGCCCGTGCCGACGCCCTGGGTCCAGAGCATCGGGATGCGGTCCTCGAGCCCGCCGGTGCCGTTCGGGATCTTGGTGAAGTCGCCCACGCCGAAACGCTTCTGGTCGGTGGTGAAGGCGCAGTGGTCGGTGGCGACGACGCTGAGCGAGCCCGACATCAGGCCCGCCCAGAGGCTGTCCTGGTGCTTCTGGTTGCGGAACGGCGGCGACATGACGCGGCGGGCGGCGTGGTCCCAGTCCTGGTTGAAGTACTCGGATTCGTCGAGCGTCAGGTGCTGGATCAGCGGCTCGCCCCAGACGCGCTTGCCCTGCTGGCGGGCGCGGCGGATGGCCTCGTGCGCCTCTTCGCAGGACACGTGCACGATGTAGAGCGGCACGCCCGCCATGTCGGCGATCATGATGGCGCGGTTGGCGGCCTCGCCCTCCACCTGCGGCGGGCGGGAATAGGCGTGGGCCTCGGGGCCGTTGTTGCCCTCGGCCAGCAGCTTGGCCGACAGTTCGGCCACCACGTCGCCGTTTTCGGCGTGGACCATGGCGATGCCGCCCAGTTCGGCGAGGCGCTGGAACGAGGCGTACATCTCGTCGTCGTTCACCATCAGCGCGCCCTTGTAGGCCATGAAGTGCTTGAAGGTGGTGATGCCGCGGGTGTCGATCACGGTCTTCATCTCGTTGAAGACCTGCTCGCCCCACCATGTGACGGCCATGTGGAAGGAGTAGTCGCAATGCGCCCGCGTCGACTTGTTGTCCCACATCTGCAGCGCGTCGAGCAGGCCCTGGCCGGGCGAGGGCAGGGCGAAGTCGATCACCATGGTGGTGCCGCCCGCCAGCGCCGCGCGGGTGCCGCTGTCGAAGTCGTCGGTGGAATAGGTGCCCATGAAGGGCATTTCGAGGTGGGTGTGCGGGTCGATGCCGCCGGGCATGACGTAGCAGCCGGTTGCATCCAGTTCCTTGTCGCCCTTCAGGCCCTCGCCGATCTCGGTGATGATGCCGTTTTCGACCGCGACATCGGCCTTGTAGCTCAGGTCGGCGGTGACGACGGTGCCGTTCTTGATGACTGTGGTGGTCATGTGATGCTCCCTGTGTCCGGGTCGTTGCCCGGTGTCTCGGTGAAGGCCCGGGCCAGATGCGCCGCGGCGCGCCGGTGCCAGTGGTCCGCGTCTGGGCGGAAGGCGATGTCGTTCTGCCGCTCCATCGCGGCTTCGAGGTTCCAGAGGGCCTGTGCCTCCGGCAGGTTGCCCGCTTCGGCCTGTGCGTCGCCCAGCCTGTCGGCCAGCCCGGCCAGGACGCAGATGTCCGCCACCGACAGGGTCACTGTCACCGGGGCATCGAGGTCGACATCGGGCAGGTCCATGCGGATCAGCCCACGCAGTCCAGGAAATGGAACTTCCCGTCCTGACGATAGTAGAAGCACAGGTCGTCCGTCACGAAGACTTCGCTGAGCGGGACGCCTGCGGGCAGGCCATCGGCGATGCCGAGCGGCAGGTCGAAGTCCACGGGTTTGACCCTGACGGTCTCGGCGGGCAGCGGGTCGGCCCCGAGGGTCGCCAGCGCCAGCAGCCCGATGCAGCAGATCAGCGAGAGCGAGAGGCGGTTCATGGGCAGGCCCCGTATGCAGCGGCGGGCGCCGCCGCGTATGCAACCGCTGGCATGGCCCCCGCGTTGATGGGGAAAGGGCGGGCCATGGCTGCGCCGCCCGCAGATGAGGATATCCGATGAACGAGACCGACACCCGCCTGCACGAGGCGCTGGAAAACATGTTCGACACCGAAGAGGACACGGGCAACGAGACGCTCGAGGTCACGGCCCGCGAGCTGGCCAATGCCGCCGAGGTGGAAGGCAAGACCGGCTCCGTCAGCACCGAGGCGGCGCTGGCCGTCCTGCGCGAGGCCGCCGGCCCGGGCGACGAGATCGACGGCGAGACGGCACGGTTCGCCATGCCGCGCAACAGGGCGTAGGCCAGCCGAAGACCGCGCCGGTCCGTCCGGGGCGCATCGCGCCGGGGTCTGGCGGGCCGGGCGGGTCATTCTGTCGGGCAGGCGGCCCGACGCCCGCCCATACCCGTGGTCCGACAGGTGGCATGGGCCACACGACTGCAGCGGGTGACGGGCCGCAAAGCCTGTCCGGCCGCGCTCCCGCCACTGCTCTGGTCGGGTGGAATCCACGTGAATGCCATGTCCGCTCGTGTCCCCTCCGCGCGTTACGATACGATTTCCGCCGTCTCGACCACCGCGTGGAACAGCACGTCGGTGCCGGCCTTGGCCCATTCCTTCGAGATCTCCTCGGCCTCGTTGTGCGACAGGCCGTCGACGCAGGGGCACATGATCATCGCGGTGGGCGCCACCTCGTTGATCCAGCAGGCGTCGTGGCCCGCGCCGGAGACCAGGTTCATGTGGCTGTAGCCCAGCCGTTCCGCCGCGTTGCGCACGGCGGTCACGCAGCCCTCGTCGAAGGTGACGGGGTCGAAGTGGCCGACCGGCTCGATCTCGAGCCCGAGGCCCAGCTCGTCGGCGATCTCCTTCGCCTTCGCCTCGTACTGCTCACGCATGGAGGTGAGTTTTCCGAGGTCGGGAGAGCGGAAGTCGACGGTGAAGACCACCTTGCCGGGGATCACGTTGCGGGAGTTCGGGTAGACGTCGCAGTGCCCCACCGCGCCCACGGCGTGCGGCTGGTGGGCCATGGCGATCTGATGCGCGGCCTCGGTCATGCGGGCCATGCCGAGCCCTGCGTTGACCCGCATGTTCATCGGCGTGGAGCCGGTGTGCGCGTCCTTGCCGGTGACGGTGCATTGCAGCCACCACAGGCCCTGCCCGTGGGTGACGACGCCGATGTCCTTGCCCTCGGCCTCGAGGATCGGGCCCTGCTCGATGTGCAGTTCGAACATGGCGTGCATCTTGCGGGCGCCGACCTTCTCGTCGCCCTTCCAGCCGATGCGCTCCAGCTCGGACCCGAAGGTCTTGCCCTCCGCGTCCTCGCGGTCATAGGCCCATTGCAGGTCGTGCTTGCCGGCGAAGACGCCGGAGGCCAGCATCGCCGGGGCGAAGCGTGTGCCTTCCTCGTTGGTCCAGTTGGTCACGACGATGGGGTGTTTGGTCTTGATGCCGGTGTCGTTGAGCGAGCGGATGACCTCCAGCCCGCCCAGCACGCCCAGCACACCGTCGTACTTGCCGCCCGTGGGCTGCGTGTCGAGGTGGCTGCCCACGTAGACCGGCAGCGCGTCCGGGTCGGTGCCTTCGCGGCGGGCGAACATGTTGCCGATCTCGTCCAGCCCCATGGTGCAGCCCGCCTCCTCGCACCAGGCCTTGAACAGGGCGCGGCCCTCGGCGTCGGCATCGGTCAGGGTCTGGCGGTTGTTGCCGCCCGCGACTCCCGGTCCGATCTTTGCCATCTCCATCAGGCTGTCCCACAGGCGGTCGCCGTTGATCGTGAGATTTGCGGCTGGTGCTGCCATTTCGTACACTCCCCTTCGGACCCAACTGCCAAGGGTCTCTTGCGATTTGACCAATCGGTCAAAAGAACGCTACCAAAGGACAGATTCCAGTCAAGCGCCGCGCCGTGAATTCCGGCAGTCGCTTAAATAAAGGGCAGGCAGGGGCGGCGATGACGGAGAAAATGGCAGGCGTGCAGGCACAGGAAGTCCGGCCGCAGACACGCATCCAGCGGCAGAAAAGCGCCGCGATTCTGGAGGCGGGGCTGACGGTGTTTTCCGAGGCCGGGTTCCGGGGCGCGACGCTGGACCGGATCGCGATGGAGGCCGGTCTCTCGAAGCCCAACCTGCTGTATTACTTCCCTTCGAAGGACGCGATCTACGAGGCGCTGCTGCGCGAACTGCTGGAGACATGGCTGAACCCGCTGCGCGCCATCGACCCCGAGGGCGAGCCGGTGGACGAGATCCTGGGCTACGTGCGCCGCAAGCTGGAGATGGCCCGCGACTATCCCCGCGAAAGCCGCCTTTTCGCCAACGAGATCCTGCAGGGCGCGCCGCTGATCGGCCCGGTGCTGGAGGGCGAGCTGCGCGACATGGTGGACGAGACGGCCCGCCTGATCGACGGCTGGATCGCCGAGGGGCGCCTGGCCCCGGTCAATGCGCGGCACACGGTCTTCTCGATCTGGGCGCAGACGCAGCACTACGCGGATTTCGACGTGCAGGTGCGGGCGGTTCTGGGCGGGGAGGACTTCGACGGAGCGGCGGCGCACCTCGACACGCTGTTCCGGCGCCTGCTGCAGCCCTGACAGGGCCCTTCCGGGCTGCCGTTCACCCGGCATTTACCCCGATCCGGCAGGCTGCGGGGATGCAGAGTCTCCGCCTGTCGAACCACCGCCCCAACGAACCCTGGCTGGCCCAGATCTTCACCGCGAAGGCGGTGCAGAGCGGCGGCGTGGTGCGGCGCGCGGTGCAGGACGTGGAGCGGGAAGTGGGGCGCGATCGGCTGATGCAGGAGGTCGCGGCGCGCGGGTTTCACCTGATCGAATGCGGCGGGCAGTTCGTGATCGTCTGCCGGACCAGCGACCTGGTCGTGCACCTCTGAACGGAGAACGGCAGACTTTTCCTCGAAAAGTCTGCCGTGCCGAAGAGTTCTCGACGAGAACTCTTCGTGGGTGCGGCGCGCGCCGGACGTGCCTTATTCGGCGGCCTTGGCCATCGGGTTGTTCGGATGGGTCGTCCAGTTGGCGTAATCCGCCTCGACCGTGCGGCCGGTGCGCGGATCGACGGTGCCGGGGGCGAGCCGTTCCATGGTGATGCAGTCCTCCACCGGGCAGACGTCGAGGCACAGGTTGCAGGCCACGCATTCCGCATCGTTGACCTCGAAGGTGCGGTCCTCGTGCATCCAGATCGCCTGGTGGCTGGTGTCCTCGCAGGCGGCGAAGCAGCGGCCGCACTTGATGCAGGCGTCCTGGTCGATCCGGGCCTTGGTCACGTAGTTGAGGTTGAGGTACTGCCAGTCGGTGACGTTGGGCACCGCCTTGCCGACGAAATCGGCGGTGGAGGTATAGCCCTTCTCGTCCATCCACTGGCTGAGGCCGCGCTTCATCTCCTCGACGATGCGAAAGCCGTAGGTCATGGCGGCGGTGCAGACCTGCACGTTGCCGCAGCCCAGCACCATGAACTCTGCCGCGTCGCGCCAGGTGGTGACGCCGCCGATGCCGGAGATCGGCAGGCCGTGGGTTTCGGGGTCGCGGGCGATCTCGGAGACCATCGACAGGGCGATGGGTTTCACCGCCGGGCCGCAGTAGCCGCCGTGGCTGCCCTTGCCGTCGATGGTGGGTTCGGGGGTGAAATTGTCGAGGTCGACCGAGGTGATGGAGTTGATCGTGTTGATCAGCGACACCGCGTCGGCGCCGCCGTTGCGGGCCGCGGTGGCGGGCTTGCGGATGTCGGTGATGTTGGGCGTCAGCTTCACGATCACCGGCTTGTCGTAATACATCTTGCACCAGCGGGTGACCATCTCGATGTACTCGGGCACCTGGCCCACCGCCGCGCCCATGCCGCGTTCGGACATGCCGTGCGGGCAGCCGAAGTTCAGCTCGATGCCGTCGGCGCCGGTTTCCGCCACGCGCGGCAGGATCGCTTTCCAGGCGGCCTCCTCGCAGGGCACCATGATCGAGGCGATGAGCGCGCGGTCGGGGTAGTCGGCCTTCACCCGCGCCATTTCCTCGAGGTTGGTTTCGAGGGGGCGGTCGGTGATCAGCTCGATGTTGTTCAGGCCCAGCAGGCGGCGGTCGGCGCCGTGGATCGCGCCGTAGCGCGGGCCGTTGACGTTGACGACCGGCGGGCCTTCGGCGCCGAGGGTCTTCCAGACGACACCGCCCCAGCCGGCCTCGAAGGCGCGGCGGACGTTGTATTCCTTGTCGGTCGGCGGCGCGGAGGCCAGCCAGAAGGGGTTCGGGCTTTGGATGCCGACGAAATCGGTGGTGAGATCGGCCATGTGCTGTCTCCTGGTCGGGCGGCCTGCCCTGTCTGGCGGGAGGCCTGGGCGGAGGGGTGGGGCCCGGCCTGGTGGCCGGAACCGGTTCAGTCGGTCGTCAGGCGGGGCCCGGGGGACCCCGAGGCGGGCAGGCGGCCCGCGGGTCAGCCCGAGGTGAGCGCGGCGTGGATGTCCTCGGCGGCGTCGCGGCCTTCGGCGACGGCCACCACGGTCAGGTCCTCGCCGTGGGTGCAGTCGCCGCCCGCCCAGACGCCCTGAAGCGAGGTGCGGCCTGCGCCGGTCGTGGCGATCTTGCGGCCGTCGAGGTCGAGGCCCTCGGGCGGGGTGAGGCGCTGGCCGATGGCGCGGAAGACCTGGTCGGCGGGCAGGCGGATGGTCTCGCCGGTGCCGACCAGCCGGCCGCCCTCGTCGGTGGTGTATTCCAGTTCGATCTCGACGGCCTTGCCGTTGCCGTGCACCGCCTTCGGCATCGTGTTGGCGAGGATGCGCACGCCTTTCGAGGTGGCAAGGTCCTGCTCGTAGCGGCTGGCGGGCATCTGGTCCTGCGCGCGGCGGTAGGTCAGGGTGACCGTCTCGGCGCCCAGCAGCTTGGCCTGCACGGCGGCGTCGATGGCGGTCATGCCGCCACCGATCACCACCACGTTGCGGCCCACGGGCAGGCTGGCGAGGTCGGAGGCCTGGCGGAGGTCGGCGATAAAGGACACGGCGTCGGCCACGCCCTCGCGGTCCGCACCTTCGGCATCGAGCGCGTTGGTAGCGCCGAGGCCGATGCCCAGGAACACCGCGTCATAGTCGGCGCGCAGGCTGTCGAGCGTCACGTCGCCCCCCAGCGCCTTGCCGTATTCGACGGTGATTCCACCGATCTGCAGCAGCCAGTCGACCTCGCGCGCTGCGAAGTCGCCCGTCGTCTTGTAGGCGGCGATGCCGTATTCGTTGAGGCCGCCGGGCTTGGGGCGGGCCTCGTGGATGGTGACGTCATGGCCCTTCAGCGCGAGACGGTGGGCGCAGGAAAGACCGGCGGGTCCGGCGCCGACCACGGCCACGCGCTTGCCGGTCGGGGCGGCGCGGGTGAAGGGGTGGCTGTTGGCGGCCATCAGGCTGTCGGTGGCGTGGCGCTGGAGGCGTCCGATCTCAACCGGTTTGCCTTCGGCGGCCTCGCGGACGCAGGCCTCCTCGCAGAGCGTTTCGGTCGGGCAGACGCGGGCGCACATGCCGCCGAGGATGTTCTGTTCGAAGATCGTGCGCGCCGCGGCCTCTGGCTGCCCGGTGGAAATCTGCCGTATGAACAAGGGGATGTCGATGTCCGTGGGGCAGGCGGTGACGCAGGGCGCGTCATGGCAGAAGTAGCAGCGGTCGGCGGCGACGGCGGCTTCGTGGGCATCGTAGGCCGGGTGCAGATCTGCGAAGTTTCCGGCCAGCGAGTCCGGGTCGAGACGTCCCGGAACGATGCCTGGCGTGTGCGGGCTGGACATGGCGGCTCCCTGTTTTCCGTTTTGTTCAGAGTGCCACGTCTGAAAATTTTATCAATTGGTAAAATTTGCGTCCCGCGCGGCGGATCGTTTTTCGCGAAAGACTGCCGAAAATTGCGGCAATCCGGCTGTAGCGTGACGCAGTAGTTTACAGTGAATTACAGAGTCTTTTTCAGCAAAGCGTTTTTCAGTTTCCGGTTCTCGTGGGCGCGCGCGTTCAACGCTGCGCCTCCGGCGGGTTCTTTTGACGGTCGTTAAAAGCGCCTTTAAGGGGCGATGCGTAGCGGCTGCGTGGGGCCAGCCCGTCGTTGGTGGCGAGGATCGAAGGTCGGAGCTTCGGCCACATATCCGGATCGAGGATGTCGAGCATCGGGGCGATGGAGACGCCTCGGCAAAAGCGAAGTCTACGACATCATTCCGCCGGACCTGTCGAAGTCGGACCCCGCGTCCCTGATCCAGTCGAGAAACTCCCGAACCAGCGGTCTGGGATTGGGCGTTGCAATGGCGGATGCCCAGTAGCTCGACCCGAACTTGTGAATGCCCTGCTCGATGGCGGCCAGACGCCCCTCGGAGAGTATGCCGGCATTGATCGACCGCCAGCCGAGCAGGATGCCTTTTCCGTCCAGCGCCGCCTGGGTGGCCTGAACGTAATTGTCGAAGGTCAGCGTCGGACCGATCGGGTTTCTCAGTCCCTTGGCGGCGAGATACTCCTTCCAGCCGGGCCAGCCGTTGGCAGCGGGCGTCCGGACGTGGATGAGGGGCTGTGTGCTGAGCGCCGCAAGATCGCCATTCAGCGCCATGATCCGCTCTGGCTGGCCCACCGGACAGGCGCATTCCTCGAAGACCCTGACGGTATCGCTCTCCTGCCATGGTCCGGGGCCGAAGCGCAGGGCGACATCGATCCCCGCCGAAAAGGCCGGCATGTCCGAAGGCGGGGCCTGAACGCTGACCATTGCATCGGGGACACGCGCGTAGAAGGCCGACAGGCGTGGCATCAGCCAATAGGTCGCCATTCCGATGGTGCAGGACACGGTGATATGACGGTCGGCGTGGCCCGCGCTGGCCCGGATGTCTTCGATGGCTGTCGCGATCTGACCAAGGCCGCTCTGCGTGGCGCGCGCCAGACGCTCGCCCGCGTCGGTCGGGCGCGCGGGTTTCACGCTGCGGTCGAACAGCGGCGCGCCCAGCCAATCCTCCAGCGCGCGGATCGACTGGCTGACCGCGGGGCGTGTCACGTTCAGCTCGGCCGAGGCGAGCCGCATGGAGCCCAGCCGGTGAACGGCGTCGAAGGTGATCAGAAGGCGCAGGGGAGGCAGGCGTGACATGGTAACCTGTGGCTTAACTTCAGGTAAGAGGATTCCGTCTTTTTGTCCGATCTTCAATGGGTTTGATTGGCGCCAATCTAACCATACGCACAGAGGATGCGACACGATGAACGTGATGACACCAACAAGATCCGACGCTGTCACTCTTGGTGAGAAAGGGCTGAACGTCCCGCTGTCGCGCGGCGATGCCTATTTCAACTACTACTGGCTGCGCGACAACGACCCGACCAGCTTCAACGCGGAGACCCGCGAGCGGTCGTTCGACATCTTTCACCTCGACACCGCGCCGGTCGCGCGCGCGGCGCATGTCGACGGCGAGACCCTGGTGATCGACTGGGCGACCGAAGACCACACCACGCGCATGCCCGTCGCATGGCTGGAGGAGCATGCCGGCGGTGAACGTCGCCGCGACCCCGCCGATCTGCCGCGGCGGCCCTGGTTCGGCGACCACTACCCGGACGTCGCCCGCTTTACCCATGCCGAGCTGAAGGCCGACCCCGGGAAGCGCCGCGCCTGGCTGGAGGCGATGATCGTCGAGGGCGTCTCTGTCGTGACCGAGATGCCGGATAGCGACGCGGCCCTGACCGAGCTGGCCGAGTTGCAGGGGCAGGTCCGCCCGACGTTCTTCGGCACGTATTTCGACGTGAGGACGCATATCAACCCGACGAACACCGCCTATACGGCCTCGGCGCTGGAACTCCACACCGACGTGCCCGCCGAGGAACATGCACCCGGCATCCAGTTCCTGCACATGCGGGCCAACACGGTCGAAGGCGGACGCAACCTTTTCGGCGACGGTGTCGCGGCCGCCAACGATTTCCGTCGCATCGACCCCGAGGGCTTTCGCCTGATGGTCGAGACCGATGTGCCGTTTTATTGCGAGCACGACGATTACGACATGCGCTCCTGGCAGCGTATCATCGAGCTGGACCAATACGGCGAAGTCTCGGGTCTGACCATCAGCCAGCACATGCTGGACCTGATGGATTTGCCGCAGGCGTTCCTGGATGACTGGTATCCGGCCTTCTGCCGCTTCGGCAAGCTGCTGCAGAACGATAAGTACATCATGCGCTTCACGCTGAAGGCGGGCGAATGCATCGTCTTCGACAACCACCGGATCGTTCACGGCCGTGCCGCCTATATTGCGTCCAGCGGCGACCGCTACCTGCGCGGCTGCTACACCGACCGGGCCGAGATGCGTTCGACCTATCGCGCGCTGGTCAGCACGGGGCGCTTCAAGAAATGAACATGGTCCCCCGCAACACTGTCGCGGACTCTGCTCTCCTGCGGGAGGACCTCGCCGCCGCTTTCCGCCTCTGCCACCGCTTCGGGTGGAGCGAGTCCGTCGGAAATCATTTCAGTGCGGCCATCTCCGAGGATGGCCGCCGCTTCCTGCTGAACCGCTGCTGGCAGCATTTTGCGACGATCAGGCCCGGCGATCTGCTCGAGCTCGACCTCGACGCGCCGCCCGACATGGACGGGCCGGAGGCGCCGGACCGGTCCGCCTGGGCTGTCCATGGCACGCTGCACCGCGATGCGCCGCAGGCGCGCGTCGTGCTGCATTGTCACGCGCCCTATGCCACGGCGCTGGCCTGTCTGAAGGACCCGACGCTGCTGCCCATCGACAACAACACCGCGCGTTTCTTCGGGCGCGTGGGTTACGATCTGGAATTCGGCGGCATCTCTGACAGCGAGGAAGAGGGGGCGCACCTTGTGAAGGCCCTCGGTGACAAGAGCGTGCTGGTCATGGGCAACCACGGCGTCAGCGTCACGGGCGATACCGTCGCGGATGCATTCGAGGATCTCTATTTCTTCGAGAAGGCCGCGCAGACGCTGATCCTGGCCAAGTCCACCGGCGATGCGCTCGCGGTGCTCGACGATGATGTGGCGCGCAACACGGCAGAGGGCTGGCTGGCTTATCGCGGCATGGCGCAGCGCCATTTCGACTACCTGAAGTCCACACTCGACCAAGAGGATGCGGGCTGGCGCGGGTGACGCATGCCGGCGCCCGGCGCTTCGCCTCAGGCGCCCGGCACCAGCACCAGCTGCACCCGGCGGTTCTGCGCGGCGGCGGGGTCGAAGCTGTTCTTCAGCCGGGAGAAGCCCACACCCTCGGCGCGGATGCGCGAGGGCGGCAGGCCCATGGTGCCCTGCACGAAGCGGGCGACGGCCTCCGCCCGGCGGCGGGAGAGGTCCATGTTGTAGGCGGCGGAGCCCACGCCGTCGGTGTGGCCGATGAAGATCAGCCGCGCGTCGGACAGCCGCGGGTCGCGCAGCGCGTCGGCGAGGCTGGAGAGCTTGCCCATCGCCTCCGGCGTCAGGTCGTCGGAGTTGTAGGCAAAGAGGATCTCGAGGTCGATGGAGGGCAGGGGCGCCGGGGCGGCGGTGGTGCCGGCGGTGCCTCCCACTGCGGCGTTCTGCGGGACCTCCGTCCGGTCGATCACGCCGAGGTTCACCACGTCGTCGAGGGTGAAGGTGGCGGAGCCGGAGAATTCGTCGCTGGTGCAGCCGGACTGGTCGAGCAGGCAGTCACGCATCTCTGCGCTGGGGGCGGTGTCGGGCTGGGCCTGCGGCGCCGGGTCGAGCGAGAAGCTGTCGAGGGTCACGGTGGACTGGGCGAGGGCCGGGGCGGCGGCGAGCGGGGCGCCGAAAAGGGCGGCAAGGGCGAAAATGCGGGGGGTCATCGGCGGGCCTCCTGAAAATGCTGGAGCGACGATAGCGGAGACGCGTGAGGAATTCCACCGTGGACGCAGGCCGGTGTTCCGTGCTTTTTTGACCCCGGGGAAACGTCTGGCCCGCTGATTGGGGCGGGGCGGATTTGGAATGGAGAATTGTTCATGCGTCTGACCGGATTAATCGTGGCGGCCGTGCTTTCCGCGGGGGCGGCCACGGCGCAGTCGACGCAGGAGGACTGGCTGGGGATCGAGAACGAGGTGGCCGTCCAGGGCTACAACAACGAGCCGATCTCGACCTACGACGATCAGGCGGATTTCCGGAAGATGGGGCGCGGCGTGGGGATGCTGTCGATCTCGACCGACGGGGGGACCTTTCCCTGCACCGCCTTCCTCGTGTCGGAGAAGTATCTGCTGACCAACCACCACTGCGTGCCGGGGGTGCTGAAGGACGAGCGGGTGAATGCGACGAAGATCCTCGCGGTGGACTGGCTGGCGGGTTTCCACGAGCCGGGCCGGATGGAGGAGGCGGAGCGTTTTGCCGTCAACCCGGAGCCGGTCGAGACCTCGGAAGACCTCGACTACACGGTGCTTGAGGTGACGGGCAATCCGGCGGGCCGCTTCCCGCCGCTGCCGCTGGCGGCGACGCCGCTGCGGCCGGGGATGCCCTACTGGATCATCGGCCACCCGATGGGCAAGTCGCAGCACATCAGCCGCGAGGGCTGCCGCGCCGCCGATCCGCCGATGAACGACAACCGGCTGCGCCACACCTGCGACACGCTCGGGGGCAACTCCGGCTCGCCGATCATCGATTCCTCGGCGCGGCAGGTGGTGGGGCTCCACAACTCGGGCAACAGTCGGGTGGGGATCAACTTCGGCATCCCGATGACGATGATCCTGTCGCAGTCGAAGGTGCTGAAGGCGGCGCCGCCCGCGCAGGACAGGCCCCTGCCGCTGGTGATGACGCTCTACCCAGATGCGCTGGGTGTCGGGCAGGAGGTGTCCGTGGTGGCCGACATGCCGGACGGCTGCACGCCCGCCTTCGTGGCGCTCAGCCCCTCGTCGCAGCTGACGCCGATCCCGCTCGACTTCTTCCAGAAGGTGCCTTTGGGGCCGGGGCAGGTGCGTTACCAGATCTCGCCCGGCGGGCGTTACGGGCTGGTGATCGAGGAGGGCGATGAGAAGGGCGCCCACAAGCTGGGGTTCCTGTGCGGGCCCGGCGGGCTGACGGAGCCCGCGGCGCTGCAGGACGCGCTGCGCGGGGTGGTGGCCTCGCTGTCTTCGGGCCAGACCTCGGGCGAGGTGGCCAGCGGGGCGGGGCCGGTGGGTTACGCCTTCCGCACCTTCGAGGTCCGGTGATGCGGCGCGCTTTTGCGGGGGGCCTTCTGGCGCTTGTCACATGGGCCGGGATGGCCGGTGCGGCGGAGATCCGGCTGAAGCCCGAACTGGCGGAGCGGCTGGCGCAGATCCGGCCGATCTATGGCGAGCGCAATTCGCTGGGCGAGGACGGGCCGATCCTGGTGACGGACGGGGGCGGCACGACGCTCTGGGGGCAGCCGTTCAGGATCATCGGCATCGACGGCGTGATCGAGGCGGGCGATGCGGAGCGGCTGGCGGCGCTGATCGGGCCTTTCGATACGGCGGGGCCGTTCATCGTGGTGATGAATTCGCCGGGCGGGAATTTCCTCGAAGGCGTCCGGATGGGCGAGGTCCTGAAGCTATACCGCGAGGGCAACGGCGATCCCTACCTGACCGGCGTCGTGGTGCTGGCGGGAGAGGAGTGCATGTCGGCCTGCGCGGTGACCTTCGCGACCTCGGCGCTGCCGCGCGACAGCGGCATGTCGGTGCGCTTTGTCGAGACGGGCGCGCGGCTGGGGTTCCACATGCCCTTCGTGCCGACCGACCAGCAGAGCCGGCAGACGGAGATCGCCCGCGCCATGGACCTGACCTACGAGGTCATGTCGGAGTACATGGCGCTGATCGGCAACCGGGTGGCGCCCACGGCGCTGGTGCAGAACGCGCTGTTCTACCGCCGCCCGGAGGACTTCTTCCTGCTGGAGGGCGGGCTGGTGACGCGGTTCATGGACTTCGTGCCGGTGGCGGGGCCGGTGGGGTCGACGCCGCTGACGCCCTCGGGGCTGACGCAGCGCGACGTGCTGAACATGTGCCAGTACCAGGCCTATTCCGCGGGGCGGGAGTTCATCGCGGCGGAATACGAGTTCTGGCCGGTGCAGGCCTATTCGCAGTACCCCGACGACACGCCGGTCGAAGAGCTGTTCCGCCAGGCAGGCGCGCAGCGGATCACGACGCAAGGCTGCTCGGCCGAAATCCGGGCGGACGGGTCGCTGGGCGTCTCGGCCATCGGCGCCTGCCCGCAGGATCTGCCGCCGGGCTGGTGCCGGTCGGAGCAGGCGGCGGGTTACGTGGGGCCGCTGCCGCCCGCGACGGGCGCGCTTCTGGCCGACAGCCTCGGCTGCCACGGCGGACGGATGACGCGCGGCTATTACCGCTGGGACGACGGCAACGCCTTCCTGGAGGAGGAGCGCCCCGACGACTACCGCTGGGAGGGCGCGCCGCCGGGGGCGCCGGAGTACACGCTGGACTGGAGCGGCGCGTCGCTGCCCACGAACCTGACGCTGCGGGACGCGCCGGGGGGCGAACGGCTCACGATCCTCGACGCGGGCACGGCGGTGGAGGTCGAGGACTGTGCGCTCAGCGCCGACGGTCAGGGTGTCTGGTACCGGGTCGCGGCGAACGGTGTGTCGGGCTGGGGCAGCGCGCGCTACATCGACGTGCCCGCGCTTGCGGGTTGGGACTTCATGGTGCGCCCGAAGGGGTTCCAGTAGCGGCCTGCCTATGGCCGCGGTTGCCCGGCAGCGCGATCCGGCCCGGGTCGGATCGGGCTCAGATCCCGAGGAACCGCTGCTTGACCGGCCCGGTCATCTCGCCGAACCGGCCCTGCCACGCGACGCTGCCACGCTCCAGCACCACCGCCCGGTCGCAGACCGAAGACAGCTCGGCCGGCGACTTGTCGATCACCAGGAGCGCCATGCCGCTCTCCGCCTTCAGCCGCCGGATCGCCGCCCAGATCTCCTGCCGGATCAGCGGCGCCAGCCCCTCCGTCGCCTCGTCGAGGATCAGCAGGCGGGGGTTGGTCATCAGCGCACGCGCGATGGCCAGCATCTGCTGTTCTCCGCCCGACAGCGACCGCGCCACCTGCTGCCGCCGCTCGGCGAGCCGGGGGAACAGCTGCGCCACCGCGGCGCTGTCCCAGGGGCCGGGGCGGGCGGCGGCGCGCAGGTTCTCGTCCACCGTCAGACCGGCGAAGCAGCGGCGCCCCTCGGGCACGAGCCCGATGCCCAGCCGGGCGGCGCGGTGCGGCTTCAGCCGGGTCAGGTCGTGGCCCGCGAAGCTGAGCGTGCCGCCGGTGGCGACCATCCGGCAGATCGCCCTGACGGTGGTCGTCTTGCCCATGCCGTTGCGGCCCATGAGCGCCAGCGCCTCCCCCTCGGCCAGCGCGAAGGACACGCCGAACAGCGCCTGCGATGCGCCGTAGCGGGCGCTGACGGTGTCGAGGGTCAGGAGGCTCACGCGGTCTCCCCCAGGTAGGCGTCGCGTACGCCCGCGTCGGCGCGGATTTCGTCCACCGTGCCGGTGGCGATGATGCGGCCGTAGACCAGCACCGAGATCCGGTCGGCCAGCGCAAAGACCGCGTCCATGTCGTGTTCGACCAGCAGGATCGGCGCCTCGGCCCGCAGGCTGTCGAGCAGGCGGGTCAGCGCGGCGGACCCCTCCATCCCGAGGCCCGCCATGGGTTCGTCCATCAGGAAGGCCCGGGGTTCCAGCGTCAGGGCCACCGCGATCTCCAGCTGCCGCCGCTGCCCGTGCGACAGGTCCGCGGTGCGGGTGGCGGCGAAATCGGCAAGGCCCGCCCGCTCCAGCGCCGCCTCCGCCCGGTCGCGCAGGGCGCGGTCGGCGAGGGCGGGCCGCAGGAACCGCCAGGGCCGCCCGGACTGGCCGAGCGCCCCCAGAAGCGCGTTCTGCAGGACGGTATCCTCCATGGCGAGCTGGCTGATCTGGAAGGTCCGGGCAAGGCCCGCCCGGGCGCGCGCCGCGGTGTCGAGCGCGGTGACGTCGCGCCCGTCCAGCAGCACCGCGCCCGCGTCGGGCGCCAGCGCGCCGGAGACCTGTGCGATCAGCGTCGACTTGCCCGCGCCGTTGGGGCCGATCAGGGCGTGGATCTCGCCCGGGCGCAGCGTCAGCGACACGTTGTCGGTCGCGGTGAGCGCGCCAAAGGCCTTGCAGAGGCCGCGGGTCTCGAGCACCGGCTCAGTCATGCGCCCTGGCCCTCCCGGTCAGGAGGCCGATGACCCCGCCCTGGCCCCAGAGCGTGACGGCCAGCAGCAAAAGGCCGAACCAGATGTGCCAGTACTCGGACAGCTGGCCCAGCCAGTGTTCCATCAGCACGAAGATCGCCGCCCCGATCACCGGCCCGAACAGCCGCGCGGTGCCGCCGAGGATGATGAACACGATGAACTCGCCCGACAGCTGCCAGGAAAACATCGAAGGAGAGACGAACCGGTTCAGATCGGCGAACAGCGCCCCCGCCAGCCCGGTGATCGCGCCCGAGAGGGTGAAGGCCGCCAGCCGCAGCCGCACCGGGTCGAGGCCCACGGCCCGCACCCGCTCCGGCGCCTGCCGCGCGGCGTTCAGCGCCAGCCCGAAGGGCGACCGCATCAGCGCCGCCGTCAGCGCCAGCACCGCCAGCAGCACGGCAAGGCACAGACCGTAGAACTGGATCGGCACCAGCGTGTTCAGCCCGGGAAAGCCGTTGCGCACATAGATCGACACCCCGTCCTCGCCGCCATAGGCCGCCCAGCTGATCGAGAAGAAATAGAACATCTGCCCGAAGGCGAGGGTGATCATGATGAAGTAGACGCCGGAGGTCCGGAGCGCGAGCAGCCCGATGACGAAGGCCGCCAGCCCCGAGACCGCCAGCGCCACCAGCCATATCACCGGCATCGACTTTGTGCCGGGAACGCTCAGCCCGAACAGCTCCAGAGGCGTGTAGTTCTGCGCGTGGAAGGCGAGGATCCCCATGGCATAGCCGCCCAGACCGAAGAACACCGCGTGCCCGAGGCTGACCAGACCGCCGATCCCCAGCGCCACGTTCAGCCCCGCCGCCGCCAGCGCGAGGATCACCGCCCGCGTCGCCAGCGTGATGGTGAAGGGCTCGTCCATGACCAGTGCCCAGGCCGGCACGGCGACCAGCGCCGCGAGAACGGCAAGGTTCAGCCATCCCTCGCGGGTCATGCGCCGCGCCCCTGTTTCTCTGCTTCCCAAATACTCATGCCGGCGTGCACCACGGGGCGCCCGCCCGCCGCGTGACCTGCGGCGCCCTCCGCAAAGCCGCTCACGCCCGCACCCCGTAAAGGCCGGTGGGTTTCCAGACCAGCACCGCCGCCATCAGGATGTAGATCGCCATGGAGGCCAGCGCGGAGCCGGTCTGCGTGGCCTCGGACGGCGGCATGAAGAGCTTGAAGAGCTCAGGCAGGAAGACGCTGCCCAGCGTGCCGGTGAGCCCCACCAGCAGGGCCCCCACCAGCGCCCCCTTGATCGAGCCTATGCCGCCGATGACGATGGTGACGAAGGCGAGGATCAGCACCGGCTCGCCCATGCCCACCTGCACCGATTGCAGCGTCCCCACCAGCGCGCCCGCCAGACCCGCAAGCGCCGCGCCGAGCGCGAAGACCAGCGTGTAGAGCGCGTCGATGTTCACGCCGAGGGCGGCGATCATCTCGCGGTCGTTCTCGCCCGCGCGGATGCGGATGCCCAGCCGGGTCCGGCCGATCAGCCAGAAGAGCGCCGCCGCCAGCGCCAGACCGGCGCCGATCAGGGTCAGCCGGTAAAGCGGGTACTGGATGCCGAAGGGCAGGGTGACGGGGCCCGAAAGCGCGGGCGGCACGTCGAGATACAGGGGAAAGGAGCCGAACAGCCAGCGTGTCCCCTCGGAAAAGATCAGGATCAGCGCGAAGGTGGCCAGCACCTGGTCGAGGTGGTCGCGCCCGTAAAGCCTCCGGATCACCGTCAGCTCGATCAGCGCGCCCGCGGCGGCGGCACCCGCCAGAGCCGCGACCAGCCCCAGCGCGTAGGAGCCGGTAGCGGCGGCGGTGGCGGCGGCACAGAAGGCACCGACCATGTAGAGCGATCCGTGGGCAAGGTTGATCAGCCCCATCACGCCGAAGATCAGCGTGAGGCCTGCGGCCATCAGGAACAGCATGATGCCGGATTGCAGGCCGTTGAGGACCTGCTCTGCGATGAGGGTCGGGGTCATGGAGTGGTCATGGCGGGGATCTTGGCGCTTCGGACCGGACGGCGGGCGGCGCAAAGCCCCGCCCTACGGGCTGTCACGCCCCCGGGGTCACGGCGTCACACCGGACCGGGGGCGGCACGTCCTGTAGGGCGGGGCTTCGCGCCGCCTCGGCCCGGATCACATCTTGCAGTCGCCGACGTAGGCGTTGTCGCGGTTCTCCATCGCAGTGGCGACGATCTTGTTGGTGAAGATGTCGCCCTCCTTGATCACCTCGCGGGTGTAGAGGTTCTGGATGGGGTGGTTGTTCGCCGCAAAGGAGAACGACCCGCGCACGGAGTCGAAATCCGCCTCTTTCAGCGCCGCGCCGAAGGCCGCGTCGTCGCCGACCTCCGCCTTGTCGATGGCCGAGAGCAGCAGGTTCGCGGTGTCATAGCCCTGCGCCGCGTAGATCGACGGCAGGCGGCCGTACTTGGCGGAGTAGGCCTCGACGAAGGCGGCGTTGGCCGGGTTGTCGAGGTCCTTCGACCACGAGGAGGTGTTCTTCACCCCCACCGCCGCGTCGCCCACGGCCTGCAGGATGTTCTGGTCGAAGCTGAAGGCCGGGCCCACCAGCGGCAGTTCGACGCCGGAGTCCGCGTATTGCTTGAGGAAGGAGATGCCCATCCCGCCCGGCAGGAAGAAGAACACCGAATCCGCGCCCGAGGCCCGGATCTGCGCGATCTCGGCGGCGTAATCGGTCTGGCCCAGCGTGGTGTAGATCTCGCCCGCCAGCTCGCCCTCGTAGAACCGCTTGAAGCCGTTCAGGCTGTCCTGCCCCGCCGGGTAGTTCGGCGCGAGGATGAAGGTGTTCTTGAAACCTTCCTTCGTGGCATAGGCGCCCGCGGCCTCGTGCAGGTTGTCGTTCTGGTAGCTCACCGAGAAGTAGTTCGGGTTGCAGCCCGCGCCCGCAAGCTGCGCCGGTGCCGCGTTGGTCGAGAGGTAGAACAGCCCCTGTGCCGTTGCCGCCGGCACCACCGCCATGGCGAGGTTCGACCACACGATGCCGGTCAGCACGTCGACCTTCTCGGACTGGATCATCTTGTCGGCCAGCTGCACGGCCACCTCGGGCTTCTGCTGGTCGTCCTCGACCACCACCTCCACGTCGTCGCGGCCTGCCTGCTCGATCGCCAGGAGGAAGCCGTCGCGGGTGTCGATCCCGAGCGATGCGCCGCCGCCGGAGAGCGTGGTGATCATGCCGACCTTGACCTCCGCGGCGGCGGGCAAGGCGGCCATGAGGCCGATCGCAGTGGTCAGCGCAAGGGTTCTGCGGTTCATGGAATGTCTCCCTGTGTTCTCGTTGTCGTCTTGTCTTGGTTTTTTTGCGTGTGCCGAACGGGCCGGTTCAGAAGGCCCGGAAGGTCAGTGTGGTCAGCGTGCGCTGGATGTTCTCGACGTTGGCGATCTTCTCGGCGATGAACTTGCCGATGTCCTCGTCCTCGGGGATGTAGAGCTTCACCAGAAGGTCGAATTCTCCGCTGGTTGAAAACAGCTCCGAGTGGATCTCGCGCAGGGCGATGTCCTTGGCGACCTTGTAGGCGGTGCCGGGCGTGCAGCGGATCTGGACGAAGACGCAGGTTGTCATGATCGGGCTCCGTAAGGCCCCGGCGCGGGGCGGTTCGCGCCGACTAGAGCGGAAAACGCGGGCCAGCGCCACCCCCCGGACGCCCTTGCAGAAGCCCGGTTGTGTCGTCAGTGTCGTTGCCGCGGCGGGCGCGCGCGTCAGCCGGGTGCGGCAGTGGAGGCAGTCATGAGTATGGCACGGTATCAGGATCTTGAGGGGACCTCGGTCTTCGTCACCGGCGGCGGTTCGGGGATCGGCGCGGCGCTGGTGGACGGGTTCCTCGGGCAGGGGGCGCGGGTCACTTTCGTCCAGCGGTCCGACGCGCAGGAGTTCTGCGCCGAGATGGCGGCGAAACACGGGCGGGCGCCGGATTTCCTGCCCTGCGACGTGACCGACACGGCGGCGCTTCAGGCGGCCATCGAGCGCACGGCCGAGCGGCAGGGGCCGGTGCGCGTGCTGGTCAACAACGCCGCCAACGACACCCGCCACGCCACGCTGGAGACCGATCCGGAGACATGGCGCGCGGCGCTGGCGGTCAACCTCGATCCCTATTTCTTTGCCACGCAGGCGGTGGTGCCGATGATGCGCGACCTCGGCGGCGGGGTGATCGTGAACTTCAGCTCGATCAGCTACATGATGGGCATGGCGGACATGCCGGCCTACACCGCCGCCAACGGCGCGATCACCGCCCTGACCCGCGGCCATGCGCGCGAGTTCGGCGCCGACGGCATCCGGGTGAACGCGGTGGCCCCCGGCTGGGTGCTGACGGAGCGGCAGCTGCGGCTCTGGGCCACGCCGGAGGCGCTGTCGGATGTCCTCGGGCGGCAGTGCCTGCCGCGCCACCTGCGGGCGGAGGATATCGTCGGCCCGGTGCTGTTCCTGTCGTCGGCGGCCTCCGGCGCGATCACCGGCCAGTGTTTGGCGGTGGACGGCGGTGTGGTGACGGTGGCAGGGTAGCGCCAACATCACGCGGGAGGGAAAGCGGAATGGCAGAGGTCAAGGTCCTGTCCGACACGAAATGCATCCTCGGGGAGGGGGCGCTCTGGCATCCGGAGCGGGAGACGTTCTTCTGGTTCGACATCCTCGGCCACAAGCTGTTCGAGCATGACGGAACGGGCCAGCGGGAATGGTCCTTCGACCGCGCCGTTTCGGCCGCGGGCTGGGTGGACCGCAACCGCCTGCTGGTGGCGTCGGAGCGGGACCTGTTCCTGTTCGACATCGAGGCGGGGACCGAGGAGCACGTGATCGGCCTCGAGGACGACAACCCCGACAACCGTTCCAACGACGGCCGGGCCGACCCGCAGGGCGGCTTCTGGATCGGGACGATGGCCTATGCCCAGACAACCGGCGCAGGGGCGATCTACCGCTACTACCGGGGGGAGCTGCGGCTTCTCTATCCCGACATCACCGTGTCGAACGCGATCTGTTTCGCGCCGGACGGGCGCACGGCGTATTTCGCCGACACGCCGACGCGGACGGTGCGCCGGGTGGCGCTGGACGCCGACGGCTGGCCCGCGGGCGAGAGCGAGGTGTTCATCGACATGACCGGCACGCCGGTGGTGAAGCCGGACGGCGCGGTGATCGACACGGAGGGGCGGCTCTGGACGGCGCAATGGGGGTCGTCGCAGGTATCGTGCTACGGGACGGACGGAACCTTCCTCAGGGCGTTGCCGATGCCCGCGATCCAGGTGAGTTGCCCGTC
Organism: Sagittula sp. MA-2; assembly: GCF_030126985.1. GTDB lineage: Bacteria > Pseudomonadota > Alphaproteobacteria > Rhodobacterales > Rhodobacteraceae > Sagittula. The sequence goes on along the minus strand of NZ_CP126145.1, from coordinate 3,538,346 downwards.
CTTCGGCGGCCCGGAGCGGCGGCGGCTGTTCGTCACCTCCGCCTCCACCGGCCAGCCGGACGACGCGCTGGCGGGGCAGACCTTCTACGCCGACCTCGAGGACGTGCAGGGGCAGGCGGAGCACCGGGTGATCCTCTGACGCGGGCCGGGTGCGGGGGCTTTGGTTGCGTGCGGTTGGCGTGCGATGCGGTCGTCTTGCTGGCCCCGGCGCGGCGGTGTGACAAGGCGTAGGGCGGTGCTGTGCGCCGCCCTCCGGCAGGGCAGGGGTTGACGCGGGACCGTGGGGTTGTCGACCGCAAGTCTCCTGCCAGGGGAAGACGATGGGTGGCGCGGGGCTTTGCGCCGTGCCCGCATGGCGAGGGCCGTTGTGCCGGGACCGTGGCGGAGCGCCCGGTCATCGACCGGCGGTCCCCGGCCCGGGGACGACATGCTGTAGGGCGGGGCTTTGCGCCGCCCTGCTGCGGCCAGTGTGGGAGGTGAGGATCATGGCGGACCATCACGGCGATGCGCAGCGGCCCGGAGAGCTGCGGGTCGATCTGCCGCCTGCGGAGGACGCGGGCCTGCGGTTCATCGGGGTCCTGCGCACCCCCTTCACCGACCGCAGCCTTTGTCCCCATCAGGGCGACATGGAGGAGGGGCCGGAGTGTTTCGTCGACCTCCACGCGCCCTACGTGCCTGCGCTTGACGGCATCGAGGGGCAGGACCACCTGCAACTGCTCTACTGGCTGCACGAGGCGCGGCGCGACCTGCTGACCCAGCAGCGGCGGGGCGAGGGCGCGCCGCGCGGCACCTTCACCCTGCGGTCCCCGCTCAGGCCGAACCCGTTGGGCGTTTCCTCGGTGCAGCTGTTGCGGCGCGAGGGGGCGCGGCTGGTGGTGCGCGGGCTGGACTGTCTCGACGGCACGCCGCTGCTGGACATCAAACCGCTCCGCTGCGGCAAGGAACCCCGTTAGGCGGAGGTGGCTTCCGGGGCGTTGGCAGGAAAGCTGAGCCTGTTCGCCTTGGCCCGGACCGGCCGGTGCGGCATACGGCGATGGGCCGGTGCTTCGCCGGGGAAGGGTTGTCTTCGCTGTTGCGTGGCGGTTTTGTACATGCGGCGGATGCGGAAACCATCTCCGCCGTCGCTCGTCAGACGCGAGCAGAGGGCTCCAGTCCCTCGGCTTGGAGCGCGGCGCGGGTGTCGCGCCACAAGGTCCGGAGCGCGGCCGCGTCATCGGCGAGGGCCGTCCTGTCGTCGGCGCGGGCGTGGCGCTCGAAGGTGCGCAGCGCGTCGGCCATCGGCAGTGCCCCGAACACGCCGGAGGACCCGGCGAGGCGGTGCGCCTCGGCGCCCAGGTCCCGTACGGCGGCGGTGTCGATCCCGGCCATGCCGTCGATGGGCAGGTCGGACAGGAAGGCCTCCACCTCATGGGCGAAGGTGCGGAGCGAGGCGGTGAGCTTGTCCTCCGGCAGTTCCTCGCGCAGTTCGTCGAGGTGCACGCGGTCGATCAGCTGGGGTCCCATGTCCGGAGGTGCCGCGTTGCGCGGACCGGTTGCCCCGGCAGCGGGGATGCCGTCCGCACCATCGGGCAGGGCGCCCGCCGCCAGCACGCTGGCCAGCGCCTGCCGCAGCGCGCGGGCGCTGATCGGCTTGGTCAGGACGGTGGCGATGCCCGCGTCATGGAAGGCGCGGACCTCCTCGGGCATGGCGTGGGCCGTCGTGGCGACGATGGGGGCCTTGGCACGGTCCCCGGCGGACTGCCGGATCGCGCGGGAGGCCTGGATGCCGTCCATGCCGGGCATGGAGATGTCCATCAGGATCACGTCGAAATCGTGTGCCTGCGCAAGCCGCACGCCTTCGCGCCCGTCCGTCGCCTCCGTCACGCGGTGCCCGTCGCGCCGCAGCATGTGGCCCGCGACCTCGCGGTTGACGGCGTTGTCCTCCACCAGCAGCACGTCGAGCGGCGGCAGGGCGGGCGCGGCAGGCGGGGTCTCTGCCACCTTGGGGGCGGTGCGCGGGGCATCGGCGGGTGGGGCAAGCGGCAACCGCAGCCAGAAGACGGAACCGTCGCCCGGTTCGCTTTCCGCGCCCAGTTCGCCCCCCAGCGCGGTGGCCAGCCTTTGCGAGATGCCGAGCCCCAGCCCGGTGCCGGCATTGCGCCGCCCGTAGCTGGAATCGATGGTCACGAAGTCGTCGAAGATGCGTTCGAGGTCGTCCGGCTTGATTCCCACGCCGGTGTCGATCACCCGAAGCTCGCACTCGTCCATGCCGGAATCGCAGTCCGCCTCGATGGTGATCTGGCCCCCGGCGGTGAACTTGATCGCGTTCGACACGAGGTTCAGCATGATCTGCCGCAGGCGGTCGGGGTCGGAGTAGGACTCGTGCAGGGCCGGGTTCAGCGGGCGCAGCGTCAGCAGGTTGCCCTGCGCGCGGGCACGGTCGGCCTGGCTTTCGACGATCTCCTCGAGCAGCGCCACGAGGTCGAAACGGGTCTTGCGCAGGGTCATCTTGCCCGCGTCCAGCCGCGAGATGTCGAGCACCTCGTTGACATGGCGGAGGAGGATCTCGCTCGATTGCCGGATGATGCGCAGGTAGCGCTGGTCCTCTGCGGGCAGGCTGTCGGCCTCGAGGAGTTCCAGCGTGCCGAGGATGCCGTTCAGCGGCGTGCGCATCTCGTGGCTCATGACGGCCAGCAGTTCGGCCTTCTGCTTTTCGCCGGCGACGGCGCGGTCGCGGGCGCGGCGCAATGCCTCGTCGCTGCGCATACGGTCGGAGATGTCGCGCAGGAAGGCGACGAAGATCTCGCCCGCCGGGGCCTGCGCCTTGGCCAGCGACAGGTCGACGGGAAAGATCGTGCCATCCTTGCGCCGTGCCTCGAGCTGGACGATGCCGCGGCCGATGACGCGCGGTTCGCCCTTGGCCAGGTAGCGCGTCATCCCCGAGTTGTGCATCTCGCGGAAGTGCGGCGGCACGATGAGCGAGGGCATGTCGGCGCCGATCGCCTCGGCCCGGGTGTAGCCGAAGACCCGTTCCGCGGCGCCGTTCCATTCGACGATCCGGTTCGACCGGTTGACCGCGACCACGGCGTCGAGCGAGGTGGAGATGATCGTCTCCATCCGGCGCCGCGTCTCGAAGTTGGCCTGGGCCTCGCCCTCGCGCTGGCGGGCAAGGCGGAGAACGGCAGCGATCAGGACCAGCAGGAGGGCGACCAGAACCATGGTCGTCAGGCCGATGCTGAAGAGCGTGCGGCTGATCTCGATCCGGCGTTCGTCGCCGGTCCGGGCGAAGAAGGCGATGCCGCTGAGGGCGAGGCGGCGCAGTTCCGCGCGCACCGTCTCGGCCGCGTCGAGCAGGTCGGGCAGCGCGGCTCGGAGCACCTCGTCGGAGCCGTCGATGACCGGCACCCAGGCCTCGCGGAAGTCGAGCGCGGCCTGAATTTCGCTTCCGATGTCCTGAACGCGGCGCAGGTCCGCCAGCACCTGCGCGTTCTGCAGCGTCTCGATCCGGCTGTAGGCGATGTCGAAGCGCAGGCGCACCTCGTCCAGCGCGGCCGCGTCGTCGTCGGCGTCGGCGTGCAGGGCATTCACCGTCGCCAGTTCCAGCGCGATGATTTCCGTCTCGGCCTGTCCGAGGGTCCATTGGACGTTTTCGGAAGCGGAGTTGGCGAGATGGGTGAGCTGGTGGCGCACCTCGAGGCCCAGGACCCCGAGCACGGTGATCAGGCTCGCGATGACGAGGGCCGTGACGCCACGGCGCACCAGCGTGTTACGCGAGAATCTGAAAGGTGTCCGGCGGGTTTTCACGCCACGCCCCTAGCAGAGCCGGGGCATGTCAGGGAAGGACTTCGAGCGTATCAAGTTGCCAGATACTGCGCGCATGGTAGGTTTCGGCCCGGAAACGCTGGTCGCTGTCGTAGGGGAAGATGATCCACAGCGGACCTTTCTCGCGGATCGACATCGGCTCTCCGTTGCGGTCGAGCGCGAGGATCGCGGCGTCTTCGGTGACGTCGGAGAAGGGGAGTTCGATGGCGTAGTCGTTGATCGCAACGGCACGGATCGTGCCTTCCTCGATCCCGAGCCTGTCGGCCACGGCCTTGAGCGGCGGGCCCGCAAAGACCTGCGTGCCTTCGGTCCAGATGGTCGAGGTCTCGATCTCGCGCATGCCGAGGTCTTCGAGCATCTTGCGATCGAACTCGGCCCGGCCGGGCGCATTCGTGACGGCGAGGTCGCCGACGACGGTCAGCAACACGGGTCCTTCAGGCTGTGGCAGGTCCTGAGCGTACCCGGCTGTGCCCATGGCAACGATGGCCAGGAATATCCTGACGATGCCGACAATACGCTTTCCGAGCACTGCAACCTCCGATAAAGTGATCGTCGCATTTCTTTTCGTAAGGTAGAAGCTAGCCTTCAGACCGCTGGCGCACCACCGGCTGTTGGTATAAAGGGGGTGTTCATTCGTATATGTGGCGGGCGGTACGCCAGCCGGACACTCACAATTTCGCGACTTTTGCAGCCTTGAAGGGTTTTTTTGGTTCCGAGATTCGTTTCTACGATTGTTTCTGCGATTGACAGGTTCGTGTCGGGTAAATCGTGTCTTAAGTTTATTAAGGCAAGACCGCAACACGGCTGACCTGACCTGAAGTGATGGAAAGGGGTGTCGCGTGTCCGCGCGGTGCCGAAGACGAAGGGAACGTGGTATGCGTATTCTGGTGGCCGACGATCATGACCTCGTGCGGGAAACGATCGCGGCATTCCTGGACGGGTCTGACATCGAAGAGGTGCAGACGGTCGCAACGCTGGAAGAGGCGGTGAACGCGGCACGGACGTCCGGGACGTTCGATCTGGTCCTCCTCGACTACAACATGCCGGGCATGAACGGTCTGGAAGGGCTGGCGCGGATGCGCGATGCCAACGAGGGCCGCCCGGTGGCGATCCTGTCCGGCAGCGCCTCGCGCGATGTGGCGGACGCGGCGCTGAAATCCGGTGCGCAGGGCTTCATCCCCAAGACCCTGTCGGCGCGGTCGCTGCTGACGGCGGCGCGGTTCATGGCGGCGGGCGAGATCTATGCCCCGATCGAATTCATGCAGAAGAACCCGGACGACGCGGGCGGTATGCTGACCCGGCGCGAGCTGGAAGTGCTGCGCGGCATCTGCGACGGCAAGGCCAACAAGGAAATCGCCCGCGACCTCGACCTGCAGGAAGTCACCGTGAAGCTGCACGTCAAGACGCTGTCGCGCAAGCTGGAGGCGCGCAACCGGACCCACGCGGCGATGATCGCCCGGGACCGCGGGCTGGCCTGACGGGAATTTGCCTTTCTTGCAGGGGGTGATGCCCAGCGCCTGAAGGCGCAGGCACGGTATTTCCCATCTCGTGCACTGGCGCTGCCTTCCGGCCGCCTTGTATGAAACCTCGCGGTTTCAGCGGACCGCCCTCCAGTCCGCGCCCCGGGCAGAGGCCGCGCGGGACGAAAGCGGTGCCGTGACGGTTGGCCCGGCTCAGATCGGATCGTTGGCGGCGCCGTAGTGGATGTAGTTCACCCATTCGCTGCTGTCGTGGACCTCGTGGATGATCCGGCGTGCCTCTGTCAGGGCGGTGCCGATGGTCTGGGTCTGCACCTGTTCGTAGAACACCGACGAGAAGTTCACCGCCGTGTCGTCGTTCACCGGCCAGAAGGTGCCCACGATGTGGCGCACGCCTGCAAGCAGGAAGGCCTCGGCCAGGCCGGTGTTGCGCTCGGCGAAGTCCTGCGCGGTGGGCGGCCCGGCCTCGCTTGCCGCGCGCTTGCGCACGCGCAACGATTCGCAGGCGTTGAGGAAGACGAACCCCGGCACCTGCGCCATGTCGGCGATGTCGGTGCCGTGCAGCGTGTCCTCACCCGCCAGGATCAGCCCGCTGCGCGCCCGGTCCGCCGGGTCGAAGAAGGCGTGCCCGGCATAGTGGAAAATGTCGTAGACCCGGCCCATGTCGTCCTGCCCGAGCGCCGCCTTGACCGCGGCGACCGTCGCCTCGCCGCCCTCGCGGGTGTCGAGCCGCACGCCCGGGCGCGCGGCCAGGGTCGCCTCGATCCGCCGCGCCTCCTTGCGGGCGCCGGACAGGTCGCGCGTCGGATCGGCGACCATCAGGACGTTGACCGGCCGTCCGCGGCTGCGGCTGCGGATCGGGCGGCGCGCGGCGCGGCGGACGCCGCCCGAGGCCGGCAGGTACCAGCGGTTCAGCCCGCCCCGCAGCGCGACCGGCGCCTTGCCGAGGTGCAGCACCTCCCACGGGATGCGCGAGGCCCATGTGTCGCAGACCACCTGCAGCCCGTATTCGAAGCTCTGCTCGGCCGCCATCCTTTCGCGGAAGGCCTGCGAGAGGACGAGCTTCTCTATGTCCTCCGCCACGCCGCGCAGCTTTTCCGCCGTCATCGCCTGCGACAGGGGCGCCGTGCGGGCGTCCAGTTCGGACATCTGGAAGGTCATCTGCGAGGTGGCGAGCCGCGCCTCGCTGTTGCTGGAGCCGGGCACATGGTGAAGCTGGAGGGTCACCACCGGATCGCGGTCTTCCTCCTTCACCTCGGCCTGGACGGTGAAGATCTCGGGCAGGTGCGGGCGTGGGGCCGGGGCGGCGCGGCGGCGGCGCACGGGCGCCGGTTTCTTCTGAACCACGATCTCGCAGTCCGACATGTTGAACCCGGCGAAGGTGCGGTTGAGCCCGTCGGCGATTTCCTCGTAGCGCTGAGGGTCGTATTCGCAGAGCCTGATGCAGGAGAAGCTCTGGTCCTCGTCCCAGTCTTCCAGCGCCTCGAAGATCCCGGCAAAGAGTTCGCGGAAGATCTCGACCGGGGTGGGGCCGGAGCCCGCGCCCAGCAGCACACCGGCAAAGCTCGACACCTCGGAGATGCAGAGCGAGCGCATCATGTTGCGTCCGGCGATGCGCACGGCGGCGGTGATCGTCTCCTTCGCGCCGAAGGCGCCGAGGCCCACCACGACCACATGCGAGGTGCGGAGGTGGTGGCGGGGGATCGGGATGAAGGTGACCTCCCCCTTGCGGCCGGTGATCTGGCCGTCGGCGATCTGGGCGGAAAGCATGCCGTCCAGTTCGAAGTCCACCGCGCCGATGGCACCGCCGAGCGTTGTGACCCCTTCGAAGATACCCAGCACGTAGGCGTCGGCGGGCACGTCGAGGATGTCGGCGTTCATCACGTCGATGTTGATGCGCCGCAGGGCCTTTGTCTGGCGGGTGTAGACGTAGGTGGCGTCGTCGACCGGCGGCTGCGGCGGGGCGGCCTTTGCCACGGCGGGCCGGAGGCTCTCGCGCTCGGCCTTGTCGATATCGGCATCGGCAGAGAGGAAGCCCGCGAGCAGCGCCTGTTCTGAGAAGGCCGGGTCGTCGGGATCGGCGGTGCGGGGCAGGCCGCTGCGGGCGGCGCTGCGCATGGCCTTTTCGGGCTCTGTACGGAGGCTGGCCGTCAGGCTGCGGACCTGCGCCGGATCTTCGGCCAGGTCGGGCACGCGGCCGTTCAGCACCGCGTCGCAGGCGTCGATGGCGGCGCGCAGGTTGCAGAGCTGGCCGTGTGTGCCCTCGATGTAGAAGCGGCGGTCGGCGCCGTCCATCTCGGCCAGGGTGCGGGGCACGGTGCCGTCGCCGTCGTCGTTGTGGTTGTAGAAGAGCTGGCCCTTGTCGATGCGCACGTCGTGAACGGTGCGCCGTCCCAGGCCCACGATCTGGGTGAAGCGGTCGTCCGGCGGGGGAAGGTCGGCCTGTGCCTTGCCCGCGGCGGCGAGGATCGCGGCGTCGGGGATCAGGCTGTCCTTCTTCGGCCAGAAGCCCGCGTCGAACCAGTGCTCGTCGCGCCGCGCGTCGGGGGAGGGCATCATCTGCAGGAGGCCGGGGAAGCGGTTGACGAGGGTCTCGACCAGCGCCTTCGGACCGATGCCGGTGCTGTCGAGCCGGGCGAGGAGGTGGATGTTGTCGTTGAGGCCGCGCAGGGTCATCACCGGGGAATAGGACCCGAGGTTCGGCGTGCCCAGCGTGATCACCTTGCGGATCAGGCGGCGGTCGGCGTCGCGCGCCGCCAGCGCCCGCGCCACCAGCCCGCCCATGGAATGGCAGACCAGCGAGACCGGCTTTTCCACCGCTTCGATGGCGGGCCAGAGGTGGTCGGCGGTGGTGGCCACGTCCTCGCGCCAGTCGAAGGGCAGGAACTGCACGTCGTGCCCCTTGATGATCAGCCGCAGCCGCATCCGCTGGTAAGCGAAGAGGAACACGCCGGAGGCGGTGACGCGGAAGGTGTCGGAGGGATAGGCCAGTTCGGTGACGCGGCCCCTGAAGAGGTTCAGGACGGAGAGCCAGATTTCGTCGCTGTGGCCGCCGTCGATGACCGAGAGCCTGGACCCCATGATGCCGGGCAGGATGAAGACGTGACCGGCGGCGGTGCTGCGCCGGGCCTTGGCCTCCTGCGCCATGCGGGCGAGGTCGTGCAGTTCCTCGTAGAGGGCGTCGCCGAATTCGGCGCGGAGTTCGTTCTCTGCCATGCCCGAGGCCAGCATGGCATCCATGTCTTCCGCCGACATCTGCGGATCGGTGAGGCTGGCCATGGCAATATCCTGAACAAAGGAAGGGGCGCGGAATGCGGGACTGAATGGGTTTACTAGACCATAGGGCGAGTGTTCACGTCAACGATCCGCTTTGAGGGTAAGCCGGATCGGCCCGCGGGCGGTCACGGGATCGACCGGGGTGCCCTTTTGCGTGGCGATGAGCGGCAGCGTGGCGGCCAAGGCGCGGACGCGCGGCATCAGCGGGCGCCAGTCGCCGGAGAGGGCGCGGGCCGCCTCCGACGGGCAGAAGCTGCGGGGTGCGCGGTCCCGGGCGAGGCGGAGGAGCGCGTGGGCTATGGCGTCGTCAGGCGGGTCCATAGCGGCGGCGTTCGATGGTGACGGTCCCGTTGACGTCGGCGCGGAGGATGGCGAGGTCGCCGTAGTCCAGCGGCGCGGGACCGGAGAGGCGGAGGTCTTCCCAGATGCGGGTCAGGTTGCCCTTGTTGCCGATCCAGATGACGGACCGGCCCTGCGCGCTTTGCACCAGCGCGGCGGTGGGCTGTTCCTGCGGGATGCGTTCGACCGGCAGGTCCAGCGCCCGGGCGAGCGGTGCGGCGGTTTCGAGGTTGCGGTCGATGCCGGGGGCGTGGATGCGGGTGACACGCAGGTCCTTGGTCGCCGCGACCAGCGCGCGGGCCCGTTCCCGGCCCTTGGCGCTCAGCAGGTCGAGGTTGTCCTGCCGGTCGGCGTGGCGGGTCAGGATCAGCGTGGAGTTCGGCGCGAGGGACAGGCCCTGCGGCGCGACGGTGCAGGCGGCGAGTGCGGGCAGCGACAGCAGGAAGGTGCGGCGGAACATCGGGCCTCCGGAGAAAGTCTCCGGATGATACTGGCAAAAGGGTGACGTTGGGGCAAGGTTTGCGGACGCCGGGCGCCTGTGACGGGCCGGTCAGACGGCTGGCGGTGGTCCGGAAAGAAGAACGCCCCGGCGCGTGGGCCGGGGCGTTCGGGTGTTCAGGACAGCGCCTCGTCGCAGCGGGCGCAGGTGGCCGGGTGGCTGTGGGTGCCCACGTCCGGCAGGATCTTCCAGCAGCGCTGGCACTTCTCGCCCTCCGCCTTGGCGAAGACCACGGCGATCTCCGGCACGTCGGTCACGCGGAAGGCGTCGTCGGGTGCCGGGGCGTCGGTCAGCGTGATGGCGGAGGTGATGCAGATGTCCTCGAAGGCGGTGGTCTTCAGCGCCTCGAGCATCGCGGTGTCGGAGACGTGCACCACCGGCGCGGCCTCGAGCGAGGCGCCGATCACCTTGTCGGTGCGCTGGATTTCCAGCGCCGCCGTCACCGCGCGGCGGGCGCGGCGCACCATCTGCCATTTCGACGCCAGCGTGGCGTCGCGCCAGTCGGCGGGCGTCTCCGGCATGTCCTGCAGGTGGATGGAGCTGTCGTCGCCAGGGAAGCGTTCCAGCCAGACTTCCTCCATCGTGAAGACGAGGATCGGGGCGAGCCAGGTCGTCAGGCGGTGGAAGAGGATGTCCATCACGGTGCGCGCGGCACGGCGGCGGGCGGTGTCGCCGTCGCAATAAAGCGCGTCCTTGCGGATGTCGAAGTAGAAGGCCGACAGCTCGATGGTGCAGAAGTTGAAGACCTGCTGGAAGACGCCCTGGAAGTCGTACTTCGCATAGCCTTCGCGCACGGTCTTATCCAGCTCCGCGAGGCGGTGCAGGATGTACTGTTCCAGCTCCGGCATGTCCTTCGCGTCGACGCGCTGGTCCTCGGTGAAGTGGCTGACCGCGCCCAGCAGGTAGCGCATGGTGTTGCGCAGGCGGCGGTAGCTGTCGGCCACGTTCTTGAGGATCTCGGGCCCGATGCGCAGGTCGGCGGTGTAGTCCGACTGCGCCACCCAGAGCCGCAGGATGTCGGCGCCGTATTGCTTGGTCACGTCCTCAGGCGCCACGGTGTTGCCGAGCGACTTGGACATCTTGTTGCCCTTCTCGTCCAGCGTGAAGCCGTGGGTCAGCACGCCGCGGTAGGGCGCCCGTCCGCGCGTACCGCAGGCCTGCAGCATCGACGAATGGAACCAGCCGCGGTGCTGGTCGGTGCCTTCGAGGTAGAGGTCAGCGAGGCCGTCCTTCGATCCGTCCTCGCGGTCGCGCAGCACGAAGGCGTGGGTCGAGCCGCTGTCGAACCACACGTCGAGCACGTCGAAGACCTGCTCGTACTCGGCGGCATTGTGGTCGTTGCCAAGGAACCGCTCCTTGGCGCCGGGCTTGTACCAGGCATCCGCGCCTTCGGCCTCGAAGGCTTCGAGGATGCGGGCGTTGACCTTCTCGTCACGCAGCAGGAAGTCCGGATCGTCGGGCCGGGTGTCCTTGCGCACGAAGCAGGTCAGCGGCACGCCCCAGGCGCGCTGGCGCGAGAGCACCCAGTCGGGCCGCGCCTCGATCATCGAGTGCAGGCGGTTGCGCCCGGTCTGCGGCGTCCACTGCACCAGTTCGTCGATGGAGGTCAGCGCGCGGGTGCGGATCGTGGTGCCGTAGGCGTCGTTGCCGTCGCCCACCGGCTTGTCGATGGCGGCGAACCACTGCGGACGGTTGAGACGGATCACCGGCGCCTTGGAGCGCCAAGAGTGTGCGTCCGAGATCGTCAGCCGCTGGCGGGCCAGCAGGTGATGCACCTCGATCAGCTTGTCGATGACGGCCTTGTTGGCCTTCCCGGGCTTGCCCTTCTCGTCGTAGATCCGCAGCCCGCCGAAGAACGGCAGGTCCTCGCGGAAGGAGGAGTCGTCGAGGATGTTGTAGGTCATCTCCAGCCCGTGGGCGCGGCCGATGGCGTAGTCGTCGTCGCCGTGCGAAGGGGCGGTGTGCACGAAGCCGGTCCCGGCGTCCGCCGTGACGTGTTCGCCGCGCAGCACCGGCACCGGGTAGTTCCATTCGCCGCCGCCCTGCGGCACGCCCTCGAAGGGGTGGGCGCAGGTGAAGCAGTCGAGCAGCTGCGGCGGAGCATCGCGCAGGCGGGTGAACTGGTGCGGCTCCAGCCGGGCGCGGGCGAAGGTCGCCTCGGCCAGGTCGTCGGCCATGACGTATTTCTCGCCCTTCACGGCCCAGCATTCCTCGGGCGTGTCGAGCACCTCGTAGATGCCGTACCTGATCGCCGGGTTGTAGCAGATCGCGCGGTTCTGCGGGATCGTCCAGGGCGTCGTCGTCCAGATGATGACATAGGCGTTGGCGCAATCGGCCGAGAGCGCCTGCACTTCCTCGGAGTATTTCTCCTCTCCGACCTGGTCGAGCAGCAGGTCGGTCAGCGCGTCGGAGCCGGAGATACCCGCGACACGGAAGGCCACCCAGATCGCGTCGGTCTGGCGGTCGTGGTATTCCACCTCCGCCTCGGCCAGCGCGGTCTTTTCGACCGGCGACCACATCACCGGCTTGGAACCCTGGTAGACGAGGCCGTTCATCAGGAACTTCTGGAATTCCTCGGCGATCACGCGTTCTGCGTGGAAGTCCATGGTCAGGTAGGGATCGGCCCAGTTGCCGGTCACGCCGAGCCGCTTGAACTCCTCGCGCTGGATGTCGATCCAGCCCTCGGCGAAGCGGCGGCATTCCTGACGGAAGTCGACGACGTTGATGGCGTCCTTGTCCTTGCCCTTGGCGCGGTACTGTTCCTCGATCTTCCACTCGATGGGCAGGCCGTGGCAGTCCCAGCCGGGGATGTAGCGCGCGTCGCGGCCCATCATCTGCTGGCTGCGGACGATGAAGTCCTTCAGCACCTTGTTCAGCGCGTGGCCGATGTGCAGGTGGCCGTTGGCGTAGGGCGGGCCGTCGTGCAGGGTAAAGCTCTCGCGGCTTTCGTCCGCGGCGGCCTTGGCCCGGAGCTTGCCGTAGACGTCCATCTCGGCCCAGCGGGCCAGCCAGTCGGGTTCACGCTTGGGCAGGCCCGCGCGCATCGGGAAATCGGTCTTCGGCAGCGCGAGCGTGTCTTTGTAGTCGATCGTATCGGGGGTGTCGGCGCACATGGGGGCGTCCTTCGGGTCGGAATGCGGGTATCGGGGGTGCGGCGGCGCGGTCAGCCCATGCGCCTTGTCCCGGCGTCTCTCTTCAGAGCGCCGGGCAGCTAATTCGAATGATGAAAGCACAGGTCATCATGCGCGCCTTATAGGACGCGGCGCCGGAGGGGTCCAGCGCTGTCGTGCCGCCCGCGCCTGCGTTGTCCTGCACCCGTGGCTGGACCGTCCCGGCCCCCGTGCCGGCGCGGTCATGACCCTGTGCCGCAGTGACCTCCGGTCCCGCCCGGGTCTATGCTGCGCCCGCAAGATCGAGGCGTCCGGCAGAGGGGTTGCGGACATGGCGGTACAGGCAAAATTCCCGGTGACACGCGCGGATATCGAGCGCGTCGTGGCGGCCTTCTATGCGCGCGTCCGCGTGCATCCGGGGCTGGGGCCGGTCTTTGCCGTGCATGTGGAGGACTGGCCGTCGCACGAGGCGCGGGTGGCCGACTTCTGGGCCAACGCGATCCTTGGCGAGCGGCGCTACGACGGCAACCCGGTGCGGGTGCACCAAGAGGCGGGCAATGTCCGGCCCGGCATGTTCGAGACGTGGCTCGCGCTTTTCGATCAGGTGCTGCAGGCGGAACTGACGCCGGAGCAGGCGATGGCGTGGTCGGCGCTGGCGCACCGGATCGGCGGCAGCCTGCGGGCCGGCGTGGTCGAGAAGATGCGCGGCCCCGGCGGCGTGCCGATTCTCCGCTAGGTCGGTTCCCGCCGCACGCCTGAGGTCGGCGGAAGCTGGCCAATCCCCCGGAAACGCGGAAGAAATCCGCCTGCCGCGCTGCGCGCCGGTTTGGTGCGCGCCGTTTCGGCGGGAACCGGCTTGGCCCGGCATGCGGTTTTGGCAGGCGCAGGCCGATGCCCGGGAGGGGGCATTGAGACACGGCCAATTACCCCCATCCTATTGTCGTGCCCGGTACGCAAACCCGGGACCAACCCAAGAGGAGATGGGCCATGACGTATGAGGCCGAAGACCCGTATCTGAAAATGCACCGTGACCGCACCGAGACTTATGGCCGGGACGATCCCGCGCTGGTCCAGACCCGCCGCAAGGGCGTCTGGTCCATCGCCGGTCTGGTGGCCGGTGTCGTGCTGGTGATCGCCGTGGCGCTGACCGTGTTCCTCGGGCCGTCTGCGACCACCACCCCGGTGGACCCGGCGGCACAGGAAACGGCGGTTCCGGTCGATCCCGACTCGGGCGCTCCGGCGGCAGATGCCCCGGCGGCTTCCGAGATGACCGCCGAACCGTCCAGCGAAGCCGCGCCGGCCGCTCCCGCCGCGCCCGAGGCTTCGGACGGTGGCGCCACCACCACTCCGCTTCAGTAATCCCCCGACTGAAGTGCGGAGAGGCCGGGACCCTGGGATGGGTCCCGGCCTTTTTCATGTGCGACAGGGGCAGTTCGGAACGTCAGGTCAGAACGTCAGGGCCGGGCGGGTGAGCATCAGCCACAGGATCGCCGCCACCGCGAAGAACGCCGGAAAGCCGCAGGCGAACCAGATGCGGAACAGCCGGAAGTAGCGGTCGGGCAGCGGCGTGCCCTCGGACACGGCCACGCGGGCAAGGTCGCGCAGCCGGATCTGTATCCAGACCACCGGCAGCCAGAACACGCCCGTCAGCACGTAAAGCGCGATGGACAGGAGGAGCCAGCCCTCCGTCAGGCTCCAGCCGATTTCCCGTGCCAGCAGGACGCCGGTGACCGGCTGGGCGACCACCGCGGTCAGCGTGAAGAGGGTGTCGGCCAGCACCACGGTCCCGGCGACATGGGCGATGGCCCGCGCGTCCCTCGACAGATGCGCCATCAGCATGAAGAAGGCGATACCCGCGCCGGTGCCGAGAAGCACGGTCGCGCCGACGACATGCAGCCAGCGCAGGATCTCGGCATAGGGCATCAGCGCGTCTCCAGCAGCGCGGGCGTGACGGCGGCGAGCATCATGGCGGGCAGCACCTTGACCAGCGGCCCCAGCGGATCGGCCCACATGACGGGGGTGAAGAGGGTGGCGGAGGCGAGGTAGACGAGCGACACGCCGACCATGGCAAGGCAGGCGCGGGCGGCAATGGGTCGGTAGAGGACCGCGAGGCCAAGCGCCACGTCCACCACGGCCCAGAAGGCGACGGAAGAGATGGCCAGCGGCTGGGGCCAGCCGATGCGCGTCAGGTGTTCGGCGGCGGGGCCGATCTGCCAGAGGCCGATCAGCCCGGACAGCAGCCAGAAGAGCGACAGCGTGGCCACGGCCAGCGGCATCAGCAGGGCGGCACGTGCCTGCAGCCGGTGTTCGGGGCCGAGGCGGGCTTTGGTCAGCGTGTCCTGCAGGGGCGCGAGGGTCTGGCCGGTTTGCGCCTGCCACGGGCGCGGGTCGCCGGTCACCCCGTCGGCCAACACGTCGATGGCGGTCGACCGGAGCGGGCTGCGCCAGCCTGCATGTGCAAGCGCGTCGGCGATGCTGGCGGTGGGTTTGAGCGTCCAGCGGGGAAGGGTGAGCTTGGCGCGCGCCTGCGGGAAGCCGAGGGCGTGGCGATGTGCTGCGATGACCTCTGCCAGGCTGTGGGTCTGCTCTTCGACGAGGTCGAAGGTGTGGCCCCCGGGCAGGTCGCCTGTGGCGGCGATCGCGACCGCCTCCGCCAGATCGGCCAGCGATACGGTCTGGATCGGCGTGTCGGGCAGGGCCTGGGGCTGGACCAGCGGCACGGCGGCCAGCATCCTGAGAAGCATCGTGCCGCCATAGGCGCTTTGCCCGATCACGAGGCCGGGGCGCAGGATCACGGCGTCGGCGCCGGAGGCCAGAAGCGCCGCATCGCCCCGCGCCTTGGACGCGAAGAAGACGGTGGGATGGTCGGGCTGCACGCCCGCGGCGGAGACCTGCACCACGCGGATGCCCCTGGCCGCGGCGGCCTTGCCCAGGGCGGCGACGGCGTGGTGATGCAGCGTTTCGAGGTCGTCGCCGGGCCCGTCCTGCAAGGCGCCCGCGCAGTTCACCACGACCTCGACCCCGTCGAGCAGCGCGGCCCAGCCGGAGGCCTCCATCCGCGAGAGGTCCGCCTTGCGGAAGGGCAGCATCGGCAGGGCCTGCGCGGCGCTGGCGGCGGACCGGCCGGAGGCGATGACGCGATGGCCACGGGCGTGAAGGGTGCGGCAGACCTCTGTCCCGATCAGGCCGTAGGCGCCGAGGATCAGGATGGTCTTGGGGGCCGTGGCAGGGGTGTGGGTCATGCCGTTTCTTTCACCCGGCGCGGCGTTGGTGTCCAGAGCGGCGGCCCCGGCCGGAAGGGCGGTCAGGCGGCGTAGCCGGAGCGGGGGGGCGCCGTGTCGGGCAGGGCGCGGCCGTCGCGGGCCAGAGCGGTCCAGGGGATCTGCGCCGGGGTCAGGCGCGACGGGCGGCGGGGCCGCAGCCGCAGCGCCACGGCGGCAAGGCTCAGCGCCGCCCATGTCACGGGCAGAAGCGCGACGATCCCGGGGGCAAAGGCCCAGACGGCGGGCAGGACGAGCACGGCGGCGACGGCGTTGGCGCCGAAGTAGGCCGCGCAGGCCCGGGCCTCGGGCCGCAGGGCGCAGGCGGCATGGGCGGTGAAGAGGATGAGCAGGCCAAGCGCGCCAAGCAGATGCACAACGGTCGTCTGTGAGGCGATGAAAGCTTCGGTCATCCGGAAATCCTTCGGATCGGCTGGGCGCTGGAAAATGGCTTGGGCGGAGTATCGCGGCGGGGGACCGCTGCGGGTAGTGGGGTATACCGGACTGAAAACGCCGAGTCGGGTCAAGACAGAGCTGCGCCCGCCTTCGCCGGGTCGGCGTGTCAGCCGAAGAGCGTGCCCACGAAATAGGCCAGCGCCGCCGCCGTGCCGCCGATCAGCAGCGTTTCCGTGCCGGAGCGCCACCACGGCGCCAGCGACCAGCGGCTTTTCAGCGTGCCGATCCCGAAGAAGGCGGCGAGGGTCATGATGGCGGAGGTCGCGAAGGGTTCCGGCACCGGCAGCAGGAAGGGCAGGAGCGGCACCATCCCCGCCACGAGGAAGGCGGCGAAGGTCACCAGCGCGGCCCGCATCGGGTGCGGATCGGCGGAGCCCAGCCCGTAGACGCCGTCGAGGATCATGGAGATCCAGCTTTGCCGGTTGAGGGCGATCTGGCGGGTGGCGGCTTCGAGCGTCTCGCCCGACAGGCCCTTCTGCGCGAGGATTGCGCGCAGCTCGCGCCGCTCGTGGTCGGGATCGGCGCGGATCAGTTCCTCCTCGAGGCGGCGGATGCGCTGGATGTTGTCCAGCTCGGCCTTGGTGGCCATGTAGTTGCCCGCCGCCATGGAAAAACCGTCGGCCAGCACGTTGGCAAAGCCGAGCGCGAGGATGATGAAGGTCGACAGCCCCGCGCCCTGCACGCCCGCGACGATGGCGAAGGTGGTCACCGCGCCGTCGATCGCGCCGTAGACGAGGTCGCGCAGGTCGCCGCGGCCCGGCGGATCGGCCAGCCGCGCGGCGATCTGGGCGTCGGTTTCGGTGTCCTTGGCGCGGGTCAGGTCTGGCATGGCGGGCGTCCGTTGCGGGCTGGCGTGCGCCTGCGGTTAGACCTGCTCGGACGCCCCGCGGTCAAGGCAGGCGGCTTTGCACCCAGCGGTTCAGCCAGGCGAGGCCGGCCAGCGACAGCCCCAGCAGCAGGAAGGAGAACACCCGCGCCAGCCCGTCGAGGCCGGAGATGTCCAGGAGGAACACCTTCGCCACCGCCACGGCGATCACCGCCATCCCGGCGCGGCGCAGCAGGTCCGACCGGCGTTGCAGCGCCCGGGTGAAGAGCGCGGCCCCCACCAGCAGGAGCGCGACGGTGTGGCTGTAGAGTTCCGGCTGGGTGATGCCCGCCGCGATCCCCATGGCGTCGCCGCCCTGCCAGAGGTGGCGGATCGCCATGCCCGCCCAGAACACCGTCAGCGCCGTGGCCGGGACCGCAAGACCGATGCGCAGCGCTTTCGGGCCGGAGAGGCGCGCGGCGCCCACGGCCAGCGCCAGCGCGGGCAGGAGGTAGGCGGGGATCAGCGTGTTGAGCAGCACCGGGCCCGCGACGGTCTGTCCGCCGAACAGCGGGTTGGCGAGGCTGAGGGCTGCCACCTCGAACCCCAGCGCGACGAGGCCGAAGATCACCGCGAGCGCGAGGCGCAGCAGGCGGAGCGGCCCGCCCGCGCCCATGCGCATGACCTGCGCCAGCGCGGCCAGTGTCCAGATCGTGGCGTGCAGGCCGGTGATCCAGTGCTCCTGCCCCGCGGCGTGGCCGGTCATGCCTTCGATCAGGTGGTAGAGCGTCAGCGATGCGGTCATGCCGCCCGCTGACCACGCGGCGCTTTCGAGGAAGAGTTTCGCGCGCGACCGGGCCTCCGGCAGGAGGGCGCGGGCGGCGAGCAGGGCGGCCAGCGTGCCGCCGTAGGTGAGGAACATCTCGGCAAAGCCCACCTCAACCGCCCAGTCGAGGCCGGGATCGGCCAGCAGCCGGTAGCCCAGGGCGGCGATCCCGGCGGTGATGAAGCCGGTCATCGGCGCGAGGTCGAAGCGGCGGTCGAGCGCGGCGGCGGCCAGCACGGTGGCGGCCAGCGCGAGGGTCAGCGCCGCATCGGTGAGGATGACGGTCAGCGCGAAGGCGAGGCAGGCGAGCGCCGAAAGCGTGGCCAGCGCGGCGCGCAGCCGGTCCGTGCCGTCGATCCGGGCAAAGCGCGCGGCGAGCGCGGTCATCAGCCCGCCGAGCGCCAGCGCGTGCAGCGCCCAGGGCCAAGCGCCGATGAGGGTGGCGGGCTGCCACGTGACTTCGAGCGCGAGGCCGCCCAGCGGGGCGATCAGGGCGGCAGCGGCGGCCCAGTGCGCCTTGAACGGGTCGCCCTTCAGGCTGCGCAGCGCGGCGGCGAGCGTCAGGACCAGAGGCGCCAGCATGGCGAGGGTGACGGTGAGCGGCAGGCGCTGTTCGGTCAGACCTTCCTGCGCGTCGAGCGTGGCGAAGAGCGTGGTCAGGACGGCGCGGTTCAGCTCTGGCGCCAGCAGGAGGAGGAGGGTCGCGGCGACAGGCAGGGCGGCGAGGTCCTGAAGGCCGGGCGCCCTGTGGGACCAGAGCGCCAGCGCCGCGCCGAGGAGCGTCGCGAGGGCCAGTGCGGTCCACCATGCAGTGAGGCCGAAGATGGCCGAGCTGAGCAGCACGAGGGTCGCGGCCAGCGTGGTACCGGCGGCCAGCAGCGTCGGGAAGGCCGGGCGAGCCTTTTCCAGCGCCTGCAGGAGGCAGGGCGCGGCGTGATCGGGCGTCAGGCTGCGCGCCGGGATCAGGATCGCCAGCACGGCCAGCAGCGTGGCGTGGACGGCGTAGGTGGTGGCCATCGTTTCGGTCGGTTCGGCGAGCAGCAGCAGCGCGCCGGTGGCAAACCCGCCGAAGAGGGCCAGGACAGAGACCCAGGCCCAGCGGCGCAGCGTGTCGATGCCGAGGCCGAGTGCGGCGAGGAGCGCGAAGTAGACGAGGAGCCATTCGGGCTGATCGCTTTGGCCGCCGACGAGGAAGGGCGCGGCGAACCCGCCCGCAAGCCCGATAGCGGCCAGAAGCGGCCCGTTGATCCAGCCGAGGACCAGCCCGCCGAGGGCCGTGGCAAAGAGCAGCGCAAGCGCCGGACCGGGATCGATCAGCCCGTAGAGCAGGCGCGCGGCGAGGACACCGCCCATCAGCGAGACGAGCCCGGCGGATGAGAGGGTAGAGGGCAGGTAGGCGGTGGCGCTGTCCTCCGTGTCGCCGGAGCGGCGGCGGATTCGCTCTCCTCCGAGGATCAGGGCGGCGCCGAAGACGAGCGCGGCGGCGACCCGGGCACGCGGGGTCAGCAGGCCGGTTTCCACGCCGTATTGCACGAGGAAGATCCCCGCCAGCGCAAGGGAGACGGCAGCGATGGCGTAGAACCAGTTCTGTGCGAGCCAGTCGGTGAGGCGCGCCGCGATGGACGGGCCCTTCGGTTCGGGGGCGGGGGCCGGACGGGAGGGCGCCGCGGGTTGGGGCGGTTGTTGGGGGTGCGGTGCCGGCGCGGGTTCCGGCTCTGCGGGGCGTTCGGCGACGGCGGGGGCAGGGGACGCTGCGGCGGCGAGAGGCTGGTTAGGCTGGTCCCGCCAGGGTGTCGGACCTGCGGTCAGGGTGTCGACCCTCTGGCGCAGTTCGGCCAGTTCCCGGAACAGGCGGGCCTGCCGGACGATGAGGACGACCACCACCACCGGCAGGGCCAGGAAGATGATGCCGACGAGGACGAGTAGGGCTTCCACGCGCTGCGCTCCGATTGTTCGTGGCGCACTCAATCACGCCGGGCGCGGCTTGGGAACCGGTGGGTTTCCTGACTTTTGGGCAGGGGTGGCGAACCCGCGCGTGCCGCGCGGAACCCCCACCCTACGGGGCGGTGTGCCCCTTGTCCTGCTGGAACAGCCCGCTCAGCGAGGAGCGCACGATGGAGCGCACGGAGGGCCGTTTGCCCGGGCCGAAGGGCAGGGGGCGGCAGACCTCCATGGCGGCCACGCCCACGCGGGCGGTGAGGGCGCCGTTGACCATACCCTCGCCAAAGCGGCGGGAGAGCTTGCCCAGGATCCCCGCGCCGAAGATCGGTTCCAGCATGTCGTCGCCCACCGCGACCGCGCCGGTGGCCACGAGGTGCGAGAAGACCGCGCGGGTGAGCCGCCAGCTGCCCAGCGTGCCGGAGCGTCCGCCGTAGATCTCCGCGATGCGGCGGATCATCCGCAGGTTGGCGGTCAGCGCGGCGGCGACGTCGGCAAGGGCCAGCGGCACCAGCGCGGTGACGGCGGCGACCTGCCGGGCGGCGGCCTCCACCTCGCGCCGGGCCTGCAGGTCGAGAGGGGCGAGCAGTTCGTTTTCGGCGTGGGCGATGAGGCCCGAGGCATCGAAGATCTCGTCCCGGCGGGCGGCAAAGCGGTCGCGGCCCCAGCGCGTGTCCTCGCGCCCCTTGTAGAGGCCCACCAGCCTGTCGGAGAGGTCGCGGGCGAGGGCCAGGTCGTCCTCGGCCAGCGCGGTGTCGGCCTGACGGTGCAGGGAGTCGATCTTCGACAGGCGGGCGAAGGCGGAGAGTTCCTTGACCACGATGGCCACACAGACCAGCAGGAAGGCGGCAAGGAGCGCGGTCACCGCCCAGCCGAGCGCCGGGTTGGCGGCGATCAGCCCGGTGGCGAAGTTCCACGCGGCGATGGAGACGAAGGTCCCCACGAGCGCGGCCAGCAGGCGCCAGAACCAGCGCGCGAGGGTGGAGACGCGTCGGGTGGTCAGGGCCGCGACGGTGGCCATGGCCGCCCCTTCGGGCGGCGGGGTCAGGTCGGGGACGGGCGGAACCTCTGACGGGGAGGGGGCGGCGCTGTCGTCGTCGAGGTCGATGAGGACGGGGCCCTTGCGCGTGTCGGTCATGGTTTGGATCCTGAAGCGGTGGAGCGGAGGGGCGTGGCCCCGTCGCGCGTGGCGCGACTCTCCCTTTGAAGCGGGCGTCCGGAGGGTGGCCCGTGAGTTTCGGCCTGCGAAATCCGGCCCGCTAAATCGGGCGGCCCGGTGCGGATGGTGCGGTCAGCCGGTGGTGTCTTTCCTGTCTGACGTGGCCTTCGCGTCCTTGCCGGTGCCAGTGCCGGATGCCCCGGCCGTCCCGCCTTCGGCAGTCTTGCCTTTGTCCCCGGTGTCGTCCTCGGCCGTGTCCGCACGTGTCCAGAGAAAGCGTATGTCTGGCAGGCCTTCCTCGTTGTGATCGCCGTCCGATTCCTCCACCGGGCGGAACCCTTCGCGGCGGTAGAAACGCTGCGCGCCGCGGTTGGCCTGCAGGGTCCAGAGTTCGAGGCTGTCGCACGTTGCCTTGGCGTCGTCGAGCAGCAGGGTGCCGATGCCGCTGCCCTGCGCCTCGGCGGCGATGTAGAGGCTGTGGATGTAGCCGCCGTCGCGGGCGATGAAGCCCGCGGGGGTGTAGTCGACCTCGGCCACCGTGACCCAGCCCTTGTCGATCATGCGGCCCGCGTGGGCGATGTCCTCCGCGCCGGTGTGGAGCCGCGGCATCCACGGCTGGCCGGCCACCGCGCGGGTGATCATGTCGCCGACACGGCCCGCGTCGAGCGGATGGCCCGGACGCAGGCTGACGATCGGACCGGGCATCGGACCGGGCGCAGGGCCGGGGTCGCCGGGCAGGCCGGGGACCTCGGAGGGGATCTCCTGCGGCGGCAGGTCCGGCGCCGGGGTGCCCGGGATCTCCGTCGGGTTGCCGGGCTGGTCCGGTTCGGGCGTGCCGGGCACTTCGTCCGGCGCGTCCGGCGGCAGGTCGTGGCCGGGATGGGAGGGATCGGGCACGCCGGGCAGGTCGTCGGGGACCTCCTCGGGGGGCGTGTCCGGCGGCAGGTCCGGTTCGGGCGCGTCCGGCACCTCTTCGGGCCGTGGATCGGGCAGGTCGGGGGCGGGCGTGCCCGGCTCTTCCGAGGGGGGCTGCTCCGGCGGCAGGTCGGGGTTCGGCTCGTCCGGTCCCCCTTCATTGCGGGAGGAGGTGGGTTCGCGGGTCATGGCAGTCATCGTCACAGGCGGTCTCCGATCAGGAACTGGGCGGCGCGGTCGAGGCGGATGTGCGGCGGGCCCTCGCCGGGTTTCAACGTCAGCGGTGCGGGAGCGAAGGACATGATGGAATAATCCTGCCCCAGCCATTCAGAGGCGCCTTCGCGGGCAGGGGACAACAGGTGCGCGGGATCCTCCGGCAATTCGCCGGGATAGAAGGCCGCGCGCTTGCCGGTGTCCAGCAGGGTGCCGCGCACGCAGGGCAGGTCGCGGCCCTCGTGGGCAATGACCTCTTCGGTGGTGGCCCGCAGGGCGGCGAGCGACAGGGCCTGCGTGTCGGCCCCGGCAAAGCGTGCGCGGTCGCGGGCGTCGCGGGTCAGCGCCTCCATCACAGCGGTCAGGCGGGCGTGCTGGGTGTGGTGCAGGTGGTCGGCCTTGGTCGCGGCAAAGAGGATGCGGTCGATCCGCCGTCCGAGGAAGAGCTGCGTCAGGAAGGACGAGGCGCCGGGGCGGAAGGCGGTCAGGATGTCGGCCAGCGTGCGGCGCAGGTCCTCGACGGCGCGGGGGCCTGCATGGATCGCGCCGAGCGCGTCGACCAGCACGATCTGCCGGTCGAGCCGGGCAAAGTGGTCCTGGAAGAAGGGTTTGACCACGCGGGACTTGTAGGCGTCGAAGCGGCGCTCGAACTCGCGGTAGAGCGAGCCGCGCGATGCACTGACCGGCGGCAGGGGCGCGAAGGTCAGGACGGGGGAGCCGGCCAGGTCGCCGGGCAGAAGGAAGCGCCCCGGCCCGCAGTCGGAAAAGCCGTCGCGGCGGGCGGCGTTCTGCGCCTCCGTGTAGGCCTTGGCCAGACGCTGCGCCACGGGTTCGTCGAGCTTCGCCTCCGCCGCCTCGGTGGTGGCCATGGGCAGGAAGCCGCCGGGATCGGGGCGGCGGGTCATGCGGTCCAGCATGTGTTCGGACCACTGGGCGTAGGACTTCTCCATCAGGCCGAGGTCCAGCAGCCATTCGCCGGGATAGTCGATGATGTCGAGGTGCAGGGTGCGCGGCCCCTGCAGCCCGGACAGGAGGCCCTGCGGACGCACCTTCAGCGACAGGCGCAGTTCGGACACGGCGCGCGTGCTGTCCGGCCAGCGCGGTTCGCGTGCGGTGAGCGCGGCGAGGTGGGTCTCGTAGTCGAAACGTGGGATGGTGTCGTCGGGCTGCGGCTGCAAAAAGGCGGTGAGGATGCGGCCCTCGGACTGGGCGACGAGTCCCGGCATCCGGGCGCGGTCCATCAGGTTCGCCACGAGCGAGGTGATGAACACCGTTTTCCCGGCCCGCGACAGCCCGGTCACACCGAGGCGCAGGGTGGGTTCGAAGAAGGTCTCCGAGATCGTGCTGGTTGCGCTGTCTATGCCCCGGGCGAGGCCGTCGGCGAGAGTGGTCAGGACCATGGGAGCCTTTGCAGTTGTTCGTTCTGAACTTAGGGTGCTGAGGCGGCCGCTGCCAGTGTCTTGCTGGGTCTTGCCGGTCGTGCGGGTGTAGACGCCGCCCGCGGGCCGCGCTAAGCGGCGCACATGCCAAGATACGCATTGCTCGTGGAATATGATGGCCGCCCGTTTGCGGGGTGGCAGCGCCAGGCGGCGCAGCCTTCGGTGCAGCAGGCCATCGAGGAGGCGCTGGCGCGGCTGGAGCCCGGCCCGTTCACCATCGCGGGGGCAGGGCGCACCGATGCGGGCGTGCATGCGCGCGGGCAGGTGGCGCAGTGCGACATGGCGAAGGACTGGGATCCGTTCCGGCTGTCGGAGGCGCTGAATTTCCATCTGAAGCCCGCGCCGGTGGCGATCCGGGCCTGCGCGCGGGTGGCCGACGACTGGCACGCGCGGTTCTCGGCGGTGGAACGGCGCTACCTGTTCCGCATCCTGATGCGCCGTGCGCCTGCCACGCTGGAAGAGGGGCAGGTCTGGCGGGTCATGCATCCGCTCGACGTGGAAGCGATGCGCGCGGGCGCGGCCTGCCTTGTGGGGCGGCACGACTTCACCACCTTCCGGTCGGTGATGTGCCAGGCGAAATCGCCGGTCAAGACGCTGGATTCGCTGGAGATCGAGGCGGTGGACGGTCCCGCCGGGCCGGAGGTTCGGTTCTCTCTGCGCGCCCGGTCCTTCCTGCACAACCAGGTGCGGTCCTTCGTCGGCACGCTGGAGCGGGTCGGCGCCGGAGCCTGGGCGCCCGAACGGGTACGCGAGGCGCTGGAGGCCCGCGACCGCGCCGCCTGCGGGCCGGTCTGCCCGCCGCAGGGGCTGTACCTGACAGGTGTCGGCTACCCGGAGGACCCGTTCGGGGGGTGAGTGCCATTTGGCTGGGCGCATGTCGGTCAACCGGCCTTTAAGCGCGTCTGCCCCAGCCTGCCGTGCAGGTTTCGGAGGTTTTGCCAAGTGCGCGTCCTGTTCGTGCGGCATCCGCTGGCGCTGGTGGCCGGGCTGGGGATTGCCGCCAACACGGCGCTGATCCGGAACCACGGCCCCAGTTATTGCACCCGTTCGCCCGCCGTGATGGGATGACGGTAAACACGGGCATCCGGGGGAGAACGGCCATGACAGGCGTCACGCAAGAGGACATCGCCGCCGCGCGCGACCTGCGGCACAGGCTGCACCGCGCGCCCGAGCTCTCGGGCGAGGAATCCGCCACCGCCGCGATCATCGCCGAGCACCTGCAGGCCCTCCAGCCCGCCGCGCTGACCACCGGCCTCGGCGGCACCGGCGTCGCTGCCACCTTCGGCACGGGCGACCGTGGCCTGCTGATCCGCTGCGAGCTGGACGCGCTGCCGATCGTCGAGACCGGGCAGCCCGCGTGGCGCTCCGAACGCGCGGGCGTGGCGCATCTTTGCGGTCACGACGGACACATGGCGGTGCTATATGCCGTCGCCCGCGTCCTGTCGCGGCAGCCGCCCGACACGCGCGTGATCCTGCTGTTCCAGCCCGCCGAGGAAACCGGGCAGGGCGCCCGCGCGGTAATCGAGGATGCCCGCTTCGACACGCTCGGCGCGGACATGGCGGTGTCGCTGCACAACATGCCCGGCCTGCCGCTGGGCGCCGTCGCGCTGAAGGAGGGGCCGGTCAACTGCGCCTCGCGCGGGCTGCGCGTGCGCCTTTGGGGACGCACGGCCCACGCATCAGAGCCGGAAAAGGGCGTCTCTCCCGGTCTGGCGCTGGCCCGGCTTATCGCCGATTTCGGCGCGCTGAGCCGCGACCTGCCGACCGAACATCCCGACTTCCGGCTGGCGACCGTGACCCACGCCCGGCTGGGCGTGCCGGCCTTCGGCGTGGCCCCGGGCGAGGGCGAGATCATGGTGACCCTGCGCACCCTCCTCGACGACCGCATGGCCGCGCTGGAGGCGGAGGCCCGCGCGCTGGTCGCAAGGGCCGCCACGGGGCTGACCGCGGACATCACGGTGCACGAGGCCTTCGGTCATTGCGTGAACGCGCCGGAGGCCGTCGCCCTGCTGGAGCGCGCCACCCAAGGCTGCCGCCGCGTGTCCGAAGGAATGCCCATGCGCGCCTCCGAGGACTTCGGCCGCTTCGGCGCGGACATGCCGGCGGCGATGCTCTTCCTCGGGGCGGGGGAAACCTGCCCGCCGCTGCACGCCCCCGACTACGACTTCCCCGACGCACTGATCGGCACCGGCGCAGACATCTTCCTGCGCGCCGCCGCCGGTTTCGCCGCGCGCTGAACAGGGCCGCCCTCTCAAATCGCTTGCTTTCCGCGCCGGAACCGGTCAAAGACGCGCCATGATGCAAAAGACGATCATCCGACGAGCCTGAGCTCTTCTCCGCGTGCCTTTCCGGTGCGCCCGTCGTCCTGCGTCACCTTCCCGAGAACCGGTCCGTCTTGACTAAAGCCTGTGGGCTTGCCACCAATCGGACCTCTATTTCCAGAGGACATGAGCCATGATCCCTTCCGTTCTGCCGACCTACAACCGCGCGCCCCTGCACTTCGTGAAGGGCGAGGGCGCCTGGCTGATCGAGGAGGACGGGCGCCGATTCCTCGACCTCGGCAGCGGCATCGCGGTGAACGCCCTGGGCCATGCGAACCCCGATCTGGTCGCCGCGCTGACCGAGCAGGCGTCGAAGCTCTGGCACGTGTCGAACCTCTACGAGATCCCGCAGCAGCAGGCGCTGGCCGACAAGCTGGTCGAGGTCACCTTCGCCGACACGGTGTTCTTCACGAACTCCGGCACGGAGGCCTGCGAACTGGCGGTCAAGATGGCCCGCAAGTACTGGTACGAGAAGGGCGAGAAGGAAAAGGTCGAGATCCTGACCTTCTCCGGCTGCTTCCATGGCCGGTCCTCCGCGGCCATCGCGGCCTCCGGGTCGGAGAAAATGGTCAAGGGCTTCGGCCCGGTGCTCGACGGTTTCATCCACCTCGACTGGGGAGATCATGATGCGCTGCACGCCGCGATCACCGAAAAGACCGCCGCGATCCTGATCGAGCCGGTGCAGGGCGAAGGTGGCATCCGCCCGCTGCCCGACCAGTGCCTGAAAGGCCTGCGGGCGCTCTGCGACGAAAAGGGCGTGCTCCTGATCCTCGACGAGGTGCAGTGCGGCGTCGGCCGGACCGGACGGCTGTTCGCGCATGAATGGGCGGGCGTCACCCCGGACATCATGATGGTCGCGAAGGGCATCGGCGGCGGCTTCCCCCTGGGCGCCGTGCTGGCCACCGAAGAGGCCGCCAGCGGCATGGTCGCGGGCACCCACGGATCGACCTACGGCGGCAACCCGCTGGGCTGCGCCGTGGGCAAGGCGGTGATCGACCGGATCTCCGACCCGGCCTTCCTCGAGACGGTGAACGCCCGCGCGGGCCTCCTGCGCCAGAAGCTCGAAGGCCTCATCGCCGCCCACCCCGACACCTTCGAGGAGGTGCGCGGCATGGGCCTGATGCTGGGTCTCAAGTGCACCGCCAAGGCCGCCGCCGCCGATGTGGTGAAGGCCGGCTACGCTGCCGAGGTCATCACCGTGCCCGCCGCCGACAACGTGGTGCGCCTTCTGCCGCCGCTGAACATCACCGAGGCGGAAATCGCCGAGGCGCTCGACCGCCTCGACAAGGCCGCGACCGCCTTCGAAGCCGCCTGATCTTCATCTTGGCAAAAATACCCTCGGGGTCCGGGGCAGCGCCCCGGTTCCTCCGCAAGAGCAAAGAATTCGACCGATGAACCACTTCCTCGACATCCACAAGACCGACAAGGATGCCCTCAGGGGCATCATCGACAACGCCCGGGCCGTGAAGGACGCGCGCAAGGGCAAGCCGAAGGTGGAACCCGACGACGAGCTGCCGCTGAAGAACCGCATGGTGGCGCTGATCTTCGAGAAACCCTCGACCCGCACGCGCACCTCCTTCGACGTGGGCGTGCGCCAGATGGGGGGGCAGACCATGGTGCTGTCGGGCTCCGACATGCAGCTGGGCCACGGCGAGACCATCGCCGACACCGCCCGCGTCATGTCGCGCTACGTCGACATGATCATGATCCGGACCTTCGACGAATCCGTGCTGGAGGAGATGGCCGAATACGCCTCCGTCCCGGTCATCAACGGGCTGACCGACCGCACGCATCCCTGCCAGATCATGGCCGACGTGATGACCTTCGAAGAGCACCGCGGTCCGATCGCCGGCAAGAAGGTGGTCTGGTGCGGCGACGGCAACAACGTCTGCGCCTCCTTCCTGCATGCCGCCGGGCAGTTTGGCTTCGACCTGACCTTCTCCGGGCCCGTCCAGCTCGACCCGGAGCCGGAATTCGTCGGCTGGGCGCGCCAGCAGGGCAGCAAGATCACCATCGAGCGCGACCCGGCCAAGGCCGTTGAGGGCGCCGACCTCGTGATCGCCGACACGTGGGTGTCGATGCACGACGCGCAAAGCGCGCGCGAGCGGCGGCACAACATGCTGCGCCCCTACCAGGTGAACGCGGCGCTCATGGCGCATGCCAAGGACGACGCGCTGTTCATGCACTGCCTGCCCGCGCACCGCGAGGAAGAGGTCACCTCCGAGATCATGGACGGCCCGCATTCGGTCATCTGGGACGAGGCGGAGAACCGTCTGCACGCCCAGAAAGCGATCATGCGCTGGTGTGTCGGCGGCTGATCCGTCACCGGCACGACATCCAGTAGGGTGCAGATCCTGCACCCTTCCTCAGAACACCGCCTGCGCCAGCCAGTAGATGCTGCCGGCCCAGAAGGCGGGGACGACCGTCCAGACCAGCGCCCAGACCAGAGGTCGCGCCGGGTGCTGGTCCTCCCACCTGCGGGGGCCGCGATAGACGACGAAGGGTGCGGTG